>CAVVLH010000029.1:0-115443 GCA_963748805.1 uncultured Alphaproteobacteria bacterium | reverse complement strand
CTTCCGCGTCATGGTCGGCTGCGGACTTGTCATGCTCGCTATTGCCTGGATCGGCTCGTTTCTTTTGATCCGTGGAAAGCTGGATCGATCCCGGTTGCTGCTGTGGGGCATTTTCCTGAACTTTCCGCTGCCCTTCGTGGCCATTCTCACCGGATGGTTTACCGCCGAGGTCGGGCGGCAACCCTGGACCGTCTATGGCGTCCTTAAGACCGCGGATGCGGTGACGCCGGGCCTCGCCGTCAACGCGACGGTATTTTCGCTGATCTTCTTTGTTGCGATCTACGCCACGATTTTCAGCTTCGGCACGATTTACATCTACCGGCTTCTCAAGGCTGGGCCGACTGGCCTGACAGATTCGCCTGCCGCAACTCCCAGCCGGCCGCTTTCAGTCGGGGACGGCGTCCCGGCCGTCGCGTTCAACTCCAGCGCGGATCTCTAGATCATGATGTTGTGGGTCGCAATTCTCGCCGTCAGCACGTTGCTTTACGTGTTGCTCGACGGCTTCGATCTCGGGGTCGGGATTCTGTTCGCGTTCAACCGCGACGAAGCGGACCGCAACCGGATGTTGTCGGCGATTTCGCCGGTCTGGGACGGCAACGAAACCTGGCTGGTGATTTCCGGAACGGTGCTGTTTGGCGCCTTTCCCAAGGCGTTCGCCGCACTGCTCTCGGCTTTCTACCTGCCGATCGTGCTGATGCTCGGCGCGTTGATCCTGCGCGGCGTGGCGTTCGAGTTTCGCCACAAGACGGTGCAATACCGCTGGGTCTGGAATTTCAGTTTCGCTGCCGGCTCTGTCGTTGCGACCTTCGCACAGGGCGTGGTGATCGGCGCGCTGGTCAAGGGCATGCCGATTGTGGACGGCCGCTACATCGGCGACAGTTGGACCTGGCTGAGCCCGTTTGCATGTCTTTGCGGCGTGGGCCTGTGCCTCGGTTATGCGCTGCTCGGCGCCGCATGGCTGATCGGCAAGACGGAGGGCGTGTTGCGCAAGCACGCCTACAGCCTCTTGCCTCCGCTGACGGCTGCGGTCGGCGGTTTCCTCGCGGTGTCCTTCCTCTATGCGCTGGTGCTGGACCTTCGCATCATGGGGCGCTGGCTGGAGCGTCCCTATCTCCTGATCTTCCCCGCGATCGGCGTTTGGGCGACCCATCGCCTGATCCGGAGCATGCTGGACCATGACGATTTCCAGCCGTTCCGCATGGTCAGCCTGGTTTTCGGGGCGGCGTTCGCGACGCTGGCGGTCTCGTTCTGGCCCTACATGATTCCATTCTCGCTCACGATCGAAGACGCGTTGGCGCCGGAATCGAGTTTGCGATTCATCTTCTGGCCCGGCGCGATCGTGCTTCCGTTGATCTGCGGCTACACGGCGACGGTGTACTGGATGTTCCGCGGCAAGATCCGCGACGAATCCCACGAGGCCTCGGCGCCAGTCGCTGTCGACTACAGCTCGACCTATCCGGAAAACAACTAGCCAACCCGTCGTGCCGGTTGGTCTGGCCAATAAACCAAAGCAAGGAGAATAGTGATGGCTACAAAAGTCGCAGATGCGATTATCGAGACGCTGCAATCCGCCGGCGTGAAGCGGTGCTACGGCATCGTTGGCGATACGTTGAATGATGTCGCGCACAGCATCCAGAAAAGTGACATCAGGTTTGTGCACATGCGGCACGAGGAGGCCGGGGCCTTTGCGGCAGGCGCGGAAGCGCTGCTGACCGGCGAACTCACGGCGGTCGCCGGAAGTTGCGGGCCCGGAAGCCTTCATTTCGTCAACGGTCTGTTTGAATGCCACCGAAACCGATCGCCGGTTATCCTGATCGCGAGCCAGGTGGTCCGAAGCGAGTTGGGCTTCGACTACATTCAGGAAGTCGACTTCAAGGACGTCTATCGCGGATGCAGCGTCTATTGCGACATGATCTACACGCCGGAACAGGCGCGGCGAAAGACGGTGATCGCCTGCCAGGCCGCGATCGCCAAACGTGGTGTCGCCGTGCTGATCGTCCCCGTCGACGTGTCGAAGGGCAAGATTGAAGACGACGTGCCCTATCGCGTCCATGTCAGCAAGCCGGCCACGGTGCCCAGCGCCGAAGAGCTCGATCGGATCGCCGGTATCATCAATTCCGGCAAGAAGGTCACGATTTACGCAGGCTCAGGCAGCCAGGGCGCCCATGACGAGATCATGGCGACGGCGCAGAAACTGCTGGCGCCTGTCGCGCACACGACGCGCGCCAAGGATTTCATCGAATACGACAACCCGCACAACGTCGGAATGACCGGTCTGATTGGCGGTGAGTCCGGCTATCGCGCGGTTCTTGATTGCGATGTCCTGCTGCAACTTGGGGCCGACTTCGCCTGGCGTCAGTTTTATCCCGAGAAAGCAAAGACCATTCAGATCGACCTTGAGCCCACTCACCTTGGCCGCCGTCACCCCGTCACGATCGGAGCGATCGGAAGCGTCAAGGCGACGCTTGCCGCTTTGCTCCCCCGGCTGCATCAAAAAACCGATTCCTCGTTCCACGACGAGAGCGTCGCGCGCTACAAGCACATGATGGAACAGCGATACGCCGCCGCCAAGCCGCTGCGGGGCGATGTAATTCCCGGCACTTATCTGACCACCATCATCGATCGTCTCGCCAAAGAGGACGCTTTATTCGCGGGCGATGACGGCACGCCGGTCGTGTGGTTGCACCAGTTATTGAAGGTGAACGGCAAGCGGCGAACGTTCGGAAGCCTGCTTCACGGAACCATGGCAACGGCCTTGTCGGCCGCGCTCGGATTGCAGGCCGCGCAACCCGGCCGTCAGGTTATCGCGATGTGCGGCGATGGCGGCATCGCCATGCTGTTCGGCGAGCTGATGACCACGCTCCAGGAAGACCTGCCGATCAAGATCGTTGTGTTCGACAATGGAAAGCTGGGCTTTGTTGAGATCGAACAGAAAACCGAAGGCTTGCTGCCCACCTTCACCGACCTGAAAAATCCGGATTTCGGAAAAGTGGCCGAGGCGATGGGCCTGTGGGGTCGTACCGTTTCCAAGGCGGGCGAACTGGAGCAGGCGGTGCAGGAATGGCTGGCTCAGCCCGGGCCCGCTTTGCTCAATGTGAAGGTCGCGCCGATGCAGCTCGTGATGCCGCCGACGATCGAATTTGATGCGGCGAAGGGCATGGCCCTGTATACGGTCCGCGCGGTATTGCATGGACGCAGCGGCGAGGTCTGGGAGATGATGAAAGAAAATTTCGTCTGAAGTGGCTCATCGCCGCGTCACAAGGCGCCTTCGATGCGGAGATGGCGCGAGACCTGCTCGCGCCATCTCAACTCCAGAAGATCTCAGCCGGTCAAATTCGCGACCGCCTGAAGCACCTTGACGAACCATTGCAGGCCCTTGATCCTGATCGCCGCGCTCGTGCCAGACGGTCTCGATCTTGACCCGCAGGGGCACATACGGCAGTTCGAGGATCACCAGGGGCTCCCGCGCGGCCTCCCGGATCGCGATACTGCGTGGCAATGTTGCGATCATATCGCTTTGGGCAATGAGATTGGCGACTGCCGAATAATGCGGCAGGGATATTGCGACCCGGCCGACCAATCCCGTCGCCCCATTTTCCTGCTCCAACAGCAGGCGCTCGATCCAGACCCGCCGCTCCACGCCTTGCTCGTCGATGAAGCCGTCGGAAGCGCGTTCGCCGCTGCCGCTCAGTTCAACCACCACGTAAGGGAAGGCGAATAGCCGCTCCATGGTGACTTTTTCGCGCGTCAATGGATGACCCGCGCGCACCACCAGGGTCTCGGTCTCCACCAGGACAGGCATGCGGCGCATGCGGCTGGGAAGATTGGCAAACCAGCCGACGGCCATTTCAACCTGACCGTTGTCGAGATGATCGACCAGATCCGGCCGGCTGAGCGGGAAGATACGCAGATTGATGCCCGGTGCGCTCTTGTTGATTTTGTCCGCGATTGGCGGCAGCAGCGTCAACGCCGCGTAATCCGACATGGCGATCCGGAAAGTTCTCGCCGATTGGGTCGGGTCGAATGTCGTGGAGCTGACGGCTTCCGTAAAACGCCGAAGCCCCTCGTTGATGTTGGGCGCAAGCTCGATCGCGCGCGGGGTCGGCGTCATGCCGGTTTCGGCCAGGATAAACAGCGGATCGTTCAGCATCTGGCGCAACCGCGCCAGCGCGTGGCTGACGGCGGAAGGGGTGATATTCAGTTCGCGGCTGGCGCCGGCCACGCTACGATGACGCATGATCGCTTCGAAGACGCGAAACAGATTGAGATCGATCCGTCGAACCGGCAATATCTGCTCCTTCGCATTGTCATCGGCCGCCGTCGGCTACCCTTATTTTTCGCAAAGGGAGGCGGAGGCGTGAATATAGATCAATCAGTGCATGCACAATATTCAGTGATGACTCTCGCTGTCGAGGCTGCTTTCTAGTCGTAACCCCGCGGCCGCCCGCCTGCTTATCGATCGTCAGATGCTGTCAGACCCCAAATCGCTTATTGCTGCTGTCGGCCGGCCGCGAAGGACAGAGCAGCACCCGGCCGTGCCGTTGCTTTTGCGTGGTGCGCCGCTTGCCGCCGTGGCCTGGCTGCTCGGCGGTTGCAGCCTCAGAGGCGCGCCCTCCTACAGCCTGTTCGGGGCTTTTTTTCCCGCGTGGCTGTTATGTGCCGGGATCGGCATCGCCGGATCGATCGGCCTGCGCCTCCTGATCATCACCGTCGGCCTCGAGGAAGCAATTCCCTTTAGATTACTGGTCTATGTCGCCTGCGCGGCAGGGCTCGCTTCGTCGATCTGGCTCCTGTTGTTCACGGCGGGGTGAAGGCTGTGGTCCGTCTTGCCAAACTCGTCCCCGTCGCCATTGCGGTTGCTGTTATCGGTGGCGCCACGATCGCGATCGGCTCCTTCCTGCGCCAGCGCGAACTCAACCCCTATACCGATGATGCCAGCATCGACGCCGACGTCGTCCATATCGCGCCGATCGTCTCGGGCCGCATCCTGAGACTGGAGGTTCGGGAAAATCAGCTGGTCAAACGAGGGGATATCCTGTTCGAGATCGACCCTGAGCCATTCAAGCTCAGAGCCGAACTCGCCGCGGCGGAATTGAAAGCTGCGGAAGGCCTGCTCGATACCCAACGGCGCACCGTCGCCACCGAAACCTCGAACGCGACGATCGCCGGCGATCAGGTCACGCAGGCGAAATCAAGCCTTCAACTCGCCAGCAATACGCTCGACCGGCTGGAGCCGCTGCTGGGCAAAGGGTACGTCTCCGCGCAGCAAGTCGACGATGCCCGCACAGCGAAGCAAAAGGCTGAAACGGCCTACTCGCAGGCTCTCGAACAGGCCACGGCAACCAAGACCGCGATCGGCAATCTCGACAGCGCGCTGGCCAGCGTCGAAGCGCGGCGTAGTAGCCTTGCTTTGGCGGAACGTGACGTGCGCGAAACGATCGTACGCGCGCCGCATGACGGCCGGGTGACGGGACTTGGCATCGAGACCGGCGAGCATATCGTCGCCGGCCAATCGCCGTTCACGCTGGTGGTTACGGAAAACTGGTACGCATCCGCCAACTTCAGAGAAACCGAACTCGGCCATATCGCGGTCGGGACCTGTGCCGTCGCCTATTCCCTGATCGACCGGCGGATAGCGATCAAGGGCAAGGTCGACGGCATCGGCTGGGGCGTGACCGACCAGGACCGGATCAACCTGCCGCATGGCGTGCCTTACGTGGCGCGGTCGGTGAACTGGGTGCGGGTCGAGCAGCGCTTTCCGGTCCGCGTCCATCTGCTGAATCCGCCGGCGGATCTCATGCGCCTCGGTGCATCGGCGTTCGTCGAGATCAGGCCGGAAGGTGCATGCTGATGCGCCTGATCGCGGATATCCTCGATCCTTTTCCCGGCCGCGCGGCGCGCGCGGTCGAGATCAGCATCGTTTGCGCGCTGGTCGTCCTGGTGTCGATGACCTACGGCATTCCAGACCCGGCAACCAGCACCTACCTGGTTTTTTTTGCCGCCAAGGAAGACTGCGGCGAGGGTATCATCGCCAACATCGCGCTCGTCATCGTGGTGACGATCGTGGTTGCGATCGCCTTCGGTTTTGCGCTGTTGTCGCTCAATTCGCCGGAGGCCCGAATTCTGGTGCTCGGCGGCTGGACGTTTGCGATGTTCTTTCTGGCCTCCGCCAGCAAGCTTGCACCGCTCGCCGGCACGATCGGACTGATCATCGCCTACGCCATCGATCTGTTCGGCAGCGCGCCGCTGGGCGAGATTGCCACGCGCGGACTGCTTTATGCCTGGCTGTTCGTCGCCATGCCGATGGGCGTGTTCCTCGTCTACAATGTCCTGCTTGGCCGGAGACCCGACAGGCTGGCGAGCGAGATCATCGCGCGCCGGCTTCGGGCGGTGGCCGCGCTCTTGAGCAATCCGAACGGCCGTCGCGAGCGGGAGCACGTCGGTGAGAATTGCAAAGGCGGAAACGAGGAACTTCTGAAGCTCGTCAAGATGACGGGCCTGTTCCGTTTCCAGCCGCCGTCACGCGTCAAAGAGCTGCGGGCCCTTGTCGTCATGACCTACAATTTGTCGGTCGCGGTCCTCGCCGCGGTCGATACCGAACCGGTCGTCCCGCCGCAGCTGGTGACACGGGTCGAGGGATTGACCGAAGCGGTCGGGCGAACGCGGCGAGCAGGAGCCTTATCCGACGACGCGGCGGCCGATATATCGCCGGTCACCCTTCAAGGTCTGTGGGGCGCGATCGAGACCCTGGTTGCGGATATCCGAAGCGTTGTCGTTAACGGCGCCGTGCCCGAACTGGCGCCCCCGCATTCGCCAAAGACCAAGTCAGGCTTCTTTCTGCCTGACGCCTTTCACAACCCGGATCACACGCGCTATGCGTTGAAGGGGTCGCTCGCGGTGATGATTTGCTACCTGACCTTCACATTGCTTGACTGGCCGGCGATCCACACCTGCATGCTGACTTGTTTCATCGTCGGTCTCACCACCGTCGGTGAATCCATGCAGAAACTGCTGCTGCGGATCACGGGCTGCCTGATCGGCGCGGCCTTGGGCTATCTCGCGATCGTCTACGTCGTTCCGCGGATGGACTCGATCACCGAACTGATGATCCTGATCGCGGTCGTGACGTTGCCGGCGGCCTGGGTCGCGGTCGGCCGTCCGAGCGTTTCCTATATCGGTTTCCAGGCCGCCTTTGCGCTTTATCTCTGCATCCTGCAAGGCGATCTGCCGAAGTTCGATCTCACCATCGTTCGCGACCGCACGATCGGGATTATCTTCGGCAACCTGGTCATCTACCTCATCTTCACGCAAGTGTTTCCCGTTTCGGTCCTGTCGCGGGTTCGTGGTCAGCTGTTGCAGCTTCTGGCGCGAAGCCGCGACCTGCTGCGCGCGGTGCCGGAAGCGCCAGTGCCATTCGAGGCCGGCTGGCACGCCGCCGCGCTGCAAGCGTCCCTTGAAGCGGTCGAGAGCAGCGCGACTGCGCTTGGTTACGAAAACCCGAATTCGGCCGCCGGCCGCCGCCGGCGCGATGCGATCGAGCTCAGCATCGCCTCACTACGTTCGGTGATCGATATGATTTGCCGGATCGCGGTCTGTTCATCGCTCGACCGGGAGCAGGTTCGGCCGGATGTCGGGAGTGAAAGTCTCAAGGTCGAAGCGCAACTGGCCGAGCTGGCTGACGCCCTGGCGAGTTCCGCGGACGCGAGCCTTGATGCCGGAAGGGCAGAGCGGGTTGAGGCTCCCTCGATGGCGCTGCCCACGCGCGACGGTTTCGCCGAGCTCGAGCGGGGAATCGGCGAGTTGTCGTCGGCACTGCACGGCTATCGACGTCTTCTCCGTCTTGAGGCAAACGCCCATGGTTGAGCTGTCAAATGGCTGAACTGTCAAGGTTCGCCCGGGCCATCCCGCTGCTGCTCGCTACAATTCTCGGCGGCTGCGCGGCAGAATCTCTCTCGCTGGCGCCGGAGCGACCCGATGCGCCATATCGTTCGGGCGCAGACGAGGCCAACGAAGCAACCGGCAGCGAGGGCAATTCGCATCCTGCCAGGTCGAATTCCGCCCGGTTGCGCGATTACACGCTGCCGCCGGCGGGTGGCGCTGCGGCGGCATTCGCCGAGCCCGCGATCGACAGCCGGCACGTCTATTCGCTTGCCGAGCTGATCGACGTCGCGCAGAGCAAGAATCCGGCGACGCGGGTGGCGTGGGAAGAGGCGCGGCAGGCCGCGCTCGGCGTCGGGATGGTCAAGGCGCTTTATCTGCCGGCGCTGAGCGCGATCGCGGTCGGCGGTGCGCAAACCCAGTCCGGATCGACGCAGTTGGGCAGCCTGCCGTCTTTGGGCAGCGACAGCCATTTTAGCGGAACGATCTCGGGCGTCAGCTTGCAGTGGCTTATTTTCGATTTCGGCGAACGCGATGCGTTGGCCCAGACCGCGAAGGAACTGTCGCTGGCGAGAAACATCGCGTTCAACGGCGTGCATCAGCGCATCATCTATGAGGTCACGCGCGCGTTTCAGGAATACGCGGTGGCGCGGCAACGCGTCACGATCGCGCAGCAGTCTAAAGCCGAGAGTGCGAACATCCGCGATGCGGCCACGGCAAAATACCGGCAGGGCGTCGGAACGAGCGTCGAAACCGCCCAGGCGAACCAGCTGTTTGCGCAGGCGGCGTTCGACCTGGTGCAGGCGCAGAATGCCGAGCGTGACGCCTATCACGGCCTGATATCGGCGATCGGTATCTCGCCGCTTGCGGTGGTGCGCGTACAGGATGTTTCCCGCCGGCCGCTCGGCGTCTTGTCGGTTGTGCCGGTCGAGCGGATGATTGCGGATGCCGTCGCACGGCGTCCGGATGTCCAGGCCAGCCTCGCCACAGCGAGGGCCGCGTCGGCCAGCATAAGAGCGGCGGAAGCGGACCTGCTTCCCAAGGTCTTTATTTCCGCCTCGGACACCTATACGACCGGGAATCTCAGCCTGACGTCCTTGCCCAGCCTTTCGTCGTTGAATCCTTCAGGTGCATCGTCTCCGCCTCCTTCGCCGTCGCCACCGACGATTCCATCCGGGCTCGGAAATGTATCGTTGAACAGGAACGATACCACCGTGCTCGGCGGCGTGACGTTTCCGATCTATGACGGCGGCATCCGCGATGCCCACGTTCGCGAGGCGCAGTCGCGCGCCGATGCGGCGGCTGCCACCACGCAGAGGCTCGAACAGGCGGCTGCGACGGAGGTTGTGGCCGCTGCCGATGCGTTGCGCAGCAGTGTTGCAGCATATGCCGCGGCGACCACGCTGGTCGCAGCCTCCGCCGTTACCCAGGACGCCGCGCTCTCCGCCTACAAGAGCGGCGCCGGAACGCTGACGACGGCCGTGGAGGCCGAGCGAGCGTTGCTTGCGGCCCGGCTCGCCCAGGCGCAAGCCCACGGCGCCGCACTGATCGCCGCGGCGACGGTTGCCTTTTCAACAGGGCGCATTTCACTTCATGGGGGCTGAGTTCAGCGCTCATCATGCCGAAGCGTGCCGGCGTCTGGCTTTCACCCGAACAGAAGCGCAGGATTGACCGGGTAGCGCTGCCGGATTGGGGAGGGCAAAGTGATGCAAACGAGGCCGGGGGAACTGTCAGCCTTTGGTCCAAAAAGTGCATGAGCGCGGAAGAGATTCACCACCGGAGTTACCAGCATGAAGCGTTTGTTCGTTTGGGCCCTGGCCTGCCTCGCTATCGCGGCGATCGCGGGGACGGCAAATGCCGAGCCTGTCAAGATTCGCTTCATCCTGGACTGGAAGGCGCAGGGACCGGGCGCATGGTTCTACGTCGCCCGCGACAACGGTTATTTCCAGGCTGAGGGGCTGGATGTCACCATCGACCAGGGCGACGGATCGGCCGCCGCCGTCAGTCACATCATGACGGGCACCTACGACGCAGGGTTTGGCGACATCAATGCCGTGATCCAGAACGCCGCGTTGCATCCGGGCGAACAGCCGCTGATGGTCTATATGCTGTACAATCGGGCGCCCTATGCCTTGATCGTCAAGGCGGACGGCCCGATCAAGACCTTGAAGGACGTCGAGGGCCACATCCTGGCAGCGCCGGCGGGTTCCGCAACTGAACGCATGTTCAAGCCGCTCGCGATCAAAAATGGAGTCGATGCCTCCAAGGTCAAGGTCCTGAACGCCGCGCCCAACCTGATCGAGCAACTGTTGGTCACCGGGCAGGCCGACGCGATCGCGCAATTCGCGCCCACCAGCTACATGAATTTTCTCGCCATGAAAAAATCGCCGGAGAAGGATTTCCGCTGGTTCTTCTACAGCGAGAACGGACTGGATCTTTATTCCAACGGCATCCTCGTTTCCCAGAAGCTGCTCAAGGAAAAACCCGACGCCGTTCGCAGCCTCGTGAAAGCGCTCAACCGGGCGATACTTCAGGTCGCGGCCAATCCGGATATCGGGATCACGACGCTGCAAAAAGTCGAGCCGCTCACCAATTTCGACCTCGAGAAGCAGCGGCTGATCTATACCATCAATCAGCAATTACGGACCGATGAAGTGGCTCGGCTCGGGCTCGGCGATCTCGATGACACCAGGCTCAACGCCGCGATCAAGACGGTCGCGGATGCTTATGCGCTGAGCCGCACGCCCGCGATCGACGAAGTTTTCAGCCGCGCCTTCCTGCCGCCCAAGGCCGATCGTATCCTGTCCGCCGATCACTGACCGAAACGGACCACCAAAGCGCGATAAAATCTGACTGAATCGTCATCGCGCTTTAGTTCTTTGATGACGCATGATCTTTTCGGAAAACCGCTTCACACTTTTCCGGATCATGCTTCAACGAAACGATCGGCGAAATCGCGCGATCCAAAGCAAACAACGGAGAATGACATTGGAACTCGATCATAACCGCTTCATGGCGATCGCCATCGAGGAAGCAAAAGCCGGCGCGGCACAAGGCGAACAGCCATTCGGCGCGGTGGTGGTCGACGGCGACGGCGAGCTTGTCGTCCGCAGCCGCAGCCTGAAGGTGTCGGCATGCGACGCCACCGCCCATTCGGAGACGCTTGCGGTGAAATACGCGACCCAGAAACTTGGACGGCGCATGCTGCCGGACTGCACGTTCTATGCAACCTGCGAGCCCTGTCCGATGTGCCTGGGCGCCATTCTCAACGGCGGCTTCAACACCCTGGTGCTCGGTGCCCGTAACCGCGACATCAAGCAGCTCGCCAAGATCGCGTTCAACTTCAAGGACTATACGGTCGAGCGCTTCGCCGAGATGACCGGATGGAATCTGAAGGTGATCGAGGGCATCAGAACCGCGGAATGCATCGAGCTTTACGCAACCGCCAAAGTCGAGTTGACCCGCTGATGAATTCTATGGAGTTCAACTCGCTTTCGCAGCGTAAGTGGGTTCGAGCCGCGAGCGCAGGAAATCGGCGCCGGTGATCGGGGCATATTTGGCCGGCCGGTCCGGCGTGATGCATGTCGGCAGACATGCCACCATGGCGTCCGGATTGGGATCGAGAAAAAACGCGATTGAATAGCGATCCTTGTTCGGCGGGCTCACCACCTTGTGCGGGGTCGAAACATAGACGTCGTTCGACCATCGCATCAGGCAATCGCCGATGTTGCAGACAAAGGCGCCGGGCACGACCGGCGCATCGAGCCAGCGGCCTGACCGATCGCGGACCATCAGGCCGCCGACCGCATCGGTCGCGAGCAGGGTGACATTGCCGTAGTCAGTATGCTCGCCGGCGCCAAGCTGGCCGTCGGGCAGCGGGCCTTCGACCGGCGGATAATGCAGCAGGCGTAGCGTGGCGATTGGTTTGTCGAGGCTGCTCTCGAAGAAGTCGCGCTCCAATCCGAGGTCGAGCGCGAAGCCGCGATGCAGGTCGCAGCCCAGTCGCCAGACGCGATTGAAATAGTCGAGCATGGTGTCGCGAAACCCCGGCAGGTCCGGCCACAGGTTGGCGCCGCGGAAGGGCGCGCGAGCCAGTAATTCGGGATCGTCGGGGGCGAGTTCGAGGCCGATGTTGAAGGCTTCCTTGACGTCTGCGGGCTTGTCCGGGTCGAGGCTCTCGCCGCCGAGCCGGATATAACCGCGGTTTCCGCTGGCGCCGCTGAACATGGCTCCCTCGCGCACCTTTGCCGGCGCCGTAAACAAGGCGGCCGAATCTTCGAAAACTTTGGTCATCAGGGAAGCGGGAACGCCGTGACCAGTGATGTAGAAGAAACCGACCTCGCGGCAGGCATGGCCGAGGGCATCGGCAACGGCTTGCGCCTCTTGAGGGGAGCCGTTCAGTAGCGGGGCGACGTCAATCACGGGAATCGAGTTCATGGATGCGTCCTCACCTGGTTGTCGACGATGTCTGGTTTCGATGATCATTGCGCTCAGAAATCATTGCGCTCTGATCTGGGCGCCGTAGCTGACACCTTTTTCCTTGAGCCAGCGCCGGTAGGCGATCGAGGTTGCGTCGGCGCGGGTCGGAATCTCGGCACGGGGTTCGAGCGGCAATAGCGCCGGTCGCTGGTTTTCAAGGATGATGCGGTCTTGCAGGAATATCAGCTGCTGGAAATGAATCAGATCCGTCAGGTCCGACGTATCGTCGATCAGGAACATGATCGGATGCGCGCGGCAGCGGTCCGGATCGAGCGGCTGCACGAACAGGCAGATCACGTCCCAGCGGTTGGCGGCGTTGGGGCAGGTCTTGTACAGGATGGTCGCGAACGGATTGGCGACGCGGTACATGTATTGGGTCATGATGCCGCCGGTCGCCGATAATGCTGCCTGCGGCTGGAAGAACTGGCAATTCGTCGCCCATACCTCGTCGACGTCGCGGCGGATCTCGGTCGTATACTGCGTGACCTCGGTGTGAGGTTCGGCGCCGAGAATATCGGTGTGCACGAACGGGAAATGCGCCATGTCGAGAAAATTCTCGACGATGCGAAGGCCGGAAGATCTGACCGAAATCGCCCCGCAAACGACCACGCGCCGGTCGGTCTCGTCGGCTTCCGGGACCGGCAGCACGTCCGTTGCCGGCGTTCCGAGCGTGGTCCATAGACAGCCATAGCGCTGGCGGGTCGGCAGCGGCGTCTCGAGTTCCTGCGGTCGTCACGGTGATGTCGCCGTCACCATGGCGCAGAATCGAAAGGTCAGTGCCAAGCAAGCGGTTGGTCGTGCGCCCGACCGCGATATCCTGCAACTGCTCGATGCAGTACCACTGATCGAGCGTCGCCCTTTCGGCCGTTCCTTGCATGCGAAAGTCTCCTCGTCGGAAGAGGGCGTCGATCAGGCGTCCGCGTAGATCCGCTTCATCACACCGGCATGATCGGCCATCGCCGCCTCGACGTCGAAGGTAACGAACTCACCCTTGCGGATGATTTCCTTGCCGTTGATGAAGGAATAATCCACCCGGAACGGTCCGCACATCAAGAGCGCCGCCAGCGGATCGCGTTGCGTGCCCGAAAGACCGAGCTGGTTCAGCCGCACGGCGATGAAGTCGGCGCTCATGCCGGGCGCCAGATGACCGATATCGTCGCGGCCGAGAATGGCGGCGCCGCCTCGGGTGGCCATCTCGTAGGCCTCGCGCGCCGAGAGTGCTTTCGGTGTGCCGCCGAAGCCGCCGCGGCCGCCCGGTTTCTCCGACAGATAATGATGCGGCGCCACGCGCTGAAGCATCATCGCCAGCCGCGCCTCCATGAACAGATTAGAGGTGTCGTTGGAGGCCGAGCCGTCGACCCCAAGGCCGACCTTGACGCCACAATCGAGCATCTCGCGGATCTTGGCGATGCCCTGGCCGCAACGCATGTTGGCGGAGGGGCAATGCGCTACGCCGGTTCCGGTCTCCGCGAAACGCTTGATTTCATCCGACGTCATGAAGATCGAATGCGCGAACCAGACGTCCGGCCCGAGCCAGCCGACGGATTCGGCGAATGCGACCGAACGCATGCCGTAGACGTCGAGACAATATTTCTCCTCGAACAGTTCCTCGGCGAGATGGGAGTGCAGATGCACGCCGGCGTGCTGACGCGCCAGCGCGGCCGCCTCCCGCATCAGGTTCGGCGTCACCGAGAAAGGCGAGCAGGGCGCCAGCACGATCCGGTTCATCGCATGCCGTGAATTGTCATGATAGCGATGGATCAGCCGTTCGGAATCTTTCAGGATCGTGTCTTCCTTTTCGACGCAGCTATCGGGCGGCAGCCCGCCCTGGCTCTCGCCGCGCGACATGGCGCCGCGCGCGGCATGGAAACGCATGCCGATCGCCCGCGAGGCCTCGATCGTGCTGTCGAGCGTCGAGTTGTTGGGAAGAATATAGAGGTGGTCGGAAGTCGTGGTGCAGCCGGACTGAATCAGCTCGGCCATCGCGACGCCGGCTGATATCCGCATCGCGTCGTCGTCGAGCTTGGCCCAGATCGGATACAGCGTCTTGAGCCAGACCAGAAGCTCGTCGTCCTGCACCATCACCCGCGTCAGGGTCTGGTACATGTGATGGTGGATGTTGACCATGCCCGGCATCACGACATGGCCGGCCAGGTCGAGGGTCTCGTCCGCCTGCATCGAGCTCATGTCGGCCGACGAGCCGACCGCCTCGATGACGTTGTCACGGACGAAAAGCGCGCCGTCCTTGATCTCGCGGCGTTGGTCGTCGAACGTGGCCAAGAGTTCGATATTCTTGACAAGGAGCGTGCTCATCAGCGGACATCCCTGTAATAGGGCTCGCCGAGCGCGGCGGGCGCGGCCATCAGCCGTCGCACGCGGTGCCAGGCCAGCACGGGCATGATGATCAGGGCGATGGTGCCGAGATAGGGCAGCATCGACAGGATGGGAGCTGCGATCGGCCAGTTGCGCGCCTGTCCGACGAAGCCGAGCGAGGTGATGGCGCCGAACAACAGCGCAGCCAGAACCGCATTGATGGGCCGGTAGCCGGCAAAGATCACGAGCGCGACCGCGATCCAGCCGCGACCGGCGACGACGCCTTCGGACCATGACGGAACGAAAGCGAGCGTGAGGTAAGCCCCGGCGCCTGCCGCGAGCGACGAACCCGCCGCGACATACCAGAAGCGGAATTTCTGCACGGAAATGCCGGCCGCATCCGCCGCGGCGGGATTTTCTCCGACCGCGCGCAGGTTGAGGCCGTGACGGGTGCGGAACATGATGAAGTGCAGTGTAACGGGCAGCACGATGTAGATCAGATAGACCAGGATATTTTGCGTGAACAGCGCGCGGCCGAGCAGCGGGAATTTCGCTCAAATAGGGAATCTCGACCGGCGCAAACGTGGCCTTCGCCGGCATGCCGGAATAGGCCTTGCCGATGGTCGCGGCCAGGCCCGGTGCCCATCAGCGTCAGCGCCAGGCCGCACAACACCTGATTGGCGCGAGGACGACGGTCGCGCTCGCAAAGATCATGCCGACGACGAAGCCGACACCGAGCGCGCCGATCAAGCCAAGCACGGGATTGGGCGTAGCGGTGACGATCGCGATCGCCGTGATCGCGCCGAGCGCCATCAGGCCTTCGACGCCGAGATTGACGACGCCGACGCGCTCGGCCAGCACCTCGCCGAGCGCTGCCAGCGCCAGCACGCCGCCGGCGAGGATCGAGGTCTGCAAAAGTCCGGCGATGATGTCCATTCGAAGTCTTATCCCTTGGCCGTGTTCTCGTCGTCATTTCTTCGTCTCGATCGGGACGAGCCGATAATGCGCCAGTTCGTCGCCGATCGCGGTGAAGAACAAGATCAATCCTGTGATCGCCAGCACGGTCGAGGTGTTCACGCCCTGGGTCTGCAGAATGATTCCGGAATTGAGGATCACCGCCATCAGCGCCGCGCCCGCCAATACGCCGATCGCCGAGCCGCGCGCCAGCACCGCGACCATGATGCCAAGATAGCCGAAATTGTTGGAGATGCCGCCCTGTAACCGATGCACGGTGCCGGCCACCTCCAGCATGCCCGCGATGCCGGCGATCGCGCCGGACAGCAGCATCACGGTGATGAGATGGCGGCGGAACGGGATGCCGGCATAAAGGGCTGCCTGCGCGTTGGAACCGGCGAGACGCACTTCATATCCCCAGCGGGTAAAATTCAGGACGCCGGCGACCAACAGTGTCAGCACGATCGCCAGCGGAAATCCCCAGTGAACGTCGCCCCAGATTTCCGGCACGTTGTGCCGGACGCGTGCGGTGGTTCCGAGTGCGTGTCCGCCCGGATCGAGCCACGGCCCGGTCGAGACATAATAAGCGAGCAACGTGCCGACGAAATTCAACAACAGCGTCGTGATGAGTTCGCTGACGCCGGCATAGGCGCGCGCCAGCGTCGGGATCAGGATCCAGAGAACGCCGCACAGCGCGCCGCCGATGAACATCAGCGGCAAAATCACGAATGTCGGGCCGGGAATGAAAAGCCCGATACCGGTTGCGGCAAAGGCCCCGGCATAGAACTGGCCTTCGGCGCCGATATTCCATGCGCCGACCTTGAGCGCGACGGCAACCGCAAGGCCCGTCAGGATGAGCGGCGTGACCAGCAGGCTGACATCCTGCAACCCGAAGCTCGATCCGAAGGTCGACTGGATGACCTTCAAGGCGAGTTGAATCGGATTGGCCCCGAAGGCCGCGAGCACCAGGCCCGCGCAGACCAGCGCCAGCACGATCGCGAGCCCGCGCGCCAGCAAGGC
The DNA here is from genome assembly GCA_963748805.1 of uncultured Alphaproteobacteria bacterium. GTDB lineage: Bacteria > Pseudomonadota > Alphaproteobacteria > Rhizobiales > Xanthobacteraceae > Bradyrhizobium. The sequence continues at coordinate 98,799 of CAVVLH010000029.1, read as the reverse complement.
GACGGCGGGCTGCGGCGAGGGAAAATATTGGAGACGGACGGCCAAGCTTAATTCGCCGCGAATGAGAGGGGAGGGCTGGTTGACCGCTGGCCGCCCATCAACAGTCCGATTTCCTCGATATCCGTTGAGGTGCCCTCGACAATGCCCATGATGCGGCCATGGAACATCACCGCGATGCGGTCGGAGAGATTGAGCAGTTCCTCCAACTCTTCCGAAATCAGGACGACGGCGCAACCGGCGTCGCGCAATTCGACGAAGTATCGCATCATGGTGTTGATCGCGCCGACATCGAGGCCGCGGCTCGGATAGGCCGCGATCAGCACCTTGCCGGCGATGCGCATTTCGCGACGGGCGACCAGCCTTTGCTGATTGCCGCCCGACAAATTGCCGCACCGGCATGGCGAAATCGGGGACCGCGACCGAGGCGGCGGCGGCGATGGTCTCGGCCAGCATGGTGGCGGCGCGCGGCCGGAACCAGCTTCCGACCGAAACCGGAGGTTTTTTGTATTCGCGCATCACGGCGTTGTCGGTGACGCTGAGCGCGGGCGCCAGCCCGCTGTGCAGGCGGTCCTCCGGAATATGGCCGACGCCGAAGGCAGCAAACTGTTCGGCGCTTTGGCCGGTGAAGTCTTTCTCGCCCGACTTCGATGCGGCCTGAGACGACGGGCCGCATTCCCGTCAAGACCTGGCTGAGTTCTTTCTGGCCGTTGCCGGCAACGCCGGCGATGCCGAGGATCTCGCCGGCTCTGACTTCCAGCGACACGCTGTTTAGCGCGACATTGCCGAGATCGTCATGCGCGGAGACCTCGTGCAGGCGCAGCACCGCTTGCGTGGAGAGCGAGGCTGTGCCCGCCGCGCGTCCGCGCAGGTCGTTGAGAACGATCTCGTGGCCGACCATCAGCTTGGCGAGGCTCTTGTGGGTACAATTGCCGGTCTCTTCGGTGGCGACCTTGCGTCCGCCGCGCAGCACGGTGATGCGGTCGGAGATTTCCAGCACCTCGTCGAGCTTGTGGCTGATGAAGACGACGGCGTTGCCGCGGGAGACGAATTCCCGCAGCGCCTTGAACAATTCGCGCGCTTCCGACGGCGTCAGCACCGCGGTCGGCTCGTCCAGGATCAGCACGCCGTGCCTGTCGCGCCAGCACGCGCAGGATTTCGACCCGCTGCTGCTCGCCGGTCGATAGATCCTCGACGCGCGCATCCGGCTTCACCGCAAGGTTCAAGGTTTTGGCGAGTTCGGCGGTCCGCGCCTCCAGCGCCTGGGCGCTGATCCTTGCCGGGGTTTCGCTCCAGCCGAGATGGATGTTTTCGGCGACCGTGAACGCATTCACCAGCTTGAAATGCTGATGCACCATGCCGATCCCGGCCGCGATCGCCTCGACCGGAGAGGTAAAGGACTTGCGCATAGCCGTCGATGATGATCTCACCGGCATCGGGCTGGTAAATGCCGGTGAGGATGTTCATCAGCGTGGATTTGCCGGCGCCGTTTTCGCCGAGCAGCGCGTGGATCTCGCCGGCTCAGCACTTCGAGATCGATGTCCTGATTGGCGACGACGCCGGGAAAATACTTGCAGATACCCTTCAGAAGCACGATCGGCGGCGTTCCCGGAGGTCGCCCCGCGGCGGTGTTGTTGGCTGCACTCATTGGCCGTCTCTGGTGGAGGCGCGATCCGACGCCGGGCTGACGATCAGATGCCTCTCACACCATCGATCGACCAGTCCCAGTTGTAGAGTTCGGTTTCGGTCATCTTCTTGCCGGCGGCGACTTTCACATTGCCCTTGGAGTCCTTGATCTCGCCGACAAACGGGCTCCAGCCGCCGAGCGATTTTCTCGCGAACCGCATCGGCCTGCTTGCGAACAGCTTCGGGCACCGTCTCGCCCCAGGCGTCGACGATCGATGCCGCCGCCCATCGGCAGGATGGTCTGCGTCGGCACCCATTTGCCCTCGAGCCTGGCGCGAACCTGATCGACATAGAACTTCTTGAAGTCGACGATGATCGAGGAGACGTAGGCCTTGGGCCCGAAGCGGCGGATGTCGGTGTTCCACATCACCGCTTTGGCGCCGCGCTTTTCCGCCACTTGCAGATAACCGGCTTCATCCATGATGCCGAACACGAGGTCGGCGCCGTTGTCGATCAGCGCCGTGCCGGCTTGCGTCGCGGCTTGCGGGTCGAACCATGAATTGATCGCGATGACCTGCATCGTGGCGTTGGGATTGACGCTGCGCGCGCCCATCAGGAAAGCATTGGTGCCGGAGAACACCGAAGGCACCGGGAACGAACCGACATAGCCGAGCTTGCCGCTCTTGCTCATCAGGCCTGCGGCGACGCCGGTGACGTAGGTCGGATACCAGTGGGCGACATAATAGGTGCTGAGATTGTCGAGCGGATTTCGGCCATCGCATTCGTAGAAGGCGACGTCGGGGGATTTCTTGGCGACGTCATACAGGAAGTCGCCATAGTTCGAAGTGGCGAACACCATGTTGGCGCCTTGCGAGACGAACTGGCGGAAGGTGCGCGATGCATCGGCCGAGTAAGGAATGCTCTCGACGAATATCGTCTTCAATTTCGGAAACGCGGCCTGCACGGCCTTCATCCCCTGGTCGTGGCTCCAGGTCCACCCCTCGTCGGCGACCGGTCCGGTGTGGCCAAAGGCGATCACGGCTTTTTCTTCCGGCACGGCCGGAAGCGGCGTGGCGGCGTGCGCGGTGCGGATCAAGCCCGGCAGCATCAGGGATGTGCCGGCGCCGGCGCCAAGATTTAAAAGTCCGCGGCGGGAGAGGTTACGCAAATCGATCATGTTCGGACCTTTCTGAGGGGGCTGCGCGAACGAAATGGGTTGGTTCAAGTCGGTCAAAGTCAGGCAACTCTTGTGCCAAGGCGGCACGAACCGAAAAATTGTTTCAGACGCGCCCTGTTCCGCCTAGAGAGCAATAGCTGCTGCTCAAGATGCGCTAAACGCAACACTTGACGGGCCGTTTTTCAGCCGCCTAAAAGGAAAATCGCAGTCTTGCCAAGGTGCTGCCGTGCCAGGCGGCGCCTGGCACCATTTGATCGATTTCTGTGCAGAGAGCTGTGGGTGACGACACTTTTTTCGGCGTTGGGCTCTCCGCAATTCCGGTACGATCCGACGCCCGAACGCTTGATCGGACCCAACGACGATGACCCATGAACACGCGCGTTTCGTCTTTAAAGGCACGTTGCGTCCCCAGAGCTTCGTCGAGTTCGCGCGGCATCGTGCCGATCGGTTGGGTCTCGAGGTTCAGTTCGGACAAGCCAGCGTGGAGGCCGTCGCTGTGAATGTGTCGGGCGCGGCGGAATTGGTCGACGCGTTCGAGATGGCGTGCAGCCTCGGTCCCTTTGATTGCTTCGTGCTCGACGTGGTGCGCCATGACGTCGATCTGGCAGCCTGACGGGAGTTTGAAATGAGCGGAGGGGATTATTGGCATCCCGTCGGTCTGTCCCATTCCATCGAGGCCGGCAGTTCAGCCGGTACGCGTCTGCTCGACCAGGAATTGGTGATTTGGCGCGACAACAGCGGGGTCGCGCACATCTGGGAAGATCGTTGCCCGCATCGGGGCATGAAGCTCTCTTTCGGCTTCGTGCGCGGCGATCACATCGCCTGTCTCTATCACGGCTGGCAATATAATAGCGGCGGCCACTGCCAGTATATTCCGGCCCACCCCGCGCTTGATGTGCCGAAGACCATCAAGGTCCCGGTTTATCCCGTTCACGAACGAGGTGGGATGATCTGGACCACGCTGTCGGAAAATCCGCATTCCCTGCCGAAAGACGACGAACCCGCGGTGCCCTTGCGCAGTCTTTTTCTGGGATGCGGCGTTGAGGCTGCGGTGGCGGCCTTAGGCGCCGTTCAACTTGTTCCGTTCGCCACAGGCAACCCGGCCGAGACGGTTGTCAGCCAGCTCAGCGATACACTGTTTGCGATTTCGTGCGGTAACGACCGGCTTCTGGCCGGCCTTCAGGCCATCTCGAAGATGCGCACCGCGCTTCATCTGTCGATCAGCGGTCCGGCGGAGCGCTACATGGGCGCGGGTCAGAGCCATTTCAACGATTGGGCTTTGCAGTGGCGTCACGCGGTGGAGCAGGCGCAAGCTGTGGAACCACGACTTGATCAGGATGTGGCCTGATGGCAAGCGGACTCGTTCTCTACAACTACGAACTCGACGACAGCTGCTACAGGGTCAGGCTTGCTCTGTCGTTGCTCGGCCTCACATGGCAGGCGGTGGCTGTGGATGTCTTTCCCGGCAAGCAGCATCTTTCGCCGCCGTACCTGGCGATGAATCCTTCGGGCCGGCTGCCGATCCTGCGCGATGGCGATCTGGTCTTGCACGGCACTGAAGCCGTCCTCGCGCATCTCGCCCGCGCGCATGATCCCTCCGGAAAATGGCTTCCGGCGCAGGGTAGGGAATTCGCCGAGGTGATGCAGTGGCTGATTTTCTCGGCGCATGATCTCGGCGTCACGATCGCGGCGCGCCAGCAGTCGCTGTTCGGTACATCCGGCGACGAGACATCGCTGCGTGACGCATCGCGCCGGGCGATCCGCATCATGGAAGATCACATGACGGCGCGCGGATTTGCGCAAGACGAATGGTTTGCCGCGGGACATCCGACCCTGGCGGACATTGCGCTATTTCCAGCCTTTGCGCTCAGCCGCGATTTCGGCATCGACCATGACGAGTATCCGGCGCTTCGCCGATGGGCGCGGCGATTTCGCGCGTTGCCAGGTTTCAAGACGATGCCGGGCATCCCGGATTATCACTGATGCCGCCGAAAGCCTCCGCACAGCGCAACAGCCCGCGACGTGAAAATGCAGCGACGGCCCAGGTCAACTTGAGCCAGCCGATGGATCCCTACCGGCTGGGGCTGGTCGCGACGCGAATCCATTACTTCCAGCTGGTTGCCCGGCTCGGATCGATCCGGCGCGCGGCGCTTGTCTTGCGGGTTGCGCCTTCCTCGATCAGCCGGGTCATCAAGCAGCTCGAAGAAGAATTCGGGACGCCGCTGTTTGAGCGTCAGCGGCAGCGCCGCAAGCTGACCAGCGCCGGCGAATTGCTGCTTTATCATTCCCGCCTCAGCACCGCCGAGCTCAGCCGGGCGTCGTCGAAGATCAACGAACTGCACGGATTGTTTCGCGGCACGGTGTCAGTCGCAGTGATCGAAAGCGCCGCCCGCGGGCTGTTGCCGCGCATCCTCGCCAAATTCTGGGCGCAGCATCCCGACATCAATGTCGACATCAAGGTCATCGGATCGCGGCAGGCCTGCGATGCCGTTGCCGAGGGCGATTGCGACCTTGCGGTTGCGTTCGATGTCCAGGTGCCGCGAAATGTGCGCCGGATCGCCACCACCAGCCTGTCGCTCGGCGTGCTGGCCAAACCCGGCGGCCGGTTCGCCGGCAAGAAGGAATTGAAACTGTTCAACCTGTCGGGCGAGCGTGTGATCCTGTCCGACAACAGTCTGATGCTGGGCATTTCGGTCGAGGAAGCCTTCAACCGCTCCTTGATCGAATTGACCTGCCGCTCGCGCACCAATTCCATCAGCCTGATGATCGACATGGCCAACATGGATCTCGGCATCGTGTTGCAGACCCGTGTCGGCATCGAATGCGAGATCGAGAACGGCTCGCTGATGTTTGTGCCGTTGCGCGACCCCAAGATCAGTCCGCGGCGGCTGATGCTGCTGGCCAGGCCGGAGAAGGAAATGTCCGATGCGGCGCTGGCGTTCGGCGCCTTGCTCGCGGAGGCGGTCGAAGGCTTGCGCGATTGATAGGGAGTGCAGGAGACCGGTGTTGCGTCCCGCGCATCGTTTCGAGCAACAAAAGAGGTCTAGCCGAAACGCGCAGTCAGTTGCGAGTTAGGTTTTGAGAGAACGAGGATACGATGAAACAAAGCGCGGTCGAGGCCGTCATACGCGGATTGAAGAAAGCAGGCGTCAGCGTCGTCTGTTACCTGCCGGATTCGCTGTTCAAGGAATTGTATCCCGCGCTCGACGCCGATCCCGATATTCGCACGATCCGCGTCACCAACGAGGGCGAGGGCGCGGCGATTTGCGGCGGCGTGTTCCTGTCCGGCAAAAAGGCCGCCCTTGTGATGGAGAATTCCGGCCTGCGCGCCTCCGTCGAGCCGCTGGCGCGGATGGGGTTGGGCGCCGGAATTCCGGTGGTGATGCTGATGAGCTATCGCGGCGAACTCGGCGAAAACAACTGGTGGGCCATCCCGCACGGCATCACCATGGAGCCGGTGCTGGATGCGCTTCGCATTCCCTATCAGGTGGTGCGCGAGGAGGACAAGATCGAGCGTGCGATCACGGACGCCTATGCCTGGTCGTATGCGTCCTATTATCACTCGGCGGTCGCGCTTGGCGGCGAGGTGGTGCGATGAAACGCTTCGATTGCATGAAGGCGCTGGCCGCGCGGCTCAAGGACGAACTCGTGATTCTGTCGCTCGGGGCCAGTGTCGACGAATGGTACAACGCCGCGCCACATATGCGCAGCGCCAGCCTGTTTCAGCAACAGCTCGGCTGCGTTACGCCCGAAGCCTTCGGGCTCGCGGTTGGCCTGCCGCACCGTCGCATCGTCTCGCTCGATACCGATGGCGGGATGATGTTCAATCTCGGCATTCTCGCCACGCTCGGCAACGAGCAGCCGAAAAACCTGTTCGTCGTGGTCTGGGACAACGAGTGCTACCAGTCGATCGGCGGGCCGCCGACCCACACCGCATCGGGTCGGGTCGATCTGGCGGCGATTGCGCGCGGGGCCGGTATCGAGCAGGCGTTTACGGTCCGCACCGTCGAGGAATTCGATGCGCATTGCGCCAGGGGGCTCGCCAGCGATGTACCCTATGTCGTCGTCGCCAAGGTCACCGGTACCGTGCAGCCCGACATCAAGCGCAAGCACAGCGACGGACGGGAAGACAAATACATCTTCGTTCGTCATGTCGAGGCGACCGAGAACATCGTGATCATGGGACCGAGTGAGCACAACTGACCCGACGAAGCGACCTGTGTCGGCGGCGATTCCCCTTCGCCCGCGCAAGGCCGGCTATGATTTCATCGTGGTCGGCGCCGGATCGGGCGGCTGCGCCGTGACCCGGCGTCTGGTCGATGCCGGCGCGGATGTGTTGTTGATCGAGGCCGGGCCGCCCGGCATCGGCATTGCGGAGATCGATGATCCCACCCAATGGGTTCCGCTTGGGCGCAGCGCTTACGACTGGGGCTACGACTACGCGCCGACGCCGCATGTCGACGGCCGCACCATCGGCATCCCCCGCGGAAAAGTGCTCGGCGGCTCTTCCGCGATCAACGCCATGATGTGGTATCGCGGCCATCCCGCCGACTACGATGCCTGGGAGGCTTCCGGCGCGAAGGGTTGGTCGTCTGCGGACGTGCTGCCGTATTTCAGGCGCTGCGAGGATTGGGAAGGCGGCGCCAGCGAATGGCGCGGCGCGGGTGGTCCGCTGCGGATCGAGCGAAGTCGTGCGCTTCATCCCATTGCAACGGCGCTGATCGACGGGGCCGCCGAACTCGGCATTCCCGTGATCGACGATCCGAACGGTGCGACCAACGAAGGTGCTGCGCCGTCCAATTTCAACATCTGCGATGGAAAGCGCTTCAGCTCGGCGCGGGGGTATCTCTGGCCGGTGCTGGAGCGCGGCAATCTGACGGTGCTGTCGCATTCGCTGGTGACAAGGCTTGGTTTCGAAGGCCGGCGCTGCGTTTCGGTCAGGCACCTCGTCGACGGCGAAGAAGTCGAAACCCGCGCCGCGGTCGAAATCATTCTGGCGCTGGGCGCGATCGATACGCCGCGTCTCCTGATGCTGTCCGGGATCGGCGACGCGAGCGAACTGGTGCGGCTAGGCATCGCGGTCAAGACCGCGCTCCCCGGCGTCGGTCAGAACCTGCAGGACCATCCGTTGGTGCGCGCTATCAATTTCAGATCCAAACGGCCGCTCGGTCCCGTCGGTGACAATGGCGGCGGTTCGATGCTCAACTGGAAAACCAGCAAGAGTCTTTCGCAACCCAATGTCCACGCCTTTCCGGTCCAGGGCCGCAGCGCCACGGCCGAGGTCGCGAACAGCTACGATCTCCACGGCGACGTCTTCGCGATCGGAACCGGGCTGATGCGCTCCCGCAGCCGCGGCTATCTGCGCCTGCTTGGGACTGAGCCGGGCTCGTCGATCGAAATCCAGCCTAACTTTCTCAGCGAGCCGGAGGATTTCGAGCGACCTCGTCGAGGCGGTCGGCGCCGTGATGGAGATCGGGACCGGCCGGGCCTATGCCGATTGGTTCGGAGGATTTGCTGCGCCGGAACGGAAGCTCAATCGCGATGGAACGATTGGCTTCATCCGCACCGCCTGCTCGACCTTCTTTCATACCTGCGGCACGGCAAAAATGGGTAGCGACGACATGTCTGTGGTCGACGAGCGGCTTGCAGTGCGCGGCGTCGAAGGTCTGCGGATCGCGGATGCTTCCGTGATCCCAATCATTCCGAGCTGCAACACCCACGCGCCCGTCACCATGATCGGCGAGCGCGCCGCGGATTTCATTCTGCATTCGATGAACGGTGCGGGTGATGCGAAATTGAAAGGCGTGCTTTGACATGACCAGCGCCGAGTTCATTCTCGCCGGCGATTTCCTGCTCACCATGGACGGGCAAAATCGCGTGATTCCCAATGGCGCCGTCCACATCGCGGATGGCCGCGTCCTCGCGGTCGATACGCTGACTGCGCTTGCGGTTGCGTCTCCTTCGACGCCGGTGAAGCGGATGCGAAATTCCGTGCTGATGCCGGGCCTGATCAACGCCCACGCCCATTCCGGTTTTCTGCGCGGCACGGCCGAACATCTCCCGGTATGGGACTGGCTGACGCTGCACATCAATCCGATGCACCGGGTATTGCGCCCCGAGGAAGCCGAGGCCGCCTCATGGCTGTGCTACGCTGAATCCGTGCTCGGTGGCACAACGACCGTGGTCGACATGTGGCGGTTCATGGAAGGCAGCGCGAAAGCGGCGGAGACAATAGGCAATCGGCTGGTCGCGGTGCCCTATGTCGGCGAGCATCCGGACTACAACTATTTCGATACGCTCGACATGAACGAAGCGCTGATCGACACGTGGCACCGCAAGGCGGACGGCCGCATCAACGTCTGGGTTGGGCTGGAGCATCTGTTCTACGCCGACGAGGCCGGCCAGCGCCGCGCCATTGAGCTCGCCAAAAAGCACAACACCGGTTTCCACACCCATTGCAGCGAGGCGGAAATCGAACTTGCCGAATTCGCGACGCGCTACGGCAAACGGCCGATGTTTGCGCTCGACGATCTCGGCTTCTTCGAGACGCCGCGAACGATGATCGCGCATGGCGTCTGGCTCGACGGTAGCGAAATTGAACTGATCGCCGGCCGGCGGGTGTCGGTGGCGCATAATCCGGTCAGCAACATGAAACTCGCCAGCGGCATCGCCCGCGTGGTCGAGATGCTGGCGGCGGGCATTCCCGTCGGCATCGGGACCGATGGCGAAAAGGAAAACAACAACTTCGACATGTTCGAGGAAATGAAGGTGGCTTCACTGCTCGGCAAGCTGAAGGACCTCGACGCCGCCGCGCTGGATAGCTGGCAGGTCTTGCGGATGGCGACGATCACGGGGGCCAAAGCGATCGGTCTCGACCACGAGATCGGATCGATCGAGGCCGGCAAGCGCGCCGACATCATTGCGGTCCGCACCGACACGCCGCGGATGACGCCGCTGTTCGGCGAGGGGCCTTATTTCAATCTGCAACATAATCTCGTGCATGCGGTACGCGGCGGCGACGTCGCCATGACGATGGTCGACGGCAAAATTCTGGTCGAGGACGGCGTTTTGCAGACCGCCGACCTCGCTGCCATCATCGCCCGCATCCATGACATCGCGCCCGGGCACTTTGCCCGCCGCGCCGACTTCCTAAGCCAAAACGCCGGCGGGACCGTGCAATGGACCCAGAAGAGTGACTGATCGAATCCGGATGCAGCACGCATGACGAAGACATCAGATAGAGCCGCGCTCGATCAATGGTACGCGGTCGAGACCAGCGCCGATCTCGGCAACGACATCATCCGAACGCGGCTGCTCGGGCAGGATATCGAGCTGTTCCGCGATGAGAGCGGTTTGCCTGACATCAGCGGAAATTTTTGGAGAGGGCCAGCGCGGAGCGGCGCTGCCGTTTCGCGAGCGCTATGGCTGCGTCTGGACCACTTTGGGGGCACCTGCGCGGGAGATCTTCGACATTCCGGAAGCGGGCGAACCCGATCGCCGCTTCGTGCCCTGCGGCTGGGTCAAGATGCGGGCATCGGGCCTTCGCGTCGTCGAGAATTTTCTCGACATGGCGCATTTTCCCTTCGTGCACAAGGATATCCTTGGTTCGGAAGATCACGCTGAAGTCCCGCAATATTCGAGCGAGCTGCGCCGCGAAGTCGATGAGGTCTGGGCCAGCAATTGCAGTTTTTTCCAGCCGCGAATTGCAGCGACCGAGACCGAAGGCGCTTTCGTGCATCTAACCTACCGGGTGCCGACGCCTTTCGTCGTGATGCTGTATCGGGTCTGCCCGACGGCGCCGGACCGCCTCGACGCCATTGCGCTGTTCATCCAGCCGATGGAGGAAGATCTCTGCCGCGCCCAGCCGGTGATGTATCTGGTCGATGCGATCTCCGACCATACGTCGCTTTTGAATTTCGAACAGGTCATTTTCCTGCAAGACCGGATTATTCTGGAGAACCAGCGGCCGTTACTGCTGCCTCTGGAGCCGCGCTCGGAAACCCCGACCCGCGCCGACAGCTCGTCGATCGTCTATCGCCGCTGGATCAAGGAAAAAGGCCTTCGCTTCGGCACGGTTGCGCGGTGATTGCCCGGCTGCCTAAGACGGCGCTGTGTTGGCCTTGGTAAAGGCAACGCCTCTGGCCTCGGTGCCGACCGCGGTCAGGGCGGCGATGATGATCGCTACCGATCCGGCGACGACCGCAAGCGCGAGACCATAGTTGCCGCCGAAATGCGACGCGATGCCGGCTTGAAGCGTTGCGTTTACGGACGCGATCAGGTTGCCCAACTGATAAACGAAGCCGGGAAACGTGCCTCGCGCATTATCCGGCGACAACTCGTTCAGATGCACGGGAATCACGCCCCACGCGCCCTGCACCGTGAACTGCATCAGGAACCCGCCGACCGCGAGCAGCGCGGGGCTGCTCGAAAAGGCCCAAAGCGGAATCACCGGCAGCGAAAGAAGGGCTGCGATGACAATGCAGCGCCGTCTTCCGAACCGCTCGGAGAGTGTGCCGAACAGGATGCCGCCGCAGATGGCGCCGATATTGTAGATCACCGCGATGATGCCGACGGCATGCGGCGACAGTTTGTGTTCGACCTCCAGGAATGTCGGATAGATATCCTGGGTGCCATGGCTGAAGAAATTGAACGCCGTCATCAGCACGACCGCGTAGATGCCGAGGCGCCAGTGCGATTTCAGCACCGCTAACGTGCCGCTCTCAACAGCGCGCTCTTTGCTCCAGCTCGGCGATTCCGGAACGTTGCGGCGGATATACAGCACGAGCAGTGCCGGAATCACGCCGACCATGAACATGCCGCGCCAGCCGATGTAGGGGAAGAGAAGCGCGTAGACGATCGAAGCCACGAAATAGCCGGTAGGGTAGCCCGATTGCAGCAGCCCTGAGACAAAGCCGCGGGCGTGAGGCGGGATGGTTTCCATCGTCAGCGAGGCGCCCACACCCCATTCCCCGCCCATGGCGACGCCGTACAGAGCGCGCAGGACGATCAATACCGTCAGGCTCGGAGCAAAGCCGGACGCAAATTCGAGGATCGAATACAGGAGAATATCGACCATCAGTGTCGGCCGGCGTCCCCAGCGATCGGCCGCCCGGCCAAAAATAAAGGCGCCGATGGGACGCATCGCCAGCGTCAACAGGATCGCCAGCGTCACGTTCGAAATGTCGGTGTGGAATTCTTCGGCGATATCCTTCAGCACGAACACCAGCAGGAAAAAATCGAAGGCGTCCAGCGACCACCCGAGAAAGCTCGCCGCGACGACGTGCTTTTGTTCACTGGTCCAGCCGGATAACGCTGCAATGGCCATCGGATTTGCCTCGCGCAAAGTGGAAAAATACCTGTCGGGATCATTGGGTGAGGTTGCCGCGATGGCAAGTGAATTACAGGTGACGAAAGGCTTTCCGAAAGGTCGAGCCTGTTCGCAACGCAGCAATACTCAGCCCGTGTTCGCGACCCGGCCGCCGAGGAACGTCTCCGACACCACGGGATCGCCGATCAGCGCTTCGGCGGGGCCTGAGGTGACGACGCGGCCGGTCTCCATCAGATAGGCGCGGTCGGCAATCTTCAGCGTCTGGCGGGCCTTTTGCTCGACCAATAACACGGTGAGCCCGTCGCGCCGCAGGCCCTCGATCATCCGGAACACCGCCGCAGTCATTTTCGGCGCGAGCCCGAGCGATGGCTCGTCGAGCAGCAGCAGCCGCGGCTTTGACAGCAATGCACGCGCGATCGCCAGCATCTGCTGTTCGCCGCCGCTCAGCAGGCTCGCAAAGACGTGACGGCGCTCGGAAAGAATCGGAAAGCGCTCGAACATCGCGGCGAGGTCCAGCGCGCCTTGCGCCTTGTCGGTTCTGATATAGAGGCCCATCAGCAAATTCTCTTCCACGCTCATGGAACCGAGAATGCCGCGCCCCTCGGGCACCAGCGCAATGCCGCGCCTGAGGTTGCGTTCGGCGCCGTTGGGTCGCAAGGTTTCGCTCTCGAATGCGATCGCGCCCTGATAGGGCAAAAGCCCGGCGATGGCGCGCGCGACCGTGGTCTTGCCGGCGCCGTTGGCGCCGATCAGTGCAACGATCTCGCCTTTGGCGACGTCGAGGTCGATGCCGCGCACCGCCTGGATGGCGCCGTAGCGAACGCTGAGGTCGCGAACGGTCAGCATCAGTCGGCCTGTCCCAGGTAAGCGTCGAGTACGGCGGGATTGACTCTAATTTCATCCGGCCGTCCCTGCGCGATCAGGATGCCGAAGTCGAGCACATAAAGGGTGTCGCAGAGGTTCATGACAAAGGCCATATCGTGTTCGATCAGGAGAATGCTCAGCCCGTCGTCGCGAAGCTTCAGCATCAGGTTGCGGATGGTCTCGGCCTCGTCGTGGTTCATGCCGGCGACCGGTTCGTCCAGCAGCAGCAACTTGGGCCGCGCCGTGACCGCGCGCGCCATCTCGACCTTTCGTTGCAGGCCGTAAGGCAGCGAGCGCGCCAGCCGGTTGCGGACCTCGCCGAGTTCGAAGAACTCCAGCACCTCCTGCGCGCGATGGATCGCTTGCGGATTGGCCAGGCGCGTCGGCAATAGCCTTTGCAGGGCGGAGCCGGTCGAGGGCTGCGCCACCAGCAGATGTTCCCACACCGTCATGTCGGCGAACAGCCGGATGTTCTGAAAGGTGCGCATGATTCCGGCGCGCGCGATCCGGTGCGATGGTTCGTCGGTCACGGCCTGGCCGTCGAGCATGACCGCGCCGGACGAGGCGCGATAGGCGCCGGTGATGACGTTGAAGGTCGTGGTCTTGCCGGCGCCATTGGGGCCGATCACGCCGACGATCTGGCGCGGCGCGACTTGAAGCGAAAGCTCGGTCAAGGCGTGGACGCCGCCGAACAGTTTCGAGACGCGGTCGAGCTGCAAACGAGGCGGGTTTTCCATCATCGCGCTCATGCCTGCGACGAAGGCAACGCAAAGCGCAACAGCGAACGGTCGAGCAGACCCTGGCGCCTCACCACCAGCATGCCGATCAGGAGCGCGCCGAAGGCAGCGAAGCGCCAGTCGGCGAGAAACCGCAGATATTCGGGCAGCACAACAAGGATCACCGCGCCCACGAGCGCGCCGGGCGCCACCGTCGAACCGCCGAGGATGACGGCCAGCACGAAGTCGATCGAGCGCTCGAACGAAAAGTTGCCGGGTTCGATATAGACGTGGTGATGCGCGAACAATCCGCCGGCGATCGCCGCCACCGCCGCGCCAAAGCCGAAGGCGCCGACCTTGATACTGGTGGCGTTGAGGCCGACCAGGCCGGCGGCGGTCTCATCGTCGCGCACCGCGCGAATCTCGAGCCAGATCTGCGAGGTCTCGAGCACCATGACCAGCACAAGCACCAGGATTGCCCAGATCCAGATTGTGCCGGTGGAGACATGCTGCATGCCATGAAAGCCTTCCGGTCCGCCCATCGCAGAAAAATTCAGGAAGAAGCTTCGCACCATCTCGCCGAACCCGAGCGTCGCCATGGCAAGATAGATGCCCTTCAGCCGCAGCGCCGGAAAACCAACCACGACGCCGACGACGCCCGCCACGAGTGCGGCGATCAAAAGCGACGGCGTCAACGGCAGGCCGGCTTTGACCGTCAGCCAGGAGGTGAGATAGGCGCCGATCCCCATGAAGCCGGCATTGCCGAGCGACAATTGCCCGGTCGACAGAATGATGTAGACGCTGAGCGCGCCGAGCACGAGGATGCCGACATCCGCAAGAATGCCTGCGTAATACACCGACATCGTTACACCCGCTGATCTTGATTGCCGACGGCCGCCGCCGAGCAATCCCTGCGGGCGAAGCAGCAGGATCAAAATCATGAAGCCGTAGACCACGAAGTCGCGGATTTGCGATCCGCCATAGGCGACCGTCATCACCTCCACCACGCCCATCAGGGGGCCCGCGATCAACGCGCCCCAGATGCGTGTCGTGCCGCCGACCACCATCACCGCGATCGCCTTCAGCCCGATCTCGACGCCGATATAGGGCGTGATCGCCGCGTAGTGGAGACCGATCAAAACTCCCGCGGCGCCGGCAAGCGAGCCCGACAGCATGAAGGCGACGAGGGTGACGTGGCCCGCGGAAACGCCGAGCAGGCGCGCGACGTCGCGGTTTTCGGCGACCGCGCGCAGTGCCCGTCCGATCGAGGTGCGCTGCACCAGGAATGCGAGCAGCGCCACCAGGATAATGGTCACGCCGAGCACCGTGAGCTGGATGGCGCTGATGCTGACCGCTCCGATGTTGAAGCGTTCGGCAAAAACCTCCTCGGTCAATTGCAGCGGATCGGAGCCCCAGATGTTGGTCGCGACATTTTGCAGGATGATCGAAAAGCCGAGCGTCGACAGCATCGGCGTGACCACGGGCGCGGTGCGGAACGGCTGGTAACCGATGCGCTCGATGATCGCCGCGACCAGTGCTGAGCCCGCCATGCCGGCGATCAAGGCCAGCGGCAGCGGCAGTTGCGCGAGCACCACAGCGAATCCGAAATAACCGCCGAGCATGAAGAGCTCGGCGATTGCAAGGTTAAGCACACCCAGGATTCCCATGACCAGCGAGTAGGACAGGGCAATCAGGGTGTAGACCGCCCCGAGCGTCAGGC
This sequence comes from uncultured Alphaproteobacteria bacterium, assembly GCA_963748805.1. GTDB lineage: Bacteria > Pseudomonadota > Alphaproteobacteria > Rhizobiales > Xanthobacteraceae > Bradyrhizobium. The sequence goes on along the minus strand of CAVVLH010000029.1, from coordinate 83,371 downwards.
CATTCACGAGTTGCTGGATCAGCACTGGGGCGTCCCTGTCAAAGCGCGTTCACGCGGATAAGGCGATCTTCAACAGCCTTGCTTGCCATCCGGCGCGCTGCAACCGCGTACCTTCGATTGCCATGCGCCATTCTGGCCCTGCACGATATAGAAGGCCTTGATGGCGTCGCCGTCTTGGTTGAAGCCGATGGGGCCGCCGAGCCCGGCGAAGCCCGAAAGCTTCGCCATATAGTCGCGGATCTTGGTGCGATCGGCTTCGAGGTCTTCCGGCTTGCCGGTGACGCCGGCCTTTTTGATGGCCTCGACATAGATGCTGCCGATCTCGTAGATGTTCGCATCGTACATGCTGGGCTCGATCTCCGGCGGCAGGCCCGAAATCTTGCGAAGGATCGGCGTCAATTCCTTGACGAACTTCTCCGGTTTGTCGCCCGACATGCTGGCATAGAAGGTTGCCGGCGCCACGATCGGAATTTCCGGCGCGGCTTTCAGGATCGCCGATGAAATCAGTTGCGTCGAGCCGACCACCGGCTTGATGACGCCCTGCCGCTTCATTTCGCGAATAACCGTGACGGCCTGGCTGTAGTCGGCGCTGACCACGACGCCGTCCGGGTTGAGCGCCTTGATCTTGGTGACCTGGGCGCTGACGTCGAGATCCCCGGTGTTGAAGGAGAGCGGATCGTTGGCGTTGGCGACCTCGATGCCGTTGTCCTTCATCAGCCCCGGCATGATCTTGCTGCCGACGGTTGCAGCCGTCGCGTCCTTGGCGTCGAAGATGATCGCGACTGTCTTGATGCCGAAAGCCTGCTTGTAATACGGCACGGTGGTGCGGCCGAGCACGCCCTCGTCGATGGTGTTGCGGAAGGCCCAGGGGCGGTTGAGCTTGGCAACGCCGGGCTTCGACGAAGCTTGCGAGGTGGAAACCACCTTCATCTCGTTGGCGACGGGGAAGGTGACTTCCGCGGCGCTCGACGTCAGCGGTCCCGCGACCGCGAGCACATGGTCGTCGCCCGCGAGCTTGCGAAGGTTGTTGGTCGCCTGAGCCGGCTTGGTGGCGTCGTCGAGAATGAGAATGCGCAGCTTGGCGCCGTTGATGCCGCCGGCATCGTTGACTTGCTTTTCCAGCATCTGAAGCGTCGCGGTGTTGGTGCGTCCCCATTCCGCGAACGGACCGCTCGACGGCACGATCGCGCCCAGCACGATCTCGGCGTCGGCGGCTTTCGCCGGACCGCCCGCGATGGCTCCCGCCGCCATCAGGCCGGCGGCTATCAACACGCTCATTGATTTCGACATCATGCGGAAACTCCTCGTTAGCCTCGCTCATCCGCCAGCCCCCGAGGTCCCAAACATCTTCCCTCCGGGCTCGCCTTGCGAGAAGCTAGCACCAGAAAGCGAGCTTGAAAAGCTTCGTTAGTTATGTAATCTTAGAAGATAGTTTTCAGAGGGGGGAGGGAGAGCGATGACCGATACGGGCGCCAAGATGCCGATCAAGCGGGTCCTCACTTTTCTGGACGAGGTCAGAAGCGCAGACGGGCGCGACGTCACGCCGCCACTTCGTAAAGCAGCCGCGGTCGCGATCATCGACAATCCGTTCGCCGGGCGCTTTGTCGAAGACCTTTCGCCACTCACGCGCGCCAGCGAAGCGATCGGCCGCGAGATCTGCGCAATTGCTGTGCGGCTGTTGGCGCCGGATCAGGCAGTCAGTTACGGCAAGGCCGCGGTGGTCGGCACCAATGGCGAGCAAGAGCACGGAAATGCGATGCTCACCACCGTGTTCGGCAATGTGATGCGCGAGGCGGCCGGCGGCGGCAAGGCATGGATTTCGTCGATGACCAAACGCGCCGGGCCGGGTGCGGCGATCGATATTCCGCTCGCGCACAAGGATGCGCTTTACGTCCGTTCGCATTACGATGGCATGACCCTGATGCTTGCGGATGCGCCGCAGCCGAACGAGATTGCGATCATCGCGGTCTACGCCACGCGCGGCCGGCCGAACCATCGCGTGGGCGGCTTGTCGGCATCTGACATCAAGGGTCAGGACGGACTGGTTTAACAGTTAGCGGTCGCGCGGCCTTGCGAAAACAGGAACCATCAAGCGGAGCACAACATGACGGTTGCAAAGACGGGTGCAGAGCACATTGCCTCGCTGCGGGACGGCCGCACGGTCTATATCGACGGCGCCCTTGTCGAGGACGTCACTACGCATCCCGCGTTCAGGAATGCGGTGCAGTCGTCGGCCTCGCTCTATGATTTTCAGGCCAGACCGGAAAACATCGAGCTCCTGACCTTCATGCCCGAAGGCTCCAACCGCCGCGTCAATCGCGGCTGGCAGATGCCAAAAAGCTACGAGGAAATGGTGACGCGCCGAAAAGCGCTGCAAGCCTGGGCGCAGGTGCACTACGGCTTCATGGGCCGCTCGCCGGATCACGTTGCCTCGGCGCTGATCGGTCAGCGAATGGGCATCGAGGTGTTTCGCAAGCATGGGCCGCAGCGTGCGAAAGCGCTGGAGGATTACGTCGACTACGCCACCAAGAGCGATCTGTTCCTCACCTACGTGATCATCAACCCGCAGGCCGAGCGCGCCAAGAACTGGGGCGACCAGACCCAGGACCTCGTCGCCCGCATCGTGGACGAGGATTCCACAGGGATCACCATCCGCGGCGCGAAGATGCTCGGGACGTCCTCGATCATGGCCAACGAGGTGCTGGTCGCCAATTTGCAGCCACTGAAGCCGGGCGAGGAAGACCTCGCTTTCTCCTGCGCGCTGCCGATGAACGCCAAGGGCATCCGTGTGCTGTCGCGCAAGTCCTATGAAGCGTCGGCGGTGTCGGTGTTCGACAACCCGATCTCGTCGCGCTTCGACGAAAACGATGCGCTGATCTATTTCGACGACGTCAAGGTGCCGTGGGACCGCCTGTTCGTCTACCGCGACACCAATGTCTGCCGCCAGCAATTCCACGATACCTGGGGCCATTCGTACCAGAACTATCAGGCGCAGATCCGGCTTTCGGTGAAGATCCGCTTCCTGGCAGGTCTCGCCCGCCGCCTGACCGAGGCGATCGGCACCACCAATATCCCCTCGGTCAGCGAGAAGCTCGGCTATATGGCGGCGCAGGCCAGCATGGTGGAGGCGATGCTGTCGGGCATGGAGGCGAGCGGCTCCAAGGCCGGCGACTACTGGGTGCCGAACAAGCACTTCATGTACTCGGCGCAGGTGCTGACGCAGGATCTCTATCCGCAGTTCATCAATGCGATCCGCGATCTTTCCGGCGGCGCGTTGATCATGCTGCCGTCCTCGATCAAGGACTTTGGCGATCCCTTGCTCAACAGGATCATCCAGACCACGCAGCGGGCCGCCACTCTCGAGCCGGAAGACAAGGTGAAATTCCTGAAAGCCTGCTGGGACGCCGTCGGCTCCGAATTCGGCTCACGCCACCAGCAATACGAGATGTTTTATGCCGGGGCGCGCTTCGTCACCGCGGGCCACAGCTTCCGCACCTATGACTGGAACGCCGCGACCGCGCTGGTGGAAAATCTGCTGGCGTCTTATGCGTTGAGCGATGAACAAGGTGGGGTGAAGCACTAAAGGACGCCGCACATGAAAGTCGCGATCACCAATCTCGGTGCCATCGTTTCCGGCGACTGGCGCGCGCCATTCGTCAAAGGCGATACCGTCATCACCCAGGACGGGAGGATCGCAACGGTCGGCACCGCCAGCGCGGCCGAGGTCGAGGCCTGCGACGTCGAGATCGACGCCGGCGGAATGACCGCGATCCCGGGCCTGATCGATTCCCACGTTCATATTACCTTCGGCGATTACACGCCGCGCCAGCGCACGGTGGGTTATCTCGAAAGTTATCTGCATGGCGGGGTCACCACGTCAATCTCGGCGTCAGAAGTGCACGTGCCAGGCCGGCCGCGCGATGTCGAAGGCGTCAAAGCGCTGGCACTGGCGGCGCAGCGCTGCTTTGCCGACTATCGACCCGGCGGCATGCGCGTGATCGCGGGCTCTGTCATTCTCGAGCCCGGTTTGAAGGACGAAGATTTCACGGAGCTTGCCGCCAAGGGCGTCGGGCTCGCCAAGGCCGGCTTCGGCGCCGTGAAGACCGCGTATGATTACGTGCCGCTGGTCACTGCTGCCAAGGCGGCGGGCATGATCACCACCTGCCACACCGGCGGCTCGTCGATCCCCGGCTCCGGCGCGATCACCGGCGATCATCTGTTGAAGATGCATCCGCATGTCTCATTCCACATCAACGGCGGACCGACCGCGATGCCGGATAGGGACTTCGAGCGCGTGATCCGCGAAAGCGAGATGGCGCTTCAGGTCTGCACCGCGGGTAACCTGCGCACGACGCTGTTATGCGGCAAGCTGGCGCTTGAGCTTGGCGCCTTCGATCGCTTCATCATCGCCACCGACACGCCGACCGGCAGCGGCATCATGCCGCTCGGCATTCTCTACACCATGGCGCATCTGGCGAGCCTCACGAACATGACGCCGGAGCAGGCGATCTGTGCGGCGAGCGGCAACAATGCGCGCGTCTACCGGCTCGACAGCGGTTTCCTGAAGACCGGCCATGCCGCCGACATCGTGCTTCTGGATGCGCCCGATGGTGGCACGCAAGACAATGCGCTCGATGCGATCCGACATGGTGACATCGCCGCGATCGGCGCCGTGATCACGGCCGGTGTGCCGCGCTTTGTCGGCCGCAGCCGCAATACGCCGGCGACGACGCGCAAAGCGCGGGTAGCGAAATCGACGGTGATGCAGGACTTTGCGGCGCCGGCACATTGAGGGGCTTTGGCACTGTCGGCCTGATGCCTCGGCCTCATGGTTCGAGACGGCGCTGGCGCGCCTCCTCACCACGAGGAGCAAACCGCACAGATTTGAAAGCCTCGATAGTCACTGCTCATTTGGCCGAACCGCTGGTTCCTCATCCAGAGGAGCGGCCTCTTGGCCGCGTCTCGAAGGATGAGGCAGCGGTCGTCACGCCGGATCGAAATAGTGGATTTCAAACAGCAGGCAGCCCTTTTCGGACTTGAACGGTCCGTGCCAGGCGCCGGGCGGTCGCGAGGCATAGGTGTTGGGCTTGAAGGACTCGCCGCCCTTGCCCTGTTCGTCGTTGCCTACCGTGAGATCGCCCGAAACCAGATAGACCTCTTCCCAGTATTCGTGCACGAAGGGCTTGGTCGTGTATACGCCGGGCTCGAAGCGCAACAGCCGCGAGCGTGAACCTTTTTTGTTCGTCTCATCCAGCGCTCCCGAGAGGATCTTCTGCTGAATGCCCGCGGGATAACCGGCCGGCGTCTCCCAGCCGCTCGACATGTCGAGGGCGTGAAATTCCTTGTGTTCCTTGTTGATGGCCATCCGGTCGTTCCTTCCTCGATCAAATTAGCGGAAACAATTTCTCACCGGCCCTACAACAGTTCGGCTTCTGGCGGCGGCGCGTGCGAACTGGTTGGAGAATCCATGCTGGTCTCCGGAGCGGCCTTGGGCTATATACTCCATAACTTAGCTAGTTTTCAAAGTATTTTCTGCGCGAAGGAGGCGTCTTACGGCATGCTCGATTTTCACTTGCTCCCGCAACAGGGCAGTAGCGAACGGATTGGCCTGGAGGTCACGACGCTGGTCGTCGCCGGCTGGACCGGCCGCGACGAGGCGGCCTTGCGCCACCATATCGAGGAGCTTGCCGCCATCGGCGTGCCGCGGCCGTCGTCGGTCCCGGTATTCTACCGAAACGCCACGTTGAATGTGACTCAAGCTTCGCGCCTTCAGGTGCTCGGTCCCGACACGTCGGGCGAGGCCGAGCCGGTGGTGGTCGCGCATGGCGGGCGGCTGTGGCTGACCGTCGGCTCCGACCATACCGATCGCAAGGCGGAGACGGTGGGGATCGCGCTGTCCAAGCAGCTTTGCGGCAAGCCGGTCGGTCGCGAGCTCTGGCTATTGGACGATGTCGCCAACCATTGGGACCAGATCAAGCTGCGCGCGTTCGCCACCATCGATGGCCGCCGCGTCACCTATCAAGAGGGCACGCTGGCGGGCATGCGGACGCCCGCGGACCTGATCGCGCGGTCGGGCAAGCCGATGACATCCGGCACCGTCATGTTCTGCGGCACGCTCGCGGCGATCGGCGGCATCCGCCCGGCCAGCCGCTTTGAGGTCGAATTGGAAGACCCGGTGCTCGGCCGCGCCTTGCGTCACGCCTACGATATCGATGTGCTGCCGGTCGTGAGTTGATCCGCAGCATCAGGACATCGTACTGATTTTGATCGGGGACAATTCGCGCCTACTGATTTCGGGGCCTGCCGACCAGCTGGAGAACATTCCTTGTCGCGCCAAAAAGCAAAGCCTGAGCGCAGTCAGCCACGTCGCACCGAGTCTCTCCAATCGCGGAGCGGGCTGCCGTTGACGGTCACCCGTCCCGAACTCCTGAACGACGGCACCGACCGTGACTTTCGCAAACTCGTACACAACATCTTTGCTTTCATGGCGCGCCATGAGGTGATCCGCGACGGCCATGCCAAACAGATCGGGCTTGCGGGCGTCGAATACACGATCCTGATCTCGATCGGCCATCTCGGCCTCGACGGCGATGTCAATGTCAAGACGGTCGCGGACCATCTGCATATGAGCGGCGCCTTTGTCACCACCGTCACCAGCAAACTACAGACATTGGGGCTCGCGGAAAAAAAGCCCGACAGCGTCGACCGCCGACGTATCTCGCTCGCCATTACCGAAAAAGGCCGGGCGTTGTTGAAGAAGCTTGCGCCCTATCAGCGCGAGATCAACGATGTCGAATTCGGATCGCTGACGCGCGAAGACTTTCAAAACATGTCCCGCATTCTCGAGGAGCTGATTGCCTCCAGCGACAAGGCGTTTGCCCTGCAACGCTACAAGTCCTCGATCAAGGACTCCACGAAGGTGGCTTGAGGAAAGTTGCCAACGGCTAAAGCGCGATGAGATTGGTTAAATCGCCATCGCGCTTTAGTTCTTTGATGAAGCATGATCTCCGCGCAAACGCGTTCCGCGTTTGTCGCGAGGGAAAACCGCTTCACACTTTGCGCTGACGCGGCCCTTCTGGTCCGGATCATGCTTTAGCGCTGCCGCTGCGCCAGATAAAAGCCGGACAGCACCGTGACCAGTCCCGCGGCCTGCAAGGTGGTCGGCTGCTCGCCGAGCAACAGCCAGCCGACCAGCAAGGTCAGCGCCGGCACGATGGCCGGAAACACCGCCGCGCGCGCGACGCCAAGACGCTAAATCGAGAATGCGAATAGATACATCGCCGCAGGGCCGGCCAGGATGCCTTGCCCGAAGGCTTGCAACGCGTTCTCATGGAAGCCGATCCCTGTCACCCGCGCCAGCGCACCGGATGCGGCGTAGACCGGAAACAGCGATAGCGACAGCACGCTGATGACGGCGGCGGCCGAGAAGGCGGAAACCCGCCAGTGCCGCAGCAACGTGCCGAAACCGGCAAACATGAAGCCGGTCAGAACGAAGATCAAATCGCCCTGTACGCCACTGGCGCCGATGTGGCCGATCGAACTCGCTGCCGATCACGACCAGCCCGCCGACGATGACGAACGCTCCGAGTATGCGTGAAAACGAAATTCGCTCCCGAAGCAGGACGGTCGCAAGGAACAATCCGCCCAAGGTGGCGCAGGAAGGCTGGATGACACTGCCATGCCCCAGCGGCACGAACAGGAAGCCGGTATAACTGATGATCGACATCACCGGTCCGCCCAGCACCATCAGCGCGATGCCGCGGCCCCATCCGATGCCGCAGAGATTGCCGATGCCGCTGCGCAGCACGAGCGGCAGGAACGCCACGCCCGACCACAGAAAGCGGTGCATCAACAGGTCCGCCGGCGTGAAGCCGACCTTCAGGCCGTGGCGCGTGGCCACAAAACCAAGCGCCCAGCATAGCGCCGCGCCAAGTCCGCATGCGACCCCGAGCAGGGCAGGCTTCGGATCGGATTCCCCGGTGATGACTTTGACGCCGCTTGTCAGTTCGTCCATTCGCGGACGCTTACGTGACGCCGCCAGGGGGCTCAACCCACGCACACGCGGAGCTGACAAGCGTGGGCAGTTTGCCGCCACTGATGGCGGGCCGCGCCCAGAGTCAGCAATGTGAAGCTAGCTTGCGGTTCGGGTTCGTTTTGCCGCGCCGCGATGCGAGGCGAGCTTCGCTACCGATCGCTCCTGCCGAGCTCTCATGCCGGGGTGATGATCGGCATATTCCTTGCCGTCGATCGGCGCCACATGCGGAGGATCTCGATCGAGATAGGGACGGCCGATTCCAAACTCCTTGCCGTGGTCATCGACCCACTTCCAGAGCGTGTCGCTGGCAACCAGCCGCTGCGCCCGCGTGACGCCGTTGACGCTGACGATATCGGCCGCAAGCCCGTGACCATAGCCGCCGTGGGAGCTGCCGCCGTGGTACGACCTGTCGTTCGCCGCCTTGAGACCGCTTGCAATCGATTGACGATAGTCGTCGCGGAACCCGCTTGTGATCCCCGGTGACAGGCCAGCCTTGTCGGCGGCGCGCAGCATCTGAAACAGCCTCAGCTTGAAATCCCGGTCGATGCCGCCGATCACATAGTCTGATGCGGGCAGGCCGGCCTTGTCGGCGGCCTTGGGGTCCTTCCACGAAAAGTCTTCATCGGTCACGGTCGTGAAGGTCCTCGTGACCGTCACCATTCGGCCTTTTCTTTTGACCGACACTTTTCGCTGTTCCTGAACCCTGATGGCGTCTTCCTTGGGCGTGCGTTGGTAAAGCTCCCAAAGATAACGGTCGACGCAGGCCTCTTCAGTCGAACACTGATCTCGAACATCGGGTGCGGTAGCGGCGTTGCCGACATCGCCAGGCTCCAGGGAAGCCACGCTCATTTCATCTGCCGGCTTCTGATCTGCCGGCTTCGGCGTGGCTTCAGCCGGCGGCACATCCGGTGAATTCGTCAATGCGGCAGTGACGATCGGATCCGGCTCGGATTGATCGGTATCGGGTTTGATCGCCGCTTTGGCGGGCTCCTCTGTCACCGTTTCCGTTATTGATCGGCTGACGGTTCCAATGTCGGCGGCCGTGAAGGCGAGCGCCGGCGGTCGAATGGTCAACGCTGTGTCGGCCGGCGGCGCTACGCGTTCGGCGACCGCCGCGCCGGTGCTGCCGATGTCAGCAGAAGAACCAAACGCGGCGAGGCACACCAGCACCGAAGCCGGCATCGCTATCTCCCGGCATAAGGTCGCCATCGCTGCCAACCGCACCTGCATGATCACCGTCTCCAATCCGCTCGGATACCACGTGTCATGCCGGCCATTTTCGAGTCACCATTGAGACAAGCAATGGCGAAAACACGGGAACTTACATTTACGCTCGCGGTGTTGCTCAAATGCAACGCGGCGTTTCTGCCCCCTTTTCGAACTTTGGAATCGACAGGACCCGAGCAAACTTATTGATCTGGTGTGGCTTTGGTTCAGAAGTCCGCATGACCAACTCGCGGCGATAATGATGCGGACTTCTGACCAGCGAATCGAGCCTTGAACGGCCGTAGAACTACGGCCTGCCGCTAATCCGATAGTCCAGTTAGGCTTTGCTGAACGGATGACGCTCATAAAGGGACCTGAAGTAACGACGGCTGTCGAATCGTCAGGTCAGCGGATCGCCGATGGGCAAGGTTCTCCATTTCCCAAGAGATTCAGGCACGGAAAGCCAAGCGCACTCTGTCAAGGTATGGGATGGGGTCGCATCCCTGTTGTCGACGATCTCCGACGGACAGGTCCGCACGGTGGAGCAGCTGGGGGAATTACTGACCAGACTCTGAAGAAGCGAAAAAATCATTGCTGAATGTCGGGGCGTCGAGTTCCCCAGCACATGCCCGCCTGATAGAGCAGGCTCGAACAATAGAATTCCTGATCCGAATTGCGCGAGAGAAGCTGGGTGAGCTGTCTTCGTCGTAAGCGCTCGCACCGATCCGGTAACTTGCGTCCGGCCATCGGCATCAATCCCAAATCAATTTGGATGATCGATTGGCGCGGGCGGGTCGATCGGCGCGCCGAACTGCACACGCCTCTTCACCCGACAGCGTCGCGCATCATGACTTTCAGCATTTCAGCGAGCACGCTCGCAATGGCGCTGCTGCCGCGCTCGTGGCCGATCAGTATCAAGGCTTGCGCGTCATGGGCGAGCTCCCGGACCGTCACGTAGACGAGCCGTCCCGCGCGGCGCTCGAATTCGATATCGAACGGCGTGAGGAAGGTAATGCCGTTGTTGAGCATCGCGGCATGGCGCATGATCTCGATGGCATTGGTCTCGATGACAGGTTGCAGGTCGATCGCCGCGCGGGTGAAGGCGGCGTTGAGATAGGGCCTGATCGCGCTGCTGCCGTCGGCGATGACCAGCGGATAATCGATGCAATCGGACAGGCGGATACTCGCCCGCTTCGCCAGCGGATGGTTCGGCGCCATCACCGCCCCGAGCCGGCCGACCGCGCGGGCCAGTACCTTCAGATTGCCGTCCTTGGTGAAGTCGAAGCCGATGCCGAGGTCGGCCTCGCCATTGGCGACGGCGGACTGGATTTCCTCGCCGGTGTTGAACAGCGTCAGGCTGAGCTTGACGCGCGGATTGGCGACGCGAAACTCTTTCACCGTGCCCGGGACGAGGTTCGAGGCCAGCCCGCTCATCATCGCAACCGTGATCTCTCCGCGTCTTAAACCCTTGAGTTCCTCGATCTTGCCCTGCGCGCGCGTCAATTCCTTCAGCGTCTGGCGAACATGGCCGATCAGGACTTCGCCGGCCGCGGTCAGGATCAGTTTTTTCGGAAGTCTCTGAAAGATCGGGGTCCCGAGTTGCGTTTCCAGCGCCAGAATCTGCCGGCTGATCGCGGAGGCCGCGACGTTGAGATGACTGGCCGCCTTGCGGATCGAGCCGGTGCGGGCAACTTCGTCGATGTAGTTCAATAATCGGCTGTGCAGCACGGTCCAGGCTCGCAAAAGACTAAAGCGTGATCCGGAAAAGTGTGAAGCGGTTTTCCGAAAAGATCATGCTTAATCAAAGAACTAAAACGCGATGACGATTTAACCAAATCTCATCGCGCTTTAGGCGCCCAGAATGCCGTCACGTTGCCTAAAAGGCAACGGATCTGCCGAATTAAGGCGCTTTCAAGCGATGAGAGAGGCGTGCAACATCGCCTCCATCAGGACAGACCCGCGGGAAAACCCGCTGAAAGATTTCGGTTTACGGATGGCTCTCACATCTCGCTGGTGGTGGGATTTAACGACCCGCGACTTTGCCTCGCTCGATGCCGAGCGAACGGTCGCGATCCTCCCCGTCGGCGCCGTCGAACAGCACGGGCCGCATCTGCCGGTCGGAGTCGATGCCGCGATCAATGCCGGCATTGTCGCTCGCGCGGTCGAACTGATGCCGCAAGACTGTCCGGCGCTGGTGCTGCCGATGGCGCCGGTCGGCAAGTCGGACGAACATCTCTCTTTTCCAGGCACGCTCACGCTGTCGCACGAGACGCTGGGCCGGGTCTGGTACGAACTTGGCGCCAGCGTGCATCGCGCGGGCCTGCGCAAGATCCTGGTGTTCAACTCCCATGGCGGCCAGCCGCAGGTGGCGGAAATCGTCTGCCGCGAGCTGCGGGTCAAGCTCGGCATGTTCGCCGCGAGCGCGATGTGGCCGCAACTGATCGAGATGAGCGATCTGTTCGACGCGGCCGAGATCAAGCACGGCATCCATGGCGGCCAGATCGAGACCAGCATGATGCTGCATTTGCAGCCCGCGCTCGTCGACATGGCGCGTGCGGAGAATTTCACACCCGTCACCGTCGAGATCGAGCGCGGGGCCGAATTGCTCGGCCGCGGCGCGGCCTATTTCGGCTGGCAGGCGCAGGATCTGCATCCCTCGGGCGCCAGCGGCAATGCCGCCGAGGCGACCGCCGAACTCGGCAAGGAACTGGTCGAGCGCGCCGCCAGGGGGCTGGTGAAGCTCGTTGAGGAAATCAGCCACTATCCGTTATCGCGGTTGCGGACGCATACCGCGTCCGACGGCGCGTAAACGGATCGAGTTCAAAAAGGAACAGTCGCATGTCGTTCAGTGTCGCTGCGCTCGCCCAAGCCAAGGCGTTCCGGATTTCGCCAAAGGACACCAATTATTTCGCGGTGCTGTTCGATCAGGCGAGTGACGCGATCGACAATATCTTCGTGGTCGAGATTTTCCGGCCCGGCGGCGCCACGCCGCCGAACGAGCATGCCACAGCCCACGAATTCTTTCATGTGCTGCATGGCGAAGGCGTCGCGCGCTGCGATGGCAAGACGGTGCCGATCCGCAAGGGCGACTTCGCTGCTGCTGCATCCCGGCTCGGAGCATGTGATCGAGAACACCGGCGCGGGCAAGCTCTACACTTTGACGGTGATGACGCCGAACGAAGGCTTTTCGGAATTAATTCGTGGCGGCGATCCGGTCGAACTCGATGCGGAGGACATCCGCATCCTCGGGGGACTGTAGGCGATGGACGCCCGGCCGAACCCCAGCCAGGACCATGAACGCTTGCGGTCGCTCGGCCCGAGTGACCGCAATCGCTGGATGGTTTCGGAAACCGCAGCCGATCTGGTGCGGCGGACGGTAGAGCCGAGGCCGCTGGTGGTGCCGACGGCAACCAAGCAAATCACGTTCGATCTTGCTCGTACCGCCATCGTCATCGTCGATATGCAGAACGATTTCTGCCACGCCGAGGGCTGGCTTGTCGCATATCGGCGTCGATGTCGCGCCGGCGCGAACGCCGATCGCGCCGCTACAGCGCCTGCTGCCGGCATTGCGCGGCCATGACGTGCCGGTCATCTGGCTCAACTGGGGCAACCGGCCGGACCGGCTCAATCTCAGCCCGGCGCTGTTGCATGTCTACAAGCCGAGCGGCGCGGGCGTCGGCCTCGGCGACGCGTTGCCGGGCTCCGGCGCCAAGGTGCTCGAGCGCGGCAGCTGGTCGGCGGCGATCGTGGATGAACTGGCTGTCGATCCGGCGGACATCCATGTCGCCAAGTACCGGATGTCCGGCTTTCAGGATACCGAACTCGACAGCATCCTGCGCAACCTCGCCGTGACCACCTTGCTGTTCGCCGGCGTCAACGCCGACCAATGCGTGCTGTGCACGCTGCAAGACGCGAACTTCCGCGGCTATGACTGTCTGCTGCTGGAAGACTGCGCCGCCACCACCTCGCCGGATTATTGCATGGCCGCGACGCTCTATAACGTCCGGCAGTGTTTTGGCTTTGTCGTCGGATCGGCCGCGATTGTTTCGGCGCTCGCGAAAGCGGAGACGCCCCGTGACTGATGTCCAGTTGAATACGCTCGATCGGTTGATCGCCGATCTCGGTGATATTCCCGTCGTCACGGAATCGAAGGTGGTGCGGCGGCGCTCGCGCGATTTCTACTGGTACAGTCCGGTCCTGAACGAACAACTCGACGGCAAATCGGCAGATATCATCGTCGCGCCACGCAATGAGGCCGATGTCATCCGTACTGCATCAGCCTGCGCGCGGCATCGCGTGCCGATCACGGTGCGGGCGGGCGGCACTGGCAACTACGGTCAGGCGGTGCCGCTGCAAGGCGGCGTGCTGCTCGACGTCTCGGCGTTGACCGATATCGAGTGGATCAGGTCCGGTATGCTTCGCGTCGGCGCCGGCGCGAAGATGAATGCGATCGACGCCGAGACGCAAGCTCAGGGGTTTGAGCTGCGGATGCATCCCTCGACCAAGCGCACGGCGACCATCGGCGGCTTTGTCGCGGGCGGATCGGGCGGCATCGGTTCGGTCACCTATGGCGGCCTGCGCGAGCGCGGCAACATTCTGGCGGCGCGCATCGTCACCATGGAGGAGGAGCCGCGCGTGATCGAACTGCGCGGCGACGCCGCGCAGAAGATCAACCGCGCTTACGGCACGACCGGTATCATCACGGCGCTGGAAATGCCGCTGGCGCCGGCCTGGAAATGGATCGATGTCGTGGTGACGTTCGACAATTTCATCGAAGCCGTCGCGTTCGGCTATGAGGCCGCGCTCGCCGACGGCATCGTTAAGAAGGTGCTGGCGCCGGTCACCTGGCCGCTGCCGTCCTATTTCGGCGCGCTGAAGCCTTATTGTCCCGATGGCAAAAGCATCCTGATTGCGATGATCGCGGAGCCTTCACTCGAAAGCTTCAAGGCGCTGCTGGGCAATCGCGGCACCATCACGCTGGAAATGCCTACCGACGACAGCGCCGGCCAGGTCCCGCTCTACGAATACACCTGGAACCACACGACATTGCAGGTGCTGAAGTCCGACCGTACCGTGACCTATCTGCAATGCCTTTATCCGCATGATCGGCTGCTGGAGAAGGTCGCGGAAATGCGCGAATTGTTCCCGGACGAGGTGTTGCAGCATCTGGAATTCATTCGCTTTGGCGGCCGCGTCACCTGTAGCGGATTGCCGGTCGTGCGCTACACGGATGCCGATCGCCTCAACGAGATCATTTCGCTGCACGAACAGCGCGGGGTCTATATCGCCAACCCGCATGTCTACACGGTCGAGGACGGCAGCCGCTACAAGCGCGCCGATGCCGATCAGCTCGGCTTCAAGCACGAGGTCGATCCGCATGGCCTTCTCAATCCCGGCAAGATGCGGAGTTTTGTCAGTTCGCGAGCATGATCAGGAGAAGTGTGAAGCGGTTTTCCGTCGTGACAAACGCGGCGCGCGTTTGCGCGGAGATCATGCTCCATTGAAAGGCTGACGATGCGCGTGCTCTACGTCTATTGCCATCCGCTCGACGACAGTTTTCACGCCGCTATCCGCAAGGAGGCGTTGGCCGGACTGGCGGAGGCCGGCCACGAGGTCGACCTGCTCGATCTCTATGCGGAGGGTTTCGATCCCGTCCTGACCGCCGAGCGCCGGCGCGACTATCATGATCCCGAACGCAACCGGCGCAACAACCAAGCCTATGCCGACCGGCTGATGGCCGCGAACGCCCTGGTGGTGCAGTTTCCGACCTGGTCGTTCGGGCCGCCCGCGATGCTCAAAGGCTGGTTCGACCGCATGTTCGGCCCCGGCATTGCGCTCGACCTGTCCGATCCGGCGCAAGCGAAGCCGATGCTGCAACATATCGAACGCATCAGTGGAATTGTGACCTATGGCCGGCCGCGCTGGCAGGCGATCGGCATGTCCGATCCGCCGCGCAGGATCATCAAGCGTTATCTGCCGTGGTTCACCGGGGGGAAGACGCGCGTGCGTTACCACGCGCTCTACCACATGAACGTCGCCACGGCTGAAAAGCGCGGCCGTTTTCTCGCCAAGGTCCGCCGCGAAATGCGCCGTTTCTAGCGCACGCTATCGCTGATCAGGCGCCGCAGCGATCGCCTCGATTTCGACCACGAACTCCGGCCGGGTAAAGCCGGAGACGATCATCAGGGTGGAAGCGGGCGGCGTTCCCGGAAATTTCCGGTCGCGCACGCGCATATAGCCGGCCATGTGTTCGCGGCCGGTGACATAGGCGTTCAGGCGAACCACATCGGCCAGCGTCATCCGATCCTCGGCGAGAATGGCCGCGATATTGGCAAAACACAGCTCGGCCTGCGCCTCACAATCGGCGGGAACCTGCGCCTCCGCATCGATGCCGAGTTGGCCGGAGGTGACGACCAGCCTGTATCCGGCCGGCACCGCGATGCCGTGGCTATATCGTGCAAAGGGTCGCGAGATTGACGGCGGGGAGAGGGCGCGCAAGAGAGGATCGCTCCGCAGAAGTTACGTGGAATGCTAGGGCAGTCGAATGCTTGCGTCATGTGAAAATGTGACGCGACGGCTCACGCGCGAGCAAGGAGTTTTAGCAGTCATTGCCCATGAAACAGGCGTTGCCTGAAAGGCAACGTGTTGCTCGAATAAAAATGCTTTGAGGCGACAGCCGGCCTGTGCATCCTCGCATCTTGCGAGGACGGCAGTCGTCTTTGACGGCCGCTTCCGAACGTCTCTTCCCCGCGCTCGCCGGATGAAACCGGCGCAACATGAGGTGCCGAGCCATGGCGATGAAAATCCTGTCCCGCATGATTGCAACCGCGCTGGTGGGGACGGTGGCTGTGGCCGCAACGCTGGCGCCGGCGCTTGCCGCCGACAAGGTGACGTTCCTGACCAGTTGGTTCGCGCAGGCCGAGCATGGCGGCTTCTATCAGGCCAAGGCGACCGGTCTGTACGACAAAGCCGGTCTCGACGTCACCATCAAGATGGGCGGTCCGCAGGTGAACGGCTCGCAGCTTCTGCTCGCCGGCGAAACCGACTTCATGATGGGTTACGATATCCAGGTTCTGAAGGGCCGCGAACAGAATCTGCCGCTGGTGACGGTGGCGTCCTCGTTCCAGTTCGATCTGCAGGGGATCATGACGCATGACGACGTCAAGAACATCGCCGACCTCAAGGGTAAGCCCATCCTGATCGCCGGCCCGTCACGCATCACCTTCTGGCCCTGGCTTCGTGCCAAATACGGTTTCACCGACGACCAGATCCGGCCCTACACCTTCAACCTGCAGCCGTTCCTCGCCGACAAGTCCGTCGCGGTCCAGGGGTATGTCTCCTCCGAGCCGTTCCTGGCGCAGCAGCAGGGCGAGAAGGTGAATTTCTTCCTGCTCGCCGATGGCGGTTACCCGCCCTACGGCACCACGATCGTTACAACCGAGAAGATGGTCGCTGAAAAGCCTGACGTGGTGGCGCGTTTCGTCAAGGCGTCGCTCGAAGGCTGGCGCGATTATATGAAGGATCCTGCGCCGGGCAACGCCCTGATCAAGGAAGCCTATCCCAAGGGCACCGACATCGAGATCGCCTTTGCGATCGGCAAGCTCAAGGAGACGAAGGCAATCGACGGCGGCGACGCTGCGACCCAGGGCATCGGCATCATGACGGTCGAGCGCTGGAAGCAGACCTATGATTTCATGGTCGCGGCGGGACTGCTCGACCCGAAAACCGACTGGAAAAAGGGATTCGACCTGCGCTTTGTGAAGGACCTCAAGATCGGCGTTCAATAGGCGCGGATATGGACGCCCTGTTGACCGCCAGTTCGTTTGACAACAAAAGCATGGACAAAGCCGGCGACCGCAACGAGCGGCCTCCGGCCGTCGAAATACTTTCGGCCGAGAAAATTTTCGCGGATGGCACGCGCGCGTTGGCGCCGGTCAACCTTACGATCGCCGACGGCGAATTCTTGACCTTGATCGGCCCCTCCGGCTGCGGCAAGAGCACGCTGCTCAAGCTGATCGCCAATCTGATCGATCCCTCCGACGGCCGGATGTTGTGGTGGCGCGGAGACTTCGGGACGGTCGGCCAGGAAGGCCGGCGGTTTGCCTTCGTGTTTCAGGAGCCCACCTTGATGCCGTGGGCCAGGGTCGACGCCAACGTCCGGCTTCCACTGGAACTGGCCAACGTCACGGATTCGAACACCGCTTCCCGTGTCGCCGAAGCAATCGAGCGCGTTGGTTTGTCGAAATTTGCCCGGCACTTTCCGCGGCAGCTTTCCGGCGGCATGAAAATGCGGGTCTCGATTGCGCGGGCGCTCGTGACCAACCCGAACCTCCTGCTGATGGACGAGCCGTTCGGGGCGCTCGACGAATTCACCCGCAACAAACTCGACGACGACCTCGTCAAGCTGTGGTGGGAGCGCAAGCTGACGACGGTCTTTGTCACGCATTCGATCTATGAGGCGGTGTTCCTCTCGACCCGGATCGTCGTCATGGCGGCCAATCCCGGCCGTATCTTCAGAACCATGACAATCGACGAACCGCAGCCACGAGACGAAAAATTTCGCGCCAGCGGCCGGTTTGCGTCCTATTGCCGCGAATTGTCGATGTGGCTTGCCGAGGCCTCTTTGCCCCCTCTACCTGCGAATGCGTCATGAAACCACTATTGCAATCGGAAGCTTTTATTCGGATCGCGGCGCCGGTTGCGGTCGGCGTCGTGTTTATCGGAGTTTGGGAGATAGGCTGCCGCTGGGCATCGGTTCCTGTCTATCTGGTGCCGAAGCCGACCGATGTGGTCGCAAGCCTGGTACGCGACGGCCCGTCGCTGCTCAGGGCATTGACGATGACCGTGCGGGTGACGCTGCAAGCGTTCGCGGCTGCGGTCGTGCTCGGCACGCTGATTGCCTTCATGTTCGTGCAGAGCCGGGCGATCGAGGTCAGTCTGTTTCCCTATGCGGTGCTGTTGCAGGTCACGCCGGTCGTCGCGATTGCGCCGCTGATCATCATCCTGGTCAAGAACACCCAGGCCTCGCTCACGATCTGCGCCACCCTCGTGGCGCTGTTTCCGATCATCTCCAACACCACGCTTGGCCTGCGCAGCGTCGATCCCGGCCTTGCCAACTACTTTCGGATGAATCGTGCGAGCCGGACGAAAACATTGCTGAAGCTGAGAATACCCGGCGCGCTGCCTTATTTTTTCGGCGGCTTGCGAATCTCGAGCGGGCTATCGTTGATCGGCGCAGTGGTCGCGGAATTCGTGGCCGGAACCGGTGGCCGCTCGTCGGGCCTTGCCTACGAGATTCTCGATGCCGGATTTACCCTGGATATTCCGCGCATGTTTGCAGCGCTTTTTCTGATCGCGTTGACGGGTGTAGCTTTGTTCGGCGCGATGGTCGGGCTGTCCAAGCTCGCTTTGTCGAACTGGCATGAAAGCGAAATAGGAGTGGACGCATGACCGCATGGCTGATCGAGAACGCGACAGGCATTTTCACCGGGCGGGCGGGTGCGGCGATGCGCACGGCGGGATCGATTCGGGTGCGGGACGGCATCATTACCGCGATCGGCGTCCTGCAAGCGGAGCCGGACGAACAGGTGCTCGATGCTCGAGGGTGCGTGATCTATCCCGGCCTTATCTCGACCCATCACCATCTTTTCCAGAGCGTGATGAAAGGTGTCAAAGCCGGACTCGACCAGACCTTGGCCGGCTGGCTGCGAACGGTGCCCTATCGACTGTGGTCGAAAATCGACGAGGAGGCACTCGCCGTCGCGGCCCGGATCGGACTGACGGAAATGCTGCTGTCCGGAACGACGACGATTGCCGATCATCATTATCTGTTCAGCGATAGTTACCGGTTCGATCCCGCGCAGGTCATCTTCGAGGTCGCGCGCTCGCTCGGAATCAGGCTGGTGCTGTGCCGTGGCGGCGCCACCATCACTCGGGTTTTCGACAATGATGATCTGGTGCCGATGCCTACGGAAACCCTCGATCACATGCTGAAGTCCGTTGAAGCCTGCGCACAGCGCTTTCACGACGCCTCTCCGAGCAGTCTGTCCCAGGTGGTGTTGGCGCCGACCACGCCAACCTGGTCGATCGCGCCGGGAGAACTGAAAGAGGCGATTGCGGCTGCTCGACGGATGAAACTGCGGCTGCACAGCCACCTTTCCGAAAGTCCGGAGTATGTTGAGTTCTGCTTGTCGGTTCACGGTAAACGTCCCGTTGAGTGGCTCGCCGACCACGATTGGCTCGGCCCCGATGTCTGGTTTGCGCATTTGATCCATCTGGATTCAAACGAGATCGGCATTCTGGCGAACACCGGCACCGGCATGGCGCATTGTCCGCAATCGAATTGCAGGATTGGTTCGGGCATCGCGCCTGCGGATGCGCTGTCGCGGCTCGGTGGGGCGGTGTCGCTGGGCGTCGACGGCGCGGCATCCAACGAATCCAACGACATGATCAGCGAAATGCACAGCGCGTGGCATACCCATCGGGCCGTCAAGGGGCCGGGATCGGTCAGCGTCGAAGACGTCGTGCACTGGGCGACCGCCGGCGGCGCGCGCGTGCTCGGCATGCCCCATGTCGGCACCCTGGCGCCAGGGCAGCAGGCCGACATCGCGATCTTTGATCTCGACGAACCCCGGCATTTCGGCATGCACGATCCCCTGATTGCGCCGGTAACCTGCGCCGGGTCGGCGAAGCTGCGATACTTGTTGATCGGAGGGCGCATCGTCGTCGAAGACGGCGCCATTCCCGGACTCGACCTGCAAAAACTGAAATCGGATGCGGCGCGCGTCGTGACGCGGCTGGCAGCATAAACCTCGCGGAGAACGCCATGCTCAACACCAAGCAACCCGTGCTACGCCGTTTCTGGTACGCCCTGATGCCGATCGAGCATCTCAAGGACGGGCCGAAACCGTTCACGCTTCTGGGCGAGCCGCTCGTGCTGTTTCTCGACGCCAAGGGCGAACCGGCCGCGCTCGAGGATCGCTGCTGTCACCGCACCGCGAAACTCTCGAAGGGCTGGTGCAACAACGGCAACATCGTCTGCGGCTATCACGGCTGGGAATATGACCGCGACGGCAAGCTGGTGATGATCCCGCAGTTTCCGTTCGAGCAGGCGATTCCCGACGCGAAGGCGCGCTCGTTCCGCGCCCAGACCCGCTACGGCTATGTCTGGGTCGCGCTCGATGAGCCCTTGAGCGACATTCCAGCGATTCCCGAAGATGGCATGACGGGCTATCGCCGCATCAACCAGTTCTACGAAAAATGGAACACGGCCGCGCTGCGGCTGATGGAGAACTCCTTCGACAACGCGCACTTCGCCTTCGTGCATAAAGGCACGTTTGGCGATATCAATCAGCCCAAGCCCGAGAAATACGAGATCATCGAAAATGATGACGGCTTCGATGCCGAGACCATCATCACGGTGCGCAATCCGCCCGGCGCTTATCGTATCACCGGCACGACGGAGCCGACCACCAAACGGCATCAGCGCAACAAGTGGTTCATCCCGTTCTGCCGGCGCCTCGACATGGAATATCCCTCCGGCATCCGTCATATCATCTTCAACTGCGCGACCCCGATCACCGACGGCCAGATCCAGGTCGTTCAAATCCTGTTCCGCAACGACACCGAAGCGGATTGCTCGACCCAGGAGCTGATCGATTGGGATGCGGCGATCATCGCCGAGGATCGTGACATGCTGGAATCCACCGATCCCGACGCCATCGTCGACATGGGCCGGAAGATCGAGATGCACATGCCGTCCGACCGGCCCGGCATGATCATGCGCAAGCGGTTGCTGGAGTTATTGCGCGCGCACGACGAAGAGGAACTGCCGAGGGAACGCGTGGCGTAAGCGCCCGTCTAGATCATCACTGACGTCACAACCGGCTTCGGACCAGCCGAAAATCTGGCGTTATGCCAGTCGGTTAAGGCCCCGGCGGCCGCCGGGCTATGCCAGGCGGTGCAGGGGTAGGCGGGACCGTCCGTTTTACCCGGCTCCCCTGAAAAGCGGGCCTGCGGAAACCATTTTCCGGCCCGACGACATCGATTTCGCCCTGCGACGAAATCGGCCTGCAACACAAAGGCTGCAGTCTTTGGTCATGCGATCAACAACGGAGTTGATGCCATGACATTCATTCTTCGCTTCATCTATCGCGAATACTGCCGGGCCTGCTTCCTGCACATCAGGTATCTGTAGGCGGCCTTTCGAAATGCCTCGGCGTAAAACGATAGCGATCCCCACCTTTGTCGCGGCGGCTTTTACCGGAATAGCGATCTGGCTGATCGCGGGGCCACCGCCGCATTCCCCGAAACCTGTCAACGCCCGCCAATTCGTCACCTCGACGAAATAGCGACCAGCGCTTCGTTCAATTCATCGCCTTTCCATCCGGAGACTGTCATGCAGCGCGAATTGCCCCCCATTGATTTTTCAACCCAGGCCGAGGTGCGGCTGGAGGCGGAAGCCCGGCGCACCGAGGAAGTTTCAGGTCTGTTGCGGGACCTGTTCGGCCATTGGCTGGCCAAACTCCGCCAGTTCGAGCGTCCGGTTTTGCCGAGCGTTTCGCGTTCGCGCCAGCCCGCGACCAGTGGAAATCGGTTAGCGGGGCTCGACCACGCCTGATCCTGTTCGACCCGGCAGGCCGCGCACCACCTGAGCTGCCGACGATGTGCGCTAGTCGCCGGATAACGATTTGACGGGCTCAGTGGTCGCCGCAGGATCCTTGGCAGCCGGCCAGAACGTTGCGCCGGTCAAGATGTGCAGGGCGAGAAAGCCGATCGCGATCGCCACCAACAGCGCGTATTCGCTCAATCGAACGATCGAGATTTTGCGTTCAGAGCGCCGTTCACTGAGCGTCATCGTCAACTCCTTTCAATATGGGATCGCGGGCCTGATGCTGAGCCGCGCTGTCAATCAAGTGCTGATAACGTCGAAGAATACGTTGCGCCTCCAGGCGCCTTGAATGGTGCAAGGCCTCCAGAAGGACGGCTAAAAATCCTTTTCGCTTCGCTCGGCGTTGATTCGTTCGAAGTTGAGGTGAAACTATTTCGGAATCAAAAATCTCATTTTTAGGCAATGACGCATCGCTCATGGGATAAGCTCTGCTGCTTGCGTGATCAATGCATGCATGATGCCGCTGTCAGTTCAGATTTCTTGTGAGGCAACTCACATATCAAAGAAATGTGAGCGCGATGATGCGGTGAAGTGACCGGCGAAGTTCTTTGGAATAATTGTCTCGGCTTGTACGACCGTGGCTATCGCACTAGTCGTGCGCCCATTCGCCGACCACGCGATGCACCTCGAACATGTGCTCGCGAAGCTGCTCGAGCGCAAAGCCGAGAGCGAAAAATCTTTCCGCTGCTTCGCTCTTCATGTCGCGCGTCAGTCCCTCGTACCGTACCGCGCCGAACTCCTCGATGTAATCGCGGAAGGCGTGCTCGACGGCATCGAGCGGCGGCGGCGGTTTCTGGTCCCGGAGCGCAACACCGCAGGCGCGGAGGTAATCTCGCCCCGAGGCCTCGATTTGTTCGAGCGGCGTCGTCAGCCGTTCTGCGACTTGTTCGGGCAATTCGCAGCCGGCGACGCGGCCGAGCAGCACGATGTCGTGGCGTAACCGTAGCAGCGTGCGCAGGAGAGGCCCGGTGTCCGGGCCGGAGGTGAGGCGCGCATTGCGTTCGTGTTCGGCTTCTGCACCGGTCATGTTGAGCCGTGTCAGCGCTGCGGCGATCCCGTCCTGGATCCGCCGGCGATCCATCGGGTCGAGCTCGCGGGTGTGGTCTTCCAGAAACTTCGAAAGCGCGTCGGCCATCAGATCGAGCATATCGGCCGCGGCCTGAATGGTGATCGCATGCGCGCGGGACGGAAACAGCAGAAAGGAGACGACGAAGCCGACGGCGCCACCGACGGTCACCTCCAGCACGCGATCGAGCGCGGAAGCCGCGGGGCTGACATGCTGCATGCTCGGGACCAGCAGCACGATGATCGCGGTTACCGGCAGCACGTTGAAGTTGGCACGGAACGAGGCGATGAAGGCGAGCGGCGCGATCGCCAGCGCCAGCACCGCAAGCAACGCCCATTCGCTGTCATGCGGAATCAGGATCGCAATTGCGCCGCCATAGGCGACGCCTGCGAAGGTGCCGATCAGATAGTCTTTGGCCACCTTCACCGAGCGGCCGAGACTCATCTGGGTCACGATGACCGAGGTCAGAACCGCCCAGAGCGGCAGATGCAGGTGCAGGACCTGCGCCGCCGCGAAAGCCAACAACGCGCCGACCGTCACCCGAAGCGCCAGGATCAGCTGCAACCGGTAACGGCGAATCCAGGCGCGGACCGAGGTCTTGAGGCTGGCGACGCGGGTTTCGTTGGAGGACATCCGGCTTGCAACACTCGGGAGAGGGATGATTCCCGGTTTAGGCCAGCTACCGCGTGAAGACAATGTCGGGTGGGAACGCAAATCGGGCCCCGCGCGCGATCCGGCGCGGAGCCCGATTTCTTTCGAAGAGCTATATCTAAGCGTTCAGTGCGCCAGCGGATCGGGCCGCATCTGCACCTTGAATACTTTCGGATAGGCGTCCTTGCCGCCCTCGCCATGGAAGTTGGCGCGCGTGCCGGAAGTGGTCCAGATGCCGCGGCCTTTCCAGCCCTTGCTGTCATCGTCGATCCGGCCATCGACATTCTTGGTGAAGAAGCCCTGCGGGTAGGGCATGCGCAGCGTGACGAACTCGCCTTTGACGAGCGCCATCAGCGCTTCCGCGCCATTGGCTTCGGCGATCGGCACGTTGGCGCCGAGACCGAGCACGTTATAGCGATCGACCCACACATAATAAGAGTGGTTGGCGCTGCCCTTGGGATCGAGACCCTTGAATTGCGGGCCCGGCAGCCGATAGACGTGCCAGCCTTCCGGACACTGCTTGCCGTCGGCGGTGGTTGGGCCGTTGAGCGGTCCCTTGCACAGCCTTCGGTCGAAGCTTGCGAGATGGCCGCTCGAGAGTGCCGTCCACACCACGCCGTCAAGTCCGATGTCGATGCCGCGCGGACCGAATGTGCCTTCCGGCGGTTGGTACACTTCGGCGAGCGCGGTGTTGACGGGATCGGGGCCCGGCGTCAGGCGAATGATGTAGCCGGGCTGATCGATGCGGGAGAAGCCGCGATCCATCGCCTGGCCCCAGATCGAATCGTCGACCGGGCTCGGCATGATGCCGTAGAACGAAGCGGCGATGCGCTTGTCCTTGGTTGGATCGAGGGGGTCCTTGGGCCCGACATAATCGTCGCGCTTGCCGTTGCCGTTGGTGTCGATGACGAGCGCGGTCCAGCCCTGGCTGGCGACGCCGTCTTTGGTCTCGCGGAACTGCTTGGTGTTGAGCCAGCCGACATAGCCGCCACCGGTCCCCGGACCGCCCGCGCTCATCCACAGTGTGTCGTTGGCGTCGTGTCCGAAATAGAGGTGATGGGTCGTGAAGCAGGTGTTGATCATATCCCATTTGCCGGTCGCGGGATCGAAGCGCGACAACTCGCGCACCGCGGTCGCCTGCGGATCGGCTTTGGCGGAAGGAAGCTCCGAGCCCTGCTTGCAGTAGTCGGGATTGGCCGGCGGGCGCAGCTTGGCGGTGAACCAGACCTTGCCCTGCTCGTCCATCATCACGTTGTGGATCGAGGTGTGGCCGTCCCAGATCGTGTCGTCGCCCCAATAGGCCGAGGTGCCGTGCGGCGCATCCGCCGAACCCGTCATGTTCGGATCGAGGTAAGGCTCCTTGATCGTGGAGGCGATGTTCTTGACAGGATCGAGCGTCGGAATCAGGTCGGTGCTTTCTTCCGGCGATCCGTAGATCAGCCCGTTGGCATTGACATGCGGATTGCGCTTGTCGGTCGAGATCGCGTCATGCTGGTAGTGCGTCGGCGTTGCCCAGTCCCACAGCGTAAAGACGACATTGCGCTCGATGCCCTTGGGGCGCGAAGGCTTGTCGAACGGCAGGGCGCCGGCCGCGATCTTGTCGGTCCACTTCGAGAACACCTCGGGCACCTTGTCCGGGCCGATGCTGTTGACCGCGGTCGCCATATATTCCTGGGCTTGCCCGGCTTGCGTGCGTACCGCCCAGGCGGTCTGCGAATCATGGAACTGATCGGTGAACAGCTTCGGTATTTCGCGGATGCCGCGCGTACCGATCGCATGGCACGACTGGCACATGTTCTTCACGGTATCGACGAACTGCGCCTGGCTCTTCATCGTCGCGGGCATCTTGTTGCCCTTGGCGCCGGTGCCGGGAAATTCGCTGGGCGGGGGAATGTCGAGCAGCGAATACCAGTACATGCCGGGATAAAGCTGCGCGTCGGCGGCGGGCGAGGCGGTGGGCTTCACCTTGAAATCGACGAGCTTGCCCGGTTTTGACTCGATGGGTGCGCTGTCGGTCAGGCCATAGCCGCGAACCCAGACCTTGTAGTTCGCGTCCGGCAATTCCGGAATGACGAAGCGGCCCTGATCGTCGGTCACTACGATCTTGGCATATTTGGTCGGCAGGTCTTTCGTCTCGGCGATGATCCAGACGCCGGCCTCCGGCCCTTTTTCGCCCGTGACCTGCCCGCCAATGTCATGGGCGGAGATGTTGATCTTGGCCGCGACGGCGGCGCTACCGTGCAGCAGAGCGCAAGCACTTACGCCAGCCAGGATCAATTGATTCAACTTCATGACTCGTTTTCCTTGTTATGCGGCAGTCGGCGCCTGTTATGGCACACGGCCGGTCATGCCTGCTATTTCGACCAAAGTCTTCTCCTTGTCGAGGGACTCCGCGCCGCACCCTTCCGCTTCTCACATGGTGAAAAATGAAAGCCAGTGGGGGTGAAGCGAGTCTGACGCCGACAACCACGCCCGGCCGATTCCAGTTCTCCGCCAATTTCTATCGCCAATACGCGTCGCAGCATTCGATTACCTCAGGTTTCAAGCGCGCCAGCCGCTTGCGGACCGCTGTGGCCAGTATTGCTTTTTGCCGGATAACCCCTAGGAATTGAGCGGCTGGACTTGGCGCAAGTTGGCGCCAGAGTTCGGGTCGCAAAAGACCAAGTCTCGAAAAACAATAATGGCGGGAGCCCTTAGACAAGGAGCGTCCGCCAGAGGAAACGATGGGAGGATGGCTTGGCAGGGGCAACACCGCTTCGTGCGTTGCTGCAACGCGATGGGTGCCTGACGCTTCCGGGCGTTTTTGACGGTATCTCGGCGCGAATGGCGGCAAGCATCGGCTTCGATGCGCTTTACATGACCGGATATGGCGTCGTCGCCTCGGCGCTGGGCGTGGCCGATGCCGGCACCGCAACCTTCACCGAAATGCTCGATCGTGTGCGCTGCATTGCGGGCGCGACAAATCTGCCGTTTCTGGCCGACGGCGACACCGGCTATGGCGGGCTGTTGAATGTCGATCGTACGGTGCGTGGTTATGCCGCCGCCGGCGCTTCCGGCATTCAGCTCGAGGATCAGGAATTTCCCAAGAAATGCGGCCACACGGAGTTTCGCCGTGTGATTCCGGCCGACGATGCGGTAGCCAAAATCCGCGTCGCGGTCGATGCGCGGCCGAGCCGCGATTTTCTCATCGTGGCGCGAACCGATGCGCGCTACGCCGAGGGGCTCGATGCGGCTTTGCGGCGCGCCGAGCGATTTCTGGAAGCCGGTGCCGACGTGCTGTTCATCGAGAGCCCGGAGAGTCTCGAGGAATTGCGCCGCGTCGCCGAAACCTTCAAGGGCGCCGCACTCTTGGCGAACATGGTCGAGGGCGGCCGGACGCCGTACCTCTCGACCAGCGAACTCGGAGCCATGGGCTTCAAGATCGCGCTTTATCCCGGCTCCGGCTTTTTGACAGCGGCAGGCAGCTTGCAACAGGTCTATCGCCATCTGAAGACCGACGGGATCGGCACCGGTGCGAACGCGCCGATGCTGCCGTTCTCCGAGATGAATCAATTGATGGGCTTTCCGGCCGTGCACGCGTTCGAAAAGCGCCATGGTCTCAGCGGGAGCGAGCGTTAAGAATAATCGTCGCGTGTCTTAATCAGGGAATCCTCTGCTGTCTTTTCAAGAAGGATGACGCCATGACCGACGCCATGACCGACGCCAAGACTGACGCCAAGACTGATGCCAAGACATTTGGAAGATCGCTTTTCCGGCTTCGAGGAATTTTTGGGCGCCTTGGTCTTCTCGTGGGTATGGCGGCGGTCATCCTCGCCGGGCAATTCCAGGGCGTGCGGGCCGAGACGATCACGGTGACGCATTGGGGCGGGCAGTTCTACGGCGTTCCCTATGCGGTCGCGATGGAAAAGGGCTTCTTCAGAAAGAACGGCGTCGACGTTACGGGCATCCTCACCGCGGCCGGCGGCGGCACTGCGGTGCGCAACACGCTCGCGGGCGGGATTCCCTTCGGCGAGGTGTCGCTGGCAGCCGCCGTTCAGGCGATCAATTCCGGCCAGAAGCTGATCATCATCGGCGCAGGGGCCTGGTCGGTCGCCGACCAGATGTGGCTGGTGAAAAAGGATTCGCCGCTTCACAGCATCAAGGATCTCGCCGGCAAGCAGGTCGCCTATACGGCGCCGGGCTCGGTGAGCAACATGCTGATCCTGATGGCGCTGAAGGCCAGCGGCATGACGCCCCAGCAAGTCAAGCTCGTGGCTGCCGGCGATCTCGGCGCCAATATCGCCGCCGTCGGCAGCGGCGCGGTCGATGCGGGTTTCTCGGATGAATTGATTATAGCCCAGAACAAGGAACTGGTGCGGCCGTTGTTCATGGTGCGCAATGTGCTCGACCCGCGCATGATGCAGACCGTGATGATCACGACGCCGGAATACGCCAAGGCGCACACTGACATCATCAAGGGTCTGATCAATGGCCGCCGCGAGGGGATGGCCTACACGCTCGACCATCCCGATGAAGCCGCCGATATCACGGCGAAAGCCTACAACAATCCGCACACCGATCTGTTTCGCGATCACATCCGCGAACTGATCAAGGAGAATTACTGGAGCGACGGCCGGCTCGATTATCCCGCCATGAACCACATGGTCGAGGGCCTTCAGATCACCGGGCAGATCAAGGGCGATGTAGACTGGCCGAAATACGTCGATACGTCCTATCTGCCGGCGGACTTGCGTCCGACGCAATGAGGGTTTGACCGTGAGCGGGCAGGCGCAAGAACAGGTACAAGTACAGGTACAAGTACAGACACAGGTATCGCTGAGGGAGGTGGTCCGCCGTTATGGCGGCCCGTCCGGCTTGCAGGCGCTGGGCCCGGTCAACCTCGAGATCCGCAGCGGCGAGTTCTTCTCCATTGTCGGTCCATCCGGTTGCGGCAAGTCGACCTTGCTCGATGTCGCCGCGGGGCTGGTTCATCCGACCAGTGGCAGCGTGTGCTTCGAGGGCAAGGAGTTGCGCGGCGAAGTGCCCGACGGCATCGGCGTCGTGTTCCAGGAAGATTCGAGCATGCCGTGGCTGAGCGTGCGCGACAACGTCGCGTTCGGCTTGCGTACGTCGGACTTGCCGAAGAAGGAAGTGGCCGATCGCGTCGATCACGCCATCGGCTTCATGGGACTGGCGCAATTTGCCGGTCATTATCCGGCGCAGCTGTCGGGCGGCATGCGGCAGCGCGTGTGCATCGCGCGGACGCTGGTGCTGCGGCCGCGGTTGATCCTGCTCGATGAGCCGTTCGGCGCGCTGGATCAGCAGACGCGGCTGTTGATGGGTGACGAATTGCTGCGGCTGTGGCGCGAAACCGGCGCCACCGTGCTGCTGATCACGCATGCGCTCGACGAAGCCGCGATGCTGTCGGATCGTGTCGGCGTCATGAGCGCGCGGCCCGGCCGGTTCATCGATATGATCGAGACCGAATGGCCGCGCGAACGCGACAGCCGCATCGTCTCGGACCCGAAATTCGGCGCCTTGACCGCGCGCCTGTGGTCGTCGCTGCGCGAGGAATCGCTCAAGACCATGGGCCGGGCCGCATGAGGTGGCGGCATGCCGCTCTCATCGTGCGGACCGCCATCCTGGCGTCATTGATCGTTTTGCTCGAACTTTGTTGCCGCACCGGCGTCGTCGATTCCCTGACGGTGATCCCGCCGAGCGAAATGATCGCCTCGATGGTCGGTCAAATCGTCTCCGGCGAACTCAATGCCAGCATTGCGACGACATTTTCGACGATTTTCATCGCCTTTCTGCTGGCGGTCGTTCTTGGCACCTTGGTGGGCGCGCTGATCCACCGCTGGCCCCGGCTCCGCGACGTCGCCGATCCGCTGCTTGCCTCGTATTACTCGGTGCCGACCTTCATCTTCTATCCGCTGTTGGTGGCGCTGCTCGGGCTCGGCAAGGCGCCGCTGGTCGTGCTCGGCATTCTCTCGGCAGCACCAGCGGTCGTGATCTCAACGCTGTCGGGACTTGATGGCGTAGCGCCCGTGTTGATGAAGCTTTCGCGGGTGCATCGGCTGACGCCTACGCAAACGCTGTGGTGGATCGTATTGCCGGCGGCGCTGCCGCATCTGTTCACCGGGTTCAAGCTGGCGCTGAGTTATGCGCTGATCGGCGTCATCGCCGGCGAGTTCATCCTGTCCGGCACCGGGCTCGGCTACGCGATTTCGTTCGCCTATCAGAGCTTCGACAATAGAACGATGTACGGCGCGATGTTGTTCGTGTTGCTGGTTGCGGTGACCGCCAACGGCATTCTCTATGTCTGGGAGGGGCGGTTGGCGCGCCGGCGTTCACGGGGATGAGCGACCTCTCACTGGAAAACCAGCAGGCCACAGTCGCGGCGCGCCGCCGCGTTCGCGGCGTTGACGCGATCGTGCTTACGCTGGTGATGCTGGCGCTATGGCAGGCGATCGGGAGCTGGACGCAGGGCGTGGCGATCTCGCCGCCGCTGCAAACGCTGGTGTATCTCTTTGGCCTGCTTGGTACCTGGATGTTCTGGGATCACGCGGCAGCGACGCTCCAGGCGTTTTGTCTCGCTTTCATGCTGTCGGCGCTGATCGGGCTGGCGCTCGGTCTGATCTTCGGCGTCAGGCGCTTTGCCGGCGAAGTCGCCGAGCCGATTTTGGCCGGCTTCTATACCATTCCGAAAGTGACGCTCTATCCGGTCGTGTTGCTGCTGTTCGGTCTCGGTATGTCTGCCAAAGTGGCGTTCGGCGTCATGCACGGGCTGGTGCCGGTGACGCTGTTCACGCTGGGCGCGGTGCGCAACCTGCCGCCGGTGCTGGTCCGCACCGCCAAAGTATTGCGGCTTTCGCCCGGGCGTACGATGCGCTGGGTCCTTTTGCCGGCCTGTTTGCCTGATATCGTCAACGGCCTTCGCATCAGCTTTTCGCTGAGCCTGCTTGGCGTCCTGATCGGTGAAATGTTTTCATCGCAGCGTGGCCTCGGCTTTCTGCTGGTCAACGGCATGGCGCAGAATAACGTGCCGCTGTCGACCGCCATTGTGACCGTGATCGTGGTGATCGCGATCGCCGCCAACACGCTGATGCTGCGCGCCGGCAGACGGTTTGCGCGGCGACCGGACACTGTGGCGAGATAGGCCGTGACAGGAGAATGGCATGACAAGGCCAACGACGATCTTGAAGACCTTATTCAACCGCCGCGAGGCGACGATTCTCCCCGGTGCGGCGAACGGCCTGTTTGCGCGGATCATCGAGGATCTCGGCTATGAAGCCGTCTATGTCACCGGCGCCGGTGTCGCCAACATGTATCTCGGCGCGCCCGATATCGGTCTGACCACGCTGACCGAAATCGCGGGCCACGTCGCGGCGATCTCGGATGCGGTCGCCGTTCCCCTGCTGGTCGATGCCGACACCGGCTTTGGAAATGCCGTCAACATGGTGCGTACCGTGAAGGTACTCGAACGGGCAGGTGCAGCGGGGCTCCAGATCGAGGATCAGGTGTTTCCAAAGAAGTGCGGTCACTTCGACGGCAAGGACGTCGTGCCGCTGGAAGAGATGCTGGCGAAGATCAAGGCCGCCGTCGATACAAGGAAAGACGCCGATCTCCAGATCGTGGCGCGCACCGATGCGCGCGCGGTCCTCGGTCTTTCGGCCGCGATCGATCGTGCCGGCGCCATGATCGAAGCCGGCGCCGACGTGACCTTCGTGGAGGCGCCGACCTCGGCCGAAGAACTGGCGCAGATCGCCAAAAGCCTTTCCGTGCCGCAAGTCGCCAACATCGTGTTCGGCGGTCGCACCCCGGAACTGGGACGGCAAAAATTCGCCGAGCTCGGCTTCGGTTGTGTGCTCTACGCCAACGCGGCGTTGCAGGCGGCGCTGAAGGCCTCTCACGACGTGCTGATGTCCCTGAAGCAGGAGGGTTCGCTGGCATCGGTCGCCGACCAGCTTGCCGGCTTCGCCGTCCGACAGCAAACCGTCTCGAAGCCGAAATATGACGACCTCGAGCGCCGCTACCGTGGGGGATAATGTGAACTATCGCCGGGGATGGATCGCGCTTTTGATTTTTACCGTCGTGATCATCAACTATATCGACCGCATTGCGCTGTCGGTCGCCGCCAGACCCATTGTCGCCGAGTTCGGTTTCTCGCCGGTGCAAATGGGCTATTTGTTTTCCGGTTTCCTGTGGACCTATGTCGTCTGCCTCGTTCCGCTCGGGCTTCTGGTCGAGCGGGTCGGCATCAAGAACATGGTCGGCGGCGGCATCGCGATCTGGTCGACCGCCACCGCGCTGACGGCCGCGGCCGGCAGCTTCGTCACCATCCTTCTCGCGCGGCTCGTGATGGGCGCGAGCGAAGCGACGACATTCCCGGCCTGCGGCGGCGCGATCCGCCAGTGGTTTCCGGAGCGCGAGCGCGGCTTCGTCACGACGTTGTTCAACGGCGGCTCTTCGGCAGGACCCGCGGTCGGCGCCGTTCTCACCGCGGCGCTCGTGAGTTCGTTCAGTTGGCGCACGGCCTTTGTCGTGCTGGGGGCGATTGGCTTCGTCTGGCTGATCGCGTGGTGGCTCTGGTATGGCTCGCCCGAAGAAGCACCTTGGCTGGATAAGGCCGAGCGGACGAAAATCCTGGCCGAGCGCAACGGCACCGGCGTGACGACCGCGCAGGCGCCGCCGCCGTCCTCACTCGGGTATCTCCTGAGCCAGCGCAGCGTCTGGGGTCTCGTCTTGACGCAGGCGTGCCTCGTCTACACCGCCTATCTCTTTTTAACGTGGCTGCCGACTTATTTGCAGTCGACCCGCGAACTCTCGACCATGAACACCGGCTATCTCACCGCGATCCCTTATCTGATCACGGTCGTGTTCGGCGTTTCGATTGCCCGCATCAGCGATCACTGGCTTTCGTCGAAGGATGTCCAGTCCGGCCGCCGCCGCAATTTCATCGCGGCCATGGCGATTTTGGCGATGACCATTTTGCTCGCCCCCGTCGTTGACGGGATCTGGCAGTTGCTTTGTGTGCTGACGCTGGTACTGACGGGCTCGACCACCGGCGCGGGATTGAACTTTACGCTGGCCAGCGACCTCCTGCGCAACCCGCGCGACGTCTCGCGCGTGGTTGCGATCACGTCGTTTGGCGGCAATCTGTTTGGTCTCATCGCGCCGATCATCACCGGCTACGTCGTCGCCGGCACTGGCGGCTACACCTGGGCGTTTCGTATCGCGGCCGTCTTGTTATTCTGCGGGTGCCTCGCGACATTGACCTTGACGCGCCGGCCGATCGAACCGCAGCATGCTTGAATTGTTTCAGGAGAAAACGAAATGACAAAAAAGACCAGGCATCACTATGCGGGTTTGCGCCGCCCGATCACCGACGAGACGCGCGCGGGCGTGATCGAGGATTTTCCCGAGATCGAACTGGTGCCGGACAAGGCGCTGGGCACACGCTGTGTCGAGGCCTGGAGCTATTCGCTCTGCTGTTCGGACTTTCACCGCATCCGGGATATTCCGCCCTGGGGCAATCCCAACGGCCCGATCCTGAAAAAGGGAACCCAGACCGAACACGTGCGCGGGGTGGTACGCATGACGAAAGCGATGGCGGAAGAGTTCGAACATTCCTACCCAAAGGTGCACATCGATTGGGATGTCCTGATCGCCGGCGCGGTGTGTCACGATGTCGGCAAGCCCTATGAGTTCGATCCCACCAACCGCGCCCGGTGGCAGGCCGATCCGGCCGACAGCGGCGAGCCGACGTTCCGGCATTCGGTGTTCGGCATGCATGTCTGCCTTACGGTCGGTCTGCCGGAGGAGATCGCGCACATAGCGGTCGGTCATTCCTACGAAGGCCTGCACATGGGCGTCAGCGCCGAGTGCATGATCGTGCGCCAGGCCGATCACGGCTGGTGGCATATTGCCGGCGGGCTCGGCCTGCTTGCGCCCGAGAGCATCGGCGTGCTGCCGAGCAACTTGCGCGCCCGCAATCTCTAGAGCTCCGATTGCGAAGTCCGCATGATATTGCGGTAAGCTCCGATGCGAACTTCGAAATCAAAGGAGCTCTAGCAACTTATTTTTTCTATTGCGGCTTTGAATTTGAAGTTCCTATGATGAATTTGCAGCGAAACTGATAGGAACTTCAAATTTGCCGCACTAGCATACTAGTTGATGGAATTAATAACCAGCGCCCCGTCAGTGGGTGAAAAAATGGGGGGAAGAACGTGAAGCATCGCCGGTACTGGATCTTCGTTTTGATGTTTTTATTGGCGACGATCAATTACGTCGACCGGGTCGCGTTGTCGGTTTCCTCGACGCCGATTGCCGCGGAGTTCGGCATCAGCAAGGTCGAACTCGGTTATCTCTTCTCCTCCTTTCTCTGGCTTTATGTCGTCTGCCTGGTGCCGATGGGCATGATCGTCGACAAGCTCGGCACCCGCACGGTCAACGCGGCCGGCATCGGCCTTTGGTCGATCGCGACCGCCTTGACCGGACTGGCAACCGGCTTCGGCATGCTGATCGCAACCCGCGTCCTCATGGGTGTCGGCGAATCCACCACCTATCCGGCCGCGGGCCGCGTGATCAGAGAATGGATTCCGCTGAAGGAGCGGGCGCTGTTCACCGCCATCTTCAACGGCGGCGCCTATTTCGGTCCGGCGGTCGGCGGCCTGGTGCTCGCTGGCTTGGTCGGCGCGGTCGGCTGGCGCATGACGTTTCTGATCTGTGCGGCGATCGGCTTCGTCTGGCTGCTCGCCTGGTTGATCTGGTTTCGCAAGCCGGAAGAGGTGAGCTGGCTTACGGACGAAGAGCGCGCGTTCATTGTGCGCGAGCGCAACGGCAGCGCCGGAGCGATGCCCGCCGACGGGCATTCGATCGGCCTGCGCGGGCTGTTGAGTTCGCCTTCCATGCTCGGGTTGATGGTGACGCAGGGCTGCGCTGTCTATACGCAGTATTTCTTCCTGACCTGGCTGCCGAATTATCTCCAGACCGAGCGCGGCATGTCGATCCTCAAAAGCGGCGCGCTGATGTCGTTGCCGTTCATCGGTGCGGTGATCCTGACCGTGCTGTTCGGCAAATTGAGCGACAGCATGCTGGACGAGGAAAGCGCGCGGGCCGGCGGTCGCAGGCGGCTCGGGGCGCTATGCATGCTGTTCGGCTCGGTGATTTTGTTGACGCCGCTGGTCGACAACGTCTATCTCGTGCTGGTGTTGATCACGATCGCGCTCGGCGGCGTCGCATCCGCCGTGGCGCTCAATATCGCGATGGTTGGCGATCTCCTGCGCACATCAGCCGATAGCGGCCGCGCGACTGGACTACTTATTCTTGGCGGCAATATCTTCGGCATCATGGCGCCGATCGTGACCGGCTATGTCGTGCAATCGACCGGCAGCTTCAACATGGCGTTCGTCGTTGCCGGCGCATTGCTGGCGTTTGGTGCGGCGACCGTGTTCCTGCTGGCGCGAACGCCGATCGGGCCAAGCGAGAACGGGGCCGCGTTGGCGGTCCGCACGGCTTGAGGAGACGTCATCTTGTTTTTCCATCCGCCCAAAGACCTCTCGACCAGCGTGTTCGCGCGGCTGCCGGAGGAGTTTCGAAAAGCGCCTCCTGACAACGAGTGGGCGCGCTATCAGCCCAAAGGCAGCCCCGCGCGCTCGCTGCTCGAGGGACCGTCGTTCGATCGCAACGGCAATCTCTGGTGCGTCGATCTGCCGAACGGGCGCATCTACCGGCTCACGGCGGACGGCGAGTTTCACGTCGCCGCCGAATATGACGGCTGGCCCAATGGACTGAAGTTTCATCGGGACGGCCGCATCTTCATCGCCGACTACAAGAACGGGGTCATGGAAATGGACCCGGTCAACGGCAAGGTGAAGCCGTATCTCACCCGCGCCAGCCTTGCGCCGTTCAAAGGCTGCAACGATCTGTTCTTTGCCGCCAATGGCGATCTTTATTTCACCGATCAGGGCCTCACGGGATTGCATGATCCCACGGGCCGGCTGTTCAGGCTGACCGAGAAAGGCCAGCTCGATTGTCTGCTCGACAATGTACCGAGCCCGAATGGGCTGGTGATGAATCTCGCCGAGAACATGGTCTATCTCGCGGTCACCCGCGGCAATTGCATCTGGCGGGTGCCGCTCAGTCCCGACGGCGGCGTTGCCAAGGTCGGGATCTATATTCAATTGTCCGGCGGCTGGGGCGGTCCGGATGGGCTGGCGCTGGACTCGCAGGGACGGCTGTTCATCGCCCATGTCGGGATGGGCGCGGTATGGGTGGTCGATGCGCTGGGCGAGCCGGTCTATCGCATCAGAACCTGCGCCGAGCCGCACACCACCAACATGGCGTTCGGCGGCGCGGACAACAAAACGCTGTTCATCACCGAATCCGGCAGCGGCTCGATCCTGAAGGCGCAACTCGACGTGCCCGGCAAGCCGATGTTCTCGCATCAATGATGTGAAGTCGCCGGACGCGCCGCTATCTAGGCGCGGGATCGGTTGTCGTCACGGTCTCCTTGACCTGAACCACCATCGGCTTCGGCGGGTCGGGCAAGGTCTGTTCCCAGCCGCCGCCGAGCGCCTTGAACAGCGTGACGAGATCGAGCGCGACGTTGGTGGTGCTCTGCGACAGTTGCTGTTCGTTCTGCAACAGATTGCGCTCGGCATCGAGCACGGTCAGGAAGTCGGCGACGCCGTCATTGTAGCGCGAGCGGCCGAGATCGAGCGCGGCGCGGGTGTGATCGAGCTGGGCGCGCAGCCGCGCGCGGCGGACCTGTTCGAGCCGAAGCGACGCAATGGCGTTGACGACCTCGTGCCAGGCTTGCAGCACTGTCTTGTGATAGGTGATGGCGGCCTCGGCCTGCTGGACCTCGCTCAGATGCAGCGTGCTTTGCAGCCGGAAGCCGTCAAAGATCGGCAACGTCACGCTCGGGCCGGCCATATATTGCAGCGAGCTCGCATTGTACAAACTGCTGAACTGAAGCGAGTCCAGCACGACCTGGCCGTTGAGCTGGAATTTCGGGTAGAACGAGGCGATCGCGACACCGATATTGGCAGTCGCAGCGTGCAGTTGATCTTCGGCCTGCCGGATATCGGGTCTCCTGCGCGCCAGCTCCGACGGCAGACCGAGAGGAACATGCGCCGGCAGCCGCAGCGCGGCGCGCCCTGAGCCGAGTTCGCCATTGAGCGAAGACGGCGGCATGTCGAGCAGCAGCGCAATCGCATTCTGATACTGGATCTGTTGCTGCTCCAGGGCCGGCAGTTGCGCGCGAATGCCTTCGACTTGTGCGGCTGCGTTTTCGGCATCGAGCCCGCTGCGCACGCCCTTTTGCTGGAGTTGCTGGGCGAGCTGAAGAATGTCGCGATCGACCCTGAGATTGTTCTCGGCAATCCGGATCTGGTCCTGGGTGCCGCGAAGCTGGATGTAGTTGCGCGCCAGTTCCGCAAGGCTGGAGACCAGCGCGTCGCGCCTGCGATCTTCCGCCTGGTCGACCTGTGCGTCGGCGGCTTCGACCTGCCGGCGCACGCGGCCCCAGAGGTCGAGCTCCCACGACATGTCGAGGCCGACGGTGTATTCGTTGATCGGCGTGATCGGGATGCCGCCCGAGCTGCCCGGGCCGAGCAGGGGCGAAAGAAGGCTGATGATGCCGTTCTTCGAGTAGAGCTCGCGCTGGTACTTGCCGTCGCCGTTGATGCTCGGCAATTCAGCCGCGGCGGTCTGACCGCGCTGGTAGCGGCTTTCGGCGATGCGGATCGCGGCGGTGCGCACGTCGAGATTGGCCTCGGCGACGCGGCTTTCGAGGTTGGTCAAGATGGGATCGCCGAAGATCCGCCACCAGTTCGGATCGGTCGGCGCCGGCAGATGCGCGTCGGAGACCACCTGGCCGTTGAAGGTCGCGTTATCGGGCAGATGCGGGTTCGGCTCGCTGAAATCGGGCCCAAGCGTACAGCCAGAAAGCGCGCAGCCGGACAGCAGCACGACCATGGCCGCGATAACGCCATCGCGGCGTCGGTGAAAACGCGACATCAGTGGCCCCCTCCGGGTCGCATGCCCCCGGTCTTCGGCGAAAGCAGGAAACACAAGGGAACAACGAGAAACGCCACGATGGCGCAGTAGAAGAACACGTCCCGATAACCGAGGATCGCGGCTTGCGTCCGGAACACCTGATAGACGCGTCCGACGGCCGCATCGTGCGCCGCGGCGCCGACGCGGCCCATCGCTCGCAACGCTTGTTCGTATTGGGCGACCAGCGCCTGGAACGGCTGGTTCAGCGGTGAGGCCCATTGCGCCAGATAACTCTGATGGACCTGGGAGCGCTCCGTGACCTGCGATGTCCCGAGCGCGATTCCGATCGAACCGAAAATGTTCCGGAACATCGCAAACAGGGCGGCGCCGTCGCCGTTGAGTTCGCGCGGCAAGGTCATATAGGCGATGGTGGAGATCGGCACGAACAGAAAGGCCAGTCCGGCGGTTTGGAAGGTTCGCATCATGACCAGCGTCTTGAAGTCGATGTCCGGCACCAGTGTGCTGGAATAAACCAGCGCGCAGCCGATCACCGTGAAGCCAAACGCGATGATGAAGCGGATCTGTACCTTGGCCATCAGCCGGCCGACGAAGGGGATCAGAATGATCACCGCGATGCCTCCTGGCGACAGGATCAGCCCGGCCCAGGTCGCGGTGTAATGCAGCACGGTCTGGGCGAATTGCGGGATCAAGACAGCGCTCGCATACAGGATGCCGCCGGTAGCCGCGATCATGATGCAGCCGCCGGCGAAGTTTCGATCGGCAAACACCGACAGATCGACGATAGGCTTCCTGGCGACCAACAGCCAGCCGATCGCTCCCAATATCCCAAGGAAAGCGAGCAGCGCCATCAGGCAGATGAAATTGGACTGGAACCAGTCGGCGTCCTCGCCGCGGTCCAGCATGATCTCGAGACAGCCGAGTCCCATGGTGATCAACGACAGGCCGATATAGTCGATGCCGCGGCTGCGGCGGTTCTTTTCCCAGGGCGGGTCTTCGACCATCACCGAAACGAAGAAGGCGGCGATGGCGCCGACGGGTACGTTGAGAAAGAAGATCCAGCGCCACGACACTTGATCTGTAATGAAGCCGCCAAGCGTCGGACCCAGCACCGGCGCCACGATGGTGGCGATCGCCGTGACGCCGAAGGCCGCGCCGCGTCGCGCGGGGGGGAAATAATCCAGAATGATGGATTGCTGATTTGGTTGCAGGCCGCCGCCGAAGAAGCCCTGCATCAAACGGAAGATGATGAGCTGGCTCAGGCTCTGCGCGATGCCGCACAGAAACGAGCAGACCGTGAACATGATGATGCAGATGATGAAGTAGCGCTTGCGCCCAAGGAGGTCGCCGAGCCAGCCGGAGATCGTCAGCACGATGCCGTTGGCGACGAGGTAGGAGGTCAGGGCCCAGGTGGCTTCGTCGTTGCTGGAGGAGAGGCTCCCGGCAATATGCGGCAGCGCCACGTTGACGATCGTGGTATCGAGAATTTCCATGAACGCGGCGCTGGTGACGATGACCGCGATCAGCCATGGATTATATTGCGGCTTCCATGGTTCTTCGGCCTTGGCCTCGCTCATTGCACCGTCACCTTCGGCGAGACCGAAATCCCCAGCGGCAGCGGAATGCCGGGATCGAGCCCCTTGTCGATGACAATCTTTACCGGTACGCGCTGAACGATCTTGATGAAGTTGCCGGTGGCGTTTTCGGGCGGAAAGGCCGTGAACTTCGAGCCCGAACCGAGCTGGATGCTGTCGACATGTCCTTCAAGCCGAAGCTGCGGATAGGCATCGACCCGGATCGAGACGTGCTGGCCGGGCCGCATGTTGACGAGCTGGCTTTCCTTGAAGTTCGCGGTGATCCACACTTCCGGCGCGACGATCGAAAAGATCTGCTGACCCGGGGTGATGTAATTGCCCTTTTCCACGTTGCGTTTGGTGATCCAGCCGTCCTGCGGCGCCTTGACCAGGGTCCAGGACAGATTCAGGTTCGCCTGATCGAGTCTCGCCTGCGCCTGTTCGACCTGGCCCTTGAGCTGGCCGACGGCGGCATCCGTCTCGCCGACACGCTGCTCGACCGGGGAGTTTTGCGTCACCTGGGCCTCGGCCAGCGCGACCTGCGCTTCGGCCTGCTTCAACGCGGCCTCCGCGGCATCGACATCCTGTTGCGAGGTCGCAGCCTTTGGCAGCGCTTTTTGCCGGTCGTAGTCGGCCTGTGTCCTGGCTTGGGTCGCCTTGGCGTTTTCGAGCTGGGCTTTGGCCTGTGCGAGTTGCGCCGGGAAGTTCTTCTTCGCGACTTCCAGTCCGTATTGCTGTCCGCGATATTGTGCATTGGCGGTCGCAAGCGCGCCTTCGGCCTGCTCGCGGTCGATCTGATATTGCCGGGGATCGATATGGATCAGCGGCTGGCCCTGTTTGACGAACTGGTTGTCGTTGACGTCGAGCGAGACCACCACGCCGGAGACTTGCGGCGCGATCGTGATCGCGCGGCCGTCGGTATAGGCGTCGTCGGTGTCCTCAATGCCGCGCGTCGTGATCCAGTAATAAAGACCGCCGATCGCAAGCAGCGCCAGCACCACGGCGCCGACGATGACAACGGTCGGCCGTCGCTTCTTTCTGGTTTCCTCGCGGGCGGCCGCAGCCGCCGCCTTGCCGCTGTCGGCAGGCGCGGCCTTGCCGGCGTCGGGCTTTGCCTCGTCGGGTGCTTTGTTCGGCACTTGATTCGGCCCTTGGCCTTCCTGGCCCCGCCGTTCGGCCCGTGTCGCCTCAGGCGAACGGTTCGTTGCCTCCACTTCGTCAACCGCCATAGGGTGCGCCTCTTTGAACCGCCGAATCCATCCGTCTTGTCACTTGCAGCCTTGTAACTTGCAGCCTTGCACCTTGTGTTTCGTTCCGGCTATAACCGTACCCGATGGTTCGGTTAGAGACAAGGGTTGCTCCCGCCAGATACCTCTGTAAGGCACCTCCGGCATGCCTAAAGATGCGGTCAATAGAATAGTTCCACGCGGCGATCGGCGGCGGCTGGAACTCATTGACGTTGCGGAAAAAATGTTTCTCGAGCGCGGCTACGCCGAGACCACGATGCAGGTGATCGCGGAAGCCGCCGGCGCCTCCAAGGAAACGCTGTACCGGCATTTCGAAAGCAAGGAGCTTTTGTTTGCCGAAATCGTCGGCC
Source organism: uncultured Alphaproteobacteria bacterium (assembly GCA_963748805.1). Classification (GTDB taxonomy): domain Bacteria; phylum Pseudomonadota; class Alphaproteobacteria; order Rhizobiales; family Xanthobacteraceae; genus Bradyrhizobium. The sequence continues at coordinate 42,571 of CAVVLH010000029.1, read as the reverse complement.
GCAAAGCCCAGATGATCTCCGGGCCCGACACCGGCATCACGCGCGGCGGGGCGCCGGAGGCCGTGCTGCTGGAACTGGGCGCCAATCTGTTGCGGGCGATCAGCAAGGGGCAATCCTCATTTCTGTTTCGAACGGTTGTTGCCGAGGCGGTGTGGACGCCGGAACTCGGCGATCTCTTCTATGAGCGCGGTCCCGGATTGACGGTTTCACGGCTCACGCAATATCTGGCGGATGCCACTGAAAAAGGCGATTTGCGTTGCGACGACCCGCTGATGGCGGCGCGGCTATTTCTCGGTGCGGTGGTCTCGCAATTTCATTTGTGCCGCCTGGTTCAATCCAGCTGGAAACCGCCGACCAAAAGCGAAATCGAACGCCACGTCGAAGCCGCGGTGTCGATGTTCCTGGCGGAATTCGGCACGCGACGAACGCCCCGGGCGCGATAGCCACGCGCTGGCCGGGGCAACCGGCTGTCCTCCGCCCTTGTTCCTTCAGACATCTCCCGAAAGCCACAGGAACTTCGCCATCCTTCTCGGATTGAAAAGAGAACATGGCTTAGACAGAAAATGGCTTGGAGGCTCTTATGAATAAATGGATCGTTTCGTCCGCCTGCGCCGCTTTGGTGCTGACGCCATTGGCGTTTGCCGAATCGGTCGGAGAAAAGACCGGCGTCAATTCCACGCTCGGTATCAGCCCGACGACGCAGGACTTCGTTACTGAGGCGGCCAACAGCGACATGCTGGAACTGGCGGCGGCAAAGCTCGCCGAAGGCAAGGGCAACGCCGAAGAAAAGAAATTCGCCGAACAGATGATCACCGACCATACCCAGACGAGCAAGGACCTCAAGGGGCTGATCGACAGCGGAGACGTCAAGGCCACCATTCCCGTCAAGCTGGATTCAGCCGGGCAAAAGAAGCTCGACGAATTGAGCGACGCCAAGCCGGATGATTTTGCCGGTTACTACGATCCGATGCAGGTGAGCGCGCACAAGGACGCGGTGTCGCTGTTCGAGCGTTACGCCAAATCCGGCGACAATCCGAAGCTGAAGGATTGGGCGGGCAAGACGCTGCCGACGCTGCAACACCACCTCGAAATGGCGCAAAATCTCAACGAGAAGCGGCGCGAGAACGAGGTAGCGTCGCACGCAAAATGAAATCGCGTGTAGCTGCCGCCGTCATGAAATCGAACTGCTTCTCCCCGCATGCGGGGAGAAGCTCGCTCGCTGTTCGGCCCGCGTCTATTTTTTCGCGGTGATCGCAGCCGTATGCACCGGCTCGTCCGCCATATCTGACGAGACATGATGGGCGACGGCCGCGACGACGAGCGCCGCCATCAGCGAGCCGTAAAGCAACAAGCCGCGCCGGAACCATTTCTTGTACAGGATACGATCTTCCGGCGACAGCAGTCGCAGCTGGTTCTGTGAAGGGCCCATAACCAATGCTCCCGAAATAGTTTAGCCGAGAGCTGTCGGAAATCAGAACGCCGCCAACAGCTCTTGCGGGTCGAAGGAAATGACAGGCGTATTGAAGTGCGCGGATATGGCGATCAAGAGCAGCGCCACGGCCCAAATGGCCAAGGGAACGCTCAGGACCAGATGCCGTGACAGGAACGATTTTTGTTCAGAAGCCACCCGGATATAAGTCGGCATGCAAAAGCCTCGCGTTGGCCGCTACGATCGCGGCGGTGATTTGATCTTGTTCAATGACACTCGAGACGGATCGCCTGCCTCAGGGAAACACGGTCATGGATGCGAAGGCGTCAGGCGTTGTGCCCGGCGACCTCGCAGCCAGATAGATTGCGATCGCAAACACGATCAGAAATGCCAGGCCGGTCAGCAGGCCCGTTACGCTGAAAGAAGAAGGTGCGCTGAAAGAAGGCGCCTCGATTTGAGATTTGGCGATTGGGATCAATTGCGCAAAATTCGTCATCACGTCCTCCAATGAAAGACCTGAAAAATTCGAAAGCGAATGACTCACCAGACATATTGTCGTCAGTTACCGGATTGCCGTCGGTTACTGGGTAGGCTTATGCCGTGACAGCGAATATGAACTCGTTCACACGCCGGCAAATTCTCAATTGTTACAAAATCACTTAAAGTGGCTACAAATTGCGTCGCTTCAAACTTCGCGGTGAAGGCTTGCATGAACAGCAAACCGTCCACCCCCAACGCAGCGAGCGCATCGATCATCGCATTTCAACGCTGCATTTTTATTATGGATTTTTATCAGCAAAACGCGTGCCAGCGCCCGGCCGCTGAAAAGTCTGGCCTTTCTCATCGTGAGGCGCACGACGAATTTGTCCTTCGGATTAAACTTGATGCAGGAAGCCTGTTATCGATTTACGCGCGCGGCTTTTTCAATCTCGCTTTCCTGAACTTGATTTCGTTGGCATGTTCTCTGCTTCTTCTCCGGTTTGGACAATAATTGAGGCACCGATGACCGATTACGCATCCTTCATGGCCAGGGCCTACGATCAGGCGTTAGAAAGCTACAAAAGCGGCGGCGTGCCGGTCGGCAGCGTTCTGGTTCGCGGCGGTGAGATTATCGCCCAGGGGCACAATCAGCGCGTCCAGCAGTCGGACCCGATCGCGCATGGTGAAATGGATTGCCTGCGCAAGGCCGGCCGGCAGCGCAGCTATCGCGACACCGTGATCTATACGACGCTGTCGCCCTGCATGATGTGCACGGGCACCATCATCCTGTTCAAGATCCCGACGGTGGTGATCGGCGAGTGCGTCAATTTCGGAGGCAACGAGCAGTTGCTCAGGGATCACGGTATCGACGTGATCGATCTCAACGATCCCAGATGTATCGATCTGATGGCGCGGTTTATCCGCGAGCGGCCGGATATCTGGAACGAGGATATCGCGGAGTAGCGGCCATAAAAAACGGGGCGCCTCAATGGCGCCCCGTCCTCTTTGAGATACGCGAGGGTCCCGTTACTTCATCGCGTCATAGATGGCGAAGGAGTAGGCGCCTTCCGGCTTCTTGGTGATGACGGGGTCGGAGCCGCCTGCCATCAACTCTGCGACCGTGCGGTCGTAATCCTTGACGTCGAGCTTGCCGTCGCCGGTCGAGAGCAGTTTGGCGACTTCGCCCATCATCCGCTTCTGATCCTTCTCGGTCTTGGCGCCGGTGGTGTCGGCGGCGAGGATGATCTTGACGGCTTCGTCGACGTGGGTCTTGGCGTAGTCCCAGCCCTTCATCGAGGCCTTGACGAACTTCGCCATCTTGGCGACGAAGGCGGGGTCCTTCAGGTTCTTCTCGAGCACATAGAGCCCGTCTTCCAGCGTCGCCACGCCTTCGTCTTCATACTTGAAGACCACGAGCTGGCTCGGCTTGTAGCCGCCGTCGATCACCTGCCAGTATTCGTTGTAGGTCATGGTGGAGACGCAGTCGGCCTGCTTCTGCAACAGCGGGTCGACGTTGAAGCCCTGCTTGATGACCTTGACGCCTGATGGCGAAGAATCGGTCTTGATGTTGAGTTTCGACATCCAGGACAGGAACGGATATTCGTTGCCGCCATACCAGACGCCGATGGTCTTGCCCTTGAAGTCCGCCGGCTTCTTGATGCCGGTCTCGGCGCGGCAGGTCAGCTCGAGGCCGGACCGCTTGAAGGTCTGCGAGATGTTGACGAGCGGCACGCCCTTTTCGCGCGAGGCGAGCGCTGACGGCATCCAGTCGACGACGACGTCGGCGCCGCCGCCTGCGATCACCTGCGGCGGGGCGACGTCCGGGCCGCCCGGCTTGATCGTGACGTCAAGCCCGGCTTCTTTATAGAAGCCTTTTTCCTTGGCGACGAAGTAGCCGGCGAACTGGGCCTGCGAAACCCATTTGAGCTGGATGGTGACGGTATCGGCGGCCTGGGCGGCCGTGACCGCAAGGCCGAACGCGAGACCGGTGGCAATTGCGAGACTGTGTTTCATGAGTAACCCCAAGTCAAAGGACCTTGCCGACCTAGGTCCGATACGATGGATGCCAGAAAGTTGTCGCGCGTTCGGCAAGCGTGACACATCCGTAGAAAGCCATTCCGGCGAGGGCCGCCAGCGCGATCTCCGCCCAGACCATGTCGATCGCCATGCGTCCGGCCTCGGTGGAGATGCGAAACCCGATCCCTTGCGTCGGTGTTCCGAAAAACTCTGCAACGATCGCGCCGATCAGCGCAAGGGTGGCGTTGATCTTCAGCGCGTTGAAAATAAATGGCAGCGCCGCCGGCAGGTAAAGCCTGGTCAGGCTCTGCGCCGGGCTGGCGGCGTAGGAGCGCATCAGGTCGCGCTCGATATGGCCGGAAGCCGACAGGCCCGCGATCGCGTTCACCAGCATCGGGAAGAAGGTGACCAGCACCACCACCGCCGCCTTGGAGGGCCAGTCGAAGCCGAACCACATCACCATGATGGGCGCGACGCCGACCAGCGGCAGCGCAGAAAAGAAATTGCCGAGCGGCAGCAGGCCGCGGCCGAGGAATTGATAACGATGCGCCAGGATCGCCACCAGGAGCCCCGCGCCGCAGCCGATCACGTAACCGATCAAGACGCCCTTGATGAAGGTCTGGGTGAAATCGCCGGCCAGAATCGGCAGCGAGGCAAAAAACCGCGCGGCCGCGGCACTCGGCGGCGGCAGCAGCACCGGCGGCACGCCGAGGCCGCGCACCGCGACTTCCCAGAGATAGAACGCGGTCGCTCCGAACAATAACGGCACCAGCAGGTTTACTGCCTGTTGTGCCCTGCGCCGCAACTTTTGCAAGGCTGCGAGATTGACAAGGCCAAGCGCGACCGAGAGCCAGGCGGCGACCACGATCATCCAGAATCCGGCCTGCGCGGAGCCCGCGACCGAGGCGTCGTTCAACAGTGCCAGCGAAGCTGTGGCCGCGAGCAGCGAACCTGCAAGCCCAACGACGGTCGCGCGTTGGTCTGCGAGCCATGCGGCGAGCAGAAACAACACGCCGGCGCCGGCCGTGATTTCCCTTAAATAAGGCCGCGCCATCAGGGACAGCGAATCCGGCGCGGCCGGCAAGGCGAAGGCGAGCGCTACGGCGCCGGTCGCGAGCAAGAATCCCAGTCGTAATTTGCGCGGGTCCATCAATGCGCCCCCATGCGGCGGTTAACGCCGCGCTCGACGAGGCCAACGATAGCGATCAGCGAGGAGGCCAGCACGGCGGCAGCGACCAGGGCTGCCCACAACTGGATGGTCTGGCCGTAATAGGAGCCCGACAACAGCCGCGCGCCGATGCCGGCTTCACCGCCGGTCGGCAACTCCGCGACGATGGCGCCGACCAGCGAGATCGTGATCGCCACTTTCAGGCTGGCAAACAGATAAGGCACCGCGGACGGCCAGCGCAGTTTCCACAGCACCTGCCGCGAGGTCGCCGACCACGTCCGCATCAATTCGATCTGCAACGGATCGGGCGAAGTGAAGCCTTTCACCATGCCGATCGCGATCGGGAAGAAGCAGAGATAGGCGGAGATGATCGATTTCGGCAACAGGCCTTGCAGGCCGATCGCCCCTAACACCACGATGAAGATCGGCGCCAAGGCCAGCACCGGCACCATCTGCGAACAGATGATCCACGGCAGAAGACTGCGCTCCAGCACGCGGCTGTGTACGATCAGAAGCGCCAGCGCAATTCCGAACAGCGCGCCGAGGAAAAAGCCGAGCACGGTCGCCGACAGCGTCACGAGCGAGTGATACACGAGGCTGCGCGGCGCCAGCGGCGGATAGCCGAACACGCCGTCGACAAAGGCGTTGATCACTTGGTGCGGCGCTGGCAACAGCGGGCGCTCGGCATCCATCGTGCCGGCCAGAACGTCGCTGACGGTGTAGGGCGTCTCCTCGCGCTCAAAGGCGTCGCGGACCAGCGTCCAGTTCATCGCCACGGCCGCGACATACCAGATCGCGATCAGCGCCAGCACCATGGTGGCGACCGGCACATAGCGTTCGACGATCGCGTTGCGGGCGGCAAGAAAGGACGCCCGCCGCACCGGCAGCGTTAACGAGCTACTCGTCATGGCAGCTACTCGTCATAGGAGTGGCCTGCACGCAGGCCGTTGCGCACGCGCTGCGCGATCTTGAGGAATTCCGGCGTCTCGCGGATTTCCAGCGAGCGATCGGCGGGGAAGTCGCAATCGATGATGTCGATGATGCGTCCGGGCCGCGGCGACATCACCACGATCTTGGTCGAGAGAAAAACCGCTTCGGGAATCGAATGCGTGACGAACAGCACGGTCTTTTCCGTCGACTTCCACAATTGCAGCAATTGCTCGTTGAGATGATCGCGGACGATCTCATCGAGCGCCCCGAACGGCTCGTCCATCAACAGCATGGCGGGATCGAACGACAGCGCACGCGCGATCGAGACCCGCTGCTGCATGCCGCCGGACAATTGCCATGGAAACTTGCGCTCGAATCCCTTCAGGTTGACCATCGCCAGATAGCGCTCGGCGCGGATCTTTTGCTCGCTTTCCGAAAAGCCCATGATCTCAAGCGGCAGCTTGAGGTTCTTTTCGATCGTGCGCCAGGGAAACAGCGCTGGCGCCTGGAACACATAGCCATAGCTGCGCGCGAGCCGGGCATTCTCCGCCGTCAGGCCGTTGACCAGCAACGAGCCCGAGGTCGGCTGCTGCAAATCTGCAATCACCCGCAGCATCGTGGTCTTGCCGCAACCGGAGGGGCCGATGAAGGAAACAAACTCGCCTTCGGCAATTTGCAAGGAAACATTGGACAGAGCGTCGACCCGGCCGTCCGCGGTCTCGAACGTCAGCGAAATCGCCTTCGCCTCGACCACCAGCCGTTTGGACGCCGGCTCGGTGGACATTACGTCAATACTCCTGACGGATGCGGGCCGCGACATTCGTTCACTCGGGGAAGGAGCCACCGGCGGTTGCCGGGACCCGAAATGCTCTGTTTAGGTGACACCACAATAGTGACAAATGCCGCCAGCGGAGGCGCGCACAATGTTTGCGCAGCCCGATAGAAAGTTGAGCAGCATTTCGCTCCGTTTGGACGCAGTTTGCCCGCCGCTGCGCGGGTCCTGCTTTTGACTTGCCCGACTTCGCGACCGATAATCGCCGATGTTGCGTCCGCGAAGCGGGCGCGAATGCCCTGTCGCCCGGCGCGCACCATGAAGCCTGCTCCATTCAAATACATCGCGGCCTCGTCCCTCGACCAAGCGCTTGCCCTCAAAGCCGAATATGGCGATGAGGCGCGTTTTCTCGCGGGCGGGCAGAGCTTGATACCGGCAATGAACTTCCGCCTGGCCCGCCCGGCCGTGCTGATCGATATCAACCCCCTGGCCGAACTCGCCGGGATCGACCAGTCCGACGGCAAGACTATAAGGGTCGGCGCCGTCACGCGATATCGGGCGCTGGAACAGGATCAGGCTTTCCTGAACGCCTGTCCACTCTTTGCCGATGCGCTGCCCCATATCGCCCATCCGCAGATCCGCAACCGCGGCACCATCGGCGGCAACCTCTCGCATGCGGATCCTGCTTCCGAATTACCGGCGCTGGCGACTGCGATGCAAGCGCGCATGAAGATCAGGTCGGCGCAAGGCGAGCGGGAACTGGCGGCTTCCGAATTCTTCGTCGATCTTTTGACCACCTGCCTCGAGCCCGAGGAGATGCTGGTCGAGATATCCTTTGCGGCTGCAAAGCCGCGGTCGGGAAGCTGCTTTATGGAAGTGGCGCGACGGCGCGGCGACTTTGCATTGGCGGGCGTGGCGGCGATCGTCTCGCTCGATGAAGACGGCCAGGTCGCTCATGTGCGGCTGGCGCTCTGTGGCGTCGGCGAGACGCCGGTCGATGCGAGCGAAGCCGCCGCCTCCCTGATTGGGCAACGCTGCACCGACAAAGCGCTGGAGGCGGTCGCCACGGAAGTGCAAAGCACCATCGCGCCGTCAGGCAACGTCCATGCGAGCGCCGACTACCAGCGCCACATTGCGGGCGTCCTGACCCGGCGCGCCCTCAAATCAGCGCATCAGCGGGTCGCTCATGCCTGACGAGGCTCACGACATCAAGCTCAAGGTCAACGGCACCTCTTACAAAGGCAGCATCGAAGCGCGGATGCTGCTCAGCGATTTCCTGCGCCATGAACTCAAGCTCGCCGGCACCCATGTCGGCTGTGAGCACGGCGTTTGCGGCGCCTGCACCGTGCTGCTCGACGGTGCGCCGGTCCGCTCCTGCCTGATGTTCGCCGTGCAGGCCAACGGGCGCGAACTTTCGACCATCGAGGGACTGGCTTCCGCTTCCGGCGATCTCAGTCCGTTGCAGGCGGCGATGCACGAGCATCACGGCCTGCAATGCGGTTATTGTACGCCGGGTATCCTGATGACCATGAGCGCGTTCCTGCACGAGCACCACGCGCCGTCGGAAGACGAGGTGCGTGAAGCGCTATCCGGCAATCTCTGCCGCTGCACCGGCTATCAGAACATCGTCGATGCCGTGCTGAAGGCGGCCGAGACGTTACGGGCGGCGGCGCCATGACCACGCGTTTCTTTGGCGCGCCCGTCAAACGCAATGAAGACCGAAAACTCCTCACCGGGCGGGCGCTGTTCATCGACGACGTCGAACTGCCGGGCCTGCTGCACGCGGCCTTCCTGCGCAGCCAGGTCTCGCATGCCAGGATCAACTCGATCGACGTTTCGGAGGCGCTGAAACGTCCCGGCGTCGTTGCGGTCTATACCGCCGAAGACCTCGGACCCTATTGGAAGCCCGGCCCGCTGTTGGTGCCGCCGCCGCCGATTCCCGGCAGCATCTTCAACACACGCACCCATGTGCCGCTCGCGAAAGACACCATCCGTTGTGCCGGCGAGCCGATCGCGATCGTGGTGGCGGAAAGCCGCTATATCGCCGAAGACGCGCTCGACGACATCGCGGTGGACCTGGAGATTCTGCCCGCGGTGGTCGATCTCGAACAGGCGCTGGAAAAAGGCTCGACATGCGTTCACGCCGATCTCGGCAACAATGTCGCCGCCCATGTGCGTCAGACCAAAGGCGATTACAAGCGCGCCGCCGCGAAAGCGCATCTGACGCTGAAGCGGCGCTTTCGTTACGAGCACGGCATCTCCTCGCCGATCGAGACCCGCGGCGTGGTGGCGCAATGGGATGAGCGCGCCGAACACATGACGGTGTGGGACACCACGCAGGCGCCGGTGTTCGTGCGCAACGTGCTGGCAGGCGCGCTCGGCCTCGGCGAAGGCCAGGTGCGGGTGATCGCGCCGTTCGTCGGCGGCGGCTTCGGCCCCAAGATCATGATGCTCTATCCGGAAGAAGCAACGCTGCCGTGGATGGCGATGCGGCTCAACCGCCCGATCAAGTGGATCGAGGATCGCTTCGAACATTTCGTCGCGACGACGCATGAGCGCGGGCAGATCCATGATGCGGAGATCGCGCTCGACAAGGATGGCCGCATCCTCGGCGTCAAGGATGTCTTCCTGCACGACAACGGCGCCTATAACCCTTACGGGCTGACGGTGCCGATCAACAGCCAGTGCACGCTGCTCGGTCCCTATGTGATCCCGGCCTATGACAGCACTTTCACGTCGATCTTCACCAATCTGACGATCGTCACGCCGTATCGCGGCGCCGGCCGCCAGCATGGCGTGTTCGTGATCGAGCGCCTGCTCGATCTTGCCGCCCATCAGCTCGGGCTGGATCCGGCCGAAATTCGCCGTCGCAATCTGATCCCGACCGACGCCTTCCCGTACAAGAACGAGATCATCTATCAGGATTTCGCGCCGCTGGAATACGACAGCGGCAATTACGAGCCGGTGCTCGACAAGGCGTTGGTGGCGATTGATTACGACAACTTCATCCGCGAAGAGCAGCCGAAGCTGCGCGCGCAAGGACGCTGCGTCGGCATCAGCCTCGCCTGCTATGTCGAGGGCACCGGCATCGGTCCTTACGAGGGCGCCAAGGTTCAGGTCCGGGCCAACGGCAAGGTCAGCGTCGCGACCGGAATCGGTACGCAGGGGCAGGGACACTTCACGAGCTTCGCGCAGATCGTTGCGGATCAGCTCGGCGTCGCCGTCACCGACGTCGATATCGTCACCGGCGACACCGACCGCTTCTATTGGGGCGCCGGCACCTTTGCCAGCCGGGGCGCGGTGGTGGCGGGCAACGCGGTGAATGAAGCCTCGCTTGCGGTGCGCAAGAAAGCCCTGAAGCTTGCGAGCGACGCTTTCGAGTGCTCCGAAGAAGACCTCGTGCTCGGCGACGGCAAGATTTCGATCGCCGGCATCCCCGAAAAATTCATCCGGCTTGGCGAACTCGCCCAGCGCGCCAATCCGATGCGCGGTGCGGTCAAGCCCGGCACCGAGCCGGGGCTGGAATCCACGCAATATTTCGGACCGCCGAGCGGTTCCACGGCGAACGGCGTCCATGCGATGATCGTCGAGATCGATCCCGAGACGTTCGATTTGCAGATCAGGAAATATGTCGTGGTGCATGATTGCGGCACCGTGATCAATCCGATGATCCTGGAGGGCCAGATTCACGGCGGCGTCGCCCAGGGCATCGGCAACGCCTTCTTCGAGAAGCTGTCGTTCGACGAGCACGGGCAGTTGCTCAACGCCTCGCTCGCCGACTATCTGTTGCCGACCTCGCTCGACGTGCCGCGCATGGTGCTCGATCACACCGTGACGCCGTCGCCGCTCAATCCGCTCGGCATCAAGGGCGCGGGCGAGGCCGGCGCCATCCCGGTCGGGCCGCTGTTCGCCCAGGCGATCGAGAACGCGCTTCAGCTCAAAGAACGCGGCATCGAGCTTCTGGAGATCCCGTTGAGTCCGAGCCGCGTGTTCGAACTGATTGGCGAGGGCGGCAAGGCATGAAACGCGCGCAGGTGTTCAGGCTCTCGATGGCGCATCCCGGCGATCTTTCCGCGCTCGAGGCGCTGATCACGGGCGGCACGATCCGCGCCGCAGATGTCGTCGCCATCATCGGCAAGACCGAGGGCAATGGCGGCGTCAACGATTTCACCCGAGGATATTTCACGCAAACGCTGATGGCGCTGTTGTCGGCACATCTCAAGAAACCAGCGTCGCAATTGATCAAGGAAATTCCGTGCGTGCTGTCGGGCGGCACCGAGGGCGTCATGAGCCCGCATTACAGCGTGTTCTGCGCCAGCGACGAGCCTTCGACCAAGCGGCAATATTCTTCGGCGCTGGCGATCGGAACGGCGTTTGCGCCGGTCGCGACCGAAGATGTCGGACGGCGCGCCCATGTCGAGAGCGTGGCTGTTGCCGTGCGGCAGGCGATCGCAAACGCCGGCATCGAAAAATCCGAGGACGTGCATTTCGTACAGGTCAAATGCCCCTGCGTGACGGTGGCGCGCGCGTCCGCCGCGATCGCCGCGGGAAAGCCGCCGCGCACCTCGGACCCCAACCGCTCGATGGCGTTTGCCCGCGCCGCCGGCGCCTTCGGCGTCGCGCTCGCGCTCGGCGAGATCGAGCCGGATAGCTTTAACGATGATTCGCTGCTCAGTGACTTTTCGATTCAGTCGCCGCGCGCCAGCATTTCCTCCGGCGTCGAAGTCGAGAGCAACGAGGTGATCGTGCTCGGCAACAGCCCGGCCTGGGGCGGCGATTTGAAGATCGCGCACGCATCCGATGAGCGATGCGCTCGACATCGGCGGCATTGTCGATGTGCTCGCCGATCTCGGCATCGCCGCTTCGCCGCAGGTTTCGCTACGTGACGCCTCGCGCATCGCCTGCGTGCTGGTCAAATGCGAGCCCGACCGGCGCGGTCAGGTTCGCGGCCACCGCCACACCATGCTGGACGATACCGACATTAATGCGCAACGCCATATTCGCGGCGCGGTCGCAGGCCTTGTTGCCGGCGTGGTCGGCGACGGCACGCATCTTCGTCTCCGGCGGCGCCGAACATCAGGGCCCGGACGGCGGCGGCCTGATCGCGGTCATCGCCTCGCAAAATCACGGTGGCGGCCTGATGCGTATCGTAATCATTGGTGCCGGCGTCGCAGGCTGCGTGATGGCGCGCAAATTGTCGCAGCTTGCGGGCGTCGAGGTCATATGCCTCGAGCGCGTCGCCCGCGACGATCACTCCGAAGCCGGCACCGGTCTCAATGTCGGCCCCAACGCCGTGAAGGCCTTGAGCCTCGCCGACCCCGAGCTGGCTGATGCGATCACGCAAGCAAGTTTTCCGTGGGCGACGTGGCGCATTTCGCTCACCGACGGCGCCGAGCTGTTCAATCTGAAACTCAGGGATGTCGCCGACGGGCCGGGCTGGCGCATCCGCTGGTCGGAGCTTTATCGCGTGTTGCGCGATGCCGCTGGAAGCAGCGTGCAATATGCCTGTGAGATTTCGGACATCGGCCGCGACGCCAGCCATCCGCGCAAGACCACGATTGCGTGGACGCAAGACGGCAACACGCAACGCATCGACGGCATCGATCTCCTGATTGCGGCGGACGGCCGCTACTCCCGCGTTCGCCGCGTGATGTCGGGCGAGCCGCCGATCCGGCAGACCGGTGTGGCGATTTCGCGGGTGCTGGTTCCGGATACGTCGGACGGCCTGATCGACGATTACGAGCAATGGTTCAACGGACCAAATCGCCTGCTCGCCTTCCGCGTGCCGCCCGGCCACATCTACATCGCCTGCGCCTTTCCGATTTCGCCGGAAGCGGATATTCCGCCGCATATGAAGACGCCGGATGCGTTGCGCGCGGCCTACACGCCGGCAAACGCCGCGCCGAGCGCGCAAGCCGCATGGATGATCGAGCAGGTCTGCGCCAATCTCGCCGACACGCACTGGGCGCGCATGCAGGAGCATGACGCGCTCTATCATGCGGCCGATTGCAACGTGCTTTATCTCGGCGATGCCGCGCACGGCATGGTGCCGACGCTCGGGCAGGGGGCGACGCAGGCGATCGAGGATGCAGCCGTCGCCGCCTCGTTGATTGCACAGCGCCACGCCCGCGGCCAGCTTGAAGTCGCCTCGTGGCTTAGCGATATCGCGGCCTTGCGGGAAAACCGCATGCGCTTTGTGATGGAGTTCTCGCTGGCGGCGACCGACACCATGCTGGACGGCGCCGATCCGGTGGAAGGCACCAGGCACAAGACCGAAGCGCCGTTCATCGACGCTCTCAAGGCGCTTTACAACGACGTCGGATTGCCGCTGAAGTCGGATTAAAGAAAAGAGGAGAAACGCCATGACCGCCACCGCCGAAGCCATCAAGGCCACCGAAAGCAAGACGCTGCCGCTCGCCACCGTGCACGGGCTGTTATCACATCGCGATCAAGACCGACAACCTGGCGGCGACGCGCAAGTTCTGGATCGACATCATCGGCTTGCGCGAATTTCCGCGGCCGGATTTCGGCTATCCCGGCGCGTGGCTCGGCTGCACGCAGCCCGGTGGCCTTGCCATCATCCACGTCTATGCCGGCGGACCGGCGCATGGGGCCGACCGGCAAGGCGGAGGCCGGCACCGCGGCGATCGATCATGTGTCGCTGTCCTGCTCCGGTTATCGCTCTTATGTGGCACGGTTCAAGGCTGCCGGTCTCGACTGGCGCGAGTTCATCGTGCCCGGCACGTCGCTGTGGCAGTTGTTCGTCTATGACCCCTGCGGCGTGCAGCTCGAACTGACGTTCGAGTGCGGCGGTGAAGGCGAAGAAAAGCCCGACATGTCGGCCGGGCGTAAATACGTGGCCGGCTCCAGCTTCTTCGACAAAGCGAGCTATCCCCGGCTCGCCTGAGGCTTTTGCTTTCACGCCTCTTGAAGCAGTGCGGGGAAACGTTTTCGCCCCGCCAATGCAGCCTGGGGTTTTCAAAAATTATAGCGCTATTTTTGCGAGCGAATTTGCACGCGCAATTCTATGTGCGCGTGCGGTGCAGTTCCATGGTTAAGGAGGCGCTAGGGAATTTCAAGCTATCGTGAGCGAAGCCATTCAGATCCCCACTTTTTTTGTTTGTATTTCGGAGACGTCTCGATGCTGCGCAATATGACCATTGCCCCCAAGCTCGGCATTCTGGTGGGCGCAACGCTGCTCGGTCTTTGCGTCGCCTGCGCCTTTGCGAGCTACCTGATGCAACAGGAAATGTACAACGCGCGCGTCGACCAGACGAAGTCGATCGTCACCATCGCCAAGAACATGGCGGGCGAGTTGAAGCGGCAGGTCGATGCCGGCGAGTTGACCAAGGACCAGGCGATGGCGATGCTACGCAAGCTCGGCAACGCCATGACCTACGACAACGGCGCGGGTTATTTTTTCGCAACCGGCTATGACGGCATCACCCAGATGTCGCCCGATCCCAAGCAGGTCGGCACCAACCGCATGGACGTCGTGACCAACGGCCGAAAGCTGTCGCAGGAACTGCTGGATGGCGTCCGTGCCAAGGGCGAGATCCTGTTGCCTTACGAGTATGTCAAACCCGGCCGGGAGACGCCGATTCGCAAGATCGGTTACGCCGTCGCTATTCCCGGATTCGACATGTATCTGGGCACCGGCGCCTATCTCGAGGACCTCGACGCCAAGCTCCGGCCGATCGTGTGGACGCTCGGCCTTTCCACCGTCGGCATCGGTATGTTCGCCGGCTGTATCGCCTGGTTTATCGGCCGCGGCATCAGCCGTCCGCTCAATTCGCTCGGCGCCCGGATGGAAGGGATCGCCAATGGCGAGCTCGACAGCGGCATTCCCGGCGCCGGCCGCGGCGACGAAGTCGGCAAGATGGCCAAGACCGTGCAGATCTTCAAGGACAATGCGCTGCGCATGCGCGAGCTTGAAAAGTCGGAGGCTGAAACACGCGAGCGGGCGGCGGCCGAACGCCGCGCGACGATGGAAAGCCTTGCCAGTGACTTCGAACGCAGCGTCAACGGTATCGTCCGTTCGGTCTCGACGGCTGCGACCAGCATGCAGAGCACGGCGCAGTCGATGACGGCGACCGCAAGCGACGCCAGCGCGCGGGCGGCCAATGTCAGCGCGGCCTCGCAAAGCGCGTCCGGCAATGTCGGCACCGTCGCCGCCGCCGCCGAAGAGCTGTCGAGCTCGGTTGCCGAAATCACCCGCCAGGTCGGCCGTTCCACCGAAATCGCCAGCCAAGCGGTGACGGATGCCGAGCGCACCAATGCGACCGTGCAGGTGCTTTCGACCGGCGCGGAAAAAATCGGCGAGGTGGTGAAACTGATCCACTCGATCGCCGCCCAGACCAATCTGCTTGCGCTCAATGCCACGATCGAAGCGGCGCGTGCCGGCGAATCCGGCCGCGGCTTTGCGGTGGTCGCCTCGGAAGTGAAGGCGCTCGCCAACCAGACCGCGAAAGCCACCGAAGAAATCTCCGGCCAGGTCGAGGCGATGCAGCAGTCGACCAACGATGCCGTCACCGCCATCAACGGCATCTCGCGGACGATCGCGCAGATGAGCGAGATCACCACCTCGATCTCGACCGCGATGGAGCAGCAGGGCGAGGCGACGCGCGAGATCGCCCGCAACATCCAGTCGGCAGCCGCAGGCTCCAGCGAGATCTCTACCCATATCGGCGGCGTCACCACCGCAGCGGCCGCCACCGGCACCGCGGCCTCCGAAGTGCTGGACAATGCGCGCCAGCTCGATACGCAGTCCGGCATGCTGCGCAGCGCGGTCGACGGCTTCCTCGCCAAGGTGCGCGCGGCTTAAACCTGGAATCTGCCCCAACTCGGGTGGCTTGCTCTGCCCGTCATGCCCGGCCATAGCAGTCTGCCTTGCGCAGACTGCGTAAACTTGTCTGCGGATGCCGGGCATCCACGTCTTGGTGTCAACAGAGTAAGAAAGACGTGGATGGCCGGGACATAGGCGAGCGATAGCGACGCCGTTCTTCGAACGGCTATGCCCGGCCATGACGAAAAGCGATTCAGCTCGTTAGCGCTCTTAAAGATACGAAAAAGCTACGCGCGCGAGCCATTGCCGAAATCGCCTATTGCTGCCACTTTCGCTCCGTTACTCGGAGGCGAGGGTGTGTCGATGGCGCGATTTTTGACGGCGATGTTTTTACTGGCGATTCTGCCCGGCTGGACTGACACCAGGGGTATCGTTCGCGTCGAGGCCGCCGCGCCGGACAAGCCTTATGACTTCGTGGTGCACGTGCGAAACATTCCGGACATCAAATATAATCCGCTGGTGCGGCAAGATCGCAACCGCATGGCGCTCGATCTCGTCCGTGGCCAATGTCCCCGCGGCCACGTTGTCGGCGAAGACATCGTGAACACCGAGATTTACGGCATCACCTCAAAGCTGCCTGACTATGTCGTGCTGGTGAGCTGCGTGCGGCGGCGCTGAAGACGCCGCCCAGGGATTGGGTCGTTCACCTCTCCCCGTAAGCACGGGGCGAGGGAGCTATTACGCCCTTTGCGCTTCCGGCACCGGCTGCTTTACCGGCTCGACGGTGGCGATGCCGCGCAACAGCCGGCCGAGCAGGTCGGAGCCGGTAATGATCCGCTTTCGCGTGCTCCAGACCAGGATGAGGTCGTTCACGATCAGGTCGTCGTCGGGCGTTTCCTGAACCACCCGCATCTGCCCGATCACGTCGCCCAGCTTGGCCTTGGTGTCGCGGACCACGATCGGCCGATGCCAATAGGCTGAAGTGTCCATCTCAAGCTGGTTGAACAGCGCGTCGCGCAGGAAATGATGGGCGTCGAGCACGAAGGCCGGCTCGCCGGTCGCGGCATCGGTGATGATCACCCATTTCATGCCGGACGCATCGACCTGCCGCAGGAAGGGATCGTCGGGCGAACGCTTGAATTCCGGCAGGACGCAGCGTTGATTGACGAGCGGCAGGCTAATGATGCTTTTGACGTCGACGAACTCGCCCTCGTCGCAGACGGAAATGTCGTCAAGGTCGAGGAAATTCTGCGCGCCGGTCGCTTCCAGTTTGCCGATCGTGCCTTCGCTCGTCGAGTGGCGCGCCAGCATCGAGCGCAGGTCCTTCTCCTTCATATAGGCTGGCCCTTCCGGTCCGAGCCAGGCGTCGAGCAGCATCGCGGTCGGCTTCGCCAGCGGATACAGCACGACCCGGTAGAAGTTCAGGAACGGCAGGAAACGCGAGGTCACCTTCAGCGCGTTGCGCGAGAAATACGCCTGCGGGATGATTTCGCCGAGTAGCGTGATGGCGAAGGCGGAAAAGAAAAATGCGGCGACGCCAGTCAGGACCGAATCCGACAGCAATGTCAAAAGAACGTTGGTCGTGACATTGCCCCAGATCACGGTCGCCAGAACCTGGTTGGCGTTGTGGCGCAGCTCCAGCACCTTGACGGCGTCTTTGTTGCCTCCATCGGCTTCGACCTGAAGCCGGAGCAGGCTGAGGCTGAAGACCGCGAGGTTGAGGCCGGCAAACAGCGCCGACTGGATGATGCAGGCCAAGACGCCGAGCCAGGCGCCGGTGGTGCCAAACGCAGCCATGCTTGCCGTCCCCGTTTTGTTGTGACGGTGCCGCCCGGTGGCACCAGGACGAAACCGCCACGCCTGTGTTCGACGGCTTCTATTCGAAGGCGCTATTCCGCTGCCTGTTGGGCGACGGCGTCAACCTCCTTGTTATAATCGAACGCAACGCGGCCGTAGGGCAAGGTGAGATCGGCGATGTAGTGGTGGGCGCCGATGATCCGGCGGACCGGAAAATCGGCGACCGGCGCGTTGACGTGGGGCACCAGATGCAGGCGGCCGGGCCCGATCCACGATCCCTTCACGACAATGTCGATCAGGTTGATCGCGACCAGCTGGCAGACCTCCGCGTGGCCATCGACGCCCGGGATCAGCTTCAGATTGATCTGCGTTTTGGACAATGTGGCGCGGGTCAGCGAGCCGTCGCCGGCCATGGCTTCGTGCTTGTAGCCCATGGTGCCCATGGCGACGAGTTGTCCGGCATATTCCAGCGTGCCGGTCAGCGTGTCCTTGACGGTCTCGAGCTTGGGATGGGCGTACTTCTTCGGAAAACCCCAGATCTCGCGGCCGGCCGCGATCGGCGGATCGTCGTCGAGATACATCTGCGAGACGAAGTTGACTTCCTCGCCGTTCAGCCGCGCCGGGATCACCAGGCCGGACTCGGTGTAGCTGCCGAAGCCGGAAGAGTCCGGCATCTTGATCCATTCGTAATGCACGATCGGCGTTTCGATCGGCTCCAGCGGCTCGGGCAGGCCGGCGCGGATCAGATCGGGATCGGTCTCATAGCTGATCACGAGAAATTCGCGGTCGATGAAACGGTAGGGACCGGCGGGATAGCTCGGACCGGCCAGTGGCATGGACGGAAGCTTCAGGACATCTGCCTTGCGCATCGAAAACCCTTTATCTTCTGGAGCGAGTTATATCTTCGGGGAGAGGGTTATTTTGAAACAGGTTGACGCCGATGCGGTTGCGCGCACGTCGCGAGCCGGACCGGACTACCGAATGGAAACGACTTTTTGCGGTACGGTAACCAAGCTGTTTGACGGCCGGATGAAACAGAAGGTGAGCACAAACTCTGTCACACCAGCGTCACCGCCATTTTTCACTCTGGTCCCCTGACGCAACGACCGGGATCGGATGTCATGGATCAATTCGCTGGCGACCAACGACTGCTGAAGTCCGAAACGGAGGCTGTTGCGCCCTGGCGCCCCGAAGGCTGCCATCGCACCGCGCTGGTGTTGCAGGGCGGCGGCGCGCTCGGCGCTTATCAGGCCGGCGTTTATCAGGCGCTCCACGAAGCCGGCATGGAGCCTGACTGGGTTTGCGGCGTGTCGATCGGCGCGATCAATTCAGCCATCATCGCCGGCAACCCGCCGGAGCAGCGTCTGGACAAGCTGCGAACCTTCTGGGATCGCATCACCGCGCGCAAGGTCTGGCACTACACGCCGGATGGCGACATCTACCGCAAGGCACGCAATCTCACGAGCTCGTTCATGACCTCGACACTCGGCCAGCCCGGCTTTTTCAAGCCGCACGAGGTCAATCCCTGGCTCAGTCCGGCCGGCGCGAAAACCGCCACCAGCTATTACGACACCACCCCGTTGCGCGAAACGCTGCTGGAGCTCGTCGATTTCGACCGCATCAATGCGCGCCATATGCATTTTGCGGTCGGCGCGGTGAATGTGCTTACCGGCAACTTCCTCTATTTCGACAACAAGAAGGAAGTGATCGAGCCCGAGCACGTGATGGCGAGCGGTGCGTTGCCGCCGGCGCTGCCGATGGTGCGGATCGGCACCGACCATTTCTGGGACGGCGGCATCGTTTCCAACACGCCGTTGCAGCATCTGCTCGATCAGGAAGACGGCCAGAACTCGCTTGTATTCCAGGTCGACCTGTTCAGCGCGCGCGGGCAGTTGCCGCGCGACATCCACGAGGTCACCTCGCGCCACAAGGATATCGTCTATTCGTCGCGCACACGCCACAACACCGATGTCTACAAGCGCATGAACAATCTCAAGGCCTCGCTCTACAAGGCGCTGTTGAAGGTGCCGGAGGCGGAATTGAGCAATGAGGAGCGTACGATGCGCGACCGGCTCGCGCATCTGTCCGCCATCACCATTCTGCAATTGATCTATCAGCAGAAGGCCTATGAGGGCGACTCGAAGGACTACGACTTCTCGTCAACCTCGATGCGCGAGCACTGGATGAGCGGCCTGGAAGATACCCGCCGCACCTTGTTGCGCCGCGACTGGCTGGCGATGCCGGCTGAAGGCATCGTCGTCCACGACGTGCACCGCGAGCGGGACTACTGAGGCTGAACGCGCAGGCTCGGTCCGACAATCCGGAATCAAGAAGTGCGCGACGGCGTTCCCGAAGGCCGCTACACCCTTTTCCGGATCATGCTCTAATGATCGCCTTGATTCCAGGCCAGGCGCCGGTGAGCCAGGCGCCGATGAGCCAGATGTCGCCAGCTTTTTACATGTTCAACGAACGACAGGCCGATCGACCGTACGTTCTGCCACGCCTGTGACTGCATGATCCACTCCTTGGCGCAGCTATATTGGCCGTAGCTCCACGCGAACGCCGGAATGCGCATTAATCTGTCACGCGTCAGCTCGAATAGTTGCTCGATCAGCAAGAGCTTGAGCAATTCGCCGACACAGAAGGCGAGAGCCGCGATGGTAACGTGACCCGTTGCCGCCAAATAGGCCGCCAGGAATTTGACCGGCTCCAGAACGATAACGGGAACAGCGAGCAGGGCCAGGCAAGCGTAAGGCGGCAGCGATTTGATCCAGTCCTGCAATCTCCGCATTTCGGCGCGGCGCGCGAGCCATTTCGAGATCGGCGCCGCAATTCCTGCGAATACGACGTCGATGCAAAGATAGACCGCAGCCAACGTATATGTGATCGGCTTCAATATCCGTTTCAAAGGGTGCTTCTCCATCACGCCTCTCACCAAGTGAACGGCGGGAAGGGTGGCGAGTTCCACCAGTGTGGCGACTCTGACGTTCCTTTCAGGGCGGCCGCGAGTTCTTCGAAGGAACGTCAGAGTCAAAGCCACACTAGAATCATATGGTTGCTCGTGTCCCTTTGGTTCTGACATTCGTAAAAGTGGCCGCCGCGATAGGATACGAATGTCAGAACCGGGACACTAGCGGGTGAAATCGGTAACAAGATCCCGCTGGTTCCCGCGCCGGTTACCGTTTTCAAGGCCGGAACGCGATATTTCACTGGGAACGGCGACTGGCGCGACGCGTTTCTCTTTCAAATCAGCTTCGAAAGAGACCATCATGCGTTTCACCCTTACCATTCCCATCATCGCCTGCGCGATCGCCGCGCCGGTTTTCATGGCGACACCAGGTTGGGCTCAGGACCCCGGCGCGTTCAGCCGCTATCACCGGACCCATCACCATTACCGGGATTATTCGGGCTATATGAACCCGCGGAGCGGACATTACGATCCCGAGTTTCAGCGCAACCGGGAGAACTTCGGCTTCAGCGGAAGAGATCCGTCGAGGATCGGCGGCGAAGACCCGTCCCTGCACCCCGCGCCGTATTAGAGCACGACAATGGACATCATTGCCGTCACGCCGTTGCCGGCTGGAACAGCCGCTTGATCATCGACGAGAAGCCATGACGGCCTTGCTCGCGGTCGACGACCGACTGGTCCGTGACCCAGTTGAGCTGGATGGCGCGGCGTTTGCCCGCAAACGGGTGGTGGCCGTGCCATGAGTTGTCCGAGCGCTTGAAAACCAGAAGCGTCCCGCCCGAGGGCTCGACCTCGGCGACGTAATTTTCGAGGTCGGTGCCGTTGCGCAAAATACGCAGGCGGCCGGTCGAGCTCTCCCAGGAATCGTCGTTCATGTAGAGCAGCACGGTGATGATCTTGGTCTTGGAGTTGGTGTGGATCTTGCCGTCCCGCGCCCGGCAGAATCCGCGCACCGTGTACATCGTCGGCCGGCCGGTGAGGTCGATGTCGAACTTTTCCTCGACCGCCTGCCGGAACGGATTTGCGAGAAGTTCGTCGATCATCGCCTTGAAATGCCCGGCAATCTTCAGGCCCGCCGGCGGATGCGAGCCGGGGCCGGGCACCTCGGGATAGTCGGAGAGGACCTCTCTCAGCTTCTCGCGCTCGACGAAATCCCGCACGATCAGATATTCGAAGGGATCGCGTTGCAGCGGCGTCGCGCGAAGCGTGTCAAGCTTGAGCATGGTTTCTCCTATATCCGGTCCGGTCCGGATTGCTCGCGGATTCGGTCTCGCCTGGGTTCGGTTGCCCTTTTTCCGGCAGGCTGAGCGGGCTTTGTCCTGCGGTCCACAGCCGGTCATAGACGCTGCGGATACGGCGCGCTTCGGCTGCGAGCGAGAAATTGGCATGCACGAATTCCAGCGCCGCCCGGCCTTGTTCTTTAGCCAAATCCGGCTCGCGGAAATAGGGTTCGATCGCAGCCGTCAGCGCGTCGGCGTCGCCTGCCGGCACGATGGCGCCGTTCACTCCGGGCCGGATCATCGACGGAAACGATCCGGCGTCCGACGTGACGACGGCGGTTTGCGAGGCCATGGCCTCGAGCGGGGTCAGGCCGAAACCCTCCTGGCGCGACGGCGCCACAAACAATGTGAAGCGCCGATACCAGACCGAGATATCATCGACATCGCCTAGGAAGATGACGCGTTGCGTGAGGCCCGCGGCTGATATCTTCGACTTCAACTCGCGCTCGAAGGCGAGATTGTCCGAGGTGGTGCGGCCGGTAATGATCGCGGTCCAGTCCGGATGGTTCGGCAGCAGCCGCACCATCGCCTCGACAAACAGATCCGTGCCTTTCTGGTGGCGGATGCGCCCGGTGCAGCCGACGGCATATTTGCCGGGAAGTCCGGTTGTGGCGTAGTCGTCCTCGCTGCCGCGAGGTGGATGGAAATGGTCGAAATCGGTTCCGTGCGGCACGACGGTATAGGGGACGTCGAGGAAACTGCCGGAGCGTTCGCTGGTCGCGATCACCGCGTCCATCCGTTTCAACATCCAGCGCGTCAGCGGCTTGTGCCGGCGCTGCCCGGCGGAGTTGAAGATCAGCCGCAGCGGTGCGCGCAGCACGTCCCTCAGCAGAAGTCCCACGATCATCTCGTTGTTGCGGCGGCAATGGTAGATCCGGAACGGCCGGTTGGTCGGCCGCCGAAACAGTTTCGGTACGTCGCGCCAGCGCATCCGCGGCACCCGCGCCGGCAGATCGAAGCCGAGCGCTGCGATTTTCAGCGTCTTGGCCTGTTCCGGAACCAGTTGCACGACCGCCGTCGTGCCGCCGGACTGGCGCCAGTTGAAGTTGGTGGCAACCACTTCGATTTCCGAAAAATCGTCCGTCAATGCGATGATCCCTGGACGGGACAGACTATCCCTTGTCACCCCGGGAGGGGTTAGCAGCGGCCGTATACGTTCACAAGATACAGCCATTGCGAACCCAAGGCTAAAGCGAAAGGCCAAAGCCGCCAATGAAAAATCATTAATGATAGCAATTACCTGGGAGATTCTCTGGATGTGGCGCGGGCTGCGCCCCGGTCCTTAGCGACGGTGGCCGTAGTGCCTGAGGAAAATCTCGGCTACCATGGCCCCTCGCATCGGGCGGGGAGCAAGCATGACGAAATGGGCCTGCCTATGGGCTGCGGTCCTTCTCGGGTGGGGACAAGGTGCATTCGCCGATGAATTTCAGAACCTGCAATGCGGCACCGACCTTCCCAAGGGCCTGATCGGCAAGCGCTCATCGAACGGGCCGGTCGTTCAAACCGAAAAGTAATACCGTTCGCTGGGCTTGAAGGGTCTCGGGGCCGACGAAATTTCCGACGGGCTGTCGTCGGTCAATTGGCTGATCTGTGGCGCTGAGGTTGTCGAGCTGATCGATCGGCGCGGGATCGTCCGCGACGCGCTGGCGTTTCCGCCGCATTCCAAAACCGCGCCGGCCTTCTCCGGCATTTGCCAGGCCAGGGGCCGCGAGCTTCCCGACCTCATCATGGCGGTCCTCGACGGCAGCGGCGCCGCGGATCCCTCTACCGATTCCTTGCCGGTCAAGACCGCATGGAAGATCGACCAGAAGGCGGCCAAATTTGTCCCGATCCCGGGTGAGGGCCTGCTTTGTCCGCGAAGCGGCATCATCACCGCCGAAGGTGGCCGTTAGGGCGGAGGCCCTTTCGGCGGTAGCCAGCAAATCGATGTGACCCAAGAGACACCACCGATGGCAGGTGCTAATGTCGACCGGCGCGGCAAGTCGAAACGTCGCCGAAGAAGAATTGAGCCACGGGAGAGCAGGGATATACCCGGCCATGAACGACAACAGGGAGGCTTCCATGAACAAGACCGCTGAAATCGTATTCGCCGCAGGCGTTGCGGTTGTGGCGCTCGCGGGTACCGCGAGCGCACAGAATTCGCAGGCCAAGGACTCGCAAGCCCAGGCCGCCCTCGACGCCAGCCTGCGTGGCGCGGTCGAGCGCAAGGACGTGCCGGGCATGGTGGCGCTGGTTACCGATCGCAAGGGCGTGCTCTATGAAAACGCATTCGGCGTGGCCGATGTCGCGACCGGGCGCCCGCTCAAGCAGGATGCGCTGTTTCGCATCGCCTCGATGACCAAGCCGATCACCTCGACGGCACTGATGCAGCTGGTCGAACAGGGCAAGATCGGCCTCGACGATCCGGCCGAAAAATATCTGCCGGAGCTGAAGAATCCGAAGGTCATCGAATCCTTCGATGCGAAGACCGGGGATTACAAGCTTCGTCCGGCAGCAAGCCCGCCGCTGGTCAGGCATTTCCTGACGCACACGTCGGGATTGGCCTATCCCTTCACCAGCGCGATCTGGCGCGATTTCAAGCCGCATGCCGGCGAAACCTATCCGTTCGGCGGACCGCTGCTGTTCGATCCCGGCGAACGCTGGCACTACTCGACCTCGATCGATGTTGTCGGCCGGCTGGTCGAGGTGGTGTCCGGACAGAAGCTCGAGAATTATTTCCACGATCACATCTTTGTCCCGCTGAAGATGAACGACACCTCCTACAATGTGCCGGAAGCCAAGGGGCCGCGCCTCGTCGCGCAACAGCAGCGCGACGGCGCCAAGATGGACGGTCCTATCGTGCTGCAAATCCCGCCGCTGGTTGGTCTGACCGTCGCCGAGCCGATCGGTGGCGGCGGTCTCGCCTCGACCGCCGACGACTACGGCCGCTTCATGCGCATGATCCTCAATGACGGCGAACTCGATGGCGCCCGTGTGCTCAAGGCCGAGACGGTCAAGCTGATGGAGCAGAACCAGATCGGCGCGGTCACGGTGCCTGCGCTCAAGAGTGCGATGCCGCGCAGTGCCGACTTCACCTTCATTGCCGATGGCCGCGACAAGTGGGGCTATGGTTTCCTGATCACGGTGGATCAGGTCCCCGGCAAGCGCTCGCCCGGATCCTTAAGCTGGGGCGGCATCAACAACACGTATTTCTGGATCGATCCCGCGCGTGGCGTCGCCGGCACGATCATGATGCAGTATTTGCCGTTCGCGGACGCCAAGGCGCTCGCCGCCTACGACGCGTTCGAACGCGGCACCTATCAACTCGTGAACGCGGAGCGGTAGGCCCACCTCTGGTCTTGCCGGGGCATCGCCGTTTGAAGAACGGTGCTGCCCCGGTGATTCAACCGAGCTCATGTGGCGAGCGAGTTTGCAAAGGCGAGTTTACACATGAGTCTAACGTAAAGGTTGTGATTAAGCCGATCAGCCTATTCATCGCGCCCCTTGATCGTGCCAAGAAGGTGCCCACGGCCTGACTTGGTCTAAACAACAATCTTTCACGCTAATGTCCCGATTCAGAAGTTCGTATCATTTGACGGAGTCAGGTTTCGAACTTCTGAACCACTAGGGCCATCACCCGGAGCCTGTGTTCGCAAGATCGGCCGGCTGCGGTATTTGACATTATTCATAAGAATTTGAGACGCCATTTTTAGGGGCATCGCATGTCACTCGAAATCATTATTCGAAGGCGTCGGCATATGGATCAGCCGCCAGCAACAGGTTCGCGGGATACTTCCGAGCCGCCCGAAAACGTCGTGGCCAAACAACAGCAGGCCTGCGACCCCGCCAACGACAATGATGACGGGGTTTGGCCCTTTATCCCGTTTCCCAGGGGGTAGCGATTTTCCGGCTGAAGATGGCGCCCTCAGTAAACCTTCGGCACGAACATTTCTTCCGGAATGTTGTCGCGCCGATAGGCCGGATCGTGAATCCGTTCCGGCAGCACCACCGATTGATGCGTCACCTCGTTATACGGGACCTGCGTCAGCAGATGCGCGATGCAGTTCAGCCGCGCGCGCTTCTTGTCGACGGCTTCGACCACCCACCACGGCGCTTCCGGAATATGGGTCCGGTGCAGCATGTCTTCCTTGGCCTTGGTGTATTGCTCCCAGCGCGCGCGGGACTGCACGTCCATGGGCGATAGCTTCCACTGCTTGAGCGGATCGTGGATGCGCA
The DNA here is from genome assembly GCA_963748805.1 of uncultured Alphaproteobacteria bacterium. Lineage (GTDB taxonomy): Bacteria > Pseudomonadota > Alphaproteobacteria > Rhizobiales > Xanthobacteraceae > Bradyrhizobium. Next base: position 16,731 of record CAVVLH010000029.1, on the reverse strand, counting down.
TCAGGAAGCGGAATTGCTGCTCCTCGTCGGTGATCGAGAACCAGTATTTGACGAGGATGATGCCCGAGCGCACCAGCATGCGCTCGAATTCCGGCACCGTCCGGAAGAACTCTTCCACCTGATCTTCGGTGCAGAAGCCCATCACGCGCTCGACGCCGGCGCGGTTGTACCAGGAGCGGTCGAACAGCACGATCTCGCCGCCGGCCGGCAGATGCGTCGACGTAGCGCTGGAAGTACCATTGCGTGCGCTCCCGCTCGTTGGGGGCGGGCAGCGCCGCGACGCGGCAGATGCGCGGATTGAGGCGCTGGGTGATGCGCTTGATCACGCCGCCTTTGCCCGCGGAGTCGCGGCCCTCGAAGATCACGACGACCTTCAGCTTCTGCTGCTGCACCCAGTCCTGCAATTTCACCAGCTCGCCTTGCAGGCGCAACAGCTCCTTGAAGTAAATCTGGCGGTCGAGCCCGTCGCCGGCGTCGCGGTCGTGGGTGCCATCCTGAAGCGTCTGGAGCCGGTGGTCGTCGAGCTCCATCTCGATTTCTTCGTCGAGCGTGTCCTGAAGGTCGGCGTCGATCAGTTTGCGCATATTGGCGCCGTTGGCCGCGTCGGTCATCGAGATCCCCTGGTTTGGCGAGTCGCCTTGTCGCTAAGCGTCGCCCCTAAAATTCCCGCGTCCTTTGACGGGGGTATGACAGCCGGCGGCAGTCACACCGTGATACCGAAAAGCCTCAAAGGCCCGCTCGGGGGCAGCATTCATACCCCGCGGCAGCATTCATATAAGTGTCACTTTAGCCCGATTTATTGGCCTGGCACGGGCGGGGACCTTCATGCAGCAGCGGATGATCGAAAACCTGAAGGTCGGTCCCTATGCGATGCGCTATAGCCAGTTCGTTCCCCGCCTTTACAACCTGTGCCGTTCCCTGGGCTTTGAGCGCCATCGCATGTTGCCATCGCGGGCGTTCTGCTCCGACGAAAGCCAGGGCTATCCTGTCATCGTAATCGCGCAGCATTTCGGCACCTTTCCGTTCGACCATGGCCGCGTCGGCGGCAAGGTCTCGGTCAATCGCCACGGCCCTTTTGCCCATCACGGCGAGGACCTCGTCATCATCCAGGCGAGCCATGTCGGTTATGACGCCGATAGCCGCCGCTTCGGCACCTACCGGCGCGAGCGCACCGATGGCTGCTGCTTCAGCTCCAATTGCGGCAAGCTCGCCGCGGTGCTGCATTGGTATCACGACGAGTACCAAAGAGCCCGCGAGCTGATCCGGTCAGGCCGGCTCGACGGCGAGCCGGTGGTCTATCTCGACAACCAGTATCTCGACGACAAACGAAGCGAGGGCCTGTTTCCGAAACTCGATCACCTGGTCGAGCAGGCCGGCGATCCCGTCAAGGCGCTGGCGACCTCGAAGGCCTATCTGGCGTCGCAACGATTGCGCGACCGCCTGCCGGCCGCTTCGTGGCGGGATGAATTGCAGGCTTTGGGCGCGCAGTTGACTGCGGACCTCTTCACCTTCCGCCGGCAATTGTCGCGCGACCCTGAAGAGCACGACATTCTGGAGATGGAGCTGTTCCCGGCGATGCCGTCGCTGGTGACCTCGGCCCATCCCTCGCTCGACGCCGCGCGCTTCGTGACGCAAGTCGAGTTCGACCGGTGTTACCGCAGCATTTTGCGCGAGAGCGCTTATACGAACAAAAATCTCCTGTTCATTTCCGGCGTCAACATCGACGTCTCGCCGCGTGAAGGTTTTCCGTTTCCGCTGATCAAGTTCGTGCCGTGGGCGGCTTATGCGAGCCTTCGCGACGGCCGCAAATTCCTGCTCGAACAGGCCGAGCTGAACGAAGAGCTGCGCAAGCAATCGCCCGACAATCCCGACCGGCTGTCATTCGACGATTCGATCCGGCGGATGGCGGACGCGGAGGAAATTCGTCTCGAGGTTTGAAGGATGGCTGTACCTTTCCCTCATCACGGTCAGGGTTTGACGCGGTGGGACTAAAGTAAATTTTTAGAAGGAGGCTGTTTTGAAGAAGGAGGCTGTATTGAACCGGCGTGTATTTCTGGTGTGTTTCCGCGGTCTCATCGCGATGAAAGCCGCAAGTGCCGCGCGTTCGGCCTGGCGCGTGCCGCTGTTTCGCCTGCGCGCGTATTAGTCTCTCTCGGTTGAGGATACGTGCCGCGGCCGCGTTCGCCGCAGATGGCAGCTAATGCCTGATGGCCGCCTCGGATCAAACCCGAACGCCGCCGCGCCGCGACTTGCCTGTTCAAGCGGGCCGAGTGCCCGGTCTCACCTGTGTGATGGCGACGCCGGAGATCGCGAGCAGCCCGCCGACGATCAACTTTGGCGTCACGCGATCGCCAAGGAACAACACACTCGACATCAAGGCGAACACCGGCAGCAGCAGACCGAAGGGGGCGACGCGGGCCATCGAGCAACGCGCGATCAGCCAGAACCAGAGACCGAAGCCGGCAATTCCGCCAATGAAAATGGTGTAGGCGAGCGCCAGCCAGCCGCGTTGGTCTGCCGTGACAAGGCTCGCCAGTTGTCCATATTCGAGGAGCAACGACATCAAGAGGACCTGCGGCACCGTGAGCAGCGACGACCATGCGATCAACATCAGCGGATCGAACGGACCGTAGCGTTTGGTCAGGACATTGGACACCGCGAATGAGAAGGCAGCGCCAATCACCAGCAGCAGCGGAAGCGCGTTGGCCGACAGGCCAGGCCCCGCCGCCAGCACGACCACGCCGGTGAAGGCCAGCACCACCCCGGCGGAGGTGGTGAGAGAAGGCCTCTCGGCGAGCAGCGGCCAGGCCAGCAGGACCGTGAAGGGCGTGGCGAGTTGATAGGCGACGGCCGACAGGCTGCCGGAGCCGAGCCCAAGGCCCACATAAAACAGTCCAAAATTCAGTCCGCCCAGGAAAATCGAAATAGCTGCGATCGGGCCGAACTGTCGGCGCGCGGGCTTTTTGACGAACGGAACAAGCAATAGCGCGATCGCGAGGAAGCGCAGCGCGAGGAAGAACAGCGGCGGAAACTCGGTGACGCCGACTTTAATCGCCACGAACTGATAACCCCAGAGCAGGGGAACAGCCACCGCGCAGAGGATCTGGATGGCGGACATGGCGTTATTCCTTTCAAGACTAATCGGTCCAGATATTGGCGCGTCGATAGCGCGGGAGGCGGCCATCGGTCGTCTATCTCATGAAGCGGTCGAGAAGCGCGTCGGCGGTGGCTTGCGAGGTGATCCGTGCCGATGCGGTTTTGCCGACCACCCGCAGCCCCTCGACGAAACAGACGAGAATCCGGGCGGCGCTGGATGGCTCGACACCATCGGCGAGCTTTCCCGCCGTCTTTGCAGCGGTTAGCGCAGCCGCCACCCTGGTCTCCATGGCTTTGAAAAAGCCCGCGACGCGACGGGCAACGTCAGCATCCTGGCCCGCCAGTTCCATCGCTGTGGCCACCAAGAGGCAGCCGCGCCGGCCATTGGCGCCGCTGGTGCGCTCGACATAGCCGGCAAGATAGGCCCGCAGCCCGTTGATCGGCTCTCTGCCCGGGACGAGTTCGATATCCATCCGCTTCACGGCATCGGCGATGTAGCGATCGAGTGCCCGGAGGAACAGCGAATGCTTGTCACCGAAAGCGGCGTAAAGACTGCCGCGCGAGAGCTTCGTCGCCCGAAGCAGGTCCGGCAGCGCGGTGCCGTGATAGCCGCGCGACCAGAACACATTCATTGCGCGTTCGACCGCGGCTTCCGTGTCGAAACCGCGGGGCCGGCCACGCGGCAACTGAATCGGGGCTTGCTGTTTCATAACCGTATATATAGACCAATCGGTCTTGAATTGTAAGAGGCAGATTTCGGCTGTTCCAATCCGATGAAGCGAGCATATCGGTTTGGCCTCGGCTGTTTCTGCTTTTACGTTTGCAGGCGTCCAGAAGGCAGGATGGGTAGAGCGTCCGTCCGCCGCAGCTTAATGAGCGAAGGCGGAAGGGTATCCATCGCTTGTCATTCTCGGAGGCGATGGGTTTCGCAAGCTGCTCAACCCATCCTAAGAAACGACCGTCTTCTGGTGATTATTTCTTCTTTTTCCGTGCGGCGTAGCGCGCATCGCGCATCGCCTTCTGCTCGGCTTCGAGCGCGGCCTGCCGTGCGAGGGCCTCTTCCTTTTCGCGCGCGAGCTGAGCGATGGCTGCGGCAGCCGCCTCTTCCTCAAGCCGCTTTTGCTCGGCCTTGGCGGCCTCGCGCGCCAGCTTGGCCTTGGCCCGCTCGGCGGCCAGCGCCTCGCGCTCGGCCTGCCGCGCCTTCACCGCCGGATCATCGGGTCCTGGCTGGTTCCGGAACTTGTTCAGAATACTTTTCCTGGCTTCCTGCGCCGCCTTCTGCCGGTCCGCGAAGCTAGGTTCCTTGAATCCGCTCATTGATAGGCCTTGTCACTTTCTTAGTTTTCATGAAGCGACGAGGCTTATCCCGGCCCGCTGTCCAGCACAACCGCCCAACCGCAACCTGGAGCGGGGTATATCTCCCGAATGCACGAAAAACCGGCTAAAACAGCTGCGTGACCGCGAAAATGATCAGGCCGACCAGCCCGCCGACGATGGTGCCGTTGATGCGGATATATTGCAGGTCGCGGCCGACCGTGAGCTCGATCCGCTCGGTCAGGGTGTCGGTGTCCCAGTTCTCGACGACATTGCGGATGAATTCGGCGATCTCGGCCCGCCGCGGCGCCACCGTGCGCAACACCGCGACGCGGAGCCAGCGGTTGATGCCGCCGCGTAAACGCTCGTCGTCCTGAACGCGCTTTCCGATGTTGAGCAGCAGGCGCTCGATCATCCGGGTGAGCCGGGCCTGGGTCTCGGGCGCCTCGAGCCTGTTCTCGATGGTGACCCAGAGCGCGTCGATCTGGCCGGTTACCGCCGGCGTCGCCAACAGTTTTGCTTTCAGTTCCTCGCCCTTTTCGATCAGCTCGGGCTTGGTGGCGAGATCGCCGATCAATTGCTCCACGGTCGAGGTCATCTCCACCCGCCAGGGATGGCTCGGCTCGCGCATTTCCTCGAGAATCCGCGCCACGCCGTCGATGATCTTGTCGGCGACCATGCCGTCGATCCATTTCGGGATCAGGCGGGAGGTGCGCTTGGATACCTTGGCGCGGATCGCCTCGCGGTTTTTGGCAAGTGCTGCGCTCGCATAGTCCAGCAGCTTTTCGGCCAGCGCCTGCATCTCGCCATGGGCCCAGAGCAGCGACAACAGCCGTCGAGGCGAACGGCGAGGCGGGAATGCTCTCGATACCGCCGCGCACCGCGCCGCTCAGGAAGGCGTTGAGGTCTTCGCGCGGCAATGCGCCCAGCGCCTGGTTCAGAGACGAGGTGACGCGCTGCGCCACGTTCGTCGCGTTGTCGCCGCGCAGGATCCAGCGCGCCGCCCAGCCCGAAATGTCGGCGTCGCGCATGCGTTCGGCGAGCACTTTGGGCGAGAGGAAATTGTTGGCCGTGAAGCGGCCGATCGCGATCCCGATGCGTTCCTTGCTGCTGGCGACGATGGCGGTGTGCGGGATCGGTATTCCCAACGGATGACGGAACAGCGCAACCACCGCGAACCAGTCGGCGCAGGCGCCGATCATGCCGGCTTCGGCAAACGCCCTGACATAAGCCAGCCACGGCCAATGCGTCATCTCGATCGAGGCCGCGACGAAGATCACGAGCATCAACACCAGCAGCGAGGTGGCGAAGGTCCGCGCCCGGCGTAGCGCGCGGCGTCGCTCTTCCACGCTGCCGCCCGCGATCGCGGTGCGGCTGAGCCTTGGTTTCTTTATTGGCGGCGCGATATCAGGAGACGAGTTCAGCATAGCGCTCTTTGATGCGAGAGCTGCCATAAGTACGTTCCAGCCGGCGCAACGTAAAGTGCGCGTGCGCGACCCGCTGGAAATGGTCCATGAAGACGATATTGACCGTGGCGCCGCCGACCGCGCCCAGAATCGGCAGCGCGCCGGCCGCGACCTTGTCGGAAACCACCAGACCGAAGCGCGAGACGATTTCGCTGACAAGGCTCGCCACCACAGGCGCGGACGCATCGATCGCGCCGCGTTCCAGCGCAAGCGCGGCGATATCGTGGCTGTATTTGCTGATCAGCGCGCGGGCCGCGTAATAGCCGACGTCGAGATTTTCGTCGGTTCGCTTGGCGCCGTAGGCAAAGACTTCGAGGCAGGCCAGACGCGCTTCAAGCGTGGAGAGATCCTCGCCCTGGTGCTGCGCGATTTCGGCAATCGCGCGCAGCATCAAGGTGGTGGTGAGCGGCAATTCGAACGCCAGCGCGCCGAGGCCGAACAATCCGCTGACGCCACCGGTGACGCCGGCGAGAAACGAGGAAAAGCCCATCGCGGGCGAACGCGGCGGCGTGTCGTCGAGCGTATCGACCGCGACGTCCAGCCCCTTCATCACGGCGCTGCGCACCATGCCGGCAAGCTGTTTGTTGACAGCTTTGGGCAGAACGCCGAGCACGCGATTGACCGGCACGCCGGCATAGTCGGCGAGTCGCGCCGCGAAATTTCGGCCTTCGAGAGTTTTGACCGCGTTTTCCAGGGCGGCGTGGTCGGCCGTCGCAAGGGTGGGGGCGAGGGCGGTTTGACCGTTCATTGGTAGCGCAGCATCGGGCGCACGCCGTTGGCGCTGGCCAGGATCGCCGAACCGTTGGAGATCAGCGCGGTGACTTCCGGCGAGATCAAGCCGCCCGGCAGCGCCAGGCCCAGCGCGATGGCGTTGAGCGTCGCGACGATCGCGTAGTTCTGCCGGATCAGGCTGACCGCGCCCCTGGAAATCTCGACCGCCTGCACGAGCTTCCACAGCGAATCTTCCATCAGCACGACGTCGGCGGATTCATGCGTGACTTCGGCGCCATGTTTCATGGCGATGCCGACATCGGCAAAACTCAACGCCGGTAAATCGTTGATGCCGTCGCCGACCATCGCAACCCGGTGGCCCTGGCGCTGCAAGTCCTGGATCACACTGGCCTTGTCGGCCGGCAGCATGTCGGCGAAGTGGCGCGCCAGCCCAATATCGTTGCACACCGCGCGCGCCACCACGGCGTTGTCGCCGGTCAGCATGATGGTGTTCTTGATCCCCATCTCGTGCAGCTTCCTGATCACCGGCCGGCTCTCGTCCCGGATCTTGTCCGAATAGGGAACGAGGCCGGCGAGTTCGCCATCCACCGAGATATAGAGGCTGGAGAAGCCTTTTTCATCGAGGCTGGCGCGATCGATCACAGATTTGTCAGTCGAGATGTTGCACTGGCGCATGAAGCGCTCGTTGCCGACATGGACGTAGTAGCCGTTGACCTGTCCCTCGACCCCGAGTCCGAGCCGGTACTGGGTCTCGTTGCAGGGCGGAATATTGACGCCGAGCTCGCGCGCCTTGCTGCGCAGCGCTTCGGCGACCGGATGCTGAAGCTTGGTTTCGGCCGCTGCCGCGAGGCCGAGCAGGTGGTTCGGCGTGATGTGGTTCTGATAGGCGACGATATCGATCACGGCCGGCGTGCCGTGCGTCAGGGTGCCGGTCTTGTCGAATACGACCGTGTCGACGCCGGCGAGACGCTCCATATGGCCGCCGCTCTTGATGATCATGCCGGCGCGCGCGGCATGGGTCATCGAGGCCAGCACGGAAGTGGGGGCCGCGACGCGAATACCGGTTCCGAAGTCGACGATGACGAGCGACAGGAAGCGGTTGAAGTCGCCGCTGACGGCCGCGGTGCCGGCGGCGAGCGCCAGGGTCGGTGTCACCAGGCGATCGGCAAAGCGCTCGGCATGGTTTTGCATGCGGGTGTCGCCGATCGGCGCGCTTTCGACCAGCCGCACGATTTGGCCTGCGGTGGTGGCCGTGCCGACCCGCAAGGCGCGGACCGTGATCTGGCCTTCGCGGATCACCGTCGCGGCAAAGGCCGCTTCGCCTTTGCCGCGGCTGACGGGCAGGCCCTCGCCGGTGATGGTCTTCTGGTCGATGGTGGCGTGACCGTCGACGATCTCGCCATCGACCGGGATCATCTCGCCGGGATAGACCACGACGAGATCCTCGACCTTCAGTTCGGTCGCCGGAATCGAGATCACCTCGCCGTCGCGCAGCAGCCAGGCGGTCTTGGTCTGGAATTCCAGCAGTTCGGTAATCGCGCGCTTCTGGCCTGCCGCGGTCAGGTCGCGGATCCAGTCGCCGAGCTTGATCAGCCAGGTCACGATGCAGCCGGCCATCGGGTTGCCCTGCAACATCGAGGCTGAGATCGCGAGCGTGTCGAGCACGTCGATGTTGAGCCGGCTCTCGTTGGACCACACCTTCCAGGCGCGCCTGGCGATCGGAATCGCGTTCCACAGCATCAAGGGCACGTTGACCGCCATCACGACCGGATTGGCGGAAAACGCCATCAACAGCGAGATCGTCGGCAGCGCCAGCGGCGAATCCTTCGAGACCTGCAACGCGGTCTTCTTGGTCGTGGCCTCCGGCGTGGCCTGGGCGCAGAGCGCCTTGATGTCCTGGAGGCTTGCGCCCTTGAAACGTTCGAGCAGCGCCATCAGGAACGGCTCATGCGCCGGGTCGTATTCCATGACGAGGCTACAGCAGTCGTAATTGATCCGCGCGCCGCGGATGCCGGGTTGCGCCTCCAGCCAGGAGAGAAGTTTTTCGCCGAGACGGCGATTGCGAAGCGCCGGAACGTTGAGCCTGGCACGGCCCCGCATCAAATGTCGGATCGAACATTCCATGGAGTTGTGATCTCGCGGCCGGCTTTTTGAAGCCGAAAAAATCAAGTGCGATCAGGCCGGTGCGAGAATCTCCTCTTCTTCTTCCAAATCATTTTGCGCCGCGCGCGCGGCGGCTTCCGCCATGCCGGCCTGGATCATGTGGTTAAGCGCGAAGATCGAAATCGTGACCCAGACGGGCGTGGCGGCGCTGGCGCCGACCTCGAAAATGGTGAAGCCGGCAATGCCGAGAGCGAGCACGATCTTGAGGTCGACGACGTTGCCGGTCGCCAGTTTGATCTGCTCATCGAAATGCTTGAAGTAATCGACGATGACGCGGGCGGTATGGGAATGCTCGGCCAGAAATTCGGCTTCCTGCCCGATCTTGTTGGCGAGCGCGTCGATCTCGTTGGTCGGCGGCCGCTCATGGCCGCCGGTGTGATGCCGTTCGAGGTGGCCGTGGAATTCGTCGTGCTTGTCGGTGTCGTAGCACAGCACCACGCTGCCGGTGGTCGGATTGACCGTGACGTCCTCGATGCCCGGGATCACGTGGAACATCTGCTTGATCTGTTCCACCAGCTCCGGGTTGTCTTTCACATTCGGCACCTTCAGGCGAATGCGGCCGGGGACCTGGTGGGCGACTTGCACGTTCATCATCGTGGTCATTGCTGATCTCAGGTCTCGTTTAGTCCAGATCCCTCAAGTCCAAACACGCGTTTATTCGAGCGCGCTGGACTTCAAGCTTTGCTTCAACCGTCGGGTCAAAGCACCAGCGGTCCGAAAGCCACCGATCGCTTGCGAACCGGCTTTCATCCCAGCCTCTCCAAACCGGTCACGGGCTTGATCAGGCCGCGTGGCGGTCCGCATCTTTGGCCGCCGTTTCAGCCTCGGCCTTCACTTCGGCCACGGCGTCGTGCACATGCTCGCGCGCTTCGTGGAACATTTCCCTGGACTTCTGGGCGAGCTTGTAGGTGCCGCGAACAGTGGACTTGAACAGCGGGTTCAAGGCGCTGGTGAGCTTGGGCAGGTATTTCGGGGCTGCGACCGCAGCCGCGCCGAGCGCGATGCCCGGCAACAGGGCCACTTCGAATAAAGCGGCGCCGACCGCGACCACCGCAACGGCGGCAACCGCCTTGCCCACCACGCCTTCTTCTTGAGCTTCCGGTGGAGGGGTTATGTCATCCGAAAATGAAGCCTGTCCATTACCTGCCGGCATCGTATACCCCTTCGATGTTGAACCACTTAGTGCAATGCCCACTGCATAAGAGCCCAATTAGAAAGTCGAGTGACAGTTTCATGACATCTCTGCCACGGTGCCTTCCAGTGATCTGAAGTTGCCTGTTCAAAGCCCTGACTGGGTTGAAAAATTTGGCAGCCTGCTCAAGTCGCATTCAAGCGCGATAACGGACGCGATCGTTAAGAGCGCGCCAATGACGGTGCTGCTCGTTCGGCCGTCAGTTGCTGAACGCCAGACGATGTTGTTCAGCTCGGCCGCGGCTCGGGTCCAGCGTGAGCGGCCAGCCAGGGCAGCCGCAGCGTGGCGAGAAACAGCAGCGCGTGCAGGGCGCAGAGCAGGCCGAATGCCGCGATGAAGGCGCCCGACATCGATGCGAGATCCGCCATCGCCGACAGGCGCCAGCCCAGGAAGGCCGCGCACAGCGTCGTCAAGGTCGGGCCGCCGAGGCGCTGGACGATATTCATGGCGGTTGTCGCCATCGGCAGGTCCTCGCGCTTGACCGACGCATAGCCCGAAGTGATCGAGGGAATGCCGATGGCGCTGACGCCGACGCCTCGAACGAACAGGGATGCCATCAGCACCGTCACGACGAGGCCGTGCTCGGCCAAAAAGATCAGCGGCAAAGTCCCTGCAAAGGCCAGCAGCGCACCACAGGCGGCGAGTTTGCGGATGCCGAACCGCTTCGTGAGCGGGCCCATGAACGGAAAGGTGCACATCATGCCGAGCCCCAGCGGCGCCAGCAGCCAGCCGGTTCGGCTTGGCGACATTCCGCAGGCGCTGACCAGATAAATCGGAATCAGCATCTGGCCGGCAAAGGAGACGCCGTTGACCATGAACATCGCGGCGATCGAGGCGGAGAACCCCTTGCCCCGGAGCAGCCGAAGGTCGATCAGCGCGCCGTCGCCCTTGGCCTTCGCGACGCGCAGGAACAAAGCGAGCATGACGATGGCGACGGCGAGCGCCGCAAGACCGATCCATTGATCGAGATGGTCCGAGCCATAGAGGAACAACACCAGCCCCGGCGATATCAGCGCCAGTCCGAGCAAGTCGAGGCCGCGCGGCCTCGTCTCCTCGCGATCGTTGGGCAGGAATGCTGCCGCCAGCCCAAGCGCCAGGATTCCGACCGGCAGGTTGATGAGGAAAAGCCAGCGCCAGGACGAGAACTGGAGGATGGCGCCGGCAACGACAGGACCAAGCAGCGGCGCCAGCAGGATCGGCAAGGCGGCGAGACCGACCACCCGCGCCATGTGTTTGCCGGCTGCACGGGCGACCATCATTTGCGCCATCGGCGCCAGCAACCCGCCGCTCATGCCCTGGAGGATGCGAAAGGCGATCAGCGAAGTCGCCGACCATGCGAGCCCGCACAGGGCCGAAGACAGCGCAAAAGCCGCGAAGCACCAGAGATAAAGAGCCTTGGCGCCGATCCGATCGACCAGCCAGCCGCTCAAGGGCAGCATCAGCGCCAGCGCCAGCAGATATCCGCTCGTCACCCACTGGATGGTCGAAAGGCTGACGTTCAGATCGGTGGCAAGGCTGGCGAGCGATACATTGACCACGGTAGCGTCGAGTTGCGCCATGAAGGAGCCCATGGCCGCGACACAGACCACTTTCCAGACGCCAGGGGCGAGCCCGTCGGTTTCATCGCCGCCGCCGGACAACGCGGTATTGGTTTCCTTCGACGGACTCATCTGCGATCCGGGTAGATGGAGAGGGGCTTTGGTGCGCTCACGAGACTTCGGGCGAATTGCCGCCGTGAAACCGGCCGAACAGGCGCGCGCTCAACAGACCCACAAGCAGAATACCCAACCCAAGCGCAACAACGTCCGCGGTCGATCGCAGATCGAAGTTTCCGACGCGGCAGATCAGAACATAGCCGACGGCCAGGTTGAAAAAGCCCCAAAGCACATTGACCGTTGACGACGAAAGTCCCTCTCCGGGCGGTTTTGCAAAGGGGCTTTGAAAAGGGCGCCCCATCACGCCGCTGACGAAATGCGGAACGGCATTGCTGAGAAAAGCACCGCCAAAGAAGTAAGAGACATAGTCGAGCCATTGCATTGTCAGTTTCTCTTTCCGAGTAGATCGATGATCTGTTGGGTCGTGCCGGTTTCGCCGAGCCGCGGGAAAACATGCGCGATGCTGTAGTCGTGCGCTTCACGACGCATGTCGGTCATGGCGTCGACGGCGAGGGTGACGTTGAATCCCTGCTCGTAGGCCTGCCGCGCGGTCAACTCGACACCGGTCCCGGTGGCAACGCCGGCGATGACGACCTGCGTGACATCAAGCGCTTTCAGCCGCTCTTCGAGCGGGGTGCTGGCGAACGCGCCCCATGTCCGTTTCGTCACGACAATGTCGCTCGCTTGTCGGTCCATTTCCGGGATGAGATCGGTCCACCCATCGGGAAATGGCCCGCCGGGGCGTTGCTGCTCCGTTCGGCCTGGTGCAGCTCCGGCGACGTTGACGAGCACCACCGGCAGGCCACGTTGACGAAACGCATCGGCGAGCGCGCGCGAGCGTTCCACGACGTCGCCGATCGGATGCACCGTGGGATAGGCGACGATGCCTTTTTGCAGGTCGATGACGATGAGTGCGGTGTTCGGGTCGAGCGTCGTGACGGTCATAAGTGAGCCTTGTGATTGCCAGGGGTCGAGCAGGTGATTGCTACGGATCGAGCAGGCGTTTGAGCAGCTCGACGGCAGCGGCGAGCTGGCGTTGTTCCGGCACGGTCAGCCGCGTCTGCAAGCCGCGAAGCAGCCAGTCCTGCCGGGCCGCGCGGGCCGTACGCACCCATTCGCGGAAATGATCGGTGAGCGCGATGATGGTCTGGCGTCCGTCCGAGGGATCGGGTGTGCCCGTCACATATCCGGCGGTCTCGAGCGCCGCGATGATCGCGCCCATCGATTGTGGCCGCATCGCTTCCGCCCGCGCCAGCGCGCTGCCGGTTGCGGGTCCGTCGCGCTCCAGCCGCAGCAGCACGGATTTTTGCGCCGACGTCAGCTCGGCCACGTCGCCGTGCTCACGCAGGCGCCGCTTCAGCGCGCCAAGCACAAGGTGAAGCTCGGCGGCCAGGGCGGAGGCTTCAGCGCTTTCGGAATCGGCGGGCTTTGGCTTCATTCGGCCACCATGACATGTATGAAGGTAAACTACAAAGGTTTTCTTCATATATCCGATGCTGGTCCGCGCCGGGAACGTGACGTTGCAAGAAGACCTCTAAATCCCGGCTGCGGTCGGTAAGAGGGTGGGGCGCAGCTTTCCGCGCATGGCTGGTATCGATGGGATCGGCGTGAAGCTCTGCTAGAAGTCAGGGGTACCGACCTGACGCCATCCCTCATCACGGAAATCCTCGTCGCCATGAACGATGCAACAACAGGGGGGCCACCCCCGCCGGCCAAAATGCGTTCCTTTGCCGCCATGCGGCATCCGGGCTTTCGCGCGCAGTTCACGACTTACGTGCTCGCGATGATGGCCGACAATATCGAGCACGTGATCAGCTACTGGGTGGTGTTCCAGAAATTCCACTCGCCGGCCTTGGGCGGCTTTGCGGTGGTCTCGCACTGGTTGCCGTTCCTGATGTTCTCGGTGGCCTCAGGCGCGCTCGCCGAGCGCTTCGATCCGCGCCGCGTCATCCAGTGCGGCATGGCGCTGTTCATCATCGCGTCCTTGAGCTGGGGCTATTTCTTCTTCACCGACTCGTTGCAGATGTGGCAGGCGATGGCGATTTTGGTCGTGCACGGCTGCGCCGGCGTGCTGTGGCAGACGCCGAACCAGATGCTGCTCTATGACATCGTCGGTCCGGCGGAGCTGGAAAGCGGCGTACGGCTCAACGCGATGGCGCGGTATCTCGCGGTGCTGGCGGGGCCTGCGGTGGGTGCGGCCATTCTGCTCGCGTTTGGACCCGCCTGGGGCATCATCATCAACACCGTGTTCTATCTGCCGCTGGTGCTGTGGCTGATCGCAGCACCCTACGGTCCGCGTTTTCGCAAAGACAAGCCCGCTCCACGCCGTGCGGTGCGCGGACTGAACGACATCATTTCGACCATCCGCGACATCAAGGGTCATCCCACCATCGTGTCGATGGTGCTGCTCGCAGGTGCGGCCTCGTTCTTCGTCGGTAACGCCTATAGCTCGCAAATGCCGAACTTCGCGATGGATCTCCAGCACGGCGATCCTGGTCTGGCCTACTCGACGCTGCTCGCGGCCGATGCGGCCGGCGGATTGCTGGCGGGTCTCATTCTGGAAGGCGGCGGCTTGTTGCCGCCGAAGCCGCGCACCGCGATGATCCTGGCGCTGTTATGGGGTGCAGCGCTGGCGGTGTTCTCGCTGTCGAACATCTATTGGCTCGCGGTCGGCTTCTTGTTGGCCGCGGGCTTCCTCGAACTGTCGTTCAACGCCATGGCGCAGAGTCTCGTTCAGCTCGACGCGCCGCCCGACAAGCGCGGACGCGTGATCGGCCTGTTCAACATGGCAAGCCTGGGCCTGAAGACGTTCAGCGGCATCTCGGTCGGCCTGATCGGCAGCCTGATCGGGATTCACTGGTCGCTGGCGTTGTCGTCGCTCGCGGCGATGCTGGTGGCGGGCGCGCTTTTGATCTTGCCGTAGCAACTCGCTTTGCCCACCCTCATCCTGAGGAGCCGCGTGCACCCGAGCAGGCCGAGCGATGGCGAGGCCGTCGCGAACGGGGTAAAAAACGATAAGCGGCGTCTCGAAGGATGAGGCCAATATTCGGGCCTCATGGTTCTCCCGGCAATACGCAGTATTGTCCGGAAGACGCGTGAAGAACGCTCCTCACCATGAGGGCATGTTCACCGTGTGCGGCCTGCGATCGTTGGCATTCCGGATGGCAGGACCTATAGTCGCCCCGGCGTAAAATCGGGGGACGGGTTGAGCGTTACGGTGATCACAGGAGCGGGGTCCGGAATTGGCGCGGCGGTGGCGCGTTGCCTGGCCAGATCGGACGCCTGCCTGATGCTGCATGGGCAGGGCAGCGATGCGGCGGGGTTCGCGCGCCTGAGAGGCGTGGTGGGGGAATGCGAACGCTCCGGCGCCAAGGTTGCTTTTTCGACGGGCGATCTCGCCAAGGCAGGCACCGGCTCCCGGCTTGTCGACGCGGCGCGCGATAAATTCGGCAGCATCGATGCGATCGTGCATGCCGCGGGCTTTGCCGACCGGCGCGGTTTTAAAGATTTGCCGCGCGAAGATCTCGAACGCGCCTTTGCGGTGATGGCGGCAAGCTTTCATGAAATGGCCAGCGCGGCACTACCGGATTTGCAGCGCAGCCCACACGGCCGCGTCGTCGCGGTTTCAAGCTTCGCCGCGCATCGCTTCACGCCGGATTCGACTTATCCCGGATCGGGCTCGGCGAAGGCCGCGCTCGAAGTGCTGGTGAAATGTCTCGCCATCGAGCTCGCCGGCTCCGGCGCGACCGCCAACGTCGTGGTGCCCGGCTTTACGCGCAAGGACGCAGGTCTCACGGGCGCGCTCGATGCCGCGGCCTGGCAGGCGGTCGCCAAGTCCAATCCGATGTCGCGCCTCGCCGCGCCGGACGAAGTCGCCGCCGTCGTCGCGTTCTTGTTGTCGAAAGAAGCCTCGCATGTGACGGGCGCCTCGCTGCCGGTCGATGGCGGGCTTACATTGATCTAGAGGTTCAAGTGAATGTCTGAGAACGGGGTGGGCCAACAAGTGGATGTCGCCGTGCTTGGCGGCGGGATCGTCGGCATATCCGCCGGCATCGCCGCGCGACAACGCGGACTGTCGGTTGTTGTCGTCGACCGCCGTGAGCCCGGCAGCGAGACGTCCTATGGCAACGCCGGCATTTTAAGTAGCGGCTCGATCCTGCCGCTCAACAAGCCCTCATTGTGGAGTGCGCTGCCTTCTTATCTCGGCAACACCAGCGCGGCCTTGCGCTGGGATCCGATGTGGGTGATGCGCAACCTCGACTGGGTCGCGCGCTTTCTCGGCAACGCCGTGCCTTCGCGCACACGGCCGCGCGCGGAAGCTTTGCACGGGTTGATCGGGGCATCGCTGAAGCTGCATCGCGATTGGATCGTCAAGGCCGGCGCGCCACAGCGCATTCGCGAGACCGGCTGGCTCAAGGCCTGGCGCAGCGACGCGACAGAGGCCGCCAAACAAGAGCAGGCGTTCCTCGCCGAATTCGGCATCAAGAGCGAACTGCTCGACCGGCAGGCGATCTCGGCGCTCGAGCCGAACATCCTGCCGGTCTACACCACCGGCCTTCTGCACACCCAGACCGCTTCGGTGGATTTGCCGGGCGCGGTGGTCAAGGCCTATGCGCAGATGCTGAAGGGTATCAGTGGCGAAGTCCGCCAATCCGATATCAGGGGGATCGAGCCTGAGGATCGCGGCTGGCGCGTCGTGCTCGGCGATGGCGCGGTCACCGCGCGCCATGTCGTGGTGGCGCTCGGCCCGTGGTCGGCCGATCTGCTGCGGCCGCTCGGCTATCGCGTGCCGCTCGCGGTCGAGCGCGGCTATCATCAGGAATTTACGCCCAATCCGGCACGCGCCTTGCACCGTCCGATCCATGATGCCGAAGGCAGTTTCCTGATGTCGCAGATGGAAAATGGCATTCGTGTCACCTCCGGCGTCGAATTGACCGACCGTGACGCGCCGTCGTCGTTCGCGCAACTCGATATGGTGGTGCCGATGGCGCGTGGCGTCGTCGAATTCGGTTCAGCCGTCGCCGAACCCTGGCGCGGGGCGCGGCCGACGTTACCGGACAGTCTGCCGATGATCGGGAAGGCGCCGCGGCATCAGGGCCTGTGGCTCGCTTTC
>CAVVLH010000028.1:0-34820 GCA_963748805.1 uncultured Alphaproteobacteria bacterium | reverse complement strand
GTAAACCTATGAGCCACGACAGTGGCGACATTCTATCCAATCTTTCTAGTGAAAACGCCCTGTGTTTTTCCTGGGTGCGCAGACAGGCTCTTAGGCAAACTGGAAGCCTGTACCTGCCAATCCCTCCGCGAGGAGAATCTCTAATTTACCTTCAAAATGCTCCTGCGTCGGATAAGAGCCGGGTATCTCCAGAGAAAAGAAACAGGTATGCGCCGCAGGAATCCGCTGCGGATCCCATTGATAGATCTCCATTCGCAAATTTTCGTTGCACAAGGTCTTATTCGATGTCGCCGTCCGGACAAAAAGCTCTAGTTTTTTAGGAGACGCCTTTTGTATCCATTGAATGAGATACCCCTTCGTCTTTTCAAAATCCTCTTGGGAGAGGCTGCCATTTTTGTGCCAGACGAGCTGTTTCAGAAGTTTTTCCGGCATTCAGGACTCCTTCGATCCTTTCCTTAAGAACAACGGGACCTTCGCTTTTTAACGTCTCCCATTTATCGTCGCCTAACGATTCTTTCATTTCCTTTGCCATGCAGGTAATAGCGCGTACCTCCGGTCGCTCTCCATTGTTTCTTGAATGATTTTTAATGCATCATCGCGGTATTTTTTCGGATCCTTTTTCAGATCTTCCATGAGAGCTGCGTTCGATTCGTCTGGATCCGGATCCAGACAGTAATAAAGGTTTAGGATATCGCTTTCTTTAAGCTCTTCGAACTTATCTCCTGCAATGATAAACCGAGCAAGTTCGGGCGAAAAGTTTCTAAAATGACAAAACACAGTACGCATCCAAGCCGGAGGATCATCCGATGGATAGGATCGTAAGCAGTTCATAGAATCCATCCCGAAAGAGGGGACCCGTTTTAAAATGGGAATTTTCCGGATAGCAGAGCGTTAATAATCTTCCCAAAGTCCGATAAGAGGCTTCCGTTTCCTGAGTTTTTCATCCCATTCCGGATAGCCATCGTCAACAACCAGAAAACCGGCGGGGATTTCGGCGTCGCCTTTTCGCTTAAATAAATTTTCAAATAACCTTACGACAAAGTCGCGTCGTACTCCACCCACATCCACCGCAGCGCTGGGTTGTCCCTTCTCAAAATAATAGATATTGGGGAAAGGTAATTTTTGAAGGAGAAACTGGTTGCCAAGATGATTTAATAATTCTTGGGGTCCGGCGGTAAATTTCTCGACATCGATTTTTAATTTGTGAAAAGCAGTTTGCGGACTGTCTTCAGAATAAACGCGCGCGTTCATAGGAAGCTCCGGTAGCTCCTGCAACGCCGTGCAACCGGAGTAGTGAAGCTCTTGGCAGCTTGGAAGCGCTGATATCAGCTGCAGAGCCGTGCAGTAATCGCAGACAAGCTTTTGGCAATTTAAAAGCCCTGATATCCGCTGCAGAGCCGTGCAATGATTGCAGGAAAGCTCTTGGCAGTTTGGGAGCTCCGTTAGCTCCTGCAACGCCGTGCAGCCGGAGCAGTAAAGGCTTTGGCAGCTTGGAAGCCCTGATACCTGCTGCAGAGCCGTGCAGACACGGCAGACAAGCTTTTGGCACTTTGAAAGCCCTGATATCTGCTGCAACGCCGTGCAATCGGAGCAGTAAAGCTCGCGGCAATTTGAAAGTCCTGATATCTGCTGCAACGCCTTGCAGCTGTCGCAGTAAAGCTTGCGGCAATTTGAAAGCCCTGATATCCGCTGCAGGGCCGTGCAGTGATTGCAGACAAGCTCTTGGCAGTTTGGGAGCCCTGATATCCGCTGCAGGGCCTTGCAGTGATTGCAGACAAGCTCTTGGCAGTTTAGGAGCTCCGGCAGCTCCTGCAACGCCTTGCAGCCGGAGCAATTAAGATACCTGCAGTTTGGGAGCTCCGGCAGCTTATTAATTTCATAATTACTTATGAATAATATCTCAATATTTGATGGGTTTATTAATAATTTTTCGATAATTTCCTTACTGCAATTCCTTAAATCTGCATATCTCAAATAAGGCGCTAATACGGACCAATCCTCCTCCTTCAGGAAACTGGCTAATTCTTTAATACGAATTCGGTGATAATCGATGTAATGAGCTAGAGCGCATAGCTGTTTTTCTCTCACCCCTCCGTATTCTTTTGAAACGTTTGCAATAAAGGCTTCTTTATCGGAACATTCCAACATTTTCTGAAAACTTTTAATATCTTCCGGAAGATTCTGAAAACAATCTAATTCTTTGATCGCAGGAGCCTTTGTCTCCGCTTTTTTCAATAAGACCCCAAGATGAAGTTTTTCTGAAAACGTAAGTTTTTCGAATATCGTTTCGTTTAAATAGATGGAATGGTCGGCGATCCAACTATCCATTGCCATTGGATTAGTATCATCAAGAGCTTGTTCAAGGCATTTAATAGCTGTATGCGCATCGAGAAGGCTTTTATTGTAGGCAAGCAATTGGGTTCGTAGCTCTTGAGCTTTTTCGATAGGGGATTTTTCGCTGTCGTTCATCTCCTGCCGAGCCGAGATCTCTATTTTATTTGCGATCGCCTCCCGAATCTTTGGGGAAATTTCGGGGCTATTAAAGCGTTTAAGATGCTTGGCGACTCTTTCTACCAGCTCGGCAAATCCTAAGCGTAGAGTGTTTTTATGTAAATCATAACGCTGTTCGATTTCTTTAAAAGTATCCTTCGAGATCTCTTTAGTTTTTTCTTCCTCTGTCAACTCGCCTTTGCAAAGGACTGATTTAATTTCTTCATCATCGGTAGAGAAGATGATCGTTTCGACAAATGGATCTGTAAAACTCATTCTATAATCATTATTCATAAACCACCATATAAATTTTTAATTTACTTTAATTTCAACTCAATGCAACCACTAATAAATCATAATAATTATTATACATTAATTTAATTAATTAAAAAAATAGTAGACATAGCAGGGAGTTTTCACTAAAAAGATTTCATAGAATATCGCCACTGTCGTGGCTCATAGTTCTACTACAGCCTACCGTGGGTTAGGGCGTTAAATTTGTGGGTTCTTTAAGGTAAAAAAATCACATGGAAATAAATCGTGTAAGAAATTGCGCTTTTGCGGCGGCCTGAAAGGCCAAAATATAGTAGCCGAGGGCAACGCCCTCGGTAAGGCCATATAGAATAAAGTTGCCCTGAAAGGGCAGCACAACGGATATAGATAAATGACAAACAAACCACTATGGCGAACGATATTTATGGAATTGATATCACATCATAATTTTTGCTGCCCCTTCAGGGCAACTTTATTCTATATGACCTTACCGAGGGCGTTGCCCTCGGCTACTATATTTTGGCCTTTCAGGCCGCCGCAAAAGCGCAACTTCTTATACGACTTATTCCATGTGATTTTTTACCTTAAAGAACCTACAAATTTAACGCCCTAACCCACGGTTAGGGTGTGCGATTTAGCAAAAATAGACCTGAAATTTTTCATCCCTTTTTAAGTTTTACGTGTTTTTACATGGTTTAGAAGACGTTTTACTTAAAACAGGATGGTGAAAAATCGTCTGATTTTTGCTAAATCGCACACCCTAACCCACGGTAGGCTGTAGTAAACCTATGAGCCACGACAGTGGCGACATTCTATCCAATCTTTCTAGTGAAAACGCCCTGTGTTTTTCCTGGGTGCGCAGACAGGCTCTTAGGCAAACTGGAAGCCTGTACCTGCCAATTCCTCCGCGAGGAGAATCTCCAATTTACCTTCAAAATGCTCCTGCGTCGGATAAGAACTGGGGATCTCCAGAGAAAAGAAACAGGTATGCGCCACAGGAATCCGCTGCGGATCCCGTTGGTAGATCTCCATTCGCAAATTTTCGTTGCACAAGGTCTTATTCGATGTCGCCGTCCGGACAAAAAGCTCTAGTTTTTCAAGAGACGCCTTCTGTATCCATTGAATGAGATACCCCTTGGTTCTTTCAAAATCCTCTTCGGAGAGGCTGCCATTTTTGTGCCAGACGAGCTGTTTCAGAAGTTTTTCCGCATTCAGGACTCCTTCGATCCTTTCCTTAAGAACAACGGGACCTTCGCTTTTTAACGTCTCCCATTTATCGTCGCCTAACGATTCTTTCATTTCCTTTGCCATGCAGGTAATAGCGCGGTACCTCCGGTCGCTCTCCATTGTCTTGAATGATTTTTAATGCATCATCGCGGTATTTTTTCGGATCCTTTTTCAGATCTTCCATGAGAGCTGCGTTCGATTCGTCTGGATCCGGATCCAGACAGTAATAAAGGTTTAGGATATCGCTTTCTTTAAGCTCTTCGAACTTATCTCCTGCAATGATAAACCGAGCAAGTTCAGGCGAAAGTTTCTGAAATGACAAAACACAGTACGCATCCAAGCCGGAGGATCATCCGATGGATACGGGGTATTCAGTTCATAGAATCCATCCCGAAAGAGGGGACCCGTTTTAAAATGGAATTTTCCGGATAGCAGAGCGTTAATAATCTTCCCAAAGTCCGATAAGAGGCTTCCGTTTCCTGGTTTTCATCCCATTCCGGATAGCCATCGTCAACAACCAGAAAACCGGCGGGGATTTCGGCGTCGCCTTTTCGCTTAAATAAATTTTCAATAACTTACGACAAAGTCGCGTCGTACTCCACCCACATCCACCGCAGCGCTGGGTTGTCCCTTCTCAAAATAATAGATATTGGGGAAAGGTAATTTTTGAAGGAGAAAGCTGGTTGCCAAGATGATTTAATAATTCTTGGGGTCCGGCGGTAAATTTCTCGACATCGATTTTTAATTTGTGAAAAGCAGTTTGCGGACTGTCTTCAGAATAAACGCGCGCGTTCATAGGAAGCTCCGGTAGCTCCTGCAACGCCGTGCAACCGGAGTAGTGAAGCTCTTGGCAGCTTGGAAGCGCTGATATCCGCTGCAGAGCCGTGCAGCTGGAGCAGTGAGCTCTGGCAGCTGGGGAGTTCCGTTAGCTCCTGCAACGCCGTGCAGCCGGGGCAGGAAAGGATTAGGCAGCTTGGAAGCGCTGATATCCGCTGCAATGCCGTGCAGCCGGAGCAGTAAAGCTCGCGGCAATTTGAAAGCCCTGATATCCGCTGCAGAGCCGTGCAGCCATAGCAGACAAGCTTGCGGCAGTTTGGGAGCGCTGATATCCGCTGCAACGCCTTGCAATTGTAGCAGGCAAGCTCTTGGCAGTTTGGGAGCTCCGGCAGCTCCTGCAATGCTTTGCAACCGGAGCACTTAAGACACCTGCAGTTTGGGAGCTCCGGCAGCTCCTTAATTTCATCATTATTTATTAATAATATCTCAATATTTGATGGAGTTATTAGTAATTTTTCGATAATTTCCTTACTGCAATTCCTTAAATCTGCATATCTCAAATAAGGCTCTAATACGGACCAATCCTCCTCCTTCAGGAAACTGGCTAATTCTTCAATACGAATTCGGCGATAATCGATGTAATGAGCTAGAGCGCATAGCTGTTTTTCTCTCACCCCTCCGTATTCTTTTGAAACGTTTGCAATAAAGGCTTCTTTATCGGAACATTCCAACATTTTCTGAAAACTTTTAATATCTTCCGGAAGATTCTGAAAACAATCTAGTTCTTTGACCGCAGGAGCCTTTGTCTCTGCTTTTTTCAATAAGACCCCAAGATGAAGTTTTTCTGAAAACGTAAGTTTTTCGAATATCATGTCGTTTAAATAGATGGAATGGTCGGTGATCCAACTATCCATTGCCCTTGGATTAGTATTATCAAGAGCTTGTTCAAGGCATTTAATAGCTGTATGCGCATCGAGAAGGCTTTTATTGTAGGCAACTTCAATTGGGTTCTGAGCTCTTGGCTTTTCATAGGGGATTTTTCGCTGTCGTTCATCTCCTGCCGAGCCGAGATCTCTATTTTATTTGCGATCGCCTCCCGAATCTTTGAGGAGATTTCGGGGCTATTAAAGCGTTTAAGATGCTTGGCGACTCTTTCTACCAGCTCGGCAAATCCTAAGCGTAGAGTGTTTTTATGTAAATCATAACGCTGTTCGATTTCTTTAAACGTATCCTTCGAGATCTCTTTAGTTTTTTCTCTCCTCTGTCAACTCGCCTTTGCAAAGGACTGATTTAATTTCTTCATCATCTGTAGAAAAGATGATCGTTTCGACAAATGGATCTGTAAAAGTCATTCTATAATCATTATTCATAAATCCCACTGTAAATTTTTAATTTATTTTAAGTTAACTAAATACAACCACTAATAAATCACTATAATGATTATATATTAATATAATCAATTAAAAAATAGTAAAATAGTAAAATAGTAGACATAGCAGGGAGTTTTCACTAAAAAAATTTCATAGAATATCGCCACTGTCGTGGCTCATAGTTCTACTACAGCCTACCGTGGGTTAGGGCGTTAAATTTAAGGTAAAAAAATCACATGGAAATAAATCGTGTAAGAAATTGTGCTTTTGCGGTGGCATCAAAGGCCAAAATATAGTAGCCGAGGGCAACGCCCTCGGTAAGGCCATATAGAATAAAGTTGCCCTGAAAGGGCAGCACAACGGATATAGATAAATGACAAACAAACCACTATGGCGAACGATATTTATGGAATTGATATCACATCATAATTTTTGCTGCCCCTTCAGGGCAACTTTATTCTATATGACCTTACCGAGGGCGTTGCCCTCGGCTACTATATTTTGGCCTTTCAGGCCGCCGCAAAAGCGCAACTTCTTATACGACTTATTTCCATGTGATTTTTTACCTTAAAGAACCTACAAATTTAACGCCCTAACCCACGGCTAGGCCTGTGCGATTTAGCAAAAATAGACCTGAAATTTTTCATCCCTTTTTAAGTTTTACGTGTTTTTACATGGTTTAGAAGACGTTTTACTTAAAACAGGATGGTGAAAAATCGTCTGATTTTTGCTAAATCGCACACCCTAACCCACGGTTAGGGTGTTAATTTTGTTTGATTTTTCACTCTAATAAATCACATAATCTAAGTCCAATTACTTTTGAAACTACCTAAAGCTTTTCGACGCTGCGAAAGAAATGTTTGCCCCATATTTTCTTCAATCCATTCTTCAATGTGAAATACAGAAATTTTTTCTAACGCCTCTCTCACTATAGATTCATCTAATTTCCCTACTAATGCAGGTATTGCAAGTACTAAGGAACTTAACCCTGATGATGCATGATTATCTTCTATATATTTAAATTTACCAAATAATGACTCTAAAATCTCTGAACTTCCTAAATAATGGGCACCCGCGGGAATTTTTTCTCCTTCCTTTTGTAGTATCATCTTTATTTTATTTTTAAAATCTATAATTCGTTATCCTTCTCTTTTGAAGCGATATATTCCCCTTTTACAAAATTCATCCGCCACATCCGAAAATATCCTTGCTCATGAACAAAATCTAAAGCATGTTTGCATACTTCTTGAAACTAATGATAATTGGAAAGAGAAAATCGATATTGTTTAATCCAGTCAATTTTACTCCTTTCCGTGTAAATCTGTTCCCTTTTCTGAATCCAGAAAATATAAGATACTAAGACCCCAATCGATTAGATAAAATGCACTATGCATCCTATCTTTAGAACGTTGTCGAGGAGCTGCTAAATGGGCAATAGAAGAAAGTTTTAGATGCTGAATCGAGTCTGCGGCACTAGCTTTAAATTTTAGCCAAACAGGGTCATTATTCAGCTCTTCTTTAAGGCAATTATTTATTTTATGTGAAGCATCGAATAGATGAACTGATTCTGAATGATTTTGAACAAAAATTCGCACACCTTTTTTGTTTTCAGATCCTTCATCCGAAATTACCCCAATAGGAGATGCACCTGTGATGACTCTAGCCTCTTCTAAAACCTCATTGATCACTTCACCAGGACAATTAGTCAGGGGTTTTACTACTAAAGGCTCTACCGCATCCAAAGTTGGACAAAAATCTTATTGATGTCTAAATTCTTTACCCCTAGAACTACCACACATTTTTGAGATCCCATCTGAATGCTAGTGTCAACAACAAAAAACCACCCCGATGGTGAATATTTAGAACTCGTTAGTTTATACAATCCTATTTTAAGAAGCCATTGTCTTATCGTGGTATGAGCAGGTGTCATAAATGATGATATCCATCCTCTAAGTACTTGGAAAATACTTGAGAGTCCACGAAAGCCAGCAGAACTTTTAAGAAAACACGTAATAGAAATTAAAATTTGGGAAACAGTGTATTTGTAGTTTGGGACATCTTTCTCACTTCTATGATTTCAGGGACTTTTTTTTTATGTCATTTTGTAATTCTTCGTTTGTTTTTTCAACTCCTCTAGTTCCGCTTCTTTAGCTTTTACGTGATCTTTCCAACTATCACGACTTTCTTGAATGTCTCTTATCTTTTCACGAAGCGCTTGAATTGTCTTAGATTTCTATTAGTTTCTGTTCTCAGATTATCATATGCTAGTCGAAGAGATCTGATAATACGAGAAGGAGGACTTTTGTAATCGGGCACTTCATTGTTAAGATCCGGATCTGGTTCTTGGATATGGGTCATGATTGCTTCCTGGTTGAAAGATTTAGAAAGCAACTTTTACAATATTCTTGTGATTTTTTTTCATCAAAAATTTAATAAATTTAACACCCTAACCCACGGTTAGGGCGTTAAATTTGTAGGTTTTTAAAGGTAAAAAAATCACATGGAAATAAGTCGTGTAAGAAGTTGCGCTTTTGCGGCGGCCTGAAAGGCCAAAAATATAGTAGCCGAGGGCAACGCCCTCGGTAAGGCCATATAGAATAAAGTCGCCTCCCAAGGGCAGCACAAATCATGATGTGATATCAATCCCATAAATATCGTTCGCCATAGTGGTTTGTTTGTCATTTATCTATATCCGTTGTGTTGCCCTTTCAGGGCAACTTTATTCTATATGGCCTTACCAGGGGCGTTGCCCTCGGCTATTATATTTTCGGCCTTTCAGGCCGCCGCAAAAGTACAAATTCATACGCAACTTATTCCATGTGATTTTTTTACCTTTAAAAACCTACAAATTTAACGCCCTAACCCACGGTAGGCTGTAGTAAACCTATGAGCCACGACAGTGGCGACATTCTATCCAATCTTTCTAGTGAAAACGCCCTGTGTTTTTCCTGAGTGCGCAGACAGGTTCTTAGGCAAACTGGAAGCCTGTACCTGCCAATCCCTCCGCGAGGAGAATCTCCAATTTACCTTCAAAATGCTCCTGCGTCGGATAAGAACTGGGGATCTCCAGATAAGTAAACAGGTATGCGCCACAGGAATCCGCTGCGGATCCCGTTGGTAGATCTCCATTCGCAAATTTTCGTTGCACAAGGTCTTATTCGATGTCGCCGTCCGGACAAAAAGCTCTAGTTTTTCAAGAGACGCCTTCTGTATCCATTGAATGAGATACCCCTTGGTTCTTTCAAAATCCTCTTCGGAGAGGCTGCCATTTTTGTGCCAGACGAGCTGTTTCAGAAGTTTTTCCGCATTCAGGACTCCTTCGATTCTTTCCTTAAGAACAACGGGGCCTTCGTTTTTTAACGTCTCCCATTTATCGTCGCCTAACGATTCTTTCATTTCCTTTGCCATGCAGGTACAGCGCGAAGATCTCTGGTCAATCTGATGCATGAGCACGATCGCCGGATCGGCGGTCGCATCGAAACGGGCGTAGATATAGCCGCTGATGATGGTGACGATCGAGGCGCCGATGATGCTCATGCGCCGCCCGATCGCGTCCGACAGATACGCCCCTAACGCGCAGCCGACGAGTGATCCCACGGACAGCACCAGCGTATAGGCGAGCGAATTGGTAATCGTCAGGCCCTGGCGAAGGAAGAACTGCGGCAGGAAGATCACGAAGCCGAAGATCAGCGTGTTGATCGTGATCAGCACCCAGGAGCCGACGATCATCCGTTGCAACAGCGGCGGCTTGATCATGTCGATCGCGACCGCCGGTTTGACGGCCGGCGGGATGACGACCGGCGGCAACGGCTCGCCGCCACTCGCCTCTTTTTCGATCGCCTGCATCAAGGCTTCGGCTTCTTCGGTGCGGTCCTCCGATTTAAGCCAGCGCGGCGATTCCGGCAAGTTCTTGCGCAGATACCAGACGATGAGCGAACCGACGCCGGCGATGACGAACATCGGCCGCCAGCCGAAATTCGGGATCACGAGATAGCCGAGCAGCGAGGTCGCCGGAAAGCCTGCGACCACGATGAAGGCCATCATCGACAGCCAGCGCCCGCGCGTCTTCGGCGGCACGAATTCGGTCAAGGTCGAATAGCCGACCACGATTTCAGCACCTAACCCCAGGCCCTGCACGAAGCGGCAGGCGATCAACTGATTCATGTCCTGGGCGAAGGCGGCGGCCAGTGAAGCCAGTCCGAAGATCAAGAGGTTGATCTGGTAGGTGAAGCGGCGACCGAACCTGTCGCCGATAAAGCCGGTGATCAGCGCGCCCAACGTCATGCCGACGAACGTCAGCGAGATGAATTGCGGGATTTGCGCCAGCGTCGCGAACTGGGACTGCGCAACCGAGGCCAGCACGCCGCCCGCGACATAGAGGTCGTAGCCGTCGAAGAACATCCCGGCGCCGACCAGCCAGAAGATGCGATAGTGAAACGGCGAGATCGGCAGCCGGTCAAGGCGCGCGCCGGCGTTTACTGCAAGAGCCATGAAATTCCCCCGATTTTTATTTTGTTTCATTCAGTCCGGTCCCTCATGGTGAGGAGGCGCTCTTGCGCCGTCTCGAACCATGGGGCCCGGTAGTGCCTCATCCTTCGAGACGCCTGCTCACGCAAGCTACTCTGGATGAGGGGAAAGAGCTGGTTCAGTTGAGCCGTCGTTGTCCCGCCGTGTCGCGATACCAGTCGAACGGCGCATCGCCGGTTGCGACCATCACACTCTTGACGTTGAAATGATCGTCAAAGCTTTCGGTGCCGCATTCGCGCCCGACGCCGGAATCGCCGACGCCGCCCCAGGGTGAGGCCGGATCGAGCCGGTGGTGGTCGTTGATCCAGACGATGCCGCATTTCACGCCCGAAGCGACCCGATGGGCGCGTGCGACGTCGCGGGTGCGGATCGCGGCCGCGAGCCCAAACGGCGAGTCGTTGGCAAGCCGCAACGCATCCGCCTCGTCCTTGAACGGCGTGACCGAGGTGAAGGGGCCGAACACTTCTTCCTGGAAAATGCGCATGTCGGCTTTCACGTCCGCAAATACCGTCGGTTCGACGAAATAGCCGTTCTCGAAGCCTGCGACCTTTGCCGGCACGCCGCCGGCGACAAGCCGCGCGCCGTCTTCATGGCCGAACTTGCAATAGGACAGCACGCGGTCGCGCTGGCGGGCCGAGATCACCGGGCCAAGCTGCGTGGTCGGATCGGAGGGATCGCCGATCTTGATGGTCTCGGTCTTGGCTTTCAGCTTGGCGACGAATTCGTCGTAGATCGTGGCCTGCACCAGATGGCGCGAGGCGCAGATGCAGGTTTGCCCCGCGCCGATGAAGGCGCCGAACGCCGCGTAATTGACGGCGCGGTCGACGTCGAAATCGTCGAACACCATCACCGGTGTCTTGCCGCCGAGTTCCATGGTCTGATGCGCGAACACCTTCGCCGCAGCACTTCCGGCGATGCGGCCGGCTTCGGTGCCGCCGGTCAGAACGAGCTTGTCGATATCGCCATGCTCGGCCAGCATCTTGCCGGCGCTTTGCCCCAAGCCGAGCACGACGTTGAACACGCCCGGCGGCAGGCCGGCTTCGGTGAAGATCTTGGCGAGCCGCAAGGTCGTCAGCGGCGTGTATTCCGACGGCTTCACCACGGTGACGCAGCCCGACGCCAGCACCGCCGCCAGCGACTTGCACAGGATCATCAGCGGATGGTTGAACGGCGTGCAGTTGGCGACGATGCCGATCGGCGTGCGCAGGGTGTAATTCAGATAAGCCCCCTCGACCGGGATCACCGAGTCGCGCCGCGCCAGCGCCAGCCCGGCAAAATAGCGGAAGAAGTCCGGCAGCCGTGAAAGCTGCGCGCGGGTCTCGTTGACCGGCCGGCCGTTATTGAGCGTCTCGAGCTTGTAGAGCTGGTCGAGATTGGCCTCGAACGCATCCGCAAGCCTGTTGACGAGCCGCGCTCGCGCGCGAATGTCCATGCCGCCCCAGGCCTTGCCTTCGAAAGCCGCACGCGCGCTCTTCATGGCGCGGTCGATATCGTCCGCGGTCGAGTTCGGAATTTGCGCGATCACCTCTCCGGTGGCTGGATTGCGCACGTCGAGCATCGCGCCGTGGCCGGCTTCGATCTCGCGGCCGTCGACGAAATTGCCGTGAATTTCGACCGCGGATGAGCCGGGCCTTGTTGGAATATTCATGCGCTTCGTCTCCTCCACGATGACGGCGTTGCGCTTGAGTGCCGGCAGCACGCGCTTTTCGGTTTGCTGGATATGGGCCTTGATGAGATGCAGCGCGCGCCGCCGGTCGCGCCGCTGCATCGCTTCGATCAGTTCGCCATGCTCAGTGACCAATTGCGTCGGATCGTGATCCCTGACATTGGCGATGCTGACGCGCACCAGCCGGTCGGCCTGTCCGATCAGGTCGCAGAGGGCGCCGGCCATGCGGCGATTGCCCGAGGCGTGGGCAAGCGCGCTATGGAAGGCGCGGTTATAGGTGATGAAGTCCTCGCGATCGCCGGAAAAGTCCCTGAAGCTGTCGAGCGCGGTCAGGGTCTTTTCCGGCGCGTTTTCGATCGCCTCGGAGACACAGGCCGGCTCGAGCGCGAGGCGAAACCGCAACAGATCGCGCGCATCCGACAGCGAGATCGGATTGACGCGGTAGCCCTGGCGCGGCTGCACTGTGACGAGATGCTCGCGCTCCAGCCGCAAAAGCGCTTCGCGGACTGGCTGGCGGCTGACCGCATAGCGTTCCGCGAGCTCCTGTTCGCGCATGTCGTCGCCCGGTGCCAGCCGGCAGCTCAAAATATCAGCACGGAGGTTTTCGTAGACGTTGTCGCGCAAAAGCATGAGTTATTCCGCGTAATTTCTGCTCTATCTTGCATTCGTGAAATATCACGTCAAGCGCTCAGGGCTTGAAATGCCCGTGGTTTGATTTATCAATCGGTCCCATCTCACCGGTTTTCGCGCCGTTTCATCGCACCAGATAAATAAAGAGAGACCCGCATGGATCGATTGTTGGCTCAGGGCACTGTGAATGCGGCGGTTTCGGGTGAGGGGCCCGCGTTGTTCCTGTTTCACTCCCTGCTGTCGGACCGGGCGAGTTTCGACGCCATCGCGCCGCAGCTTTCGAACACGCATCGGGTGATCGTGCCGGAGTTGCCGGGATTCGGCGGCTCGAAGGCGGTCAGCGGTGGGCTCGCGGCAGTTGCAGACCGGATGGCGGAAGCCATGTCAGAGGCCGCAGACCGTGATGCGATCGTGCTCGGCAACGGCTATGGCGGCTTCGTCGCGCTGCAAATGGCGATTCGGCATCCCACCATCGCCAGCAAACTGATCCTGGCCGATTGCGGCGCGGCGTTCTCGGAAACCGGGCGCCAAGCGTTCCGCAACATGGCCGCTGCATCAAAGGCCAAGGGACTGGCCGCGATCACCGATGTCGCGATGCGCCGGCTGTTCGCGCCGGAGTTTCAAACGGCAAATCCCGATTTGATGCGCGACCGCCGCGAAGCTTTTTTGAAAACCGATCCGGACGTGTTGCAGGCGGCTTGCGCCCAACTTGCCGAACTCGATCTTCGGCCTGAACTGTCCGACGTCGAAATGCCGGCGTTGGTCATGGTCGGCGAACATGACGAGGCGACGCCGCCGCCGATGTCGCATGAACTGGCGGCGCTGTTGCCGAATGCGCGGCTGAAAATTCTGGCCGGTTGCGCGCATGTTCCGCAATTGCAGGCGCCGCAAGCCTTTCTCGAGGCGATGGCGGATTTTCTGTCCGAAGGTTATTCCGCGCCGGCGTGATGGCGCCGGTCCGGATGCGTCTTGAAAATAAGACGCATGGCGTCACAACCAAAGCTTGTAAATTTAAATGAGTATTCCTAGGCTCAGCCGGGCGCATTTCACGCCTGGGGCATTTGGTCATGGCATTTTTCAGGGCCTACAAGGCCGACACCGATAAATTGAGAGTACCGATTTATTTCATCGAAAGCACGGCGCCGGATAACGTCGACGACACCGAATTTGTCGATCCGGTAAAGGAGATTCCGGAAAATCTTCAGAAATATCTGAAGTACGTCGAAAACGCCGACGATGCCGTAAAGGAGATCGCAAGCCATCTTGCGAACGGCACAAATCCGAACCTCGTGGTGATGGTTCACGGCTTCAACAATCCCGAGCCGGCCGTTCTGGAGATGTATGCGCAGGCGGCACTCGCCGTTAACGAGGATTCCAAAATTCCAGCCGGTGGCGGTCTGGTGTGTGTCGGCTATCGCTGGCCCTCGGAGAAAATGTTCCAGCCGAGGCGCAGCTGGTGGAGCGCGCTGCCGCTGCTGCCGCGTTGGGTCGTCGCCGCAGGCCTTGCCGCCTTTCTGCTTGCTGCACTTTTCTTCTGCCATATCGCTGGAAGCATAGGGCACGTATTTTTACTGCTCGGCATCATCCTCGCCGGATTGATCGCGATGGCGGTGCTGCTGCGCCTGATCGTCTATTTCCGCGACAACTATCGCGCCGCCAATTTCGGCGTACCGGATCTCATTCACATCATTCGGGCGATCCACGACGAGATCAAGGAGCAACGCAACGCCTCCGGTATGACGGAAGATCCCGATTGGAAGGTCGATCTCTCCTTTATCGGCCACAGCATGGGCGGCTTTGTCGTTACCAATACCATCCGCACGCTCACCGACGTGTTCAAGACGAAGGTCGCCGGCCTGAGCGACTTTGGTGCGGCTGCGCCAAAGCCGGTCAAAAATCTGCACCAGATCGGTGATTTTTTCGAGCTCAAACGCTTCGTGCTGGCCTCGCCCGATATTCCCGCCGAAACCCTGCTGTCGGATCGCGGCAACTTCCTTGCTTCGGCGCTGACACGTTTCCGCGAAGCCTATCTGTTCAGCAACGAAGGGGATGAAGTTCTGCGCCAGATTTCGACGCTGGCGAATTACTTCACGTTTCCGACCATGAGCAACAACCATGGCTACCGGCTCGGCAATGTCGAAATCCTTTCGAGCGATTTCGGACTGATCGAGCCGCCGCGGGATCAGTTTCTCGATACCTTGCGGGTCGGCGACCTCACTCTCCGGGAGCTCGATCACAAACTGCGAAATTTCAGGGCCTCGCGCGAGGCAGCGCGACAACGCACGGAGGCGCATCTACTGGAGCGGATCGAGCTGCATCCGCACGAGCGGACGAAACCGCCGCTGCCGGAGGTCTTCACTTATTTCGACTGCACCGACTATGACGATGTGGACAACAACGGCGTCAAGCGGCCACTCCTCACCTTTGCGAAGTGCGAGAAGCGCCACAACCCAAGGGCAAAACTTTCATTCCCAGCGCATCTCCACCTTCTATGGGCCTATCTGACCACGCCGCTTCGGCCGAACGTGCATGGCGGTTACTTCGAAGGGAAATTGTCCCAGCAATTGATTTATCGTCTGGCCTGCCTCGGCTTTGACGGGACGCTGAGTGCCTATAACGGCAAGGCCGCGCTTGGAAACGAATGCAAAAGCAGGCAAATCCGCGTGCTGGTGTCGCCGCAACTGAGCGCGCCGCAAAGCGATCCGGCTTTGGTCGCCAACTCCTAGCTTGCTCCCGGAAGCAATTTCAGGGCGCTGATTTCGCAGCCGTCCCGATCATCGCCAACTGCTCGGCGGCGACGAGATCGAAGGGTTCGAACGAGCGTTCGGCGCGGGCGAGGATCACGCCGCCCTCGCAAGCCGCCACCAGGCTCGCGGCAAGGCTGCGGGCTTTTTTCTTCGGTAGTCCACTGGCGACAAACAGCGTGGCGAGCTTTTCGCGCCAACTGCGAAGGATTTCGGCCGCGCGCGCCCTCAAGTCTTCCGATTCCGCCGCCACTGTCACGGCAACGACCGCGCAGCCTGCTGAAAAATCCGATCGCGCCAGCACCGAGCGCCACAACGACAAGAAACCTTCCGCGACCTCGCGCGCCGGTTTGCCGGAGAGACGATCGAGCACGCTCAGCGCCTGATGGCCGGCATGTTCGAGTGCCGCCAGAACCAGTTCGTCCTTGCCGCCGGGAAAATGATGATAGAGCGAGCCGCGCGGCGCACCGGAGGCCTCCAGGATCTCGCTAAAGGACGCGCCTTGCAGGCCTTTTTTGGCGAGCAACACCGCGGTGCGCTCGATCATCGTTTGCTTGATGTTGCCGGCCAATCGCCTCGCCTCTCGACTATAAGCCCTGATTATAATTCTTGACTATGACGATTGTCATAGTAACCTATGATGATCATCATAGCCCAACCAAGATCCAGGTTAAGGAGCCCTGTCGATGCCGATGATCGATATCTACGCCACCGCAGGCACCTTTAGCGACCCGCACAGCTGGCAAAAGACGCCGCCGCCACCGTCAAATCGATCGAGCAGGTGCCCGATATTCCGATGTTCTGCAAGAACACTGCGGCCTTCGTGCATGAACTCAAAAGCGGCGCGCTCTCGAACGTGGACGGCGACACCAATTATGTTCGCGTCCAGGTCCTCACCAATGCGGGCGCGCTCGACCGCGCCCAAACAAATCGCGGTCGTGCGCCAGTCTGACCGACCTCGTCGCCAAGGCCGCCGGCGACGACAGCCTCAAAGAGCGGACATGGGTTCTGCTGACCGAGGCGGTGGAAGGCGGCTGGGGCCTTTGGGGTCACGCCCACAACAACGACGAGATCGTCACCGCCGCCAGGAACGAGATCGCGAAGCTCAAGGACTAAGCGGAGCCACATCTTATCCCTCCCCCGCGAAGCGTGGGGAGGGTGGCCGTCGCGAAGCGATGGTCGGGTAGGGGGTACCAACGTTATCGAAAAAACTTCACTTGATCGCGCTTCCGTGAAAACCCCCACCCCGGCTCGCCCAGGAGCGCAACGGCGCTCCAAGGCTCTCCGACCCTCCCCGCAAGGGGGAGGGATAAGAAAGATGCGCCTCTTACGGTTTGGCCATCGCTTGCGAAAACACCACCTCAACCAGGGTGCCGGAGCGCGTGCCGGTCTTGATGTTGAATTGCGCGCGGTTGGCTTCGACCAAGGCCTTCGTCAGTGACAGGCTGACGGCGGCCTCCGGCAATTCATCCAGCGGTGCTCGCTGTCGGAACGGCTCCATCGCGGCTGCCACCTCGTTGTCATTGAGTTCCGGGGCCGCTATCGCGGATCCGCAGCGCCACTTCGCCAAAGTCCGTCAGCGCGGTGGAGACGATCACCTGACCGCCGGCATTGGTGAGATGGATCGAGTTGCCGATCAGGTTCATGGTGATCTGGCGCAGCGCCGGGCCGTCCGCCACGACCGGCGGCAACATCTGCGCCAGCGAGGTGCGGATGATAATGCGTTCGCGGTTGGCCTGCGGCTGCATCATCGCGACACAGCTTTCGACGAGGTCGTTGAGATTCTGGCTGGTGAAGGCGAGATCGAGCTTGCCGGTCTCGATGCGGCTGAGATCGGTAAGATTGTCGAGGACCGCAATCACCCGCTGGCCGGAGGTGCGGACGTCCTTCATGTATTCGATATAACGTTCGTTGCCGAGTGTGCCGAAACGTTCGCTGATCATGACGTCGGCGAAACCGATGATGGCGTTCAGCGGGGTGCGGATTTCATGGCTGATCTTCGACAGCAGATCGGCCTTCGCATTGGCGGCGCGGTCGACGAGCCGGCGCGCCTCGCGCATCTCGTTTTCGCTGTTCTTGAGCTGTGACAGATCGCGGAACACCGCAAAGAAATTCGGACTGTTCGCTTGCGTCCGTCCCATGGTCATCGACAGCGGAACGAGATCGCCGCCGCGCGCGCGGCCGAGAATCTCGAGGCCGTGTTCCAAAAGGCTCGCAACGCCGATGCCGTTGAGGTTTTCGAGATATTGCTTGACGGTACCTTCGCTTTCCGCGGCAAACAAAGTGGCGATGTTCTGCTGCGTCAGTTCAGTGCCGTCGTAACCGAACAGGGCCTCGGCGCTGCGGTTGCAGCAATGGATGTTTCCTAGCGCATCGAACATCAGGATGCCGTCGGTGGTGGTGTCGAGGATCGCGGCGAGTTCTTCCGCATTGGGATGGCCGACGGCGCAGGCCTCCGGTGCGACGGGGATCGGCAGTTCGGCCACCAGAAGCGGGGCGATATTTTCCGCAAAGGTGCCGGCAAACATCAAGGCCAGCGCGCTGTCGTTGTCCCAACTGATGGTATGGAGCCGCGCATCGACGGCGCCGGCGGCCGGAGCTTCCGGCGACGAAATCCTGACCGGCGTGCCGGTATCTGACGTGCTGCTGGCGCTTGAGACGCCGGGTTCGACATAGAGCGCATCGACGCCGCCGGCCTGCTCCAGCGCATGCAAACTCGGATAACCCATGCGTTCGAGAAACGCCGGGTTGGCATAAAGCAGGCGGTCGAGCCGGTAGATCATCACGCCGGTCGGCAAAAGGTCGAACAGCATCTTGTCGCGTTTGCTTTCGGCGCGCGCCGGCGGCTCGGGCTCCGCCAGCCAGTTCGGCGGCTTGACGGCCGTCGCAATCGTTTCCGCTGCTACCGGCGGCGCTGCGACAACCTGCGGCGTGTCGGACGGCGCGTTGGTTTCGTCCGCTTCGTCATCGCTCTCCAGCCGCGCCGACAATTGCCGGGCGAGTTCGTTGAAGGCGCTGTTTTCAACCGGCGTCAGCACCGGTGCGCGCGCTTCGCCGAGGGGGCGGAACGGGACGACATTCGGCGAGGCGGGTTGCGGCACTTCCTGAAGGATGTCGTTGGGCGTTTCCACCGGCGTTTCCAGATCGGTTGGTTGGGATGTGTCAGATGAAGCAGATGCGGTCAAAGAAGCGGGTGCAATCACATCAACGCTTGGGTCGGGAACGTGCGGCGGGGACGCAGCCGCCGCCCAGGTTCCCGCGACGGCGCGGCCAATTTCGGGCGACATCATGTCCGCAGATGGCGGATCGTTGAAGAATTCCTGACTGCGCAGGACATCGAGCCGCGTCAGACCTTCGAGATCGCGGCAAACGCCAAAGCCCCGGTAACCGACAAAGTTTCGCTGCGCATCGTGGATCGGCAGCCCGGACAGTTCGACCGGCATGCGGCTGCCGTCGTCGGCGGGCCAATTCAGGACGATGCCGCTCCAGGCCTCGCGCGTTGCGATCGCCTTGACCACGAGCCCTTCCGGATCGAGCCCGAAAACATCAGCGATTTCCTGCCACGGCCGGCCGAAGCCGGCGGCGGTGTGCACGCCGATCAGGCGAGTGAAGGAATCGGAGCCGAGCGAGAAGCGGCCATCGGCATCCATCTGCCACATGAATCGCAGCGGCTGGCGGCGCGGCTGCGGTGTCGTTGGTTCGAGCAGGTGCGGATCTGCCGTTGGCGCTTCGGGCACGGCCGCTTTGGAAGCATCATCTTGCGGAGCGGGGTTCCCGGGTGTGGCGTTCGGCATCTGCCCGGCTTCGGCCGGAGCTTCGTCCGATATCGCCTGCTCGCCAAATTCGCCGATCGTCCCGGCCGGGGAGTCGTCATGGGCGGCGGCCGTTTCGGCGGGCATGATCAAGGCGAGAAGGCCAAGATCGGCGCGGCTGCCGAGGCGCAGCAGCGTAATGCGGCCGGCACCGAACGACGTCTCGGCACGGCCTTCTTTCAAGGCGATTTGGCGCGCTTCCTCGAGGCCGGCCTCGGTGAGGTGATGGACGCCGTTAAGATCGGCGCCGCGGCTCGCGGCAACGAGTGTGCCGTCGGCCTCAAAAGTCGCGACCGGTGCATCGATGTCGTCGACCAGCCGTTGCAGCCGTTCGGTCAGCGGCATCAAGCGGCCGGCCGGCTCGACAGGTGCGATCAGAACGCCTTCGCTTCCGTCAGCAAACTCGAGCCGCGCGCAGGCGCAGGTGACGAGCGTGCCGAGGCGCGCGCCGAAGCCGCGCAACCGCTCGAGCCGAATGGCGCCGTTCGGCAACAGCCGGTGCGCGAGCTGCGCGATCTGACGGCGCTGCGGGTCGGCCGGGCCGAAGATCTTGCCGGCGAGACCAGCGTTGTTCGCCGCGCCAAATATCAGCGCGCCGACCGGATTAGCCCACAGCACCTTCGTGCCGTCGGCTGACCATAACCAGGCGGGAAGGGGGCTTGTTGCGTGCACCGCCAGCCGCGGATCTTCGGGGCCGTGCGGCTTGAATTCCGTATTTGGCATCATCTCCCGGCACAGGCTTTTCGGGCTGCCGAACGTGACAGCGTTAACGGATCGTTAGTATTGCCTTCCGGCCCCGGCAGGTCCACGGCCAGAGCGCAAGATCGGGCGTCTAAAGGCTGGATAACCCTAACCAGCGGTCCGATTCCAACGTTCGCGCACGCCTTCTCGGCGGTCCCTTTTGCCAATGTTGGAATTGCTGGACCGCCGTCAAATCCACTCAACCCCCCGCGGACCTTGTCGCGCCCAGCCGCGTTGGCGTTAAATTGGGACGGAAACGCACAGTGGGAGGTGACCATGACAGGAGAACGAGACCGTTTCGAGATTCCGAAGGACGTGCGGTCGGTGGCGGAAGCGAGCTTCGAGCAGGCACGCAAAAGCTTCGAAAAATTCATCGCTGGCGCGCAAGCAGCCGCCAACTCGCTCTCTGCGCGAACGGCGACCGTCGGCGCGGGCGCCAAGGATGTCAGCACGATGGCGTTTTCCTACGCCGAAAAGAACGTTCAGGCCTCGCTCGATTATGCGCAGGCGCTGGTACATGCCAAAGATCTGAGCGAGGTGATGCGGCTGCATCGCGAATATGTTCAGGCCCAGATGCGCTCGGTGGCCGAACAGGCGAGCGAAATGGGCCAGATCATGAGCCGCACCGCCATGGACGCGGCAAAACCGAAAACGTAATTTCTTACAGCTACTTGAAGTGAGATCGGGGCGGCTTCCGGGAACCCGGAGGCCGCACCCTAAGGATTATTTTATGGCATTGCACCCGAGATTTGGTTGCGTTGCACAAAATTGCCATGATACTGTGCTCATATCTTAAGCGCCCAAGAGGGCATTTCCGCTTCAGTGATCCGTGTTGACGTTTTCCGGAAGTCTGCCGGGCGCGCAAGGGGTCACACCGTGCCTACCCCTCTCCCAAAGGATGCAATCCATGGCTAATTCAACCGACCCCTTCTCTGCCTCGATCATCCCGTTCGAGGTCCCCGAGCAAGTCCGCGCTTTCGCCGAGAAAGGCGTTTCGCAGGCGCGCGATAACTACGCCCGTTTCAAGGACGTCGCCGAAAGCAACAATTCGACGATGGAAGCCGTATTCTCCAGCGCCAGCAAGGGCGCCAGCGAGTACTCCGCCAAGCTGATGGAAATCCTCAAGGCCAACACCAGCGCTTCGCTCGACTTCGCGCAGGAACTGGTTGCCGTGAAGACGCCGTCCGAGGCGCTTGAGCTTTGGACCGGCCATGCCAAGAAGCAGTTCGAGGCGTTCACCGCCTGGAGCAAGGAACTCACCGAGCTGTCGCAAAAGGTTGCGACTGAGACCGTCGAGCCGCTCAAGGCCAACGCCAGCAAGCTGTTCAAGCCCGCCGCCTGAGTTAACGGCTGAGTTCGAAAAAACCCGGGCCGGCGGCCCGGGTTTTTTATTGGCCGGCGCGCGCGGGATGCGACCGGTCAACCGCTTATGATGCCTCGTCCGGGCGCTGCCGCCGGTCTTGCCAAGCGGCACGCTTGCATCTAAAGCCCGCAGTATCCGCGGAAACCGGCAATCGCGCTTCGGATTGTTGTTTGAGCACGATCCCCGGATTGAGCCCGAGGGCAGGCTTTTCGGAAAACCGGCTTCCACTTTTCCGGATCATGCTCTAGTTTCCGGCCCATCTCGGGACCCCCCGTTTGAGGGCCCGATCAGGATGCAGTTGTAGCTCAGTTGGTTAGAGCGCCTGTCTGTGGAACAGGAGGTCGGTGGTTCGAGCCCACCCAACTGTACCAAGAATATCAGACAGTTAGCAAAAATCGTCAGGATTTGGTCGAGCGTCCCTAGCTACCACGTAGCTACCATCACACGGCGCCAAGTTTGACTGAGACCGAGATGACTCGATTGTGATCGCTGGTCGATGCCGAGCTCAACACTTCCGCCGCTCGCGCCCTCTCAGCGCTAAACTACGAATTTGAGGGTCGGACGTTCGAATCGTTCCGGGCGCGCCACCTATCTCATTCATATCTCATCGATTTCCGCGGCGGTCTAAAATGGCCCCAGACTAAAATTTCCATTTAGTCTGGGCTTTAGTCTGGGGAAATTTTTGCCTCGACGCGCGGCTCGTCGGCACTCCGCAAAGCTGCGGGGCGCTGCCAACTCGCGCCTCTCACTTGCTATCTCGTCATCTACCATCTTGGTCTTCGCTTTGGCTAAAACTTCGCCGTCGCGGTCGACGCTGACTCACGCCAGCAACGACCAAGCCTCGGACTCGAACCTGCGACCAGATCGTTATGAGCGGCAGAATACGATTGGGTTCGTTGATTTTCCTGCGTCTTCATAGCAGTTCGATCGCGTTCATGACGTTTCGTTCCGGCCGTTTCTGGTGCGAAACTGGTGCGGTTTGCCAAGCGCGAGCGATGGACGCTATCGCGGCAACTAACATGAGTCCCGACCGAGGCCACGGCACCGGTCAGTCGCGAGAAACCCTTCGACTCTCCAGTGGAATGTCGCCAAAGTGGGAGTGCTAGGTTCATGCTTGGGAGTGGTTATGAGTTGGCTTCTCGCACCTCTCGCTGTTCTCCTTGGCGCCATTCTGACGACCCAGGTCGCGAGTAACGCGCAACTCGGGAAGGCGCTGGATGATCCCTATATTCCAGCCACTGTAAATATGGCGGTTGGTCTGATCGTCACAATAATTTTGACTTGGGCT
The DNA here is from genome assembly GCA_963748805.1 of uncultured Alphaproteobacteria bacterium. Classification (GTDB taxonomy): domain Bacteria; phylum Pseudomonadota; class Alphaproteobacteria; order Rhizobiales; family Xanthobacteraceae; genus Bradyrhizobium. The sequence goes on along the minus strand of CAVVLH010000028.1, from coordinate 11,912 downwards.
TTGACATCTCAGTGGCCGTCGCGAGAAATGATGCGCCAGGCACCGTGGTATCTTTGGCCTGCCGGCGGCTTGTTAGGTGTGGCATATCTTACCGGCAATATTCTGCTCGCTCCCAGGCTCGGAGCCGGCGCCCTTGTGGCCCTTGTCGTCGCCGGCCAGCTTGTATTCTCGGTTCTGCTGGACAATTTCGGCTGGTTCGGATTTGTGCAACATCCAGCCGGCCTTGCGCGCCTGGCCGGGTGTTCGCTGATGATCGCAGGCGTCTTCCTTATCTCCAAATTCTGAGAGAGCGTAACGAATGAGAAACATTGAGGAAGCCGAATGACGGACCGAACGGTCCCGCCCGGCGCACCAGGAATTTCGCCCCGTTGGACCTCAAGCGCGAAGAGTGCGGTCGGGACCGCCGCAGGCGCAGAGAGCAGGGTTTGGTTTACGATCAGCCACGGTATCCTCAACGAAGTCTATGCCCCACGACTCGACACCGCCTGCATTCGCGATTTCGGGTTCGTCGTTACTGCGAAGGATTATTTTTCCGAAGAGAAGCGCGATGCCGATCATACGGTTGTTTTGATCGAAGACTGCGTTCCGGCTTTTCGCTTGGTCAACACCTCCAGAGACGGTCGCTATCGTATTACCAAATCGGTTCTGTCCGATCCCGATCGTGAAGTGGTGCTGCAGGAGCTTCATTTTGAAGCGTTAGTGGGCAAGCCAACCGATTATCAGATTCACGCGTTGATCTCGCCTCATCTTGTCAATGCTGGTGCCGGCAATGACGCCTGGGTCGGTGATTTCAAAGGAAGGCCGATGCTCTTTGCGCAAGCGAGGGGCCGGTCGCTCGCGATCGCGTCCTCTGTCCCCTGGATGGCGCGGTCGGCCGGTTACGTCGGGACCTCTGACGGCTGGCAGACATTGAAACGCGGCGAGGGTTTGAAGCCGGAGTATCAATCCGCGCAGAACGGCAACGTCGCGTTGTCCGGTACACTCGATCTGGCGAACAGCAACGGTCGGGCACTGCTGGCGATGGGCTTCGGAGTTCTGCCGGAGGAAGCCGCCTTTCGTGCCGTTCTCAGCCTGCAACAAGGTGCAACAGCGGCGCTCAAGAAATATTCCGCTGGGTGGCGCGAGCTGCAGAGCAAGTTCCTGCCGCTCGATGAACCCCACGACCCGGCGAAGCTGAACCGCTACCGGATCAGCACCGCGGTGCTGGCTTCGCATCGCGACGATGCGTCAGGGGCGATTATTGCCAGCCTTTCGATCCCGTGGGGGTTCCGCAAGGGCGATGACGACCTCGGCGGTTATCATCTGGTCTGGCCGCGGGATCTTGTCGAAACCGCTGGCGGATTTCTCGCGGCGGGTGCAACGACCGCCGCAAAATCGGTACTCGACTATCTGATGGCAATTCAGGAAGCGGACGGGCACTGGGTACAGAATTCCTGGCTTGACGGTCGGCCCTACTGGCAGGGCGTCCAAATGGACGAAACCGCTTTTCCGATCCTGCTCTACGATATGCTCTTGCGCGCCGGCGCGATCGAAGCGTCCGAGGCTGAACATTATGGGCGATTGATTGAGACTGCTGCCGGTTACATCGTTCGCGCCGGCCCGACCACGCAACAGGATCGCTGGGAGGAGGACGGCGGCTATTCTCCGTTTACGCTGGCGGTCGAGATCGCGGCGCTGCTGGCGGCGGCCGATGCGATGGACGCCGCCGGCAAGAATGCTAAGGCGCGAGTATCTGCGTGATGTGGCCGATGGCTGGAACGAGCAGATTGATAACTGGACTTATGCGACTGACACCGAACTTTCCCGCACACTTGGGATCGACGGTTATTATATGCGGATCGGATTTGCCGGCGGCGAAGGCGTGTTCGGATCGCGCGGCTTGATACCCATCCGAAATCGAGCCGGTGGCAACGAAGTGCTGGAAGCCGGCCTTCTGGTCAGTCCCGATGCGCTCGCCTATGTGCGATTTGGCCTGCGCGCCGCCGACGATCCACGCATTCTCAATACGGTTGCCGTTATCGACTCGTTGCTCAGACGGGAATTGCCCGCCGGTCCCTATTGGTATCGCTACAACGACGACGGTTATGGTGAACACGCCGACGGCGCGCCTTTTGACGGGTCCGGCATTGGCCGGCTTTGGCCGCTTTTGACCGGCGAGCGCGCGCACTACGAACTCGCGGCCGGAAGGCCCGAAGAAGCGAAACGTCTGTTGGCAACGTTCGAAGCTTCCGCCAGCATCGGGGGCCTGTTGCCGGAGCAGATCTGGGACCGCGAAGATATTCCGGAGAAGGAGCTGTATCTCGGCCGCCCTTCGGGAAGCGCGATGCCGCTGGTTTGGGCACACGCCGAACACATCAAATTGCTGCGGTCATTGCGGGACGGCGCGGTATTCGACATGCCGCCGCAAACCGTCGCCCGCTACGTGAAAAGCACGCCCAAGCCGGCGCCCATTGTCTGGCGTATGGACAGGAAAATTAGCCGAATGGCGGCGGGCCGAATGCTGCGCCTTGAATTTCTGGAGCCGGCTTCCGTGCATTGGTCGATCGATAACCGGGTGGCCGCAACGGACAGCAGAACTGACGCCACAGGCTTCGGCACCTTCATTTGCGATCTTCCTACTCAAGCGCTGGCTGTGGGCGCAAAAGTGCGCTTCACGATGCTGTGGAGCGAGCATGGCAAGTGGGAAGGCACCGATTTTATGGTCGTAATTGCCGAATAATGCTCAATGGCGGGCACTATCGCTTCTCCCGCGCGTTGTCATCCGGACCAGACTATATTTCCGGTCGAGCTTTCTCCGGTTAAGGCTGCGAACAATGGCCATTCTAAGTATCGTTGCCGCCTTGGCCGCTCGCTTGATGCTGGTCATGCTGTTTTTGCCATTTAGCGCGCTGGACAAGGTCCTCAATTTCAGACCGGCGGTCGACCAGGCGGCGGAAGCCGTGCCGAGCCGTTCGCTCGCGACCATGCTGATCTTTGCCGGCTTGGGCGTTGAGGTGTTTATGTCGCTGGCGGTTCTGACCGGCATCGCCGACCGCTTGGCGGCGCTCGTGCTGGCCGCTTATTGCATCGTCACGGCCCTGCTGTGGAAACAGTTTTGGAAGACGCCGGATTTCCGGCTGCGCGGCGCCAGCCATGGCCGGGAGGTATTTTGGGATTTTCTCAAGAACCTCGCGCTTGGCGGCGGCTTTCTGGCGCTGGCGTTCGGCGCAAGCGCAAACGGCTTCGAACGGTTTGTATCGCATCCCCTGGCATCGTCACACCCCTATAGCCTAAGCCCTGGCGCGGTGGCCAGATGAGCGACTCGGCCGACGATCTCGTATTGGCATTTGTGGACCGGCGTCGATGGCATCAGCCGGCTGACGCAATGCAGCGATGACCGAGTTTGAGTTGAAGTCGATGAATGCGCCGGCCGATCCGCAATGGCAGGGCACACGTCTCACCGGGAAGATGACGACGATGATGACCGTACAGCCAGTTGGCTGGATCGGTGCCTGGCACGAAAATCCGAAACCGCAATGGATCGTGCCGTTGTCAGGACGCTGGTTCGTCGAAGCCATGGACGGCACGCGGATCGAAATGGGGCCGGGCGAAATCTCGTTTGGCGGCGATCAGAACTGCCTTGAGGTCGATGGCAAACGCGGGCATCGCTCCGGCACGCTTGGAGAAGCGCCAGCCGTACTCATGGTGGTTCAGCTTGAAGAGGCGTCAGCCCCCTTATCACCTTGCGAATTCCGGTGACCGGCATGGCAAGCGCGAAGCCGCACGTCCTGGTTCGAAGACTGGCCCGCTTCGCCCTGACGACGCCAAATGCGCATCAGTTGTCCGAATTTTATCAGAAAGCTCTGGACTTTCGTTTGCTCGGCACCCAGCGGCGCTCGGGAGTTGAGTTCGAGTGGCTGATGGGCGTGGAGGGCGGTGCTTCGGTGGTCACACTCGGACTTGGCGACGAAGTGGTCGAACTCCTGCAATTCGACCGACCGGGCCGGCTTTATCCCAAGGATGCTGCTTCTTCGGATCTGTGCTTTCAGCATTTTGCGATCGTCGTTGCGGACATCAATGCAGCCTATCAAAGGCTGCTTTCCGCCGGTGGGTGGATTGCAATCTCGACCGATGGGCCGCAACAATTGCCGGCCTCCTCGGGCGGCGTCACCGCATTCAAATTCCGCGATCCCGACGGTCATCCGCTGGAACTGCTGGAATTTCCAAGCCACCGGATGCCGGCGTATTGGCAGAGCCGCTCCCAGGCCGGCGTTTTTCTCGGCATCGATCATTCAGCGATCAGTGTTGCCGACGATGCTGCCAGTATCGAGTTTTATCGAGGTCTCGGCTTCCGCATAACCGGCCATTCATTCAACAGCGGCCCTGAGCAGGAACGGCTGGATGCCGTAAGACATGTGCAAGTGGAAGTCACGGCGTTAGAGCCCCAGCAGGCCACTCCGCATGTCGAATTGCTCTGCTACAGATCCGTCGCTCGTGGGACAAGTTCCGTTGTTCGCGGCAATGATGTGGCCGCGACGCGGTTGATGTTCCATGTCGAGGGGGCGTCAGCAGAAAGCATCACTCCGCAAGGTTTGATCGATCCGGACGGTCATCGTCTGGTTATATCCGCACCCGTCAGTGGCTGCTCACCAATCAAAGCGCTTTTCCAATTCCGGTTCGTCGCCGGATTTCTTCAAACCGGAGTAAGCTCCATGACCTCGCCGACAGAACAGTCCACGGCCGTATCGACTGCACCGCCGATCCCGATTCCAAAGCTTCTGTATGGACAGAAAGCGTTGGTCACGGGGGCCAACTCCGGAATTGGAAAGGGCGTGGCGATCGCTTTGGGACAAGCGGGTGCCGACGTGGTGGTCAATTACGTTGACGGTGACGATGCCGCTAACGCAGTCGTCGAGGAAATAAGGAAATCCGGGGCGATAGCCTACGCGCATCGGGCGGACGTTTCCGCGGAAGATCAGGTCACTTCCATGTTCGCGCGGATGGTAAAGGAGTTCGGCACAATCGACATTCTCGTCAGCAACGCCGGCCTGCAGCGTGACTCTCCGTTTCATGAGATGACGCTGGAGAAGTGGAATAAGGTGCTCGGCGTCAACCTGACTGGTCAATTCCTGTGTGCGCGCGAGGCCGTGCGCGAGTTTCTGAGGCGAGGCGTCGTCCCTTCAGTGTCGAGCGCCGCGGGCAAGATCATCTGCATGAGCTCGGTGCATCAGGAAATTCCATGGTCAGGTCATGCGAACTACGCCACATCCAAAGGCGGCATCAAGCTCATGATGGAGAGCATGGCGCAAGAGCTCGCGCCGAAGCGTATCCGCGTGAACGCCATTGCGCCCGGAGCGATCAGAACGCCGATTAACACGACAGCCTGGGACACCAAAGAGGCCTATGACGCCCTGATGACGCTGGTGCCTTATGGGCGGATTGGCGAGCCCGAAGACATCGCGCGTGCGGCGGTGTGGCTTGCCTCGGACCAGTCCGACTACGTGGTTGGCACGACGCTGTTCGTCGATGGCGGCATGACGCTCTATCCCGGCTTTGCAACGGGCGGGTGAGGAACTGGCTATGTCAGACCGCTATGACGTCATCATTATCGGTAGTGGCCCCGGCGGGGCTTCCGTTGCGCACAAGCTGGCCCCGACGGGTAAACGCATTCTGCTGCTGGAGCGCGGCGATTATCTTCCGCGTTCACCTGCCAATTGGGATTCCCAGACGGTCTTCGTCGATGCGGCGTATCAGGCGAAGGAGACCTGGTACGGAGCCGACGGGCAGACTTTCCATCCCGGGCTGCATTATTTTGTTGGCGGAAATTCCAAGGTTTATGGCGCGGCTCTGTTTCGGATGCGCGAGCGGGACTTCGAGGAGATCATCCACAAGGATGGCGTATCGCCCGCATGGCCACTCAAATATGCCGAGTTTGAACCCTATTACTCAGAGGCTGAACGTCTCTTCCACGTGCATGGACAGCGTGGCGAGGATCCAACCGAGCCGCCGTCCAGCGGACCGTTTCCGTATCCTGCGGTTTCGCACGAACCTCAGATCCAGGCACTGAGCGAAAGCCTGACCAAGGATGGCTTGCACCCGTTCCATCTGCCGTTGGGAATACTATTGGACGAAAAAGACGGCAAGCCGACGCCGACCAGCATCTGTATCCGATGCGACGCTTTTGACGGCTTTCCATGTTTGCTCAACGGAAAGGCGGATGCGCAGGTGATGTGCGTCGATCCGGCGCTGAAAGCGTATCCCAATCTGACACTGTTGACGGGCGCCTACGTCTCCAAGCTGGAGACCTCCGAATCCGGTAGGTCGGTGACGGGTGTCCGCGTAACCCGGGCCGGCCAGGAGGAATTATACTCGGCCGATATCGTGGTTGTTGCTTGCGGAGCCCTGTCGTCGGCGCTGCTGTTGTTGCGGTCGGGGAACGATAAGCATCCAAAAGGTCTTGCGAACGGCTCCGATCAGGTGGGACGCAATTATATGCGCCATAATCAGTCGATCCTGATGGCCCTGATGAAGCAGCCCAACGATACCATTTTTCAGAAAACACTCGCGGTGAGTGACTACTATTTCGGTTCTGACGATTGGGATTTTCCGCTCGGTCTGATCCAGATGTGCGCGACGTCGCACGGCGCGCAAATCCGAGGCGAGGCACTTCCCGGTTGGCTCGAATGGGTGCCGAAAATGCCGTTCGAGGAAATGGCCCGGCATTCGATGGATTTTTGGCTGTCCAGCGAGGATTTGCCGCGGCCGGAAAACCGTATTTCGTATGATGGCGACCGCGTGGTGCTGGACCTCACGGAGGGTAACATGGAAGCCCACCATCGTCTTAAGAAGAAGCTTGAAACGATGCTGAGCAAGGCTGGAGCGCATCCCGTGTTGCTGGAGCGAAGTCTGTATCTTGGACAGAACGTTCCAATCGGAGGCACTGCACATCAGGCCGGAACAGCGCGGTTCGGAACCGATCCGCGAACGTCGGTGCTTGATCTCGATTGCAAGGCGCATGAGCTTGATAATCTCTATCTCGCCGACGCCAGTTTCTTTCCTTCGATTGGTGCGGTCAATCCGACTCTGACCATCATCGCAAACGCTCTGCGTGTGGCCGATAAGATCAAGCTGCGATTGACAGCATGATGCCGAACCGCATCGAGGATTACGCTGCGATCGGAAATTGCGAAACACTCGCGCTTGTCGGTCGCGATGGATCCATTGATTGGCTGGGCTTCCCAAGGTTCGACAGCGCTGCCTGCTTCTCCGCTTTACTTGGAGAATCCGACCAGGGCCGTTGGCTCATCGCGCCGGCTGCTGATTGTATTCAAATCTCGAGACGCTATCGCGGCGACACCCTGATACTTGAAACCACCTTCGAAACGGAAACGGGCTCCGCTTGCATCATCGACTTCATGTCTCGCCGGGACGGTGTATCGGACTTGGTCCGGATCGTGCGAGGAGTTAAAGGATCGGTTGCCATGCGGACCGAACTGATCGTTCGTTTCGAATATGGTTCGGTCGTGCCCTGGGTCTCTCGTCAGGAGGACGGCAGGCTCGAACTGACAGCTGGCCCAGAACGATTGATATTGGAAACTCGCGTTCCGCTTCGTGGCGCAAATTTCAAGTCGATCGGAGAGTTCGACGTTGCGGCTGGGGAAGAAGTTACGTTTACATTAAGCTGGAGCCATTCGTATCGACCGTTACCTCCGCCTTTCCGAGCCAATGATGCTTTGGCTGAGGCCGAACTGTTTTGGTCGAACTGGGCCGCGCCGGTCAAACGGGCAGGGGAGTGGTCCGAGCCGGTCTTCAGGTCATTGCTAACGCTAAAGGCGCTCTCGCATCGCGAGACAGGTGGGATCGTTGCCGCGGGCACTACCTCTTTGCCGGAAAAAATTGGTGGAGCGCGCAACTGGGACTACCGCTTTTGTTGGCTCCGCGATGCGACGTTCACATTATATGCCTTGCTTGAGGCGGGTTTTCTCGATGAGGCGAAGGCTTGGCGGCAATGGTTACTGCGAGCTGTTGCCGGAAGCCCGGCTGAATTGCAGATCATGTATGGTGTAGCTGGAGAGCGACGACTCGTAGAATACGAGGTGCCCTGGCTTGCGGGCTATCAAAAATCAGCCCCGGTAAGGATTGGTAATGCTGCGGCCGGCCAGGTCCAACTCGATGTTTACGGAGAAGTCCTTGATGCGCTTTATGTGGCGAGGCGAGCCGGTCTTGCAGCAAATGACGCGAGTTGGGGACTTGAATGCGCGCTGATCGAACATCTGGAAACGATCTGGGACCAGCCGGACGATGGCATTTGGGAAGTCCGGGGCGGGCGCAAGCATTTCACGCATTCGAAAGTTATGGCTTGGGTCGCCTTCGACCGCGCCGTTCGATCATCCGAGGAGTTTGGATTGGAAGCGCCGTTGGATCACTGGCGCGCTATTCGCGATAGAATTCATCAGACGAGTCTGCGACAACGGATTTGACGGCAAGCAGAACTCTTTTGTCCAGTCCTTTGGAAGTACGGCGCTTGATGCAAGTCTTCTGCTAATTCCCATTGTCGGATTTCTGCCCGCATCTGACGCGCGCATACGCGGGACGTTATCTGCGATCGAGCAGAACCTTGTTAGAGATGGCTTTGTCCTGAGATATCACACCACGACAGGGACGGACGGACTGCCGCCCGGCGAGGGTGCTTTTCTGGCTTGCAGCTTCTGGCTCGCCGACAATTATGTGCTGCAAGGAAGAATTGATGAAGCGCGAGTCCTTTTCGTCAAACTATTGTCGTTGCGCAATGATGTTGGCCTTCTAGCAGAAGAATACGATCCAATTTCGAAGCGGCAGCTAGGTAATTTCCCACAGGCATTTTCGCATCTTGGGCTGATCAATACCGCGCGCAACTTGTTAGGCGCGGGTGGCCCGGTTCATCAACGCTCTTCAGGAAGCAGCGGGAGCGGCAAGGGCGCTTGATAACCACATCGTTCTTGGTGCCGGAAACCAATCGAACAGCGCATCCGGGAGCGCCTCTCGGTTGAAATCGATCTGACTTCTTTTCCGGTTCGGCCCTACCGCTACTCACTCGCGGCTATCGGCTCCTACCTTCTCGGTATGATTGCATAGGTCGCATTCGAAGTTGCGTGTCGCGACGCCGTCGTGCCCGAATACCAAACCTGCAAACGTCATCGGTCTGCGGCTCGGGCATAGCGGCTGTTTGAATTCGACGAGGCCGGGATCGACTTTGAGAGATTGTGTCATGTATCGCGCGCCCAAGACCAGGCGAGAGTAACACGCTCTCTGTCACCGGTAACGGCCAGGAAGGGGGCGGTGATGCCAGACCAATTCGTACGGGAGCATCCGGTTCCGCAAGTGCTTCCTGGCTAACGATTGAAGGCAGATACTGAGTAGTTTCCGAGTTTGCCTCTAGGGTGCAGACTTATTAAGCCCACCAGACGAGAGCTGCAATGAGGCACAGGGCGCCGAAGTATGAGGTGACGTTTCGGTCGAAGCGGGTTGCGATACGGCGGCAGTCTTTCAGTCGCCCGAACATTCTCTCGATGACGTTTCGTTGGCGGTAGAGAGCTTTGTCGTAGCGATACTGTATCTTGCGGGACTTGCGTGGAGGGATGACGGGTGTGGTACCACGCTTACGCAGCCAGTCGCGGAATGCGGCGCTGTCGTAGCCTTTGTCGGCGATCAGATGAGCTGACGGGGGCATCGCGTCGAGGCACGGGACGGCAGCTTTGTGATCGTTGGTGTTCCCGGGAGTGAGGAGCATGACGCAGGGGCGGCCTTTATTGTCGCTCACGACGTGGATTTTGGTGGTCCGCCCACCCTTGCTGCGGCCAATAGCATGTATCGAGGCCCCCCTTTTCCGCCGCCGACGGAGCGGTGGGCTTTGACAATGGTTGAGTTGATCATGAGCCGGTCAGGAACCCCTTCGCGTGCTGCGAGCGCTGCAAAGATGTCTTTCCAAATGCCTCGCTCCGCCCACCGGACAAAGCGATTGTACAGGGTTTTCCTGGGACCGTACTCCACCGGTGCATCCACCCATCGACGGCCCGATTTGATGACATGCACTATGCCGCTCAGCACCCGCCGATCGTCGACCCGCTTCATTCCCCGCGTCGTCCGCGGCAACAACGGTTCGATACGCGCCCACTGGGCATCTGAAAACCAGAATAGATCAGACATGAACAACCCCCTCTTTCGAGGAATTGAATCACGAACCTATACTCTTGGGAATCCTTCATGCTTTATGGGTCCGGACCCTAACAGCCACCGATGCTAATATCCAGCTGTTGACGAAGGTAACCGGCAGTCCTGTCGGGCATTGGTCATGACCGCAAAGGATGCACCAAGATGAAAAATTCAAACATCGTCGGCCCGGTCGTTGCATTGTTGTGCCTTGGCGCAGGAACTTTATCCGCTGCCGAGCCTGTCGTTACGGGAGCGACAACCCATGCAACTCCCGGTGACAAGCCGGCCACGTCCTTGCCCGCGGAAACCTGTCTGAAAGACCTGCGCGCGTTTCATCAGCAGATGCAAAAGGATGGTTATTGGCTCGCCGGTTCCAACGACGCGTACGGTTATCCAATCGGCGCGTCAGGTTATGGTTACGGTTATTCGATGGGATCCTACCCCGCAACGGTGGCCCGCTATCCAAACGCACGTCCGGGCTATGAGATTAGAACGCTTGTTGCCGCAGCAAATATTCTCGCCCGACAAGGCCAACAGCAGCCCTGCGAGGACGCGCTCTCGACCACTCGAAGTATATTTCCCCTAGCGGCTCAAGCAGAACTTATTGACTACAGGGAGCTTTCATTTTCAGTATCGCAGCTTGGATGGACGACGTATTTCAAAACTCCTTACCATTTTTCGTTTCGCGTGATTGAGATCGCGTCGGTTCGCCGACACAACTCCAGACGTCGCCCATCGGAAGCTGACCTTTGCGGCAGACTTTTACGGAAGCCAAATCGTTCTTTCTGGCGCATCGCCAGCGTGCTGGAGTTGTGCACGTAATGCGCTTAAATACGGTAGAAAAATGCGCTTGCGTTGAGAAGCCAACGGTCAGCGCGACCTCGGCCAGCGGGATATCGGTATTCGACAGCAACGACTTCGCATGTTCGATACGCTGATTCAGGAGATATTCGCGCGGACGATATCCCGTCGCAGCCCGAAACTGTGCCGCAAAGTGCATTCGGGATAGGCCTGCGACCTTGGCCAGGTCAGATAGACCGATGCCGCAGTCAAAATTCGTCTTGACGTATTCCTCGACTCTTCGGAGCCGCCATTTCGGCAGGGCTTTTATCCTGTTTCGCGGCAATTCGAGACGGGCGAGATGCATCGCGAGCGTTTGACCGACGCTACGTGCGAACTGTTCATCGGACGAATGGCCGTTATCGGTCAGCGCCTTCGCAAGTTGCTCTGCGAAAGGATCTCGTAACAGGATCAGGTCGTTCAGAGATTCGACCGTCATGAGTTGCGACGCCGATCGCCGAGAGGGAAAGTAGTTCGTTGAAATGTGAAAATGCAGGAAGTCGTACGGTGCATGAAACTGCGCAGTGAGCTGCATCGAAGGCGCTGAAACATAGAGCGTCCCTGCCGGCATAATGCCGTCGAATATCGATTGGCGCTCCCTGGTCAGCTTCAGGCGCGTGATCTTTAGGGCGATGCCGATGAAGTATCGGTCAGAAGGTGTTGTGGCTTCTTCATGTCGGGAATTATTTTCAAGGTCTCTCCAGCGCGAGATCGCGATTTCGTCGCCGTCTTTACGCTCGAGTTGGCGCCATTTGCGTTCGCGATGAAATGTCTCCTCGTACGCAACCTCCTGTTCCTGTGGTCTATCCTGGAGACCAACCCAGGCGCGGTCCCCTTGCATGATGTTAAGCATCGTTCGTCCCTTCTGAGTTTCGCGCCGTTGCGACGACTGCTGAGTCCAC
>CAVVLH010000027.1:0-15858 GCA_963748805.1 uncultured Alphaproteobacteria bacterium | reverse complement strand
ATGAAATTCGGATATGGACAAAATTATAGGTCGTGAAGCAGAAAAAGATAAGTTAAACAAAGCATTTTTATCCAAAAGCTCTGAATTTATTTCCATTTATGGACGCCGTCGAGTTGGAAAAACCTTTCTAATTCGAACGTTTTTTTACGCAGAAAAAATGTATGTTTTTTCACATCACTGGGATTAAGGATGGTAAACTCCATGATCAATTATATGAATTCACGAGAATTTTGGAAGCAACTTTTTATGGGCCACAAGTTCGCCTGAAAGAGCCAACAGTTGGACTTTAGCCTTTGAGCTTCTTACTCAAACGATTAAACAACAACCCAACAAAAAGTCGTTCTCTTTTTTGATGAATTGCCATGGTTAGCTTCCCAGAAATCTGGATTTTTACAGGCATTGGATTATTATTGGAATCGGTTTTGGGTTACCATGCCAAACTTAAAACTGGTTGTTTGTGGATCAGCTGCCTCTTGGATGATCGAGAATCTTTTGCACCATAAAGGAGGACTTCATAATCGGACAACTTGCCGTATTTCTTTGGCTCCCTTCACCTTAGGGGAAACCAAGGCATACTTGAAGTCTCTTGGATTTTCTTATACAGATCGACAAATCAGCGATATTTACATGGTCATGGGGGGGATTCCTTTCTACCTCAATTTTTTGAACAAAACCTTTCCGTTCCTCAAAATATCGATCATCTCTGCTTCAATAAAAAAGGTCCCCTCGTGGATGAATTTAATATCTTGTATGCCTCACTTTTTCATCAATCGGAGGCTCACCAGGAAATTATTCGCATTATGGGAACGAAACGCCAGGGCATTGAGCGATGAGATCTTCTAAAAACTCACTAAACTCTCCTCTGAAGGGGGGACCTTTAACAAGCGATTAAAGGAACTAGAAGCATCCGGGTTCATCATTAGCTATACCCCTTTGGGCATAAAAAACGCAATACCCATTTACAAATTGTGGATGAGTATACTCTTTTTTATATGGCCTGGATTGAACCAGCCTTAGGAAACATCCATCTCTTCGCCGTGGCCACGTTGCCGAGGCTATCGATCACCTCCACCACGTCCACCGCGCCCGCCTGCGCTCCGGCCGTGTACTCGCCCGAGGGGAGATGCTGCCTCCCGAGGGCGCTTGCGTCAGCGAGAACCGGAAGTTCAGCCCGCTCCCGCCGTTCGCCGTGAACTGCAGCGTCCCGCCCGCCGGCGCCGTGGGCGCGGACGGCACGAGGCTCACGCCCGCGCCCACCGTCACATGCACCTTCACGTCTCGCCGATGGCGTCCGTCGCCGTCACTACGTCCATCACGTCCATGATCGCGCCCGCCACGTACACGCCCGTCTGCGCGCCAATCGTTCCGCCCGACGGCGCCGGACCCAGACCACGTACGTCACCGGCGCGGCTCCGCCCGCCGCCGTGAAGCTGATCGTTCCCAGCGGCGGCGTCTGCGGCGACACCGGCTGCACCGCCAGCGGCGCGACCACCTGCACCTCGGCCACCGCCGTGTTGCCCAGACTGTCCGTCACCTGCACCTGGTCCGTCACCCCGCTCGTCGACCATGCCTCAGGCGGCGGAACTTCGCCCTCACCCACGCGTTGCCCGTCCATCGAGGAATTGAGGAGGCAATGATGGGACGAGGAATATTGCTCTGGCTGCTGGGCGTGCCAATTCCGGTGATTATTCTGTTGTGGCTGTTCTTCGGCCGCTGACGGATACGATCGATATTTTTCAGTAGCAAATCAGGTTTTGCTTGATCGCAAAGCCTGATTTTTGCATTTCAAACATCCTTTCCCGCCGTGACGAGAAAGACTGCTTTCGTCCGGAATTTGCGCTATCACCCTGCGGACAATCCGTGGGAGCGAAGAACCGTGTCGAGCAACGATCCGGCGCAAATCACCATCTGGGGCCGCGCCAACTCCGTCAATGTTCAGAAAGTGCTGTGGTGTCTGCACGAACTCGACCTTGCCTTTGAACGCGTCGATGCCGGCATGGCATTCGGCAAGAATCGCGAACCGGAATATCTGGCGATGAATCCCAACGGCCGCGTGCCGACGCTGGTGGACGGCGATTTCGTGCTGTGGGAATCCAACTCCATCATGCGCTACCTGGTGCTCGCCTATCGGCCGCAATCGCTGCTGTATCCGCAGGCGCCAAAGCTGCGCGCGAGCGTCGATCGATGGCTGGACTGGACGCTCTCGACGCTGCAACCGGTCGACCGCCCGGTGTTCTGGGCGCTGGTGCGAACCCCGGTCGAGCAGCGCGACATGGCGGCGATCCAGAAGGATGCCGACGCCGAAGCGGCCCAATGGCAGGTTGTCGATGCCTATCTCAAGACACGCCGTTTCATCACAAGCGATGAGTTCACGCTCGCCGACATCGCGCTCGGCGCCTATGCACGGCGTTGGTTTGGCGTTGATGGAATCACCAAGCCGACATTTCCCCATTTTGAGCGCTGGTTTGGCGAGATCGAAACCCGGCCGGGTTTCGCGCGCTATATCGCTCCGCCGATGTCGTGAGGCCGGGCACGTGGCGCGAGTGCCGGAATTGACGCAGCCTACCTGACGAATTTGACTCCGAAGGAATGGCCACGCCGCCAAACCACCTGGCAGGATCGGCCGGTCTTGGCGTCGCGTGAAAAAGCAAGCCGCACCCGGCCCGACAGCACACTTGAATCCGACACCGAGAGCTTCGCGCCCGTGGCCGACATATCGTGCACGACACACGGACGCGTCGCAAAGCCCCCCTCCAGGGTGACCCACGCCGTCTGCTGCACCGATCTGCGCACATCACGTTTTTTGGCTGCGGCCACTATCGTCTTTCCAGCTTGAGATGATCCTTGGGGCCTTCCTATCGGAGCGGACTTTAAAAACTGTTGCAAATTACCGAAGCGAACGATGGCACTCGTTAGCAAACATCTCGGGCCGGGACGGCCCGCCGCCTATCCGCCTCACGGGAAAACCGGCCTTCTGGCGGCTTGCCCGGGCGCGCAAACGCCACTATACGTTCGCGCGCTGGTGTTTGGCCGTCTTTCCTGGCCGAACCGGCCAGGTGAACAAACCCTTTCAAGGTATTGATTCGCTGGTTAAATTTCGTTAGTTCAAAGCGAAGCAGCGGCGCGGCCGTCCCAATTTGGCTGTGTCGAGGCAGGCGCCTTGCTCCCTTCGTCTATCGGTTAGGACGCCACCCTTTCACGGTGGAGAGAGCGGTTCGATTCCGCTAGGGAGCGCCAAAAATTCAAATACTTCGCCCAAATAGTCCCGTCTCGGGGCCATCGTCGGTTCGATAAGCGAATGCCGACGGTTGGCGTACCGAGACACGAAAAAGCCGCCGCTGTGGTTGAGGACAGCGACGGCTCTACGCGGTACTTGTGACCACCAGAAGATCACATGTGATGATGGGCTCTCGTACTTAATCCCGAGTTACGATTGCCTCAGCCTTCCGGACTTTGTACCTGGCTCCAGCCTTGCGCCGGCGCTGTGGTGAGCGGAGCTCCGCCAACCGAAATAGGCCCCGTCGGTTTCAGCGGCCGAGCTATCCGTTTGCGTGCCGCTCCGGATAGCCGGGCGCGAGCGCGTCCTTTTGGAATGGAAGACGTGATCTCCGGCGCTACCGCGTTTTGAAGCGCGTCGACCTTCGCTATCAGCGTCGAAAGCTGAACAGATATCTTCTTCACGTCCGACTGTTCGTCCGTGATGCTCTGTCTCAGGGTATCAAGCTTGGCTGTATCCTGCTGCAGCAGCGCGGTGTTTTGTTGCAACAAGGATCCATTGTCCTGTAGCGCGCTGAAGTGTTGCTGTTGGGACGACTGAATATCCTTCAGAGCGGCGACAACCGGCTCCGGTATTGGCGCCGTAGCTCTATCGTGCGGAAGGAGTTCAGCCACAAGGCCGCTAACATCTGGCAAGGCAAATTCGGAAGGCGATACGGTATAGACGGCCGCCGCTGCATTCAAACCCAAAGCAAACACCGACAGCGCCAGGATCGACTTCCGGCCGGAAGGCCCGCCCGGTATCGTGGTGTCGCGTTGCTTGTCCGTCGTCTCGGCTTGTGTATGTGCTTCCAATGTCTTGGTCATCTGCATTGACCTCAAATAAAAAGAGCCGCCGCTGGATCGTCCGCGCGACGGCTCCTACGCGTTGCCTACTGAAACTGCCGCAGATTATGGACCGATCAGATTAATTCCCGGTTAGCGCCCCAACCTCCCGGCATGCGGGGCCGCGCTCCTGGCCGCGACCGCCCGGCGCCGGTCGTCGCGCCCCGACCGCTGCCTCCTGTTCGCAGTCCGGTGTGATCAGATTTCAACACTGAATGAAAATCCGCCCGGTCCTTATTCGGAACACAGTTGCGCCTATTGGCATCCCCACGGCTCCGCGAAGTTGGTGGCGAAAGAAAAAGGGAGTCAGTCATGCGCGTCATCATCCCCCTGGAGCTTCAGAGAAAGTGCGAACAGCGCTGGGCCGCCAGATTTCCTCAACCGGTGAGTACCGCCCCGCAACGCCAGTTGGAGGGCAAAGATCAGGAGCGGCCCCACCCCGGTCCAGCGGAGTAAGTACGCCCGGCCATCTGTCGAAGGGGATCACAACACGAAGCTGCGCAAACTGTCAGGGCTTGGCTGGTGCAGCGCCTGCACTCGCTTTGCCCGTACTGTTGCCCTTGGGCTGGCGGTCGCGCGCAGCTGATAGTTCTTTCTTGAGCTTCGACTGCTCGTCGGCCGTCATCGCGGGCTTGTCGGGCCTCGGCGGCACATCTCCCACGGCCGGATAGCCGGTCGTTTTCGGGTGCGCGGTTTCCTCAGCCCGCGAGGCGAGCGGTAAAAGCGAGACGACGGACAGCAGCGTCGCTGAAGCGGCAAACGCAACGAATCGTCCAGCTTTCCGCATCGGCGCTCCTGTCTGTTTCGCTAAAGCATGATCCGGAAAAGTGTGAAGCGGCTTTTCCGAAAGATCATGCTTCATCAGAGAACTAAAGCGCGATGACAATTCAACCAAATCTCATCGCGCTTTAGCATGCGAGCACGGCCGGACCTGTCTGGGGGTAGGTTCAGAAGCCGGCCGTGCAGGCCCTGACGGGCGGCCGTCAGCTGCCCGAGTGATAACCGAACCTCTCCACATCCTGTTCCGTGACATCTTGTCCATTGTTCGAAGCGCGACAGCTGAGAGAGCGTTGTATTTCTGTCTTGTTTTTCAGCGAAGCTTTAGGCATCCATCCCAAGAGTTCCCGGGTGCTTATGAAGCGCGAAATCACGATCGGACTGGCCGTGGTGGCAGGCGCAGCCTTGCTGGAGGTCGCGCTGGTTCCCGGCATTATTCTGGGAGGCGCTGCCTTCCTCGCGCCGCGGTATCTACGCGGGCGGCGCGGCACGACAGCGCGATCGTCTGCCAGGGGACCACAGACCGACACGTCCTCGCGGGAAGTGGCTGTAACACAGCCATCCCGGCTCCTGGCAAAACTGCCGCTTGGACGGACCGTTGCCAAAACGATTACGTTTCGCATCGTCGTAACGACGCTTGATTTCACAACGAACTATATCGTGATCGGCGAGCTTGCGACCGCAGCCGGTCTATCGACCTTCAATCTGATCGCAGGCCCCCTCTTCTATTTCGCCCACGAGGCCGCGTGGAATTACCTGCGTCCTGCCGAAACCGATATCACGCTGCATTTGCCCAAATCGAATTCCGAGGGCGAGGCAACAGGGCTGACGATCAGCCCGGCACTGGCCAAGACAATCACCTACCGAACCATTGCAACGATTGTGGACTTCACGACGAATTACGTGGTTGTCGGCACCGTGGCCGAGGCAATGATCCTGTCGGCTACCGGCTTCGTGCTCGGGCCGTTCGTGTATTACGGCCATGAGAAGGCCTGGGAGTATCTGGCCGAGGACCCCATGGCAAAAGCGGTTCCTGTGAAACAGCTCGAACTTCTTCCCGCGCCTGGCTAAAACCTCCGCTAAACTGTTGATTTCCCTCAAAAGCGATGCTCCCTTGTCGCCGTAATTCACAACAGGGACCAATCATTTGCCGGGGGCCTCAAAAGCGGCGCGCCGTCTCGATCGTTTCAAGCGCCTGCTCACGCATATCAACGAACAAATCCTGCCTGATCTCGGCTTCGTGTTGTGGGACGGCTCCACGGTGCCTGCCGATCTCTCCTCCGACGCACTGGCCTTTGCCATCGCCGATGAGGGCGCGGTGGCGGCGATGATCCGGCGGCCGAGCGTCGATACGTTCCTTAACCTCTGGGTCGCGGCGCGGTTCGATCTGCGCAACGGATCGCTTTTCGACCTTGCGGCGCGCCGGCCGAAAACGCGCACCCGGGCGCTGATGAAATCTTTCGACAAAACTCTCGCGTTTGCGACCCTCGCCAGGTTTGTGTTCGTGCCGCGTGGCGGACCGTGGCCGCTGGAAGGCGTTCGCAGTGAAAAGCCGCGCATCGACGGCTCCGCGGCGAGCAACAAGGAAAACGTCCATTATCACTACGACCTCTCAAACCGGTTTTACGAACTCTTTCTCGATCCGGAGATGGTCTATTCCTGCGCTTATTTCAAAGACTGGAACAACGATCTTGCAACCGCGCAGGCCGACAAACTCGACATGATCTGCCGCAAATTGCGGCTTCGGCCGGGAGAAACCTTGCTCGACATCGGCTGTGGCTGGGGCGCTCTCGTCTGTCACGCCGCCCGGCATTATGGGGTTCGCGCCCATGGCGTGACGCTGGCGGAAGAGCAGTTCGCCTATGCCAAGGAAAAGGTCGCCCGGCTGGAGCTCGAGGACAAGGTGACGCTCGAGCTGCGCGACTACGCGAGCCTCGAAGGCAGCTTTGACAAGATCGCTTCGATCGGCATGTTCGAACATGTCGGCATCGCCAACCATCCGACCTATTTCCAGGCGATCAACCGCCTGCTGAAGCCCGGCGGCTTATACCTCCACCACTCGATTGCACTGCGCTCAAAGAGTTTTGAACGCTTTCGTCGCGGCCGCCGGCGGGATGCCGCTTTGGCGACCGCGATCGGCCGCTACATTTTTCCCGGCGGGGAGCTCGACCATGTCGGCATGTCGGTCGCCAATCTCGAGCTGCATAATTTTGAAGTGCACGACGTCGAGGCGTGGCGCGAGCACTACATGCACACCACCCGGCTCTGGCATGATCGGCTATCGGCCAACCGCGAGGCCGCCGAGCACGAAATCGGGCGCGAGAAAACCAGGCTGTGGATCGCCTATCTCGCCATCGTTTCGATCGCCTTCATGCAAGGCACTGTCGGGATTTTCCAGACACTGGCGTCGCGCCGGGTTCGTGGCCCTTCCGGCCTTCCTCCCACCCGGGCCGATTTATATCGGTGAGCAGGTCGAGAAATATTGTTCGAAGCTATGCGAGGATGGCGCTTTCTCCGGTGACAAAGCGCTTCGCCGAGATGACGATGCCCATCGATAAGAAAAACCAACGAGGACGGCATGGGAACAAGAAAGATTAGCTGGTCGCGGCGAACCGCCATTCGGGCGGCAATAAGCGGGATCTCCGCCATAGTATCGTTGCAGGCGTCATCATCGCAAGCCGATGAAAAAATGACACGGCAACAAGCGCAGTATCAAGACAAGCCAAATGGCATTTATAGCTGCGGCAACTGCTCGCTGTTCGAACGTCCGAAATCCTGCAAGGTCGTCGCTGGCGATGTCAGCGAAGACGGCTGGTGCAAGGCCTTCACGCCCGTTGATTAGTTGTTTTCAAGCCAAAAAATGCCGCGGAAACCCCGAGCCTGCGCTTTTCAGAGGCAAGCTTGCGCTCGATCGTAGCTGTCGGAATGGCGTCGACTGAATAAGACGAAAACGCGGTTGGCGCAGCAACACCCGGAAACGGAGGAACTACCGGGACTCATTCCCGGGACCAGGGTGCGACGCACAAGGTCGAACGCCAAGTTTGTTCCGACACGGCCGCAGCGTTCGGCGCCCCCAAGCCTCAAGAGTTGCAGAGCTATTGACTTCGCGCGTTCCCACCTTTCTAGAGGATGGCAGCGGGCATGAAATCGCAGGGTGACGGACGTCAATGACTGTTCAAAGATACTTGGCGATGCTGACGACCCTGGCCCTGACCGGGTGCGGGGCAATGCCGAACCTTTCACTGCCTGACGTCAAGCCGAGAAACGATTTCAAGGGCAAGCCGCTGAGCGCTGTTACAACCCAGCTCGGCTATCCCGAATTTCAGCGAACCTACGCCGGACAGAAAACCTATACCTGGCGAAGAGGCACGGCCGCACAGGAATGCCTGATCACGGTTGTAATGGCTGGCGATGTCGTCGAATCCTACGATACGTCGGGCGACCCCGCGATCTGTTCTCCCTATCTCGCCCCTGCTCAACCCGTTCCCGCCCAATAGCGACAGGCTGATTTCGACCATGAACGACCATCGTCCCAAGGCCGACGGCGCGCGGGTTCTTGCCGATCTCAATGCATTGCGTACCCTCGGTGCCTACAAGACCGGCGTACATCGGCCGACTTTTTCCGAACCGCATCTGCATTCGCTGCAATGGCTGGTGGGGAAACTGCCCGAAGCTGGCCTGGCGGGTGAGATCGACGGCATCGGCAACGTACTTGGCACGAGTGCAAAGGCTGGCTTGAGGCTGCTGGCCGGCTCGCATCTGGAGAGCCAGAATTTCGCGGGCTGGCTCGACGGGCCGCTCGGCGTCATCTACGCGCTCGAAGCGGCGCGCGTGATCAACCTCGATCCCGGCATCAAGGGCGCGGTAGAGGTCGCATCATGGTGCGACGAGGAAGGCCATTTCGGCCATTTTCTCGGCAGCCGTTCCTATGTCGGCGACGTCAGCGAGCAGGAAATCGACGCCGCGCGCGACCGCACCAACGCCCGCCCCCTACGCGAGGCGCTGCAAACGGCCGGCCTGGCGGGCCGCCCACGAAAAATCGCCGAGCGTGGCCGTCACATTGGATATCTCGAAGCCCATATCGAACAGGGGCGGACGCTGGAGGGCTCACACCTCGGCATCGGGGTCGTCACGTCGATCGTCGGCATCTGGCAATATCGGATCACCTTTACAGGCGAGCAAAATCACGCGGGCACGACGCGAATGCAGGATCGCAAAGACGCCGGCCTTGCGGCTGCGAGGTTGTGCGTCGCCATCGACCAGCGATTTCCGTCAGCAGGCGGCCCGCGAACCGTCTGGACCACCGGCCGCATCACGCTCGATCCCGGCGCGCCCAGCATCATTCCGGGCCGTGCCGAAATGCTGTTCCAGGTTCGCGACGACAATCCCGCCATCGTCGAACGTCTCGAAGCGCTGCTGCGCGAAATCGCAAACGAGATCGCCGCGGCGGGCGGGTGCAGCGCCGAAGTCGATTGCATCCGCACCGGCAAGCCGGCGATGATGGACGAGACATTTCAGCGCGCGATTGAGGAGGCAACATCCGATATCGCGGGAGGCAAATCCGTTCGCATGCCGAGCGGCGCCGGCCACGATGCCCAGGTTCTCGCCGCGATCATGCCGGCGGGCATGTTATTCGTGCCCTCGATCGACGGCATCAGCCATCACTGGAGCGAGAATACCGGTGACGCGGATATCGTCACGGGCGCAGAGGTATTCGTCGAGACCTGCCGGCGGTTGCTCTCGAACTGAATTTGCCGAGAGCTTCCCGCCGGCGTGCCCACGAAGAAGCTATTTTCCTTGCCAGCGCGGTGGACGCTTCTCCGCGAAAGCCTTCGGACCCTCGACATAGTCGGCCGATGCGATCATCTCGCGCACCGCGGGATATTCGCGCTGCGCGATCATGGCTTCCGGCAGCGGTACATTCAGCCCTTCCAGCACCGCCTGTTTTGACGCACGGATCGACATCGGACTGTTCTGGCAAATCTGGTTCGCCCAGCGCTCTGCCGCTTCAAGCGCCTCGCCCGCAGGCACCACCTCATTGACAAAACCGAGTTCCAAACCTTCCCGCGCCGAAACGTGCCGGCCGGTGAGGATCATGCCCATCGCCCGCTTCAACCCGATCTGGCGCGGCAGCCGTTGCAGGCCACCGGCCAGTGCCGCCAGGCCGACACGCGGTTCGGGCAGCGCGAACGTTGCATTCTCCGACGCAATGATGAGGTCACAGGCCAGCGCGACCTCGAAGCCGCCGCCCATCGCGACGCCATTGACGGCCGCGATGATCGGCTTGTCGCAATGGAAGCGCAGCGTCAGTCCGCCGAAACCGCTGGAATTCCAGCCGCGTTCACCGCCCGCGGCCTGCCATTTCAGGTCATTGCCTGCACAGAACGCCTTATCCCCCGCGCCGGTGACGATCGCCACCCACTGACCGGGATCGGCGGCAAAAGCGTTGAATACCTCGTGCAGTTCAAAATGAGCGGGCTTGTGCAGGGCATTCATCACGGCCGGACGATTGAGCGTCACGATCGTGACGCGGCCACTGTGCTTTACATCCACGAATTCAAAACTCATGTTAGACCTCCCTCGAAAACGTCCTTCTCTTGATGGTGCTTCATCCGCTCTTTTTCAGACGGCGGCGCTTAGTTCAGGCCGAGAGCCAATCGCTAGGGCTGAATGACGTTGCAGTTGGTGCGCCCCGACAACACGCAATCCTGCATCTTGCTGGCGGCTCTCAGTTCGTGCGCCAGCCACAGTCCGACCACCAAAAGCAAAACCGCAATTGCGAGTCCCGCCATCGCCGGCGCGTTGCTTTCCCGCGGTTCAGGGTTCTTGGGCGTTGCCGCCTTGAGTTTTTCAGCCGCGAGGTTTTCGGGCTCAAGTTTTTTGGTTTTAGGGTCGTTCATAAGCAGGAGTTTCTTCTCGGTCTCGATTGCCCTTAAGATCAGTCCAGTCTGCGGCGCCCCCAGGGAACGGCCGCCCAAACCCGCTCGTGAAGATAATACCATGCGATCTTCGTTATGATTTCGAGGCCCGCGATCGAACCGGCGACCTCGACCCTTCCGGTAAAAAACCAGCTGATCGCAAAGGTGTCGAGGGTTCCAAGGGTTCGCCAACTGATAGCTTTGAGGACCGATCTTGAATGCGTTTCTGCCCCGCGGAATAAAACCACCGGCGCGCTCCCTATCTCATTGGCGACAAGCCTACCATGTGGCGGCAGTCGTCCGTTCTGCGGTTGTCATGTAGCCAAGGCATAGGCCCCGGCGATAGCGCATGCCCGGCAATTGGCGAACTCGTTGATTTAGCTGTCCAATTGCTTCCCGGCGCACCGCCGGCCCTGCCGCCTGGCACGCAAGCGATTGAACGGTCGGCACCAAAAGCAATATCAGGGATGGGACCTTGCGAAACGTGTGCGGCGAAAGGCACGTAGTTTGCCTAGAGAATGTCGAAAAATGGCTTATTTCCATTCTGGCGGTGAGCTCAACGGCCCCCGATTGAACGTCGACGGGAAACCTGAACCTGCTGGAGCGCCTTTGATTCCGACAATGGCCTTTAACAACCCGGAAGCTGCCGGCTTTGGCGACAAGCGAGTGTTAGGACGGGCGTAGGTTGATGCTTCTCCTCGAATCCCTCCCGACAGTCATTGGAACGGCAGCGGTTGCACCGGCACTGCTCATTCTGTGGCTTGTGGTCGCCGCCGACGAGCGGCCGGGACCGCCGGCCAAGGTGTGGACCGCCTTTTTCCTTGGCGCGGCCAGCATTTCCTTGCTTGGGCTGATACGCACCCCCTTCATGTCGCTGCTGTCCGCTCCTGAAAATCCGTGGGTGGCGCAAGGACTGCACTCACTGTTCGGCGTCGCGCTGCCGGAAGAAAGCGTCAAGATCCTGGTCATCGCACTGGTATCGGTATGGCGACGGCCGTTCACCGATCCCATGGACACGGTAGTCTATGGCGCTGCCGCCGGTCTCGGTTTCGCGGCCTACGAAAATCTCGCCTACCTCGTTCAGCACGCCGATATGTGGCAGTCGCTGGCGGCGTTGCGCAGCATTCTCACCGTCCCGTTTCATGGCGCCCTCGGAATCATCGCCGGCGCCTACCTCGCCATCGCACGATCCGGCACGGCGCTCGGCGCCCACCGCCACAACCGCGACTGGGCCCGCATCACGAGCCGCTTCCTGGTGCTGGCCGGCCCGGTCGGATTGCATGCCGCGTTCGACTTTCCGCTGCTGACGTTGCAGAAAAATCCGGATATCGACAACGCCACCCGCCTTATCCTTGGCGCAGCCAGCATTCTGATCGGTTTCTCCTCCATCGCGTTTGCCACGCGCCTGGTGCGACGGGTGGGTCGTCACCACGCACCCCGAACCGAACTGGCACGCGAGCGGCTCAGTCAGCTCAGGCGAATGTGGGCGTTGCTGGTGGTCGGCGGCGGCACCGGCTTCGCCGGCCTTGTTTTCGTTCTGTCTTCGATCCACCACTGGATTCAAAACCCGGATCGAAACGTCACAATCGTTCTCGTTCCGATCGGCCTGCTCTCCATCCTCATCGGTTTCGCGCTGCTGGTGGTCACGACCGCGGTCTATTTTCTGGGCCGCGAGCGCATCCGCACCCAGGCATCAAACCTGTCGTCCCTGCCTGGCCAAGGTTGACTTTGATTAAAAGGCGGACCTAGTGCGGTGGATGGACATTCGCTCCCCGCCTGACGGCCCCCCTGGTAGCTTCTGTCAGTCGCTGATTTTCGCCTTTGATTCTAACATTCGCAGAAGTGTCCGCCGAGAAGGGATGCGAGTGTTAGAATCGGACCACGAGCCCGCAGGATGCGCTATATTCACCCCGTCACAGAAGCGCGCCATTCTGGCTGCTGGATCGCCTAACCGGTACGGGAGGTTTCGATGACCCACGACACTACCGAGTTGCCGACGAAAATGCGCGATGCTGTTCGTGCGCACTGGAAGGCGTTTCTGGTCGAAGGCATTCTTTTGGTCATTTTTGGATTGGCGGCGATCGTCGTGCCACCGGCCGCCAGCCTCGCCGTGACCATCCTGTTGGGCTGGCTATTCCTGATCAGCGGCATTGTAGGTCTTGCACTGACCTTCTGGGCCCGCGAAATGCCTGGTTTCTGGTGGTCGCTGATTTCGGCCGCACTGGCTGTCCTTGCGGGGATTGTCCTTCTGGCCCAGCCGGCGCAGGGCACGCTCACCCTGACCATCGTCGTCGGGGCTTATTTCCTCGCCGAAGGCGTCGCCACCATCATGTATGCGCTGGAACATCGGCGCGAACTGTCGGGCCGGTGGTCATGGATGTTGATCGCGGGTCTCATGGACCTCTTGATTGCGGTCATCATCATCACCGGGCTGCCGGGATCGGCGCTGTGGGCGATCGGCCTTCTGGTCGGCATCAACCTGTTATTCGGCGGCGCGTCCTTGATCGGCGTGGCGCTCGCCGCACGCAACGCCTAGCAGCCGCGGCAGATGCTCTTGATCTTGCGGTCAAGCTCGGCATCCTGCTTTCTCTCGGCTTCCGAGGCGGCGGAATTATTCCCGTCCGGTACTTGGTCGGCCCGCGGCTGGCGGTGACCGACGGGCGCCGGCAACGGTTCTGCCCTCTTCCCGGATGAATTGCCGGTTTGCGCGACAGCGGCCGGACCCAGCGTCAACATCAGACATGTGGCCGTTACCAACAGTTTTCGCATCTGCTTTTTCCATGTTCGACGCACACACCCAAAATCCGGATTCCGCAAAAATCGGTCAGGAAGCCGGAGGGTAGAGATGAACGTCACCGCAATAATCCACGATACGATAGCGGGTTTCGGCTGACTGTTCACGATCTGCGGAAAAAGATTTTTCGACGGAAAGATAGCTCGGGCCGGCGGGAGCCTTGCCGTGGCCTCCGGGGATATCGACCACAAATTCCGGCTGGCATAGCCCCGATACACGGCCACGCAGCGCCCGCATGATTTCCTGGCCATGCGCCAGCGTCGTTCGCAAATGCGAAGTCCCGGGCGTGCCTGGATGGTCCTCGCCCAGCAGTCGTTCATGGAGCGCCAGGCTTTCACGGCCAAAACTTTCCGCTTCGGCCAGTTTGCCCTCGTCATGCAGCACCGCGGCAAGCGTGCGCATGGAGGGCAACGTTTCCTTTGCTTCTGGTCCAAAGGTTCGCTGCTGACTGGCCAACGTGCTACGAATCAGATTTTCCGCTTCGCCAAACTTGCCTGCGAGGATAAGCGTGTCCGCGAGGTGGCCGGCGGTATCCAGGGTCGCCGGATCCTCGGGACCGAGAACCCGCTGTTGTGTCGCCAATACCTTACGGAGGAGCTTTTCAGAATCATCAAGTTGGCCGAGATCCGCCTGCGCTTTGCCCAGGGCCGACATGGAGGCCAACGTTTCCGGAGCCTCAGCTCCCAACACACGGCTTTGCGTGGCAATGGCGTGTTCCAGCAGAGCCTTCGCCTGCGCATGCAGGGAAAGGCCGATGTAGGTCTTTCCCATGGTTTGCATCAGGCGGGCTTGCACTTGCGGGTCTTGCTTGAGGTCTTTCTCGATGTCTTTGGAGGCTTTGTCGAGCAGTTCGCGTGCAGTGACCGTACTGCCGCGAGATTCACTCGGATCCGAGACCTGAAACATGTTGGTCATGAAGTCGGAAACACGTTTGGAGGTTTCGGCTTCCCGGCGGGCACGGTTGCGCTCGACAGTCATGCTGACAGCAAAGCCAACCATGACGATCGTCAGCACCGCGGTGAATGCGACAGCCAGGCGATTCCTGCGGACAAACTTGCCGGCCCGATAGGCCACTGTGGGTGGACGAGCCGTTACTGCTTCGTCGTTAAGATAGCGAGCGAGATCGGCAGCGAGATCTGCGGGCGAACTGTACCGGCGCTCGCGTTCGCGCTCCAGCGCCTTCAGCGTGATCCAGTCGAGATCTCCACGCAGCTGGCTCACCAGCCTGTGTGCGTCGGTCCCGCTGTTCTCCGCTGCTGCGGTAGAGCCGGTGCTGACCCGCGTACTGGGGCGCGGCGGATCTTCTTCGTGCAGTTGGCGCAGCACTTCATGCAGCGGTTTGGCCCTCCACTCGTTCGTGTCGAAGGGTAGCGAGGCCGTGAGCAGTTCATAGAGAACCACGCCCAGGGAATAGACATCCGTGCGCGTATCGACATCGAGTACACGGGGATCGGCTTGCTCGGGGCTCATGTATCCCAACGTGCCCACGGCGACGCCCATTTGGGTAAAGCCATCCACCGTCGCGGCATCGACAGCGGTGCTTTGCGTGGCCTTGGCAATGCCGAAATCGATAATGCGCGGAACTGGTTTGCCGTCAGTTTCGGTGACCAGAATATTCGACGGCTTCAGGTCGCGATGGATAATCGCCTTCTGGTGGGCGTGTTGCACGCCTTTGCAGACCGTAATCATCAGCTCGATGCGCTCCCGGGTGCCAAGATGCTTTCGGTCGCAGTATGTGGTCAGGGGCGGTCCGCTGACGTACTCCATCACCAGATACGGGTTGCCATCCTCGGTGGAACCAGCGTCGAACACCTTCGCAATGGTGGGATGGTCCATCATGGCCAGCGCCTGGCGCTCCAGATCGAAACGCTGAAAGGCTTTGCCGCTGACAACTCCGGCCTTGATTACCTTGATCGCGACCTGGCGTTTCACGGGGGATGTCTGCTGGGCGAGCCACACCGAACCCATGCCACCTTCCCCGATTTTTGTGAGCAGACGGTACGGACCGATGAAACTTACTTTGCCCTCGACGGTCCCTACGCTCGCGTCGGAAGAGGTCGCGTCGGCGTTGGATTCCGTCGTGATTCCGTCGTCTTGTGGATTGAAAGGGAGCGCGTTCTCAGCACCGTTCACCTGAGGACCCCAAACTGAAGTAGATTTTCTGACAGCGAGAGTACACGAATGTCGCAAAGCGTGCTTCCCCAACACCGTGCAGCCCTTCCCTGCACAGACGGAACATTTCAGCTGCTTGGCGCTGACGCTGCGGAA
>CAVVLH010000026.1:0-95909 GCA_963748805.1 uncultured Alphaproteobacteria bacterium | reverse complement strand
CATCGCCAACGACCATAAGCCCCCTACCATCCGGCTTGAGTTTCTTTAGGATATCCGCCTGCAACCAGTTCGTGTCCTGATATTCGTCTACCAAGACGTAATCGAAAAGCCGACGGACCGCTTTGTGCGTCGTCTTGCCCACAAGGAGCTTCTGCCATCCATCAAGCAGATCGTCGTAATCCATGACATTCCGACTTCGCTTCTCATCTTGAAAGGCTGCAATCAATCGTTTCAATTGCGCGGCTTGCACAGACTTGTCCGCAACCCCCGCTGCTTTAGAAAGAGTGAGGCCGCTGTTCACCATCCGAGAACGGACCTCGATTGCTTTATCAATTAGCACCTTGTCGGCCATACGCTTGTCATCAAACAATCGATCATAGCACCGCTTCATAATGGCCTTGGTGTCTTCCCGATCCACAATGGTGAATCCTCGATCAATGACGATCCCCATCCCGTACTTTCTGAGAAGACGCGCCGCAACGGAATGAAACGTACCTGCCCACTTCAAATCGATTTCAGGGAAACCGGCCTTTCTGATCGCGGCGATGGATCGTTCCCTAACTTCCGCGGCAGCCTTGTTTGTGAAGGTCAGAAGCAAAATTCGATCCGGATCGGCACCGTTGGCAATCAAATGCGCAATCCGTGCTTCGATAACGCACGTCTTGCCCGAACCAGCTCCCGCGATCACCAACAATGGCCGAGGCAAGTGGTCCGTCTCCGCGTTTATCCCAAATGTCGCCGCCTTATGCTGATCAGCGTTCAACCCCTGCAAATGATCTCGTGTCATGGCAATCTCCGTCTACGATACGAGTCGATTTACAGGATCGCTTTTCCTCCCTCTTTCACTCCCTCAACCCCCAAACGCGTCTAAACCTGCGACGTTTTAGGGTCCGTTCGTCAGACATCGTTCGGGCGTACCCACTGACCTTCAACGCCTGTTTCCTGGCAGCCGCGAGAAGTGGCACTCCCTCTCCCCCGGCAAGCGCCAACCGGTCGAGATACAGACCAGACATTGCGCAGAACAGATTGATGCGCTCTCCCGGCCTCAAAGGACTCGTATTCTGATGAAGGCGGGTTTCGAGACGGTCGTACTCCTCCCGAGTGGTCTGCCCTAAGCGATAACCGAGACCAGGCGGTTTAAAGATGTAGCCGGTCACGGTAGGCAAATCGCCTTGCGCGACGAGCTTTCGATGAGCCCCACGAAACCCCTCGATGATGGGTTCGTATCGGCCCGACCGGTTCAGCCTGTTGATGAGCCGTCGGCATTCGCGCGTAGACACTCCCCAGAGCAAAACGTGGATGTGCCAGAAAATACATCTTTTCCGATTCACTTGAGCGCCGATACCAGCCTGCACATTTGAATAGTATGCGGGTTCAATTGCCCCCAAATACGAGTGGCCCCGAAGACCGTGGCGGAGGTAAGCCTTGAAACGCTCGATGTCTGGCGTCCGATCCGAAATGGCGGTCACACAGTCAGCGTGTACCAAGGTGACAAGGTACACCCGTTCACGATGCTCAGTACCGTCCGGGCAAAAGAACTCGGCGATCTCCTGCGACACCGCCCTGCCCCAGATCACGCGGGCCTTGTGATTGACCGCATGTAGATGACGGCTGGCCGAATTGTTCAGCAAACGCCGATCTCCACGCGAGACGTTGTTCCTGTTCCTGGCGGTTTCGAAGGCACTCGTCAAACTGGCATCCGCGAGCGACGAATATTCCTTGATCTCGGTCTTTTCGAAGAACTCCATCAGTGATCCTCATGAGCCTTAACTATTATCGCTCATTTACAGAATTAGGTTTTGCAAGAATTGTGAGTTGAGGAGCGTAACTCATCAGTTGAGGGCTTGGATTGATGAGTTGAGATGATGAAGTGTTCTTACAAAGACCGACACATCTTCCCGTATCGCTGGCCACTCAAGACATCCAAGGCACCTTGACCGATTATTAGATCACCCGGCGAACTCGACGAAGCGACCAAAACGCGCGCTCGGTGCGCGAATCATGATTATGCCTTTGACCGAAGCCGGAACGAACTAGCATGCTCACGCTTGGAGCGAACCTTCACGACTCAGATGTCGTCGAAGTAGCTATCCTGCCCCCACTTCCCTGCACCTATCGCAGCCGCAGGGTCATCGTGACCGGGCTGAACATCAGCGGCCGCCTTGATTTCTTCATCGGAGATAGCACGCGCCTGTGTCTTCCATCCTCGGTCTGGGTTAATGACGAACCACGGTGACTTCGGATGCCAACCGCTCCGTTTCGTCTTGTATCCAAGACCTCTCATCGCCTTCAGCAATCTGCTTTTCGCCAATCCATGTCTCTCAGCCAGGGCGAGTAGGTCGGGCTTAAAAATTTTCTCGCGCCCATAAAGAGCATCCTTAACGAGCCGAACCGCATCCACCTGGGCTCGACATTTGGCCTGCAGAATTATCTGGACGAACTTTTTTCTGTCGGGGGCGGGCAAGTTAGCCCATTTTTCGCCGCACGCCGAATTCCACAACGCAACCATCTCGTCGAAGGACGTTTTGTTGATCGGCCCCTCTATGCGATTTCCGCTTTCTGAAACATCGTTCGTCTTGGCCTTCTTGACTGCGTCCCTCGTTTTGCGGCTCGCGGCTCCATTCTTCACCTTCGGCGCTTCAAAGACCGCAGCCAGTTCTTCTACGACCCTCAATTGGGCGATTGCTCCGCTAGCCTTAGCGATCTTCAGAAGCGCAGTCTGGCTGCTGGCCAGCCGAGCCTTTCTCGCGGCTTGTTTTGCCTCCGGCGTAATTCTGTTGATCTTTATCGCTCGCTCAATAGTCTTCCGACGGGCCTCCTCCGACCGGCCAATCAACGGCAATTCACGGGCTGCACGCGCGATGCCACTCGGGGGGCGCCCTGGCTTACATTTCCGGACAGGTTGACCAGAAACTCGGGCCGACGCGAGGCGAATATATTCTACCAATTCTTCTGCTTGACGAAGAACGCTGGCCGTCTTGCGAAAATTGTTTTCACCGAGGCGAATCATTCGGGCATCGGTACTATCGCCGTCAACAAAGAGGCATGGGATCTTCTTAAGCCCAACGCGCTTCACGGCTTCAAGCCGATTCGCCCCGGCGACGAGGACAACCCCGTTGTTGCTCTGCCGAACGGCAATCGGGTGCAGCAAGCCGAAAACGGGGACCGACTCTGCAATCGCTAACACGGTCTTTTCGTCAACGGCATCGCAATCCTTTGGAACGAGGATATCTTCCACCCGTACCCATTTGTATCGCCCGGCGTCCGAGCGGTCCTGGACGTTTTTCATGATGCTCGCCGCCGCGCGTTTCTAGTGATTGCATCCGCGGCCCCGCGCAAATGATCGGGATGGTGGTGACCGTAAGTCTCAATTAAGACCTTCACTGACATGCCCAAAAAGCCTGCAGCTTCCCACGGATCGACGCCGTGCTGCATTAGCCAAGTTGCAGCCGTGTGGCGCAATGTATGCGGCGTCACATTGCCGTCGGTGAGATCGAGCCCCGCCACCTCGACAGCCCGAGCAAATGCGTTCTTGACCGATTTTACCGGCTTGCCATTCCACTCTACAAAGCAAGTCGCGATGATTTTTTTGTCTACCCACCGACGCATGTGCGCCAAGAGCCGATCTGGAAGTGGAGCGGGCGGTTGACGCTTGTTCGTGGCACGCTTACCTCGGACCAGCCGGTAGTAGATGCCACCTTTCAGATCGACATACGCACGACCCTCCTCGCGCCTCGGTGACGCGGCTGCGATTGCCGCGGCGCGGGTTCCTGTATACAGCCCGATCAAGATGAAGCGGGCAAGATGCCGAAGCGTGTGCTTGGCGGTCTTGACCTTGAGTCCCTTGTTCTTCCCGCGATGAATAGTTTGCACTTCTTGGTGCCGCCAAGCTGCCCACAACAATTGAGCAGCCTCGCTCCGCTCTAGCCACCTATCTCGTGCCTGCCCCTTCGGCGGGAGCGTCACAGTGATTACCGCGCGATGAAGATTTTGTTTGGCGTGGTGATTGATGGCCGCTCTGAGAGTTTCCAAGGTCTCGACGCGCGCCGCCAACATTACCTCGACGCTTCACATAGCCGTCGGTCAGCGCCTGTGAAATCTCGCTGAGCTTGCGATTGCCGAAATATTCATTGAGTCGGCCAACAGAAGCATCAAAACGGCGCTGCTGAACACCGTCCTCGAATTGATCGCGTCGATCCGTGTGGTAAATCAAGAGAACATCGGCCAGAAAAATGCGATCAATATCTTTGATCCTACGTTCGGGAGCATATTTTGCCGCAATATAGTCGGCAAGGAACTGCTCCGCCGCTTCTGGCGGGTGGATCTCAAATGGCTTAGCGACGCACCCGGTGGAGATGCGCTTGCCCTGATCTTTAACGACCCATAGTGCTTGACGGCCTGGCTCTGCGGGTCTTTTCCAGAGGCGTGGTCCCTTGCTGGCGTTCGGCATTTTCAATTCATTTTGGGTGATGAGTAATGGATTGCTTGGGCTGCTAGGACTTGCTGTGCGCTTGCAGGCGGCTTTGTTCCAGACGCACTCGCAGAGCGTCTTGCGAAACAGCAGCCTCCGTCCTTGACGGCACGGGCGGACTAGTCGGTAGAACTCGTGTGCTATGTTCGTTTGGAGGGACGCGGCATAGGTCCCTCATTCGCTTGATTTCTGCGAGCGTCACGAAATCTTTGTTTGCTATGCGCTCAATACGCAGCCGACCGCGCGCGGCTTCGCGCCGCAAGCCCGATGCTGTCATCGAGCCGTCTGGGAATAGCCAATTTAGCTGCAATAGAAAGTCTTAGAGGTGCGTCAGAATTCAAACGCTTGCGGATCGCAATCGAACATGACCTATCACTTTCCGAAGCTGTTGAGGCTTCAGTTTCGTGACTGGGCAGTTCTCAGTCAGATTTCTAAACTGCCATTCTGGGTCATTTTCGAAGAGAGCAGAGGGAGACTAGGTCCTCACTGCTATAGTGAAGATTGTACTCATTTCGCCGCGTTTTTCAAGTCTTCGCCTGCAATCGTTGACCAGTGCCTCAGGCTAGGCTGCCGGTGAGACATGTCCCGCAAGCATTTCCAGGATGGCAGAATTTACCAGTCGGTGGCCCCTTGATGCCTGCGATTATGCATCGGGTGCACGAAACTAAACCTCGAACTCCTTCTGTTCTGATGTCTTATTCGCGGACCGCTCGCGGACCGGTTGACCGTGAACAAACGTAGATTTTCTTGGCTGAGCGTCATCAAAAAATGCTGAAAAATCATGCCCGCAGAAAGCGACCAGATCGCTCATAACGGTCTGGTTGCAGGTTCGAGTCCTGCCGGGCCCACCAGTCTTCGCTCGCGAAGCGCGTGCAAGGCTGTCCGCCGAAGCCTCCGGCGAAGACGGGCTGGTGGCCGCGAGTTTCGGCTGGCAAGCCACTTTCGCCTTTCCGGCTGCGCGTGGCACAGCCATGCCATCGAAAAGTCGAAGCGTGTCCGGCGTAGCTTGAACGACGCGAAAGCGAAGACAGACCGTCTTTCAGAGAGCTGCGGCATGGCAAGCCAACTTCGATTGATCTCGGCAAAGTGAACGAATGCAGCCCTCCCGCCGGGCGCGCTTCGGCAAGCATCCCGGCTCTGTTAGGAACTGCTTCATCCCTGTCAACTATTTTTCCACGAAGCGGAATGCGACCGGCATCGTCGGACTACTTTTCAGGAGGGGCTGGAATGCTCGGAAATTTGCGGATTTCTCTCAGACTGTTTCTGATGGTGGGCCTGGCTGCCCTGGGCATCGTGGCCGTGGCGAGTGCGGGTCTCTTCGTCCTTCGGGAAAACCTGCTGGCGGACCGCAAGGCCAAGCTTCAGGATGTCGTATCGCTGGCGCGGCAGATGCTCGATCGCGACCAGGAGACATCCCGCGCGGCCGGGCTCGACGATGCCGCCGCCATGGAGCGCGCCAGGACTATCATTCGCAAACTGCGGTTCGGCACGGATGACTACTTTCTCGCCTTCGGCTCCGATGGCCGCGTGACCGCCCATACCAATCCGCAGGTCGAAGGCAAGGATCTGTCGGGGACGCCGGACGCGGATGGCGTCTACTACACGCGCGACCTCATCGAGCAGGCTCGCAGGGGCGGCGGATTCGTCTCCTACCGCTTCCCGCGCGGCGGCGGCGGCGAACCGATTCCGAAAATCTCCTACGCAACGCAGTTCGAACCTTATGGATGGGCGCTCGTGGGCGGCATCTACGTCGACGACGTCGATGCCATCTTCTGGCAACAGGCCTGGCGCATCGGCGCGCTGGCGGGCCTCGCCTTGTTGCTGGTGATCGGCATGTCGCTTCTGCTCAGCAACAGTATCGTCAAGCCGATCCTCCGCATGACTTTGGCAATGCGCGGGATCGCCGACGGCGACACGGCAATCGAAGTACCGGCGCAAGACCGTCGCGATGAGGTCGGCGGCATGGCGAAGTCGGTGCAGGTGTTCAAGAACAACATGATCGAGGCGGCGCGCCTACGCCACGAGCAGGATGAGATGAAAGCGCAGGCCGAAGTCGAAAAGAAAAAGATTCTCGAGGCCATGGCGAATGAATTCGAGAAGAACGTCCGCCAATCCCTGGACAGCCTTGCCGACGCCGCGGTGGAAATGCGCTCGACGTCGCAAGGCATGTCTGCAACGGCCGAGGAAACCAGCAACCAAGCGACGGCTGTGGCCGCGGCCGCGGAAGAGGCATCCGTCAACGTTCAGACCGTCGCCTCCGCCACTGAAGAGCTGTCTTCTTCGGTATCGGAGATCGGCCGCCAGATGACGGAATCGGCCAGGATCGCCGGTCAGGCGGTCGAGCAAGCCAAGCGCACCAACATCACCATCGAGAGCCTGTCGGAGGCGGCCCAGAAGATCGGGACGGTGGTCGGCCTCATCAACGAGATCGCGAGTCAAACCAATCTTCTCGCCCTCAATGCGACCATCGAGGCGGCTCGGGCCGGCGAGGCGGGGCGCGGCTTCGCGGTTGTTGCGAGCGAAGTCAAATCCCTGGCGAGCCAGACGGCAAAGGCGACGGAAGATATTTCCTCCCAGGTCGCGACCATGCAGTCGGCTACCTCCGAAGCCGTCCACGCCATCGGCGTCATCGATCACACGATCTCCTCGATCAACGAGATCTCCACCGCGATCGCGTCGGCCGTCGAGGAGCAGGGATCGGCAACTCAGGAGATCGCCCGCAACGTTCAGGAAGCGGCCCGCGGCACAGGGGAAGTCTCGAACAACATCCTCGGCGTCAACGAGGCCGCCAGCGAAACGGGCTCCGCCGCCGGGCGTGTTCTCCTGTCCGCTGAGAAGCTGAACTCCCACGCGGCGAACCTGCGTGAGGATGTCGATCGCTTCCTTGCCAATGTCCGCGCGGCATAGACCCGCGCGGAACAGCAGGCTCTCTGCCGCCAGCGCCGGGATGAAACGTAGCTTGGGGAGACGGTTCGAGGCACTAGCGTCCCAATTCCGAAGTTCGTGCTCCATTGCGGCGCCCACCGTCACGAACTTCGGAAAGTCGTGGGCCGAGCAGAGGTTGACTGCCTTCTTAACTGGCCCTGCGGCGCTCAATGCAGCCGAAGCCAAGGATCGGCCGTGCCGATTGCCTTTTCCAGCTTCACGACCGTTTCCGGTGCGATCCCGCTGCGGCCGGCAATCAAATCGTGAAGCTGCTGCCGCGTGATGCCAAGGCCACGCGCGGCCTCGGAGGCGGAACGAAGACGTTAACGCCTCGTCTTCTTCAGGGACAGGCATTGCAACCGATCTTCGCGCACCCATTCCTCAGCACTTGCATAAGGCCCAACACATTCGTTGCTATCGCGGGCGCGTCGTCACGCGCGATTGTGTGCTCGGAAGACGGCTGACAGACCTCGATCGTCTTTTCGAAAACCTCTTCGGGGGAGACGCGCTGCCTAGAGTTTGGGGTGAGCGCGGTTTCTCGACACAATCAAGTAACGCAATAAGACATACGCAAGTGGGCGCCTATCTCCAATCGGTAACTCAATAAATTTGAGGCTCCGCCGCCTCATCGCCGGGGCAGCCTCCGGTGGCTCGTTCGGACGTTCACGCCGTCAGCATCAATGTTCCGGATTTCTCTGCCGCGGCAGGAGCACCAAGTCGGCCGCTTCTTCGGCGTCTTTCAGGAGCGTCTTGCGCGACGTGCCCATCTGCGCACGCACGGTCAGACCGCGCGACAGGTCGAGGACCTGGCTCGCGCGCGCGGCCACGGGAAAATCAGGCGGTAACTCTCCCGCGCTGATCGCGTCGCAGAACCGGCGTTTCACGAGCGCCATGCCGCCGGCCACGGCGTCCTTCAGGAACTGCCTGACCTCAGCGTCGTCGACGAGGGGCGCAACGCACACCAGAAGACATCCCGGGGCGGATCCTTCCTCGGTCGCAGTTTCTACGGCGTGCCTCAGGAAGCCCGCGAGTGAGTCGCGAAGAGCCGGCGGGGAGAAGAGCGCCTTCGCAGCGCGAGCGCCTTTTGCCTCTGCGTACGCCCGAAGGACACGCAAGAATATCGTCCGCTTGTCCCCGAAGACGGAATACAGGCTTGGCCGTCCCACACCCATGCCGGCGACGAGATCGTCGATCGTCGCTCCGTCGTACCCCTTCGACCGGAACACCCGGGTCGCCTTTTCCAGCGCGTCGCTCTCGTCGAAGCTACGTGGGCGTCCACGAGGCCTCTCGGTATTTTGAAACATTTAGTTCAAAACTCCTTGACAGCTCTCCTCGCCAATGGGAAATATGTAACTGAACGGTTCTAAATTAGCAAGCCGGTTACTGGCCTCGCGGTGCCTCATGACTTGGCCTTCGTCCTTGACCACGGAGACGCCCATGGAACATTCGATCGCTCTCGTCACCGGCGCCACCTCCGGATTGGGCCATGCGGCAGCTCGGCTACTTGCCGAGGAGGGATGGCGGGAGATCATCATCACTGGGCGCAACGCGGCTCAGATCCGGGAAACGGCCGCACAACTCGCGGCGGAGACCAAACGAAAGGTCTTCACGCCGTTGGAACTGGATCTGGACAATCCGTCCAGCGTTCAGTCCGCGCTCGCCGAGCTGGTCAAGCGAGATCGGCCGATCGATTTCCTGCTGCTCAATGCCGGCATGGTTCCTGGCAAGGCGCGTGTGATGACTGCGGCGGGTATTGAGGCTTCTCAGGCCCCGCTGATCGGCCATCATCAACTGACTGTCGGCTTGCTTCGCGCCAATCTGCTGAGCCCCAACGCGCGGATCGTTATCGCCGGCGCGGAGCCGGCCCGAGGGGGCGTGCCCATGTTCAAATATACCGATGTGGCCGCCTTCGCGGCCAAATACTTCCGGGACGACCAAACCGCCGCGGTTGAAGCCCTGATTCGCAACGGGCCGAACGTAAAGTACGCGCCCAATAATGCCTATGCTGACGCGAAGCTCATTGTCGCTTGGTGGGTCGGGGCGCTGGCGCGCCGGCTGCCCTCCGGCATGGCCGTGTACGCTGTCTCGCCCGGTGCGGCGAACGCCACCAACGTGGCGCGAAATGCCGGCCCGGTGTTGAAGTATCTGATTATTCCAATCGTGAACCTCATTCCCGGCATGAATCAGACGCCGAAGACCGCGGCCGGTCGGTACCTCCAGGCGTCGGAGTTCGGAACCGACGTCTCAGGGCAATTCTTCGCGTCGGCTCAAGGGAAGTTCTCAGGCCCGATGGAGGCGCAGCTCCAGCCGCACCTCCACGATGGCGCCAACCAGGAAGCCGCGTGGCAGGCCGTCGTCAATGTCTCCGGCGTTGATTACTCGCCTGTCCGACCCGCGGCGCCGTCGGAAGCGCCGATCACAAAACGATCCGTCGGATTGACATAGAGAAATTCGTCGACTTCCGGAGCGACTTGAGAGCGGCGTCCCGAAGGAGCGTCCGATCGCGGGTGAAAGCCTCCGCGCCTCATTATCATACCCAATCGTTCTAAAATAACCAAAGCAACCCCAACCTCGCCAGGAGAATACACATGGAACGGCACCAAGGTAAAAAGGTGGTAATTATCGGCGGCACCAGCGGCATGGGGCTCGCCACGGCGAAGATGCTCCTCGATGGGGGCGCGCGCGTGCTGGTGACCGGCCGCTCGCGAGCCGGCCTGGAATTGGCGCAGCAAGCGCTCGGAACAGGCGCCCTCGTGGTTTCGAGCGACGCGCGCTCGTTGACGGACATCGACGCCCTGGCGTCACGGGTCAAGGCCGAGTTCGACACCATCGACCTGCTCTTCGTCAACGCCGGGTTCGGCCTCTTCGCCCCGCTCGAGAATACGACCGAGGCGATGTACGACGAGATGTTCAACCTGAACGCCAAGGGACCGTTTTTCGCGGTCCAGAAGCTCGCACCGCTGATCGATCGCGGAGGCTCTGTCGTCCTCACGACCTCGATCGCCAACATCAAGGGAATGCCAGGGCTCGCCGCCTACGGAGCCGCCAAGGCTGCGCTACGGTCATTTGCCCGGGTGCTCGCCGCAGAGCTTCTTCCTCGCGGGATACGCGTCAACGCGGTGACACCCGGTCCCATCGACACGCCGATCCTCGGCAAAGCGTTTCCCGATAAAGACGTGGCTGCCCAGGTCACCGGGCAGATGCGCGAAGCCAATCCGATGAAACGCTTCGGGACGTCGGAGGAAATCGCCAAAGCCGTTCTCTTCCTCGCGTTCGACGCGACCTTTACGACCGGCGCCGAACTGCCGGTCGACGGGGGCTGGTCGCAGCTCTGAAGGCAACATGCGGAATGCATCGAATCTAATCTGAGGAGCCCATTCCGATGACGGATGCGGCGAACCATCTGGTCCAACTGCCAGGGAAATTTCGTCGCGCGCTCGCAGCCGTCCTCGCCTGGATAGAAGCGATGGATTACAGCAGCGTCGACCACGCGCTCGATCGCATCGACCGCTTGGAACGGGAGGTGGAACAACTAAAGGAGGAACTGCGCCAAGGCCGCGATACGGGGCCCGTCGATGCTCACAACGGCGACGCTGGGCTCGAACATTGACAGTTCCGGAAAGAAGCAAAATGTCGAAAAACAAGATCGCTGTCGTCGCAGGAGGCAGCAGCGGCATCGGCTTCGCTACCGCCAAAAGGTTTGTTGAAGAGGCGCCAATGTGTTCATCACCGGACGGCGGGCCGAGCTCGACAGTCAGGGGTCTTCTCGGCGCAGCCGGATGACCGCGCCAGATACGTGCGCCTTTCGTTCGTGACCGGGCTCGCGCATCGCGATTTTCCCGACCGCATCCGACAAATAGTCAGGGTGACGGTGGCCGCAGGTGTTGAGCAGAACCTCAAGCGACATTCCGAGATGGCTGGCGGCCCGCCACGGCGCTTTTCACACATTTGTTTCTGCAATTTTGGCCGGGCGGCAACGCGTTCTCACAAATTTCCGCGATGCGGTAGCGATCCGAGCCACTCCGCCGCGCTCGCCGCATATACCGGTCCTCTGGCTCGATTGAGATTTCCGAGTGGTCTGAACGGGGGCGGACAATTCCACGGATTAAATGCAAGACCGTCAACAGCCGCTTTAGCGGCGCGAGCCTCATCGCTTCTTAAATCCTGTTGAGGAATTACCAGCGTCGCAACGTCAACGTAGGGTGAATCGCTCTCGCGCCATTCGACTGCCCCGTCTTCAATCGGCGTGCTGACCTCGTCCACGAATCGTTGAACAGCGAAGCGGTATCGAATTTCCTCCCGTAGCAATCGCCCAGCGAACTCATTGCCGAGATAATCCGGGTCGTCGCTGTTCGGCTTCCTTCCATCCGACGCCAACAGCGGTCGCAAGGTATAACGGACCGGACCTGCGTCGCCCCACAGAAGCGCTGCGCGACTCCAAAATCGCAGACTAGCGATACTTTCCACTGCTCTACCGCCTGCCTTGATATTCGCGATAATACGCTTCGTCTCCGCAAGGCCCAGTTTGTAGATTAAACGCGGCACGATCAGAGCTTTCGGACCCGTCGCGATCTTGGCAACTTCGATGAATTGCCGCGCGTCTCTCGCATGTGAGACTTGATAGCTTGTCATTAGCAGATCATGGCGCTGGCCATTTTCTGGATCGACCCGCAGCGCGACACCGCGCATATCTTGCCCAGTATCGCCCAAACACATCGGCGACGCGTTCGAAAAACGCGCCGTTACAGAAAACCGCTCGCCCGGCTTGAAGTAACCCGCCGCAAATTCAATCGGAAGATCATCATCAATATGAAGTTGCGCATTTCGAACACCGACGAGTATCTTCGCATGAAGGGTACGCAGCCCATTCTTGCCGGTCTTGTGTGCGACGCGTTTGCGAATCTCGTGAATT
Source organism: uncultured Alphaproteobacteria bacterium (assembly GCA_963748805.1). Classification (GTDB taxonomy): domain Bacteria; phylum Pseudomonadota; class Alphaproteobacteria; order Rhizobiales; family Xanthobacteraceae; genus Bradyrhizobium. Next base: position 83,601 of record CAVVLH010000026.1, on the reverse strand, counting down.
TCCCTGGATAACGCGTCGAATAATATCTTCTCAGCTTCCTGCGAGCCGCCCGCGTAAATCTCCTTCCACTCAGGCCTTGGCGAAGTCACGTAACTCTCCTCTTCTCGTCTTACCTATGGCTTTTCGAAATCGCCTTTGCGATTGCACCGGCTGTGATCCAGGTGGAACACGTTGATCATCAGCTATCAATCAATCGAGTCGCACGGCGTCAATCCGATGAACGTCTTTAACGAGTGGCGTGAACGAGATTCATGAGCGCACCGCGTTGACGAAATGGTCGAGTACGTGAGATCGTTTTACAATCGACCGGACCGGTTGGTTCACCGATGCTTGATAGAGGCCGATTGTTTCCCGGTTTTGTGCCCGCGGCAGCGCTTTCCTCCGCATGAAGCGTCGCGGCCCACGCGCAGCAGTTTCTCGCCGGAAAAACCGGAAAGAATTCGAACCGCTCTGTGTCGGCGGTAGGCCCCGCCTTATTCAGGATCACACCGCTCGCGACGCCTGCCCGGCCGGGATCGTCGAGGCGCGCCGGCCATCAAAAATGCCGCGCATGAGTCCGATTTTCGCCGTCGCTATGTTCTAACAAAGAACACGGCGATCGGGACGGCCCGAATGTCCATGGCGTCGTATTCGCCGTCGGTAGCGGCAGATCGTCGCCCCCGCGGAGCAATCACGAACAACCGCAAACTCAAGTCCCGCCAGTTGGACGAGAGCAGCCGGCGCTGCGATGCGTTTTTGAACGCAAAAAATCTCCATTTCTCCATCGTTACTTTCGATTTCAGACACGAGCGTCCTTTAAGCGAACGGTCATCAGCGCTGAAAACACTTCTGGCCCCGGCTTCATGATTGAAACGGAGAACAGGAAATTGTTTCACTCTTGTGTCCATGCCGAGGTCGCCGAGCCTCTTTTCCCATTCCCGGATCTGCGGCGGTCTTTTCTCGGCAGAATGGCCGACGTCGACGCGAGGTGGGCCGTTCCGCTTCTGCTCTGCGGATTTCGTCATCAGCTGGCAGGCATTCCTGTCGATAGCCTATATCGGCGGCGATCTGCACCCCGATGTCCTGGAGACGTGGACGCTCGGACGCAGCATCGAATGGGGTTCTGCCAAACATCCGCCGTTGATGGCGTGGGCCGCGCGGGCCTGGACATCGGTTTTTCCGCTCGAAAACTGGTCGTTTCAGTTGATGGCCCTGACCAACTCGGCGGCTGCGCTATGGATCGTCGATCTGATCTCTCGCCGTTTCGTGCATGGCGACAAGAGGCTGATCGTCCTGCTGCTTCTCATGTTGACGCCGATCTACCAGTTTCACGCGCAACGCTTCAACGCGAATTCAGTTCTGCTGGCGACCTGGCCACTTGCCACCTATTGCTTTCTCCGATCGTTCGAAACACGCCGGCCTGGATGGGCCGTAGCAGCCGGCGCGGCCGCGGCGTTGGCCATGCTGGGCAAATACTATTCCGTGTTCTTGATCGCCGGCTTCGTGTTCGCCGCAATCCTTCATCAAGGACGGCGCGCTTATTTTGGTTCGGCAGCGCCCTGGCTCTCGATGATCACAGGCCTTGCAGCGCTCGGACCGCATTTGCATTGGCTGGCGACAACAGGAGCAAAACCCTTCGGCTATGCGCTCGCGACGCACGCGGGAAAACCATTCGATCGATCGCTGATCGACGCGCTTCTGTTCGCTCCCGGTGCTGCGATGGTGCTTGCGCTACCCGCGGTCGCATGGATCTTGATGGCCGGAGACCGGCTGAGGAGGTTTCGACTGGATTTTTTTGCGCTGAATGAGGGCTTATGGTTGCTGTTCCTCGTCAGCGTCGGAACCATCATTTTCCCGCCGATCGCGGCGGTAGCCCTGAAAAGCGACCTACAGCCGATTTGGGCGTTGCAGGGTCTTTTCATGTTCGCAATTCTGGTCGTTTGCGGCGCCAGCTATCCTATTGAGCGCCTTCATACGGTCAAACTGGCCGCCGCCGCATTTGCGATTGCGGTCCTCTCGGTCGTCGTGGTGGCACCCGGTCATGCCCTGTATCGAAATAGCTATCCGTTGCATGAGGGACGCAACTTCTATCAGAAGGCGGCGGCAGAATTGACTTGCCGATGGCACCTGCATTCCGACAAAATGCTTCCGGCGGTTGGCGGCGACGATGACCTGGCCTTTGCGGTCGCTTTCTACAGCCCTGATCATCCGCTCTACGAGAGGCCCCTGGTCGACCCAAACGCCGGGTCGACGCCCGACTCGGCCCTTCTCGGAAAGGGATGGGCAGCCATGTGCTTTGACGAAGACGAGGCTTGCATCAAAACCGCCGCCAATGCTGCGCTATTGGCCCCCCGCTTCGTCAGCCATCGATTTAAGGTCTCTTCGTCGCTACTGGGCCAATCCGGCGCCAGTCAATCCTTCACGGCGATTATCGTCCCGCCGATGGCACAGGCTGATATTACACCGGTTTCGGGCATGGCGGAAAATTCCAGCCTCATCCGCCAGGGGGGCCGTTCTAAAGCGCGACGAGATTCGGTTGAACCGTCATCGCGCTTTAGTTCTTTGATGAAGCATGATCTCCGTGCAACGCCTTAGCCGCGCGGGATTGCGAGGCCGCTCAAACCTGAAACGTCGGCGCTCTTGTCGAGCGCCCAGATGGCGTCAATGAGAGGGCGCACGTCGTAATGCTTATCCCACGCCGCCGCTACGTTGCGTAGCTTGATTTCCAGATCGCTATCGCTCAGCGGATTGATCTCGCTGCCGCGTGCGGCCCTGGTCGACAGCTTTTGAACCTTGCCGTCCACTGTGGTGATCTCGACAGCGGCGGCGATGGTCTCGAAGCTGTCGTCGCGCACGACTTCTACCCTGCTGCGCAGGGCCGCGACCTTCGGATCGGCAACGGCCTCGTCGCTAAACTCTTCCACGCCCGCCTTGCCAAACAACAAGGCAACCGCGACAGCGTGCTGCACGCTGACTTGCGACAACCGCCCGCTGGTAACGTCAGGACGGTCGGTACGCTGCGCCAGGAGTGAATTGCCGTGCACCACGACCCTGGTGACCTCGACCTTCGGATTATCTCGCCGGAAATCGAGCACGCAATCCAGCACCGGATTGATCACGAAGCCGCAGGGATACGGCTTGTATGATGTCTCCATCAATTCCCACGTTTCGCCATAACCCTCAGTGAGGAAGCGATAGTCGGGTGGCACACCCATCGCATTATAAAACGCCTGCACGCCCGCGAGTGGTTCCGGCGGCCCGTCGAAGCCTTTCTCCGCCAGCAGCGCCGACAGCAAACCATTGCGGGCGGCATTGCCGACGCTGGCGCTTTTCGTCGCCGTGCCAAGGCACTCGCACAGGCCAGACGATTGCGTCGCGGCTGCGCCGAGGGCCCAGCCGAGTTTCTGCTGATCGAGGCCGATGATCTTGCCGACGGCCGAAGCGGCGCCGAAAACGCCGCAGGTGGACGTGATGTGCCAGCCATTCGCGTAATGTTGCGGCGACACCGCCAGACCGATCCGTGCCTGGACTTCGCTGCCAATCACGATAGCAAACAACAGTTCGGCGCCGCTCACGGAGCGCATTTCCGACAGCGCCAGCAACGGCGGCACGACCGGCGCGGTCGGATGGATCACCGTGCGCGTATGGGTATCGCAAAAATCATAGACATTCGCGCTGGCGGCGTTGAGGAACGCGGCGCTCAACGCATCGATACGCTCTCTCCGGCCAACGATGGTCGCCTGTTTGCCGCCGGAGAATTCCTTTAGAGTCGCCAGCGCGATCTCGACCGGCGCGGTCCGGCAACCCGCGAGCGCCACGGCGAAATAATTCATTACCGAACGCTTGGCCTGATGCATGACCTCCACGGGGATATCCCCGGGGCGGGTATCTGCGATGAAGCGGGCCAGCCGCTGAGTGACGTTCGGACGATCAAGCATCGTTTCCTCGTATCGCTTCGACAAAATATCGGGTCACCGCCGGTCACGCGATGACCGATAGGTATCAGGAGCCTGCGCTCAGCCGACGTTGCCCTTGATTTCCACGCCGGCCCACTTCTCAACCGTCCTGGCCGTGGTCGTCAGATCGCCATTGAATCCCTCGTTGGCCTCGGTGATCGACAGCAGTTGATTGACTGCATTGCCGACGACCATGGGCACGCCAAGCTGCTCCGCGTACGAAACGGCGAGCTTGACATCCTTGTGCATCAGGCCGACCGAGAAACCGAAATCGAAGCGTCGGGTCAGCACGCAGCGCGGAAACTTGTCTTCGGTCGCCGTGTTGCGACCGCTACCGGAGTTGATGACCGCAATCATCGTATCGGCGTCGATCCCCGCCTTCGCACCCAGGGCAAGCGCCTCAGACGCCATCGTAACCGCGGAGGCGGACAATATATTGTTGACGAGTTTCATGGCCTGGCCCTGCCCCGGCTCAGCGCCGATCCAGAACACCTTGCCCATTACCTCGAGGATCGGCCGCAGCGTCTCGGCAAGTTCTCGCTTGCACGCGACCATGATGGCGACGGTGCCACGCTCGGCGCCACCTGGCCCCCCGCTCACCGGCGCATCAACCATGGTTACTCCTTTCGCCGCGAGTTCCCCGGCAATCTCCCTCGCCATCACCGGACCGGTGGTGGAGAGATCGACGAGAGTCCTGGTCTTGCCACCGGCGGCAACCTCGAGCGCGACCGATTTCACGATGTCCGGGGTCGGCAGGCTGGCAAACACGATGTCGGCCGCGGCTCCAAGCTCGACAGGCGACGCCGCACGCTTGGCGCCACGCTGTACCAGACGCGCGACATTGGTTTCGTTGAGGTCAAAGATCGTGACGCCATAGCCAGCCTCGAGCAGCCGACCTGCCATATGGATTCCCATGCGGCCTACGCCGACGAATCCGAGTTCCTGCTTTACAGCCATTATCAACCTTCCTTGCCGTGAATGCAATTCGATTACATTTTCGCCGGAGTGGCGGACACCTTGCCCATCTTCACCTCTCGGCGGTGTTTGAGGCCTTCGTCGAACATGACCTTTGCGGCCCAATCCATTTCGTTGCTCATCGTCGCTTCCCTTTTGGGGAAAGGTTTTCACTCTCTCGCGAAGCGCCGCAAGGACGCTTCGTCGACGTTCACTCCGAGGCCAGGCCCCACCGGGCAGCTGACCGCGCCAGCCATGGACAAATCGCCATCACTATTTGGATCCGCAGCGAGAAACGCCGAACCGATATTGAAAGGCCAGTCGGCCTGCGGCAGCGCACAGGAGGTGTGGATCATCGCCGCGGTAGATAAAGAGGTTTCCATCATCATGGCGATGCCGACCGACAACCCCAGACCGTCGCAGATCGTCGCCACGCGCTTGAGTTCGGTCGGCCCGCCGAGCTTGATCGACTTCAGGCTCACGCCCGAGATCGCTCTCAAGTTGTTCAGCGTCATGACATCGTTGAGGCTGTGGATCGCCTCGTCGGCCGAGATCGGCACGGGACATTGCGCGGCGAACATCGCCATACGCTGATGATCGGCGACAATCGGCTGTTCGAGATAATCGAGCCCGACGTCGGCTGCGCCGCGCGCAAATTGCAAAGCCGTCGTTATATCCCATGCCATATTGGCGTCGGCGCAGAGGAAGCGATCGCCGCCAATGGCGTCGCGCACAACCTTTAGCATCGCGATGTCCTCGCGTACCGGACCCGAGCCAACCTTCAGCTTGAAGCAGTCGACCCCGGCATCGAGCAACTGCGCGACATCTTCCAGCACAGCGGTCCGATCGGAACCGCCGACGATAGACACCGTCTTCAGCGAGCGCCGGCACGCGCCGCCGAGGACGTCAACAGCCGGAATATTCTTCAGCTTTCCGACCAGATCGAGCAAGGCCATGTCGATGGCACCAATCGCACCGCCATTGGCAAATACCGAGGCTGCCATTCCATTGAGGATGGAAATGCGGTCGAAAGCGGACGCGCCGATCACCAACGGCTTAAGACGTTCGTCGATCATGCGCTGCATGCCGCCCACTGTCTCACCGGCATTGCCGGGATCGGCAATAGCCTCACCCCAGCCTTCGACACCGTCGGCCGTGCGAACACGCAAATAAAGGATCTCGGCGTTGTGGACATAGCCGCCCGCAAGCTTCATCGGCTTCCGGAGCGGCAGCCGGATCGGAAAGCAATCGAGCGACGCGATCGTGACGGCTTTGTCGGATTGGGCTTCGGTCATAACGGGCATCCGCTGCGTCGCGTTCAATTTTTACCAGGCGCCAAATCCGGCACCATGTCGGCGCGGTCGTCGCGCGAGGGCCAGCGCCCCGCATCGACCTGCGCCAAAAAACGCGCGAGAATCTCGTTATAGACCTCGGGCTCTTCAAGATTGATCGAATGACCGGCGTTCGGGATGACACCGAGTGCCGCCGTACGAATGGTGCGTTTCAGAAAAAGGCCCGGCTGAAGGCAAGGCGTGTCTTCGTCGCCGACCATGATCAACGTCGGCGCATCGAGCGTCTTGAGCTTGTTTTCGAGGGTGTAGATCGACGGGCGGCGGCCTTGCAGGTATCGCTGCGTCATCGCTGCGCCGACGGCGTCGTGGCCCGCGAGCTTGGCGAGGAACTCGTCGTATCCGCGCTTGTCCTTTGTCTCGAGCTGCACGCGGCCGATACCCGTCGCGTAGACGCGAGCGAAATCAGCCATCCCCATAGTTTCGATGGCAAGCGCGGTCTGCTCGCTGCGCGCCCGGAACGCATCCAGCTTGTCGAGATCGGCGCCATAGCCACAGCCACCGAGGCACAGCGAGCGAACGCGCGCGCGGTGCCGAATCCCGAAATGCAACGTCGCGATCGCGCCCATCGACAGGCCGACGACATGAGCCTTATCGACAGTGGCGGCGTCAAGAACGGCCGCGATATCATCCACCGCGCGCATCTGGTCATAAGCGGCCGGATCGGTCGGAACGTCTGACGGGCTGAAGCCTCGCGAAGAGAAGCTGATGCAAAGATGCGTCTTGCCGAAATGACGCAACTGACCTTCCCAACTCGTGTGATCGCCGGCGAATTCGTGCACGAAGATGATCGGCACACCCGACCCCGCCGTTTCATAGTACAGTTCGTAACCGTCCTGCGTTTTTGCACGCGGCATGGTTCGCGATCCTTTCGCTTATAACGTGCGTGTTTCGGCGACGAATTTGGTGCGCAGGAAGGAATCAAGGCCTTCGATGCCGCCTTCCGAGCCATAGCCGCTCTGGTTGACGCCACCGAACGGCGTTTCGGGCAGCGAGATCATGGTGTTGTTAATGCCGACAAGGCCTGCATCGAGGCGCGTCGACATCTGCTCCGCGCGCGCGCCGTTGCGCGTAAAAACGTATGAGGCAAGACCGACGTCAACGCTATTGGCGCGTGCAATGACCTCATCGAGATCGTCGAAGACTGCCACCGGAGCAACCGGGCCAAACTGCTCCTCGCGCATCACCGATGCGTCGTCGCAGACGCCGTCAAGCAATGTCGGCGCGTAGAACGAGCCGCGGTTGCCAACACGCGCACCACCGGCGACGACCGACGCGCCGTGCTGGATGGCATCGGCCACGATGCGCTCCATGATGCCGACGCGCCGCTTGGCGGCGAGCGGCCCCATCGTCGTCGTCTCCTCCAGGCCGTTACCGACTACTATCTTGCCGATGTTCTTCGCGAATGCATCGACGAAATGATCGTGAACTCGCCTGTGGACGAAGAAGCGGCTTGGCGAGGTGCAGACCTGCCCCGAATTGCGGAATTTGAAAGCGGAGCCGAGTTGCGCGGCGGCATCGATGTCCGCGTCATCGAAGACGATGAACGGCGCGTGCCCGCCAAGCTCCATGGTACAACGCTTGAGCGTGTCCGCGGCCTGCTTTTGCAACAGGATACCGACCGGCACGCTGCCGGTGAAGGTGACCTTCTTCGGGATCTTCGAACGCAGCAGGTGGCTCGACACCATGGCCGCATCGCCGAATACGACGTTGAGCACACCTGCCGGCAACCCCGCCTCCTGGAAGCAGCGGGCGATCGCGATCGCCGTACCGGGCGTTTCCTCGCTCGGCTTGACGATGATCGAGCAACCCGCGCCCAGCGCTCCGGCTACCTTGCGTATAAAATTGGTACCCGGAAAGTTCCATGCCACGAAGGCAAGCACGGGACCGACGGGCTCTTTCATCACCATATTGCGTGTGTTCGGCGCCCGCGCCGGGATGATACGACCATAGGCACGCTTGGCCTCCTCGGCGTACCAGCGCAGAACGCCGATGACGAAATCCATTTCCTGCAACGATTCGCGCAGCGGCTTGCCAAGCTCGAGCGTGCAGGTTCGCGCGATTGCCTCGCGCCGCGTCTCCATAAGCTGTGCCGCCCGCTCCATAACCGCCTGACGCTCTAATGCGGGAGTCTTCTTCCAAGTATCGAAGCCTTTGGCGCTGGCTTCGAGCGCCCGGTCGAGGTCCGCAGCCGAGGCGAACGGCAGATCACCGAGCTTGTCCTCGGTCGCAGGGTTCTCGACCGCGATGGACGTATAGGCCGTTCCGCCGGTCCACTCACCGTCGATCAGCATCTCCAGGCGTTCGTATGGTGCGGTCATCGATCGGTCCCTTTGGTCGTCTCTCGGCGAGGGTGAAAAACCCATCGCAATTGTCAGAAAGTTTCAGAGTTCAAGGATGCGCCGGCGGCGCATCCTGGCTATTCAAACCACTTCTTGAAGCGGGCCAGTTCGCCGACGATCCCCTTGCGGAACATCAGCACGGTCGTAATGAACAGAACGCCCTGCAGCACGACGATCGATACGCCGAGTTCGGCCAGCCCATCCTGCGCCCCGACTATGAACAACGCTCCGACCACGGGACCGATCAATGTGCCGATACCGCCGACGAGCGCCATCAGCACGCCGTCACCCGACATCAGCCAATGCACGTCCGGCAATGCCGCCAACTGGAATACCAGTGCGTTCAGCGCTCCGCCCACCGATGCGAGGAAGGCCGAGAGCACGAAGGCGATGAACTTGTACGATATCGGATTTTGCCCCAGCGAGCGTACGCGATCGGCGTTCTCGCGGATCGCCTTGAGCATCTCGCCGAAGGGAGAATTCACAACCCGATAAGTGAACATCAGGCACAGCATGAACATCACGAAAACGAAGGCGTAAAGGTTCGTGTTGTCGCGCAAGCTAAATCCGAACAACTGGCCGCGCGGAATATCCTGAAGACCGTCATCGCCGCCGGTGAAGGGGGCCTGGACACAGAAGAAGTAAACCAGCTGGGCCAGCGCCAGCGTCGTCATGGCGAAGTAGAACTCAATGCGGCGCACAGCGATGGCGGCAAAGACCGCGCCGAGCAGCGTCGCACCAATGGCCGCAACGACGAGCGACGGCAGGACGTCAAGTCCATAGACCTTGGCGACGTAGCCGAAGAAATATCCCGCCATGCCGAAGAAAGCCGCGTGTCCAAACGAAAGCATGCCGGCATAGCCGAGCAGCAGATTCACGCTGATGCCCAGAATAGCGTAACACATCGCTTTCATCAGAAAGACGGGATAGACGAAAACCGGCGCGACCAGGAAAAATAGTCCGACGAGAATCATCCCGATAATTTCGAGATTCCAGCGAGATCTCCTGGAGACCGGATTAGCCGCCGGATTGGACGAACTCGTTTGCACGGCTTCAGCTTCCTCGTTGATTAAGCATCTTTGCCGAACAGACCGGCCGGGCGGAACAACAGCGCCAGCGCCATCACCGCGAAGATGACGCTGTTGGCGGCCTGCGGGTAAAACAACTTGGTCAGCCCCTCCAGCACTCCGAGGCCAAACCCGGCAAAGATGGCGCCGGCCAGCGAGCCCATGCCGCCAACGACGACAACCGCAAAGACGACAATGATGAGATCAGCGCCCATGGTCGGGCTGACCTGGTAGACCGGCGCGGCCATCACGCCTGCGAAAGCGGCGAGACCCGCGCCCGCGCCATAAGTCGCCGTCAGCAATAGCGGCACGCGCACGCCGAAGGTCTTGAGCAAATCGGGATTCTCTGTCGCGGCACGCAGATATGACCCCAACTTGGTTTTTTCGATTAGCAGCCAGGTCGCAGTACAGACGACGACAGCTGCTCCGATAACCCAAAGCCGGTAAATCGGCACATAGATGAAACCAAGATCGACGGCCCCGCGTAGCAGATCGGGAGCCGGATAGGGGGAACCGGATGAGCCGAAGCGATCGAGGATGATACCCTGGAACAGGAGCGCCAGGCCGAAAGTCAGCAACATGCCGTAGAGATGATGCAAATGGTAAAGACGACTCAGCATCAGCCGTTCGAAAGCGATCGAAATAGCCGCCACGACCAGCGGCGCAAGCACCAATGACGGCCAATAGCCGATTTTGAGGTAGTTCAGAAGCAGCAGCGCGGTGAACGCGCCCAGCATGAACTGGGCGCCATGGGCGAAGTTGGCGACACGCAGCAGACCGAAGATGATCGCAAGGCCGAGGCTCAACAGCGCGTAGAACGAGCCGTTGATCAAGCCGAGAATGAGCTGTCCGGAAACGGCCGCCACTGATAAATTATCGAACATCGCCCTTGATCCTTAGACGCTCAGATACCGGGTCACTTTGTCCCACTCGCGCTGGATCGTGTCGCGCGAGAACTCATCAACGACCGCGCCGGTCTCCATCACGTAGTGACGATCGGCAAGTCGCTGGGCAAATCGGTGGTTCTGCTCGACCAGAACGACGGTAAAGCCGCGCTTCTTGAGCAGTTCGACAGCGTGCGCGATCTGCTTCACAATCACCGGCGCCAGGCCTTCGGTCGGTTCGTCGAGCAGCAGGATGTCGGCTCCGGTACGCAGGATACGCGCGATCGCGAGCATCTGTTGTTCGCCACCGGACAGATTGGTGCCGCGACTCGACAGCCGCTCGCGGATATTCGGAAAAAGGTCGAATATTTCGTCGATCGTGAAACCACCGTCGCGCAATTTCGGAGGAAGATAGAGATTTTCTTCGACGTTGAGCGACGAATAGATACCGCGTTCTTCCGGACAATAGGCCACGCCGAGATGCGCGATGGCGGTCGGCGACGCATTGATCGCCTCGGTGTTGCGAATCTTGATCGAGCCGCGCTTCTTCGCCATCAGCCCGATAATCGAACGAAGCGTCGTGGTCTTGCCAGCACCGTTACGGCCAAGGATAGTAACGACCTCGCCCTTGTTGACATGCAGGCTGACGCCATGAAGGACGTGCGAATCCCCGTACCACGCTTCGAGGCCGGTGATATCGATCAGTTTCTGGCCAACTGGCGTATCACTCACTGTCCGCCCCCAGATAGGCCTGCTTGACGATCGGATTGTTCGAGACGGATTCATAGCTGCCTTCGGCAACCACTTGCCCTCGCACTTGCACGGTGATCACATCGGCCAGGCGAGCGACGATGCCGAGATTGTGCTCGACCATGACGATAGTGCGGCCAGCCGAGCACTGCTTGATGAGGTCCGCAATGCGATCGACGTCCTCGTGACCCATGCCGGCCGTTGGCTCGTCAAGCAGCAGAAGCTCGGGCTCCATCGCCAGCGTCGTTGCGATTTCTAGTGCACGACGGCGTCCATAGGGAAGATCGGCGGCAATGACATTCACGGAATCACCGAGCCCAACCGAGGCAATATATTTTTCGGCCTCGTCGTTGAATTTGTTCAGCGATAGTTTCGATCGCCAGAAATCGAAGGAACGGCCGCCGCGACTTTGCAGCGCGATGCGCACATTCTGCAACACCGACAGCGCCGGAAAGATCGCCGAAATCTGGAACGAGCGGACAAGGCCAAGCCGCGCGATCTCCGGCGACGTCAGCGCAGTGATGTCCAGGCCGTTGAATTCGATGCTGCCGCTGGTCGGCTGATGCACCTTGGTCAGCAAATTGAACAACGTCGTCTTGCCGGCGCCGTTCGGACCGATAATGGCGTGGATTGATCCACGCTTGACGTTAATATTGACCTTGTTGACGGCAACGAAGCCACTGAAAGCCTTGGTCAGCGCCTTCGTTGCCAGAATAATGTCGCTTTCGCGATTTATTTGATGAACTTGACCGGAGCTACTTGGGCTGGAAGCGAGATCGGTGGAGCTTTTACGAGCGCAGCTTGCAGGCGCTCTCGGAAAGTGGACGGAACGCCTGATCGGCACCGACCGTGGCGAGCACCTTCTCGTAGTCCCAGTCGCCCTTCGACTCCTTCGGAGTCTTGACCTCGACGAGATATACGTCGTGCGCCATGCGGCCATTGGGCATCAGCTTGCCGTTGCGCAGAAACGCGTCGTTCAGCGTTGTTTCGAGAAAATATTTGCGCACCTTGCCCGGATCGTCGGAGCCGAGCTTTTCCACGGCCTTGAGATACTGCAATGTCGAGGAATAAACGCTGGCCTGCACCGAGGTCGGCATCTTGTTGAACTTCTTGAAGAAGCGATTGCCCAACTCTCTCGACTGGTCGTCCATGTCCCAGTACCACGGATCGATGAAACGCAGGCCCTGCATCGTCTGCAAACCGACCGCGTGAATGTCGGAGAGATAGGGCAACAGCGCGACGACAGTCTGGCCGCGATGAGAGACTCCGAATTCCTGCGCCTGCTTGACGGTGTTGACGGTGTCGTGACCGCCGGAAGCAATGGCGATGACCTTTGCGCCGGAGGCCTGCGCTTGCAGCACATAGGACGAGAAGTCGAGCGTGCCGAGCGGATGGCGAACGGCGCCGAGCACCTTGCCGCCGGCCTTCTTCACGGCCTGATCCATCGAGGCCTGCATCGCGTGACCGAATTCGTAGTCGGCGACGATAAAGAACCAGCTGTCCAACCCCTTCCCGATCATACTCGCGGCGACCGCATTGGTCTGGGCATAGGTGTCCGTATTCCAGGCGATGCCGTATTCGTTGCAGGCTTCTTCCGAAATCTTGTCGGTCGCAGCGGCGGAGAAGAAGGCCAGCCGCTTGTAGTCGGCGGCAAGTTTGTTTACGCCGATGGCGATGCCCGAGTTCATGACGTCAACGAAGGCCTTGAGATCGCGACGCTCAATCCATTCGCGCGCCAGGGCGAGACCGACATTGGCCTTCTGCTGATGGTCGCCGATGAGAAGTTCGACCTTGCGGCCGAGCACCGCGCCTCCGACCTCGTCGATGGCGAGTTGCGCTGCGACCCCGGTGCCGGGCCCGCCGAGATCGGAGAACGAACCCGTGAGATCGGTCAAAATGCCGATTTTGAACGTATCTTCGGCCGAAGCCGGACGAACGAAGGGCGAACCGACGATGGCTGCGACCGCAGCTACGCTACCCATGAAGCTGCGCCGCGTCGTTCTAAAACCTAGAGACATTTCCATTTCCCTAAATTGCGGATGGCCAGGACGCCAAGCCTCGCCGATCGTTTTCGTGTCGGCCAATAATCGTGTCTTACAATCTGATTATCAGCCCGTCAACTTACAGGCGGGCGTCTTCGCGAATCATGTCTGCGGCTTTTTCACTCAGCATGAGCGTGGGGGCATAAGTGTTGCCCGACGGCACCGAAGGCATGATTGAGGCATCAACGATGCGCAGGTTTTCGAGGCCGTGGACCTGAAGACGGTCAGACACGACCGCGTTCACGTCGGCCGCCGGACCCATGCGGCTCGTGCCGCAAAAGTGGTAGATCGTCGATCCGGTCTGCCGCGCGAAATCGAGCAACTCTTCGTCGCTGTCCAGTTTCGGCCCCGGCACACTCTCTCGCACGACGTATTTCGAGAATTCCAGCGTCCCGAGAAATTTTCGCGTCAGGCGGATAGCTGCGACCATCGTGCGCTGGTCATAGGACTCGGCGAGATAGTTTGGCTGGACTATCGGATCATCGAAGGCATTGGCCGATCGCGCCTCGACATAGCCGCGACTATGCGGACGATGCGGCCAGGTACCGAGCGAAACACCCGGGAAGTCGTCAAGCACGCCGAACAGGCCGGCCTTGAAACTGATCGGGGTGAAGACAAATTGCAGGTCCGGCTGGTCAAGCCCCTGCTGCGACTGCCAGAATACATAAGCGAGCGACGAGCTCAGTCCGAGAATGCTCGGCTTGCCGATCAGCCATTTGGCGACCTCCCATGCGAGGCGCGGCCCGCGAGATAATTCGTTGGCGGTGGCCGCCCCCTTGATCTCGACGACGGTGCGTGCGCCAAAATGGTCGGACAGGTTACGGCCGACGCCGGGCAAAACCTGCACCGGACTGACGCCAAGCCGCTGCAACACCTCGGCAGGACCGACACCCGACAGCTGCATCAGCTTCGGCGTATTCAGCGAACCGGCGGAAACAATGATTTCCTTGCGCGCATGAAGAATGCGCGGCTCGCTTGTCGCTGAATGACGAAAGGCAACGCCAACCGCCTTCTTGCCCTCGAACAGGATCTTGTCGGCCTGCGCGCGGCAGATGATTTTGAGATTGGGGCGCCCCTTTGCCTGCCCCAAATAACCCCGCGCGGCGCTGACGCGGCGGCCATGCTCGATCGCCCGCTGCATGTAGCCGACGCCGGCTTGCGATCCGTTATTGTAATCGACGTTGCGCGGCACGCCGGTTGCGGCGACGCCGTTGACAAAGGCCTCGGTGAGCGGGGTGATCCACTCATTGTCGGTGACGGGGATCGCACCGCCACGGCCACGAACCGTATCGTCGGCCACGCCGATGCGGCGCTCCGATTTCTTGAAGTAGGGAAGAACGTCATCGTAGCCCCAGCCTTTATTGCCGGCCTGCGCCCAGCCGTTGAAATCCGACGGCAAGCCACGGTTGAAGATCATGCCGTTGATCGACGATGACCCACCCAGCGTCTTGCCCTGCGGCGCGAAGACCGGCCGGCCATTGGTTCCGGCGCTAGGTTCGGTTCTGAATTGCCAGGCGACGTCGGGGTTCCACAGCAGCTTGATGACACCGGCCGGAATCCGGATCATCGGATGCGTGTCTTCGGGGCCGGCCTCGAGAATACAGACGGTGACGCTCGAATTTTCCGTCAACCGGGTCGCCAACACACACCCCGCGGCGCCCCCTCCGACAATCACATAGTCGAACGTCGCCTCGGCCTTACCCCTATCCGCCATCTCGCACGCTTTCCCCACGTTTTAGTGTTCGCCCGCCGCATTCCAAACCACGGCAAATACGTATATGCCCATATTTCAGTACGTTGACATGATTGTAGTCTTGCCTGACAATATGACTAAGGTGCAGACATTTAACACCTGCGATAGCGGATGTGAAGGCCGCGCCGGTTACGTGCGGCCTTCCGGCGCTGTCCACACGGTTGAGTAGCTTCGTTTGCGCCGGGAATGCCGGTGCGAGTAGGGTGGATTCGGATTTTGGAATGGGGTCAAACAGCTTGGACGACAGTCTGGATATGGCGTCGATGCGAGTTGCAGCCGTCGCGGCCCCTGTCCGCACGCAGGTCGCCGAGATGCTGCGCAACGCCATCGTGTCGCAGCGATTCAAACCCAATCAGCGGCTGATTGAAAAAGATCTTTGCGAGAAGCTCGGCGTCAGCCGTCCATCTGTGCGCGAAGCTCTGCGCGAACTCGAGGCCGAAGGGCTGATCCGCACCCTGCCCAATCGCGGGCCGGTGGTGGCAAAGCTCGAGGTTCAGGAAGCAATCGGGATTTACCAGATCCGCGGTGTTCTGGAAGCGTTGGCAGCCAAGCTGTTCTGCCAGAACGCAACCGACGCACAGATCGATCAGTTACATGTCCGCGCCGATGCAGTGGAGGCCGCCTTGATGAGCGGCGATATCGACGCCATCATTTCCAGCAAGGCGGCGTTCTACACAGTGCTGCTTGATGGCGCAAAAAACCCGCTAATTCCCAACTTTCTGCGCCTGATCAACGCGCGCATCATTCAACTCCGCCGCTACTCACTGTCATCGAAGGAGCGCATGCCCGAGAGCATCCGCGAAATTCATCTGCTTATGAAAGCAATCCGCGGTCGCGACGAGAATGCGGCTTTCAAGGCTTCCATGGATCACATCGCTGCCGCAGCCAAGGCCGGTATTGAAAAGCTTTCGCGCGAAGCTGAAACAAGCGGCGTTGATCGCTCAACCTGAGCACCCGATTCGGTGAACCGCCCTGACGTTTGGCGGACTAACGCAAAAATCGATCTCCATCGAACTCGATAATCGCGAACGGCAATGAAACCGGGCCGGGCATAGGCGCGGGTTTGTAACTGCGATCTACTGTGGGTGAAATCGGCTGACACACCTGCGCCGGCCAGCATGAACGACCACCAGAGCTTGATCCGGAAAAGTGAGTAGTGGTTTTCCCTCGCGACAAACGCGAAAGGCGTTTGCGCGGAGATCATGCTCAATCAAAGAATTGAAGCGTGATGAGGATTCATACAACTCTCATCGCGCTTTACGCATCGGCGGTCTTTTCGCTGCCGTATTGCAGCACCTGCACTTTCTCCAGCGTAACGAGACCGCTATCCATCATTCCGTCGAGAACCGGCAGAAACGCATTGACCTTGTCCTCGGAGTTGACGATTTCAATGACCAGCGGCAGATCCATCGAAAGCCGCAAGATCTTGTCGGTGTGGATCAGGCTCGATTTGCCGAAGCCCATCGGGCCGCGCAGCACGGTGGCGCCGGCGAGCTGCATTTCGCGCGCCTTCATCACGACAGCTTCATAAAGCGGTCGTCCGTCAAATTTGGCGTTTTCTCCGATGAAGATCCGCAGCAGCACGGCTTGTTTCGGTAGTTGCATTTTACGGTCTCCTTACAGACGATTGAGACGTGCGGCTAGCGCATAG
Organism: uncultured Alphaproteobacteria bacterium; assembly: GCA_963748805.1. GTDB lineage: Bacteria > Pseudomonadota > Alphaproteobacteria > Rhizobiales > Xanthobacteraceae > Bradyrhizobium. The sequence goes on along the minus strand of CAVVLH010000026.1, from coordinate 66,874 downwards.
CCAAGCCAGACGGCCGTCAGCCAACCTACGACCGAGATGAACAAATTCAGCGAGGCGGCCTGGACGTTGCCGGACTGCGCCAGCCGGAACGTCTCGAGACTGAACGCGGAGAAGGTGGTGTAGCCTCCGCAAATTCCGACCATGACGAACTGCCTCTGCCGCGGGCTGACGAACAGCCTGCCGTCGGGACCGGTCAGCGCGGCATAGAATCCGATCATGAATGAGCCCGTCACGTTGACGAACAAGGTGGCCCAGGGAAAGCCCTCCCCGATCTGACTTACGAACAGAACGGACACCAGATAGCGCGCGACGCCTCCCACAATGCTGCCGAGTGCGACGGCAACATAAGAACCCGCCGTATCCCAAAATTTTTGCCCCCAGGTGGGACGGCGCACAGGGGAAGATGGACGCTCCTCGGCCTGCTTGGCTGCCGTCGGGTTCGATGAAATGTTGTCCTGCATCGCCGAGCTTTCCCTTTACCCGAAAGCGTACCGGCCGGCGGAGAAGCCCCCGGCAACCGCAACAAGACAAAGAGACACCGAAAGCACCAGATTCCACACCGCGAGCGACATCTCGCTATCGCGCGCGAGCGACAACGTCTGGAGGCTGAAGGACGATACGGTGGTGTAGCATCCCAGAAATCCGGTGACGGCAAACTGCCAGGATCTGACGGCCGCAAAGGTCCCGTGACTTGCGGCCGATGCAGCAAGCAAGCCGATCAAAAACGCGCCGCTGACATTGATGAACATCGTTCCCCAGGGGAACGTCTCACCGACGCGCCGGGCAACAAAGCCCGAGAGCCAGAATTGGGTTATCCCGCCGAGAACACCGCCAAGAGAAACCCAGATTGCTCCGCTGATCGTATCCACCGCATGCCTCGACGTTTTATCAAGTTACTCGCTGCTCGATCCTATACCGTAACGCCCAACGCTTCATTTCCCGCACCACCGGCACGGGATGCGCCTGCTCGCGAACAGACATACCCGACAGCGCGCTCCATCGCTGGTTGGCGCGCGACACGGTTACCTGGCTTGGCGTTGAGAGTGAGAAGGAGGCCTGAGCGGCACATCGCCATGGCTTAACCCCCGCATTCTCGACGCGGCAGGAGTCATCAGCCCTCATCAGGCGGTTTTGGGGAACCCCATCCCCTTGCACTGTAAAAATACTAGACGATGTCTCACCGGTGATCAATATCGAGTCACCGACGCGGTTCTCGGCTGGCTGTTTTCGGCGCCTTCCGCAGAGGCTACGTTCGCATCCCGGCTGTACCAATACGCAGGATCGCGTAGCCCGAATAAGACGCCCGATTATTTCGACCGACGCATCAGCCGATCATTTTAACGGTCGTGAAACCTCGGTATCGCCTGGCCTTGCCACCCAGACGTCGCTTTGCTTGATCCGCTCGATCAGCGCTTCCGGACTGAATTTTTGGAAGTTCGGCGGAAGCTCGAAGGCCAATGCCGGCTGAGGCTCGTCCTTGATCTGTTCGAGTTTGAAGAGGATGCCGTCTGCGGTTTTGATTTGTAGCGGAAACCGATGCTCGCGATCGATCCAGCCGAAAAACACCTGCCCCTCTCCAGGCACGGCCCGGAAGACAACCGCGCCATGACCATCAACGATCTCTTCGCCAGTCCGCTCGCAACGCCATTCGCCCGCGTCAGTCACGCCCGCGAGTTGCGTCATCGCCTGCCATTGCCGGCACGGCGCCTCGGGATCGACGGGAACAAACAGCCAGGTCAGTTGGCTTGACTGTCTCGCCTCCATGTAAAGGCGTGCGCCGGGCCGCACGAAGGTGGCCGACGGTTTTGTTGGGTCGATCAGGAAAAAGCCGTCCGGGTGTTCCGTGGTCTCGATCCTCACCCTTCCGTCGCGCACACTCAACCGTCCCGCGGGCGCCGAGACCTGATCGCGCCGGGTGACAATGTCGGCGGAGAAGGACTCGGCCTGCGCGGCGACAGCGCCAGAGGCTGCAAGATCGGCCAGGACAAAGAGAGCTGCCAAAGCGAGCAGACGCCGTCGCGCGTTACGCAAACGTACCGATATCGTTTCTTTGATCATCTTCGACGTCCGGTCCGGCGTGGTGCAGTCAAATCAAGACAGTGCCGACCGAACCCGCATGGGTCCGGTCGGCACCGGTTTTCAAATCTCACGTCACGTCGTGGTCCGGTTCCGGATCACTCGGTGTAGGAGAGATTGACCGCGTTGTCGAAATCGAACGCGTCGAAGAGGTCCGCGAGCGCCGGGCTGTTGGTCGGCACGTACGCGTTGCCCTTCTTGAACGTCGGGTTCGGCAGGTTGTCGCGGCTGCGGTTCGTCAGCGGCTGGAGCTTCCAGTTGCGCTCGATGAACTTCAGGATCGAAACGTGGTCGCCGTAGTTGTGGTAGACCTTGCCGCCGGTCGAGTACGGCGAGAGGATCAGCATCGGGATACGCGGTCCATCGCCGAAGAAGTCGATCGACTGAATGAAGCCCGAGTCCCAGTAACCACCGGCCTCGTCCCAGGTGACGAACACCGCGGTCTCAGCCTTCAGCTGCGGATTGGCATCCAGCGCCTGGAGGATGTTGAGAACGTAGGCCTCGAACAGGTCGACCTTCGAGCTCGAGGGATGACCATCGAGCAGGCCGTCCGGCTTTCCGAACGACACCGAAGGCAGGGTGTTGTTCTGGATCGCCGTGATCAGATCGCTGGTGTCCTTCATATGCGCCGTCCGCACAGCCGGATTGGCCATGATCGACGTGGCATACTGGAACGGGTTGCAGATCTGGCAGTAAGCGACGCCGACCGCGTTGGCCGGATCGCTGACCGCAAAAGCCGTAAAGTTGGTCGAGCCCGCCTTGACGGCGTCGTTCGAGAGCGCCACTGCGGCGTTATACGCACCGCCGTAATAGGCCCAGGTGATGTTCTTTTCGATCAGAGCATCGCCAATGGTCCGAACCGGCGAGGGCGGCAGATTATTGCCACCCGACAGCGCACCGTTTGGCAGATAGCCGGGGTTGGTGTTGTCGAGCATGTAGTAGTGGTTGGCCTTGCAGTTCGGTTCCGCCGCGTAAGGCAGATTCTCCAGATAGCTGACGATCGGGCCGACGCCAGCTTGCGTGAAGTCGGCGCAAGCGGTGAAGTTCTGATCGGCGGTATACTGGTTGACCGTGCCCGATACCGGGTTCGGGTTGGCAATCATGTTCGCGGGCGGCGTGGTCGGATTGCCGTTGCCGTCGCTCCAGAACGCCGCATCGCCGGTGCCGAGCATGAAGTGGTTGGCGCCGGTGCCGCCATGGAACGACTGGTGGAAATTGTCGCCCAGGGTGAAGCGGTCGGCCAGCTGCTTCAGGATCGGAGCTTCGCCCTGCTCCGCATTGTAGAAGCCCATCGAGCTGCCCTGGCTGTTGTTGTTCTTGGCATAGGTTGCCATCACAAACGGGAACAGGTCGTTTAAGCAGCCCGAAGTGTTGCTCTTGGTCGAATTGGCGACGCTGCAATCGTTCTGCTGCCAATCCTGGTAGAAGCGGTGGGTCGTGTCGCCGGTGTAGTCGTCGTCATTGATCGACGCGCCCTGCAACGGGAACGGGCCCTTCAGGCTGCCCGCGCCGGGAATGCGGGTATCGAGGCTGCCGCCCGGAAGACCGGTGAAGCCGGTGGTCAGGATGTCGAGATCGGCCGGATTGATGTCCTTCTCGACGCTGGCCTCGGTGGTGTTCTGGAACGGAGCACTGGTCGCGCTCTGGCCCTGCGGCGCACCGTTGGTGTTCGGCTGCGGCATCACGTTGACGGTGTTGTAGGGTGACTTCGCCACCGTCGGAGCGCCGATGTAGTACGACGACTGCGCCGCGACCGAGAACTGCTGCGACAGGCCGAAGTTCGGGCCCGGCGTGCCGTCTTCGTTGACGATGCCCTTGGACAGCAGGTTGGAGATGGTCTCGCCCTTGCCCTTCGGCTTGTAGACACCGAAGGTGTGATCGAGGCCGCGGTTTTCGCCGATCAGGACGATGACGTGCTTGATCGGAGACGCGGTCTTGACGCTGTTGGCGGGATCCTTGTCCTTGTTGTTGTTCTTGCCGCTCTCGATTTCGGCGAAGAGCTTGTAGAAGCGATTGAGATGGAAACGCTTGTCCCAATCGCTGAGGCCGCCGTGGTTGGCAGCGTAGGCCGTGGTCGCGAGTGCGATCGTCGAAACGACGCACAGCGCAGTCGTGGTTCGCCAGCTGGTCTTGAAATTCAAAGTCATCATCAACCCCAAGAAGTGTTTGTTAACGACGCGCTAGGTAGTGCATCAACATGACGCAGGCGTATCAGCGCCGTGAAGGAGCGTGAAAAGATCAGAACGATTCAAAAAAAATTTCGCTGAGATTTTTTTCGAGTAAGCGGCGCACGAAAATGAATCTGATCAGATGAAATCTGTTTGATGTTTCGTACGACGCGTTGCGCTCGCGCGAGATACAGCGCGAGCGATGCAGACTTCGAATCAGCTTCCGCGCAATCGACGCCGCGAATCCTCCTGCTGCCGCTGCTCGCGCAGCGTTACTGCGGCATGTGCTTCGACTGCATGACTTGACGTAGAGCCTCGTAGTGCCGGTCGTGCACCGCGGCGTTGAAGAGCGACCATCGATCGGCATGGGCCAGTATCGACGGAACAGCAGCGACCATCAGCGAGCGATAATCCCGGTAGTCGTCGGCGGCGTCCGCGGTGCGGCCTTCGCCGACCGCCATGTCGATTCGACGAAGCAGCAGCACGACGTCCTTCAGCGCCGCACGAGCCATGGCGCGCTCGCCTTCGCCACCCGGCACGCTGGTGTCCTTGCGATCGGGATAGTGCTCGGTCAACTCGCGCAATTCGCCGCCGATGGTGTCGACGGCGAGCGCGACGGTGTCCTTGTCGCCTGCGGGGATCGCCGTCGCCAGCAGGCTCGCGAAGTCGTCAATCTCCTTCAGCGCGGCGCCGGCGCCCTGCTCATAGGGCATCGCCCCGTCGCCGACGGCCGTGAGGTAAGCCACCAGATCCCTTTGATCCTGCGCGCTCAGGCCAAGCTCGAACACGCGGTCGAAATGCGCCACCACTTGATCGTAGCTGTCGAAACGGCCGTCGTGAAAATAGGGCGCGTTGAAATCGGCGTTGCGAAGCGTCGGCGTCTTGAACAGCCCGCCCGAGCCCACGTCATGCTGGGTGTGATCGACGAAGGCGGCGGAAGGAATATGGCAGGCGGCGCAACTGAGGCCCGGATCATGAGGGAACGGCTTTACGAACAGCGCTTCGCCGCGGCGTTCTGAATCGCTGATCCTGCCGACCAGCCGGCCCGCGGGGCCAAGGCTCGGGTTCGGAAGGAAATCGATGTCCTGAATATAGGCGACAATGGCGTCGAGAATCGCCGGCGACGGCTCGGCTCCGGCGAACTCGTTGACGATGACGTTGCGAACGAAGTCGCGGAGCGAGGCGATGCGGCCGTCGACGCCATAGGGCGCGAGATAGCGCGCGCCGCGCAGGCTCGGAATCCGGACCGGATCAAGCACGCCGTTGTCCGCTTTCGGATTGAACAGCGGGCCCGTGGTGTCGAAATTTCCAGGGCGGATCGACATCTTCGGCACGAAGAGCCTGGCATTGCCAGCGCCGTTGACGTGGCAGGTCTCGCAGCTGAGGCCGGCCTGCTGCGCGACATTGCCGAGGATCGAGGGCGATGAGAAAGCTAGATTGCCAAGCTTGATCAGCTCCGACCTGCGGCCGGTAATCTCGGAGTGGAAGACTTCGCGCGGCCGGCGCAGCGCATCCTCGTTCAGTTCGGTTTTCGCCGGCAACGCTGTCTGGTCGCCGTCGACCGGGAACGCCAGCACACGTTCATGCAGGCCCGCCATCGAGAGCCCGATTGCGACAGCGATGCTACTCCACCGACGAAGGCTCATCGCGATTGCGCCTCCAGCGTCGACCGGCGCAATCCGAGCCTGGCGGAGGCGGCTTGCAGCGAGATCACCAGTTCCTCGCTGACGCGCCGCAGCGCGCGAACATTGACATGCGGCAGATCGGGCGCGGCCACGATGGCCTTGAGTTCGTCGATCCGCGCCGTCACCTTGTCGGCTAACGCGGCGTCGACCTCATTGAGACGGCCGGCGAAAATCGTGCGATAGGCGAATTCGACGCCGGCGACGTTGTTGCGCATATCGTCGAGCGAGGTGCCGCTGATCCGGGATTCGCCGCCGTCCGCCTTGCTCTCCCCGACCTCGTAGGCGAGCCGCACCGTACCATCGAGCAGGCCTTGCGGCGGAAGCGGCATATCGCGGAGCTTGGTGTGAAGCTCGTCGAGATTCCGCACCAGCGCCTCCGCGTCGCTTCCGACATCGGCCTGACCGGCGCCGAACAATTTGGCCTCGATGGCGTGGAATCCGCTATCGGCATTGGGCCAGGCATCGATCAGCTGATCGAGCTCCGGGACGAAGCCCGCGGTGAAGACTTCCGAACGCTCCCAACCGGCGCGGGCGGAAAGCCAGGCTTTCTTCGCGCCGGCGAGGTCTTTCGCAGCCGCACGTTCGCGCAGATCGCGCGCGCCGGCCAGCGCCGATCCTATTCCCTCAATCGCAAAGGTGCGATAGCGCTCGGCCCCCTCGTCAAGCGCCGCGGCATCCGCCACGCGCACGCCGACGGCGAGAGCCAGAAGGAGGCTCAGAGCCACTCGCTTGCCAATCATGAACTACCCCAGGAGCGCAGCATGCGCGCAAGCATCACCGCGACACGAGGAGACGTGACACGGCAAAGCGCGACGCAACAAACCGCAACGACGAGAAACGCCGCGCAATATTGTCGACTTGTTATGCCATTTTGTGACGCGACCGTTTCACATCACAATTTATTCCAGAGAATCGAAAAAAAAACTCGGCGCGGTGTTCGATTTCTTTCTCTCGAAGCCCGGGCGCTCTACAGAGCGGCGCGGGCCAGGCGCTCACGCAAGTGGGGCACTGCGAAGTCGATGAACGCGCGCAGCTTCAGCGGCAATCGATTTTGTGCGTCGTAGACGAGATGCACGGGACGCGGGGCGGGCTCGAAGGATTCGAGGACGAGCTTCAGCCGGCCGCTGCGCACGTGATCTGCGACCTGATAAGACACCGCGCGGACCAACCCAGCTCCAGAGAGTCCCGCCTCGATCGCCGCGTCGATCGTATTCACGCTGAGGCGCGAACGGAAAGACGCGGTCATCTCCGCTCCCTTGGATTCGAAGACCCAAGAACTCAAGACCGAAACGCTCTGAAACGAAATCACGTCGTGCTGCGCAAGATCATCGGGAGTCGACGGAGCCCTGCGGGTGGCGAGGTAGTGGGGGCTCGCGCAGATGACGTGCCGTACAGTTCCCAACCGGGTCGCGATCAGGCTGCTGTCGGGCAGAGGACCGATCCGCACCGCCACATCGACCTGGTCTTCAAGAAAGTGAGCAACCCGATCGGTCATGACCAGTCCAACCGAAACGTCAGGGTAGGTTTCCAGGAAGCGCGTCACGACCGGCAAAACGTGCATTCGTCCGAACATGATCGGTGCCGTGGCGACCAGATCTCCCCTGGGTTCGGTGTATTCGCCCGCGGCGGCGCGCTCCGCTTCGTTCACCTGCTCCAGAATAGCTTTGGCGGCTGTGACATAGGAGCGCCCGGCCGGCGTCAGTTCGAGACCTTTCGCAGACCGGATCAGCAACGTCGCGTTCAGGTGTTCCTCCAGTTCGGCGACCTTTCGGCTGACGGTCGCCAACGGGAGCCGCAGATTCCGGCTCGCCTTCGAAAGGCTGCCGCTATCCACGGCTGCAAGCAGCACCGACATGGCTTCCAGACGGTCCAAGGGCTTCCATCCAATGAGAGGCTTCTTCCCAATCTTATCGTCTACCGCCGATCCATGGGAAGTCGCAAAACCATGAGGCAAGACACAGCGGCGGGTGTGCCGCCCGCCAGCCGGATGTTTCTAGTGACGAGGAGAGCCTCATGAGCGCTCAAGTTTTCCACCGGACCGCCACGGTCAACGGCCGCAAGATCTTCTACCGCGAGGCCGGCGATCCTTCGGCTCCAACCATCCTGTTGCTTCACGGCCTGCCGACCAGCAGCCAGATGTTCCGCGGGCTGATGCCGGCGCTGGCCGACCAATTCCACCTGATCGCGCCGGACTACGTCGGCTTCGGCCATTCGGACGCGCCGGCGCGCACCGAGTTCAGCTACACATTCGACAATCTCGCCGCCCATGTCGCCGGCCTGGTCGATGTGTTGGGACTCAACTCGTACATCCTCTACATGCAGGATTATGGCGGCCCCATCGGCTTTCGCCTATTTAAACAGCGCCCGCATCTGGTGAAGGGATTCATTATCCAGAACACGAACGCCTACACGGAGGGTGTCGGCGATGCGCCCAAGAAGGCGCTGCTGCCGCTCTGGGAAAAGCGGACACCCGAGACAGAGAAAGCGGCGCGAGAATTTGTCAGCCTGGAAAGCACCAAATTCCACTGGTTGGTCGGCGCCAGGGATCCCGCTGCGATCAATCCGGACAATTGGGTTCTCGACCAGGCGCTGCTCGATCGGCCGGGCACCCAGGATTACCAGGTGGACCTGCTCGAGAACTACAAGACCAACATCGCGCTCTATCCCGAGTGGCAGGCCGCTTTTCGCGCGCATAAGCCCGCGACGCTGATCGTCTGGGGCAAGAACGATCCGTTCTTCATCCCGCCGGGCGCTCGCGCCTACTTGAACGATCTGCCCGACGCGAGGCTCGTTTGGCTCGATAGCGGACACTTCGTGCTCGACGAGAACACGCCCCAGGTAACCGCCGAGATCAAGGCAACGTTCGGAAATTGAACCGTTCAGGAGCATCGGCTTCGATCGGAATCGCCCGCAAGCCGCTGCGCTCCTTTGAAGCTGAAAACCGAGCGGCGAACGCGCCGCTTCAGGCCACCGCAATCAGACACTGGACCGATCGTCATGAAATACGCTCTCGCCATCGCAGCCGTCGCCGCTTCCACCGCATTATCTTCCGCCACCAGCATAACCGGCCCACAAACCGTCCCATCGATCTCCTCGACCACGACCTTTGCAACAGTGATGGTCGACGGACTGAAGATCTTCTACCGGGAGGCGGGACCTAAAGACGCGCCGACCATCCTGCTACTGCACGGTTATCCGTCCTCGTCACGGATGTTTACGACGCTGATTCCACTCCTCGCGGACCGCTATCACCTCATCGCGCCCGACTATCCGGGTTTCGGCGAAAGCGACGCTCCAGCTGCATCGCAATTTGATTACTCCTTCGACCATCTTGCTCACGTCGTGGACGAATTCACGCAGCAGCTCGGGCTGACCAGCTATGTCCTGTACCAACAGGATTACGGCGGGCCGATCGGGATGCGCCTCGCAGTGGCGCATCCCGAGCGCGTGAAAGCGATCATCGTCCAGAACGCAGTTTCGCATGAGGATGGACTCGGTCCCGCCTGGGATATTCGCCGGGCGTTCTGGAAGGACCGGTTAGCCTACGAAGACAAGGTCATCCCTGGCTTCACCTCACTGGAAGGCGCCAAGCTCCGACATATCGGCTCCTCCCCAAACCCAAACCGCTATGACCCGGAGATGTGGCAGTGGGAGGCCGCCCATTTGTCGCAGCCCGGCCAGCGTCAGATCCAGTCCGATCTGTTCTTCAGCTACCAAACCAATGTTGCCGCCTACAAGTCCTGGCAGGCGTGGCTGAGGAGCCATCATCCGCATCTACTTGTTCTGTGGGGCAAGTATGATCCGTCTTTCGCGCAAGCCGAGGCGCAGGCTTACCTCCGCGAAGTGCCCGATGCAGAAGTCCATCTGCTCGATGCCGGCCACTTCGCGCTTGACGAAAAGGTGGACGAAGCCGCGACGCTGATCCGCAATTTCCTTTCGAAACGGAAGATATAGCTGGCGCATGTTTCGAAGTCTGGCCTCGCGAGCTGTTCGGCGCGGTGGCCGCCCCAGCCGCAAGGGCCGAAACTCACGCGGGTTTCAGCATCGTACCCCCGCCGCAACGCCTGCTCCCCTGTCGCCCTCCCCTCCAATCACAGACATCAGAGACGAACCATGAAACACTTCGCAATCCTGGCCGGCCTGTCCGCAGCCCTGCTCATCCCTGCCACGCCTGCGCCGGCTCAGGTCAATATCAGTGGTTACAGCCTGCCCCTGAAACTCGCGCTGCAGGCCGCGCAGGTGGCTGTGCAGAAATGCGGCGAGCGTGGCTGGCCCGTCAACGCTTTCGTTGTCGACACCTCGGGTCTGGTGGTCGTCCAACTGCGCGGCGATCACGCAACGGTTCACACCAAGGACTCCGCTTTCCGCAAGGCCTACACCGTGGTGACGATGGGCCCGATCTTCGGCCTCGATCGAACCAGCGAGTTCGTTTCGCTCGTCGCAAAATATCCCAACGGATCCGGCGCTCAGCTGGCCGGCATGCCGAACGTCGTGGCGCTGCCGGGTGCGGTCGCGATCAAGCATGGCTCCGAAATTGTGGCCGGCCTCGGCGTCGGCGGCTCGCCCGGCGGAGACAAGGATGAAACCTGCGCCGCTGAAGGCGTTGCGGCGATCGCCGATCAGGCCAAATGAATCCATCGCGCGATCAGCAGGCAACAGGCCATTGCCTGCGCGCCGGAACTAACCGCGCATCAGGCGGTTACTGCTCCCATGAACACGAATCTCCATATCGCGTTGCGGCAACTTGCGGCGCGCGGAAAAAGTGCCGCGGCGCTGGTGTTGCTGTCGTCTTCGCTGGCGGCGGCCGATCCATCGGATACAGGTCACACGCTCAAGAGCCCCGCTGACTTTGCCTCGATCGCGAACCGGACCGAGCGTTCACGCGCGATCTTCGGCGAAATTGGCAAACTCGTCACCCACCCCCGCTGCATGAATTGCCATCCGGCCGGCGACCATCCGTTGCAGGGCGACGATCAGCACGAACACATGCCGCCGGTGTGGCGCGGCGAAACCGGACATCTCGAGACCAATTGCTTCGGCTGTCATACCGAGCGAAACGTCACGCTTCACGAGGCGGCCAGCTACAAGAGCATCCCCGGCAATCCCCGCTGGGGAATTGCGCCGCTATCGATGGCCTGGCAGAACAAGTCGCTCGGCGAAATCTGCCGGCAACTGAAGGACGTCAATCTCAATGGCGGACGTGACCTGGCGTTGTTGCAGGAACATATCGCCAAGGACGACCTGGTCGCGCATGGCTGGGACCCTGGCGAAGGGCGTGAGCCCGCGCCCGGCAGCCAGGAAGCCGCCGGCCAACTGGTGCAGGCCTGGATCGACAGCGGCGCGGAATGCCCGCCATAACGCGTGCGGAGATCGAAGGGTCGGCCGTTAGCAGCTATGGCTGGCCCTTCTTCGGCGACCAGCCATAGGCCTTGGCGCAGGCGCCGCCCATCAGCATGGCACGCTCGGTGGCGTTCAGGCGATCCGTTTCCAGGAACGGTTTGACGCCCTGCTCGTAATTGATGACCGCAAACGCGCGCGTCCAGTCGGTGCCCCACAGGCAGCGCTCGAAACCCCAGGCATCGAACACGCGGGCGAGCGGATCCCATATATCAGGATAGGGATAAGGCTGTTTCGACAGCGTGCAGGCGCCTGAGACCTTGATCACCAGGTTCTTCCGCCTGGCGAGATCGAGCACCTTCGGCAGATCGGCCCAAGGTTCGAACCGCTCGGCTGGCGCCGGCGGCACGCGCGGCTGCAAGATGCCGAGATGGTCGAGGATGAATCGCGTGTCGGGATGGCGATCGAACAGCACGGTGGCCGCTTCCAGATTGTCCCAGCACAACACGTTGACCGGAAAATCATGGCGCACCGCCGACTTCGCGATCCGATCAAGGCCGGGATGGTTTGGATCGCGCTTCGCTTCCTTGGTCAGCATGATCCGGATCCCGACCGTCCCCGGCGTCTTCTTCCATTCCGCGATGACGTCATCGACCGCCGGATCGTCCGGATTGACCGGCTTGACGATGGCCAAACGGTCGGGATGGGCGCGCGCCACGTCGACGGCATAGCTTGCGTCGTATTGGTACAACGAAAAAGCGGAGATGAAGATCGCGCCGTCGACGCCGACCTTGTCCATCGCCGCCACCATCTCGTCGCCGGTGACGTGATCGGGCCAGTTCGGCACGCTGTGCCAGGGCCGCTTCGGCGTGTTGGCCTCGTAGGCATGGACCTGGGAATCGATAATCGGCATCCGGACGCTCCTCGCTATTTTCAGGGAGTTTTGACGTGACCGAACAGAGGTGTCCAGAGCGCGAAGGCTGACGGGCCATGCAGAGATGGCGCTTGCGAAACCTTCACGGAAACAAAACGCCGTGCCATGAGCGCGATATCAACTCTCCCGCGCTCATGGCGACATAGCCCTGATCTTTAAAATCGCGACGTTTTCCGATCTGGATCGTCCGCATACGGAGGCGGCCATATCTTGCAGTCGAAGCTCTTGCCGATCGCCGGACAAATCGGTTCGGACGGAGGGTAGTATCCGGCGCTGGGCCGTTCCGGGCCAACCGCCCACGCCGCCCCGAGATGTTGCCGGTGCCAGCGATGCTTCTTGATATGCATATGCTTTTGGCCCGCCTCGGCCGGCGTCACAGCGGGAACCACGACCAGCGCGGTCGCGCAGATCGTCAACAATGATAGCCGGATCGTAAATGGGCTCATCAGTCTTTCCTCCGATCCAAGGATAAACCCGAGCGGGCGGAATATATTCACCTAAAACTAAATTTAGGAAGCCTGGAATCGGCCTAGATCTCGTGGAGGCTCTTCGACAAGGTTTCCGAGAACGCTGCGGCCGCGATCGGGAGCACCCGGCCGCGCAACTGGCAGAGCACCAGTTCGGCGGTCGGCACATCGCGGGTGTCGATCGGACATCCGACCAGACTCATGCCGAGATCGCCGGAGGGTGCGCCGATCTCGATCTGAAACGAGATCGCGTTGCAGCGATAAACCAGCCCCCTCAGCATCTCGAATGAATTGGACTCAGCCATCACGTTGAAGCGCAGATCGCGCCGCGCCGACACCTCATCGAGAATTTGCCGCCCGCCGAGCGAGCGATCCGGCAAGACCGCTGGGTAAGCGGCGCATTCGGATAGCCGCACGGATTTCTTCCCCGCCAGCGGATGGTCGGCGCGGACCACCGCCACCAGGCGCTGCGGGATGCTGGCGATGACCCGCAAGGTCGGCCGCATCGAGGGACGGAAGATCAGCGCCAGATCGACCTCATAGGCGGCAAGCGCGGCCAACGCGCTTTCGTGGTCCATGAATTTGAGGTCGAACGTCACGCGCGGGTGCTGCTTTTGAAAACCGGCGATTCGCGAAGCGAGGAAGTCGAGCGCCAGCGCCTGGCTGCACGCCATCAGCACCGGCCCCCGCCGAAGCCCGCGCAAATCCTCGACCTGCGACTTCATCCGCTCTGCATCGGCAATCTGGCTTCGTGCGTAGCGCACGAACATTTCGCCGGCGGTGGTCAACTTGACCCCGCGCGGACGCCGTTCGAACAACGGCGTGCCGACCTCGGCCTCCAGATCCTGAATGCGCCGGTTCATCGCCGACGGCGTCAGATTCAACTGCTCCGCGGCCTTCCGGATCGAACCGGTGCGGGCAACCTCCACGACATGGCTCAGCAGTCTCAAATGACGCATAGGTTGGTGATGCCTTTTTTGCACCGCTCAAGTCAAAAGATAGCAACAGATTTGCTCACAGGAAAGGCGTAGTTTTTGCACCGTCAGGCCTCGAACGGCGAAAAAAAGCGAAGCCTGAAAATATTGCTTCAGCCACAGGGGAAAATCCGATGATCAGGACCCACGCATTTCGTGGAATGCAGGCGCTCGTGCTCAACTTCGCGCTCACCCTCCTACTGGGCCTCGCCCTCAGCGCAGGTTTTGCGGCAACAGCCCAGGCACAGACCAAAATCAGGATGGTGCTGAACTGGAAGTATGAGGGACCGCAGGGGATGTTCTTCCTGGCCGACGACCGCGGTTACTTCAAGCAAGAAGGCATCGAGGTCTCCTTCGACCAGGGCAACGGCTCCGGCGCGGCGGTCCCACAAGTTGCCAATGGCGCCTATGACGCAGGCTTCGGCGACATCAACGCGCTGGTCGAACTGGCTGCTAAAAAGCCCGAGGACGCGCCGGTCGGCGTGTTCATGCTCTACAACCGGCCGCCATTCACGGTCGCCGTCAAAGCCGACAGCCCGATCAAGACGCCGGCCGACTTTGTCGGACGCAAGCTCGGCGGCGCCGCCAATGACGGCGCGCTGAAACTGTTTCCGGCGCTGTGTTCGGCGGCCAAGATCGACTGCACCAAGGTCGAGATCGTCAACTTCCAGCCGAACCTGCGCGAGCAGATGCTGATGCAGGGCCAGGTCGATGGCGTGTTCGGCTACGTCACCACCATCCGCTTTAGCGCAAAACTCACCGGCATCGATCCCGACAAACAGCTTCGTTTCATCAAGTTCGAGGACTACGGCATGGACCTCTATTCCAACGCCATCATCGTCTCGCGCAAGCTTGCCAGGGAACACCCGGAAGCCGTGAAAGGTTTTCTGAAAGCGATCAATCACGGCATCAAGGACGCGATCGCCGATCCGCAAGCAGCAATCGACGCCGTCGCCGAGCGCGAGCCCTTGATCAAGCCGGCGATCGAGCGCGCCAAACTCGATGCAACGATGGCCGACGAGATGAGCCATCCGGAAATCACCAAGATCGGCATCGGCGACATCAGCGACGAACGCATGGCTAAAGCGATCGATATCCTGGTCAAGGCCAAGGAACTGCCGCGCACGCCGACCGTCGGCGAAATTTTCGACCGCAGCTTCCTGCCGCCGGCCGCGGAGCGTCCGACTTCCGTTCGCCCCGCGACCTGACGCGCACCTTATAACGGACCAAAGCCATGAAACTCTCGCTTGAAGATCGCGTCGTCGTCATCACCGGCCCCGCCAAAGGCATGGGCGCTGCCGTCACCCACGCTTTCGCCCGCGAAGGCTGCAAGCTGGCGCTGATCGGCCGCGACACCGAGGCGATCAAACCGGTTGCCAAAGAGGTCAGATCCCACAACGGCAACGCCATCGTGATCGCCTGCGATCTGACCGACGCCAAACAATGCGACGCCGCCGCCGCGGCGACCAAAGACGCGTTCGGCGGGCGCATCGATGTGCTCGTCAATATCGCCGGCGGCTCGGGCCCGATCGGCAAGACCGGCGTGCAGACAACGCCGGAGGAGTTCGACGAAATCGTCACCCTCAACATGAACGGCTGCTTCCACACCATGCGCGCGGTGCTGCCGACCATGATCGATCAGCGCTACGGCAAGATCGTCAATGTCGGCGGCACTTTCGGCATGCGCGGCCGTGCCGGGCGCGTGGCCTATTCGGCCTCCAAATGGGGCTTGCGCGGCATCACCAAGAGTTTTGCGCTCGAGGTCGGTCAGCACAACATCAACGTCAACTGCGTCGCGCCGGGCATGGTCGACGGTCCTCGTTTTCGCGAAAAGGTCTGCCGCGACATGGCGCAAAAGCTCGGCATTTCCGAAGAAGAGGCCGCAGAACGCCACGCCGCCGATTATGCGTTGAAGCGCATCACGGTCGATGAGGATGTCGCCAACGCCTGTCTGTTTTTTGCCAGCGACGTCTCGCGCCAGATCACCGGCGTCGACTTGCCGGTCGACGGCGGCTGGGCAATGCTGTGAGCGGAGGACGCCCATGACAAATTCTGACACAGCCGATCTCGTCGTCCACGGTGGCATTCTGGTCTCGCCCGATGCGGAAGTTCGCGCCAGCATCGCGATCAAGAACGGGAAAATTCACGCGATCGGTGCGCCGGAGGCAATGCCCGCGGCCACCGAAACGCTGGATGCGGCCGGCATGCATGTTCTGCCCGGCGCGATCGACGTCCACGTGCATTTCCGCGATCCCGGTTATCCGCACAAGGAAGACTTCGGCAGCGGCACCGCCGCCGCCGCGTTCGGCGGCGTCACCACCGTGTTCGACATGCCGAACACGATTCCGACAGTGGCGAATGCCGAAGTGCTCGCCGCCAAGCACAAGCTCGCCTCCGAAAAAGCCTATGTCGATTACGGGCTCTATGCCGTGCTCGGCGAAGAGAGCCTCGACCACATCGACGAACTGGTCGAAGGCGGCATCATCGGCTTCAAATGCTACATGGGAAACACGTTCGGCCGCATCCCCTCCCCTTCCACCGGCGCGATGCTGGAACTGTTCGAATTGGTCGCCCCGACCGGAAAACGCATTTCGCTGCATGCGGAGACCAACTCGATCATGGAGCGGCGCGAGCAACGTTTGCGTGCCGCCGGCCGCACCGAGCCGATCGCACATCTGGCGTCGCGACCGGCGGTCGTCGCCGTCGAGGCAGTGGCACGCGCGGCCATTTTGGCGGAATGGACCGGCGCACGGATCCATGTGCTTCATATTTCTTCGGCGGCCGAGCTAAGGCCGCTCGCGGAAGCCAAGGCGCGCGGCGTCGAGATCACCGGCGAGACCTGTCCGCATTATCTGTTGCTGTCGGAAAAGGATTACGAGAAATCCGGCGGCGTGGTGCGCGTCAATCCGCCGGTCCGTGAGATGCCGAACCAGCAACCGTTGTGGAACGCGCTGATGGATGGCACCGTCGACATCATCGCGACCGACCATGCCCCGCACACAAGGGAAGAGAAAACGCGCAACGACATCTGGACCGTCGATTGCGGCTTTCCCGGCGTCGAGACCCAGATGCCGCTGATGCTGACCGAGATCAATCGCGGCCGCGCCACCATCCGCGACTACGTGCGCTGGAGCGCCGACAATCCGGCCAAGCTTTGGGGATTATATCCGCGCAAGGGCACGCTGTCGGTCGGCTCCGACGCCGACATCGCGATCGTCGACATGAACCGCCGCTGGAACATCGACGATGCCAAGATCCAGTCGCACTCGAAAATCTCGCCCTGGCAGGGCTGGCAATGCAGCGCGCTGCCGATCCACACCATCGTGCGCGGCCAGTTTGTGATGAAGAACCGCGTGCTGAACCAACAGGCGCGCGGCACCGGCCGTTCGGTCCATGCGATCCAGCGGATGCCGGCGCCGTCCCCGAAAAACACCGACGCCACCATGGCCGCGGTCACCGGCGGCAGAAAGAGTTAGCAGGATGTCCGATGCGCTCGCGCTGCCGGTGGGGAATGTCATCGACCTCGAAAAGGTCAGGGTGACGTTCGGCGGCGCCAAGAACCAGGTCACGGCGCTGGCGGAAACTTCCTTGCGCATCAGCCACGGCGAATTCGTCGCCCTCGTCGGGCCTTCCGGCTGCGGCAAGTCGACCATTCTCAAACTCGTCGCCGGCACGCTCAAAGCCACCGAAGGCCATGTGTTCGTGGCCGGGCGCGAGGTCGGCGCCGAGAGCGCGCGGGTCGGCATGGCATTCCAGAACCCGACGCTGCTGCCATGGCTCAACATCCGCGACAACGTCATGATGCCGCTCAAGATCGTGCCGCCGTTCAAGAAAGAGTTTGCCCGCAAGAAGCGCACCGACTATCGCGACCGCGTCGAACAGTCATTGGCGCGCGTCGGCCTCGCCGGCTTCGGCGACAAGTTTCCCTGGCAACTGTCCGGCGGCATGCAGCAGCGCGCCTCGCTGTGCCGGGCGCTGATCCACGATCCGACTCTGCTGTTGCTCGATGAGCCCTTCGGTGCGCTCGATCAGTTCACCCGCGAGGAATTGTGGGAGATCATGCAGCAATTGTGGATCGAGAAGCGGCCGACCGTTCTCTTGGTGACGCACGATCTCAAGGAAGCCGCGTATCTCGCCAGCCGCATCGCCGTGATGCAGGCAAGGCCCGGCCGCATCGTCGACGATTCCGTCGTTCCGTTTGCGCGGCCACGTACCATCGAGATTTCCTTCCAGCCCGACTTCGTCTCGCTCACCCAGCGGCTTCGCGAACGCATCATGGCCGCGCGCAAGGAGGCCACCCCATGAACGAGACCACCCGCCGCCGCATCCTGTCGATCGTCTGCATCATCGGCTTCTTCGTGGGCTGGGAGGTGCTGTGCCTGATCTTCAATGTCTCGGACATCGTGCTGCCGCGGCCGAGCCAGATCCTGATCACGCTATGGACCAGGTTCCCGGCGATCTGGCCGCACGCCGTGCAGACGCTCTACACGACGCTGGTCGGATTCGCGTTTGGAATCCTCATCGGCGTGCTGTTGGGCATCCTGATCGGCTCCTCGCGCCTTGCCTATGACGTCGCCTATCCGCTGCTGGTGGGGTTCTCCTCGATCCCGAAAGTCGCCGTGGTGCCGATCTTCGTGCTGTGGTTCGGCGCCGGCACGGTACCGGCGGTCTTGACCGCGATGATCATGTGCATCTTTCCGATCGTCGTGAATGTCGCCACGGGGCTGGCGGCGACCGAACCGGAGTTGCAGGACGTGATGCGGACGTTGCGGGCGACGAAGTGGGAAATCCTGTGGAATATCGGCCTGCCGCGCACGATGCCTTATTTCTTTGCCTCGCTGAAAGTCGCCGCCACCTTGGCGTTCGTCGGCGCCGTGATTTCCGAGACCGTGGCGTCCAACCGCGGCATCGGCAATCTGATGATGATCGCAAGCTCGAGCTTCGACGTGCCGCTGGTGTTCGCGGGCCTCTTTATTCTCGCAGCGCTCGGCGTCGCGCTCTATGCCGGTTTCTCCCTGATCGAAGGCAGGGTCACGGGCTGGGCCGTACGCAGCGAGACGTTTACCGGCGGCGGTTAGAGCTCAGACACCGCTTCGCGACACGACAATGCGTCATCGGCACTACTATCAAGCCAAGGCGAGCGTCAGTTAGCTGACAAGACGTTGGCTCGGTTGGCGCTGTCTTGCTGATTGGCTAAAATTTCGTCCCCAAGCATCGCCGAGTTGTCGCTAGTGCCGCTGGCGCCTCACTTGCAACAGGCGCAAAGAGTGATACGCTAATTCATCAACCAATCGTTGTGCCCTTTTCAAAGGAAACCATTGCACCGGCTACCGTGGAGGTTGCTGCAATGACTATAGCCGACACATCCGTTGCGATTTGTCTCGGCGGCGTATTGCTTTCGTGGCAACTCGCGGCGGCGTACTTAAGAAAGAACTCAAGCTTATTCAATGCCATGGCCCTATTCGCGTTTACTTGGGGACTCATTGGCGACTATTGGCATACGAAACAAGCCTCTGCCCTAGTCTCGCCCGTTCTCTCGCATGTTGGTGTGTATACGAGTTTTTTGACCCTATACATCGGCGGCCTTCTTGCATCATACGCCCACAAAATTTCAGGCACTCCAAAACCTTTCGCGGTTAGTTCTTGGCAAGTTTGGTCTCTGTCCTTGCTGTTTGTCGTTTTCGCCGATCACGGGTTCGCGATCCCGGTCCTGGACGTTACGCTCAACCCAGAGCAGGTCGCACCGATTGTAGATGTTGGTATGGGAATTATCGGCTTCTATGCAGTTGCATCCGGCGTCTGGGTTTTATGTGGTTCCACCACATCGATTCCGCTAATTATTGTTTTTTTCTTCTATACGATTGCGATCCTGGGGAAGGTATTGACCGAGTTACGGCTTCCCAAATCTTTCGATATTGCAAGGGATTTGATCGCATGGATCAACCACAACTATGAGCTGGCCGTCACCATTCTGAAGGTGCCCTACATACTCGTCTTCACGCTAGCGATTACCTATGTCGGTATGAAGCCACCTTATCGCAAAACATACATCTGGCCATACGTAGGTCGCTTTGTGAATATTCCCGAACGCGCGCCCGACACACAGGAGAATGTCTGACGCATTCGATGGAATTGAGTATCCGGCTTCTGTCTCTTCGCGACATGTGCGCCGCGGCACGATTTCATCTGTTTGGAGAGTACGCAGACGCCGAAGCCCTGCATCGCGCCGCTGAGTACAGACGCCGGTCAAAGATCGACATTGATGTCGGCCGCCTTCAACGCCTCGATCGTCGTCGAGAGATGCGACCGGTCGCGGGTCTCGATGACGACTTCGAGAACCACCGCCTTGGCCGGCAAATCCGTGAAGATCCGCTGGTGCGAAACCTCGACGACGTTGGCCCCGGCATTGCTCAACACCGCGACCACCGCGGCGAGTTGGCCCGGGCGGTCGACAATGTCGAAATGCAGCCGCGACAGGCGGCCTTCGCGCGCGAGTTGACGGGTCAGCACGCCTGACAACAGCCGCGTGTCGATGTTGCCGCCACTCAGCACCAGGCCGAGCTTGCGGCCCCTGAAGCGGGCGCGATCGGCGAGCACGGCGGCGAGGCCGGCCGCGCCGGCGCCTTCGGTCACCGACTTCTCGATGGTCAGCAACAGGCTGAGCGCATGCTCGATGTGCTGCTCGGTCACCAGCACGATGTCGTCGACCAGCGCGCGGACAATCTCGGAAGTGATCGAACCCGGCGCCTTGACCGCGATGCCTTCGGCCAGCGTATCGCCGCGCATCGGCAGCGATTGCGCCTTGATCACATTGTACATCGATGGATAGAGCGTGGCCTGCACGCCGATGACCTCGATGTCGGGCTTGAGCGATTTGGCCGCGACCGCGATGCCCGAGATCAGACCGCCGCCGCCGATCGGCACGATCAGCACGTCGAGGTCGGCCACTACCGCCAGCATCTCAAGGCCGATCGTCCCTTGGCCTGCGATGATCAGGGGATCGTCGTAGGGGTGGACATAGGTCAGGCCACAGCTCGCGCCATGCTGTTTTGCCAGATTGGCGGCGTCTTCCAGCGTCGCGCCGCCTTCGATGACGGTCGCGCCATGCCGGCGGGTGTTCTCGATCTTCACCGTCGGCGTGCCGACCGGAACGAAGATCGTCGCCGGAATTGAAAGCCGCGCGGCGTGATAGGCCACGCCCTGTGCATGGTTGCCGGCGGAGGCCGCGACCACGCCTTGCTGGCGTTGAGCGGTGGACAGGGCCGACAGCCGATTGAGCGCGCCGCGCTCCTTGAACGTCGCCGTGAACTGCAAATTCTCGAATTTGAGCCAGATATCGGCGCCGGTAATGTCGGACAGCGTGCGGCTATGGTCGAAATTCGTCCGCTTGACGAAACCGGCCAAGGTCGCTGCGGCGGCCTCGACGTCACGGAGCGTGACCGGCAGCGTCGTCAGGGATGCTTTCGTATTCTCAGTCATTTTTCTCTGTTATGGCGATCAGGTCTCGGACAGCATCAGCGCCGACGATGCCGGCGAAGCGCTCCATCCTACCATCTCAGTGGCCGAAATACTGGGCGATCAGGGTCGCGCCGAGGAACGTGCCCGCATTGGCCATCAGCGACGTGACCACGATCGGCCAGCCGAGCCTGCGGAAAGCCGGGATGTCCTTCGCGATCGACAACCCGGCGAACGCCAGCATCGGCGTGGTCAGCGCCAGAAAGTTGATCTTTCCGGTCCAGGCGGCGATCGCAGCCGCAAAGGGAACGCCGGGATAGGTCGCGATCATGCCGACCAGCGAGACCCAGCAGACAGCGGGAATGCGCGAGCCCGTCCGCCGATAAAGCACGTCTCCGACGGCAACCGTCGCCAGCATGATGGCCAATCCCGGCAGGGCGTCCAGCGGCGCATTCCGATAGGCGAGCCAATTTCCGATCAGCGCCAGCGTGCCTGTCACGATCCAGGCGATCGCGCGCTCCCACCCCGAAAGTTCTGTCCGGGCGAAGTCTATCGCGGCGTCGGCGTCCGCATCTCTCGATTGGACCCGTGGCTTGAGCCCGATGCGGCCAAGCACCGGTTCGAGCACGCCATAAGACCAGTTCGCGAACGGCAACGATACGAACAGCGTGAAGTAGGTGCCGATTGTCGTCGTGATCAGGTTGCTCGCCGCGGCAAAGGCGGCGACTTCCTTCGCAATCTCCGGGGTCCGCTGGGCCGCAATTGCCGCCGAGGCTGCCGCCATCATGCTGCCCGAGCCGACACCCGCCCCCATCGCCAAAGCCTCGGGGCGGAAGATCCCGAGTGCCGCAACAAAGCCTGCGAGCAGCCCGATAAAGACCGCGCCCACCACCGTGCCGGTGATGTATTCGGCAAGCACGCCGCGGCCTTCAGGAGAATCCATCCCGTATTTTTCGCCGATGATCGCAAGGCTCGGCTCACGGCCGACGGAGAAGGTGGCGCCAACGGCCTCGCGCCGGATGCCGAGCAGGAGGGCGACGGGCAATCCAAAAACCATGGTGCCGAAGAAGTGGCCCAGTTCCTGAAACAGCAGCGCATAGCCGGAAGCAAATATTTTCGGCAGCGACGCACCGACAAGAAGCCCGAGCTTGGCGATGAACAGCAGCAACGCCGATTGCAGAACGGCGGACGCATACCATTGCGCGCGGTCGTCGATCTTCAAGACCCGCGGAAGATAGTCCTTTGCAAGACCGATGGCACATCCGAGCAAAAGCGCCCACAGCAGCGGCAACAGGACGATCTGTCCGGGGCCAGCCTGGATTGTAAAACTACCGATCGACTCGGCTACGACGACGACGAGCAGAGCAAGCGCCAGCACGCGCGAGCGGCGGCCAACATCGAGACTTCCGGAATCAATCAGCACGGCTGAAATACTCATCGAGGCGGCCTTCCCTGGTCGGATGGCCGCATGATTGCGAATTCCGCCGTTGCGTGATATGGCCTTAACTGGATTTTATCGTTGCATAAATTGCAACGCATCCCCCGCAACCGTTTTGATCGTTAGCCATGCCCTCGGATTTCGACCACGAGCGACTTCCCTACCTGCGCCACGCCGTCAAGTTCGGAAGCATCCGCGGCGCGGCCGAGCGGCTGAACGTCAACCCCTCGACGGTCAGCCGGCAGATCGCACTGTTGGAAAAGCAGCTATCGACGACGCTGCTGGAGCGCTACGGCCGCGGCGTCCGGGCAACGGAGGCCGGGCAATTGCTCGTCGAATACGCCGGCATTCAGGACTCCGCGCGCAAGGATACGCTGGCAAAACTCGCGGACTTGAAGACACTGAAGCGCGGCCATATCGAGCTTGTGACCGGCGAGGGCTATATCGGAGACCTGCTCGGAGGACCGCTTCAGGAGTTTTGCCGGCGGTTTCCCGACCTGACATTTTCGCTGGAGATCACCGGGACCGACGGCATTGTGCAGGCCGTTGTCGAGGGCGAGGCGCAGATCGGCATCGTCTATTTTCCGCCCGCCGACCGGCGCCTGCAATCGCACGCCAAAATCCGACAACCGATCTGCGCCATCGCCCATCCGAAACATCCGCTGGCCAGGCTGGGACGCGCCCCGAAGCTGTCCGACGTGGCGCGTTACCCGATCGCAGAATTGCGGGGCTCATTCGGCACCCAGAAGCTGATGGAGATGGCGGTTGCCTCCGAGCACACCAGTTTCAATCCTGTCGTTCGGACCAACTCGTTTCAGGTCCTGAAGAGCTTCGTTTGCGCCAATCTCGGCATCGCCTTCATGCCGGCATTCGCGGCCGCCAGGGAGATGCAGGATGGCGAAGTGATCGCGCTACCGATCGATCATCCGGTTTTGCGAACCGCCGAAGCCCATATCATCACCCGCCACGGCCGCAGGCTGCCTGAGGCCACGCTCGGCCTGCTTCAACACCTGATCAAGCGGATGAGGGCATTCGAGCCTTTCGTCACCGGCAAGCCGCGACGGCCACGTGCGAGCGCGGCCAAACTCACGTAAGGTTTCACGCCGCGGGCTGGGAGCGGTCTTCCGCATCGTCGGCCGCGCCGGAATCCGCAATGACGCGATCGAGGTGCGAGGCGCTGGCTTCGCACCTGACCTACGAGACGATGTTGCCGGACTTTTCGAACGCCGCCGCCAGCAATTCAAATTGGGCTTTCGCCACCCGCAACGCCGACAGCGGCACGGCGATGGAGCCAACGCGAATGGCGGACGGAGCGGCCTCGATCGCGGCTAGGCCAGCCGCGGTAACCCGCGAC
The DNA here is from genome assembly GCA_963748805.1 of uncultured Alphaproteobacteria bacterium. Classification (GTDB taxonomy): domain Bacteria; phylum Pseudomonadota; class Alphaproteobacteria; order Rhizobiales; family Xanthobacteraceae; genus Bradyrhizobium. The sequence goes on along the minus strand of CAVVLH010000026.1, from coordinate 42,986 downwards.
CAAACCCGTATTCATTCGTCCGTATTCCTACGGCTCATCAAATTAACCGGTGGCGCGAGCAACCGCGATAGTGTGCGCGCCGGTCAAACAACCAACACAAGAAGTGGCGGTGGAACATGGCGGCGGCACCTCACTGCGTGACCTGCAACCTTCAGAGAACACTGATCGACGTCCAGCCTGGCAGAAACCGGCACGACGTGCGCAGTTACGAATGTCCCGGCTGCCAGGACATCTTCCGGCTGGTCGTGGAACGCGTGCCGTTCGAATCCGGCGAGTTGATCGTTTTCGAAGCTGACGATTTGGTCTTTGAAGAACCCTCGCGGAAGGCCGCCGCGCGATAACGGCTTTCGCGCCAACGGCATTTGGCCATCTCACAATCGTGTGGAATATCGCTTGCCCCGTTTGCGGAGCTGTCAGGCCGGATGTAGGCTTGCAAGCTGCAATCGCGTGCGAGCCGATCCATGCGCATCATCGCCCTGCTCTTCGCGTTTCTTTTGCTGCCGGGTCCACAGGCCCGGGCCGGCGACGACGTTGCCGCCGCGCAAGGCGTCATCCGCTCGCAGGCCGAGGCCTTCGCCCGGGACGATGCGGCAGGCGCCTATGCCTATGCCGCGCCGGAAATCCACGAGCTGTATCCGCAAGCTGACGCCTTCCTGGGCATGGTCGCCCATAGCTACGCCCCGGTCTATCGCCACAAGAGTTTCGAATTCGGCGAAGCGCGCGCAGCCGACGGCAAGATCGCCCAACAGGTCCACATCGTCGACACCGACGGCGTGCCGTGGGAAGCGCTTTATACGCTCGAACAGCAAGGCGACGGCAGCCTCAAGATTTCAGGCTGCGTGCTGATCAAGACCGGGCAAGGCGTTTAGAGAGCAAGCTCCTCATCCTGAGGAGGCCGCGAACAGCGGCCGTCTCGAAGGATGGAGATTTGGTGGCCTCATGGTTCGAGACGCGCGAAGACGCGCTCCTCACCATGAGGACTGCCTTGATCGGGCGCCGTTCGCTCACGGCCTCGCCATCGCTCGGCCTGCTCGGGTAGTGTTTGATTTGCGCCGTTCGCTTACGGCCTCGCTATCGCTCGGCCTGCTCGGGTAGTCTTTGATTTGCGCCGTTCGCTCACGGTCTCGCTATCGCTCGGCCTGCTCGGGCGCGTGATCTGATCAACAACCCGACCATGATGGTGATGTTGAGCGCATTCCAGGCGAGCCCGTTGAGGAACGCGGCGCCATAAGAGCCCGTGGCGTCGAAGATCACGCCGGACACCCAGCCGCCGAACGACATCCCGAACACCGAGGCGAAGATCACGATGCCGACGCGGGTCGCGGCTTCCGACGCCGGCATCGCCTCACGCACGATGATGGCATAGCTCGGCACGATGCCGCCCTGAAACAGGCCGAACATCGCGGAAATGATGTAGAGCGAGGTCAGGCCGTCGAAGAACAGATACATCAACAAGGCCGATCCTTGGGCGATCGAGCCGATCAGAAGCGTGCGGATGCCGCCGATCCTGTCGGCGAGAAAGCCTGACCCGATGCGGCTGACAATGCCGAAACCCAGCATCAGCGACAGCATCTGCGCGCCGCGCGCCACGCCGTAGCCGAGGTCGCCGCAATAGGCGACGATGTGAACCTGCGGCATCGCCATCGCCACGCAACAGGCGATGCTGGCCAGCGACAGACATGCGGTCAAGGCATTGGTGGAAAGCCGCAAGTCGAGGCGCGGCGCCGGCGCGTTGACGTGGCTGCGCCGTGTTTCCGCGCCAATCAACAGGCGCAGCAGGATCAGCGCCAGCGTCATCGCGATCGCCGTGAAGATACCGATGGCGATATGGGTGGTGCGCCAGCCGGCCTGCTCCATGCCCCAATTGACCAGCGGCGGCCAGATCGTGCCGCCGACGTAGTTGCCGCTGGCGGCAATCGCGACCGCGAGGCCGCGATAACGGTTGAACCAGTGCGAGGCTTCCGCCATCAGCGGCCCGAAGGTTGCCGACGAACTCAAGCCGATCAGGAAATGCACCAGAATGAATTGCCAGATCGACGACGACAGGCCGGCGCCGACATATCCGAGGCCGAGAATCCCGACACCGACGCCGATGGCAACGACAATGCCGTAGCGGTCGGTGATTTTTCCGGTCAGCACCCCGCCGGAGCCAAAGCCGAGCATCACCAGGGTGAAGGCGAGCGAGGCGGAGGCGCGCGTCACGCCGAATTCGGCCTGAACGGCCGGCAGCACCACTACGATCGACCACATGCCGACGCTGCCAAGCGCGCCGATCAGCACGGCCACGGCAAGCCGGATCCACGCCCGGCGCGAATCGGGAATGAACAGCGGCGAATGTCGGCTTGGATCAACGGAAGTGTCCACGGCGCGCGCAACTTGGTCGGTGGTGCCCGCCCGGTCAACCCACAATGGCGCGATATTGGGCATGCAGATGCACTGCAACCGGGCGGCTGCAACGTCCGGACGAAGAAATAAACGAAATTAACCCTTTGCTAACCATGCACACGGCAAAAATTGCCCAGTGGTCCGATTCAAACATTCGCATCCCCGGCCAGGTGGGGAGCGAATGTCAAATCCACTCCACTAGGTAAGCGAAGTCGAGTGTCGTCAGCCGCGTAAAACGGGGGAGTACTCCGTGGACGCCAGTGCGGTGCCTCACTTTCGAAACGGCGGTCCTGCGGCTGCCGCGCAGACGTTTGGCCGCCGTGAACGGCACTCGCGAGAGGATGTGGGCTCCATGGTTGACGTCACGGCAGGTCAGGGCGCAGCCGCTCCCTCGACCAACTTCCCGAGCCTCAGCGAAATCGGCGCCATCCTCAAGCGCGGCGATCTCGCGCTCGCCTTCGGCATCCTCACCATTCTGGTGGTGCTGATCCTGCCTCTGCCCTCGATCGTGCTCGACCTGTTTCTGGCGATCTCGATCACGCTGTCGATCCTGATCCTGATGACGTCGCTGTTCATCCAGGCGCCGCTGGAATTCTCGTCGTTTCCGACCATCCTGTTGATCTCGACCATGCTGCGGCTGTCGCTCAACCTCGCCTCGACGCGGTTGATCCTGTCGCGCGGCCACGAGGGCACGGACGCGGCCGGCCATGTCATCGAGGCTTTCGGCAGCTTCGTGATGGGCGGCAATTTCGTCATCGGCATTATCGTCTTTGCGATCCTGGTGATCGTGAATTTCGTCGTCATCACCGCGGGCTCGGGCCGTATCGCGGAAGTCGCCGCCCGCTTCCACCTCGACTCCATGCCTGGCAAGCAGATGGCGATCGACGCCGACCTCTCGGCCGGCCTGATTGACGAGAAGGTCGCCAAGACGCGGCGCAAGCAACTGGAAGACGAAAGCGGATTTTTCGGCGCCATGGACGGTGCCTCGAAGTTCGTGCGCGGCGACGCGGTGGCGGGCCTGCTCGTCGTGTTCATCAACGTGATCGGCGGCATCATCATTGGTGTCGCGCAGCAGGGCCTGAGTTTCGCCGAAGCCGGACACACCTATACGCTGCTTACGGTCGGCGACGGTCTCGTCACGCAGATCCCGGCGCTGATCGTCTCGACCGCGGCGGGCCTTCTGGTCTCCAAGGCCGGTGTCTCCGGCGCGGCCGACAAGGCGCTGATGAAGCAACTGTCCGGCTATCCGCAGGCGCTCGGCATGTCGGCCGGCGTGATGCTGGTGCTTTCGCTGCTGCCAGGCATTCCGATGCTGCCGTTCCTGGCGCTCGGCGGCGGCGCGGCGGCGCTGGCGTTGTCGGCGCGCAAGTTCAAGCGCACGGCGAGCGCTGAGGCCGCCAGCGCTGCGGCGGCGACCCCGGCTGCGGCGGCAGCCGCAGCGGCGGCGGCCGAAGAGCCGATCTCGGCGGCGCTGAAGATCGACGATCTCAAGATCGAGCTCGGTTACGCGCTGCTGCCGCTGGTGAACGGTCCCGACGGCACCGACCGGCTGACCGAACAGATCAAGGCGCTGCGCCGGTCCTTGGCGATCGAGATGGGCTTTGTGATGCCTTCGGTGCGCATTCTCGACAACGTCCAGCTCGAGGCCAACACCTACATCATCAAGATCAAGGAAGTGGACGCCGGCTCGGGGCGGATCTGGCCCAACCAGTTCATGGCGATGGACCCCGGCGGAAGCCAGGTCGACGTACCGGGCATCCACACCACCGAGCCGACCTTTGGATTGCCCGCGACCTGGGTCGATGCCAGCCTGAAGGAAGAAGCTTCCCTCAAGGGCTACACCGTGGTCGATGCCGCCACCGTGTTGTCGACCCATCTCACCGAACTGCTCAAGAACAACATGTCGGAGCTGTTGTCCTACGGCGAGGTGCAGAAGCTCCTGAAAGAACTGCCGAAGGAGCAAAGCGAACTGGTCAAGGACATCGTGCCGACCCAGATCACGATCTCCGGCCTCCAGCGCGTGCTCCAGCTGCTATTGTCCGAACGCATCTCGATCCGCGATCTCTCCACCATCCTGGAAGGCGTCGCCGACGCGCTCGCCTTCTCGCGCAACCCGGCGACCGTGGTCGAACATGTCCGCGCCCGCCTGGCGCGCCAAATTTGCGCGCAGAACACCTCGATCAACGGCTATCTGCCGCTGATCGCGCTATCGGCGAAATGGGAGCAGGCGTTCGCGGAATCGCTGATCGGCCAGGGCGAAGAGCGCAGCCTCGCGATGCAGCCGTCGCGCCTGTCGGAATTCATGACGATCGTGCGCGAGCGGTTCGAACAGGCCGCGCGCGAGGGCGAAGCGCCGGTGCTGGTCACCTCCGCCTCGATCCGTCCCTTCGTGCGTTCGCTGGTCGAGCGTTTCCGCGCCCAGACTACCGTGCTGTCGCAGGCGGAAATTCACCCTCGCGCCCGGCTGAAAACGGTCGGCAGCGTCTAAAGCGCAATGAGATTTGGTTGAATCATCGTTGATTGAGCATGATCTCCGCGCAAATGCTTCGCGTTTGTCGCGAGGGAAAACCGCGACACATTCCGGATCATGGTCAGGGTGCGCTGCCAGCGCCGGCAACCCCGAAAGGCCCCGGGAAGCGCTTTCGCCCGCAAATCAGTCCAGCGCACCGCTTGTTTTTTAGCCACAGGCAACCGATTTCTTGATTTTCCGTAATCTTGGTCATTTTGACCGCCTGCGCCGGGATATCTTCTTAAGTATCTATATTTATTATAATATTTTCGATTTTATCGATTTTTAGCGCAGAGTCACTCTCGAAAGATCACGCCTGATCACTGCTTTGTGATCGCCTCTGTGGAAACAAAGGGCTAGTTCCTACGTCTATTCACACGAGATGATGAACCAGCCAGCGGATCGTTACGACGAATCCGGAGAACAAGGGCAGACGGCAGGAGGCTTGTGATGAATTACTCGATTTACAGCGCTGACCGTTCGACACATCTCAAGATCGTGGTGCTGGCGCTTGTCGCCGGTATCGCAGTGGCAGGTTTCGGAATTTCGGCTCGCACGTTCTCAGACGACGGCTCGATGCAATCCGCGCGCGTCGTCAAAGCAGGCAAGCCGGTGGTGGTAACAAGTTCGAACACGTCGATGGTCAGATAACGATTTTTGCGAATTCACGCGGCGCTTTACCAGCCCCCCAAAGCACCGCGTGGATAATGGAAGACCCAACTGTCCCCCAAGTTGGCCCCACGAAAACGCCCGCCCCCCACGGGCGTTTTCTTTTTGTGGGGTAGCTTTCAGTAGTGGTGCGAACGCGAGCCCTTAATTCCCTCCCCTATAAGGGGGAGGGTTAGGGAGGGGGTCCAATAGGGCAGTTACGATTTGAGTGAATTGATCCCCACCCGCTTTGCTGCTGACGCAGCAAAGCGAACTCCCCTTTTCAAGGGGAGGTGGGCCGCCGTGGCTTCATTCGAGATCAATCAAACGAAAACTCAGCGCGGCGGCGGCACGGTTTCGATCAGCTTGCCGGTGAAGACCGGCGCCGAATGCGGATTGCCGTCGGGCGATCCGCCGGCCTGCTCGACCGTCACCGCGTAAGTCGCCGCCCTGACCATGTCGGGATCATACGAGCCAAGCACCGGACGCGAGGTGAAGTCGCTGGCGCCGATCACGCCAAGCGAGCGCGGCTTCGGCAGCTTGTCGGAGATCAGCCACAGCTCGAAACTCGAGCCGGGTTCTGCGGCGGCGCCGACCTTGCGCACGGTAAAATTCCTCGTCGCTGCATCGACCGTGAGGATGAAGGCCGGTCCGCCTCCATCCTTCTGAAGCACCGCCACATATTGTCCCGCCGCTCTTGCTGACGGCGGCGCCTTGGCTTCCGCCACTTGCGTCCTTGGCTTCGGCCGCATGCTATCCGGAAGCAGGTCCGGCTGTGAGACCCCGACACCGATCATCACGACCAGCGCAGCCGCAATCGCCGAGGTCGCGGTCGCAATCATGCGCCAGCGCCGGGCACGGACGGCAAGCTCGATCACGTTTGAAGGTTCGACAGCAGGCGTATCTACTCTTGGTGTAGCGACCACAGCGGGGCTGCCCACGGGGCCAACAACACCGTGCGCCGCTAAGGCCTCCGCGATGGCGGACAGCGACGCAGATTCCGGAAGCTCGACTGGCGATTGACGCTCGGCGTGACCGACGGCGGCTTTGATCTTGTCCCACAATTCCGGCCGCGGCTCGACCGAACCGACCATCTGGTTAAGGGCGCCGAGCTTGCTCTCCCATGCGACAACGACCGCCGAGAAGCCCGGGTCGGCGGACATCATGGATTCGACCTGCGCCCGCTCGTCGGCATCGAGTGTGCCGAGCGCGTATTCCGCGGCGAGCGCGATATGGTCCTCGCTATAGGCCATCATCCAAATCCAAAATCACTCCGCAAAGTCCAGCAAGCTCAAATTCCAACACCCGGAAAAGTCCAGACACTCCGCTCGATATTCCTAGAGCCCGAGACATTCCCTGATGTCCATCATGCTACGACGCAGCCATGTCTTCACCGTGTTCACGGGCGCTGCGAATTTCTCCGCCAGTTGATCTCGGCTCCAGCCGTTGTAGTAGGCGAGCAGCACCAGCTTTTGACGATCCGGCTCCAGCCGGCCGACGCACTCCAGAAGCCGCTTCAGGTCTTCCGTCATCTCCCGCCGCGCCAGCGGATCCGGCGTGTCGGCCGCCACTTCCATGGCGGACGGCTCGTCTTCGATCGATGCCTCGCTGCGCTTGCGCACGACGTCGATCGCGCGATTGCGCGCGATCGACGCCATCCATGTAATCGGCGACGACTGCCCGGGGTTGAAAGATCCGGCGCTGTTCCAGATCTTGACGTAAGCCTCCTGTATGACCTCCTCAGCGAGATCCTGTCGCCGCAAGATACGGAGCACCACGCCAAAGAGTTTCGCCCGCGTGGCGGCATAGAGCCGCTCGAAAGCAGCTTCATCGCCCTTCGCCACCGCGGAAATCAGCCAGACCAGCTCAGCTGGCGTCAGCATTTAGCGTCCCCTAAATCGCGATGCCCGTGGTTCTCCGCATGCATCGGCGTGTCGTATCACATCTTGGGCCAAAACCGTCCATCGGGAAAGCGATCGGAGAGCCCTGTGGACGGCGGCGTGAGGAACAACGCAGAAAACCGGGCCTTGAAAGGCCCGGGTTTCGACAACTCAAAACGGCGTTGTGGGCGGCGAAAGGTTTTAAGCGATCGCCCCGATGCGTGCGCGCATCAAGCCGATGCTGTCGAGATCGGCCTGTTCGCGGGCGCTCTCTTCGGCACGCTCACGTGCCTGATCGCGCTCGTCGAGCAGCTCGACCTTCTTCAGTTCATCGAAGGCTTCGGCCAGAAGACCGCGGGCGTCTTCGAGCTGGACCCGCAGCTCTTCAGCGGAACGGGTGAGATTCTCCCGGCGCTGGATCGCGGCCTTGGCATAGGTCGGATAGGCAAAGTGCGAGGGATCATTGATTCCAGCGCGCTCCTGTTCGGTCTGGATTTCGCGCTCGAGGTCGACCGACATGCGCTGAAAATCAGCAATCATGCCTTCGATCTGCGAGACCCGACGGCGCTTTTCATCGACCTGAAACTTCTTCAGACGGATCAGCGTTTCACGTGACTTCATCGACTCATACTCCCCAGAAGTCCCGATTTACTCGCGGGACAGTGCCGGCTCCCCACGGGGGCCCCGCCGGCATTACAATCGTGGCGCGGATGATGGCCTGACAAAGTTAGCGTTCCGTTTCCAAACCCTGAAGGATTCGCTGTAACCGCCCATAACCGTCCTTAAGGCCAGTCGATTCATCCTTGGCCTGGCGCAGAAAGGTCTCCAGCGGCTCGTGCAGGCGGATCGCCTCGTCGACCTCCGGGCTTGTGCCCGCTTTATAGGCGCCGAGCCGGATCAATTCCTCCATATCGGCATAGGTCGCCATCACCTGGCGGGCCTTGGTGATGACCGGCAGAAAGGCCGGATCGGCCGATTTCGGCATCGTGCGCGAGACCGACTTGAGAATGTTAACGGCCGGGAACCTGCCGCGCTCGGCAATCCGCCGCTCCATCACGATATGGCCGTCAAGGATACCGCGAACCGCGTCCGCGATCGGCTCGTTATGATCGTCCCCATCGACCAGCACCGTGAAAATGCCGGTGATGGTGCCCCCGCCGGCGCCCGGGCCTGCGCGCTCGAGCAGCTTCGGCAGCTCGGTGAACACGGTCGGCGTGTAACCCTTGGCGGTCGGCGGCTCGCCCGCCGAAAGGCCGATCTCGCGCTGGGCCATCGCAAAGCGCGTCACCGAATCCATCAGACACAGGACATCCTTGTCCTCGTCGCGAAAGTGCTCGGCGATCGCAAGGGTGAGGTAAGCGGCCTGCCGCCGCATCAAAGCGGGCTCATCGGAAGTGGCCACCACCACCACCGAACGCGCCAGTCCCTCGTCGCCGAGATCGTCCTGCAGAAATTCCTGCACCTCGCGGCCACGTTCGCCGACGAGCCCGATGACGGTGATATCCGCATCGACGTTGCGCGCCAGCATCGACAACAACACCGATTTGCCGACGCCGGAGCCGGCGAAAATGCCGAGCCGCTGGCCGCGGCAACAGGTCAGGAATGTATTAAGCGCCCGCACCCCGAGGTCGAGCGGGTGGCCTACCCGTTTGCGGGAATGCGCCGGGGGCGGCGTGTTGCGGAAAGGCACGGGGGAAGCGCCTTGCGCCAGCGGCCCCTTGCCGTCGATCGGCTCGCCCATGGCGTTGATGACGCGTCCCAGCCACTGTGGTGACGGCCGCACCTGGTTGCCGGAATTGCCGATCACGGCGCGGCAGCCGCGCCGCACCCCGTCGAGACCGGCAAACGGCATTACCACCGCATTGTTGCCGGTGAAGCCGATGACCTCGCAGGGAATGAAACGGTTGCCGCCGGTATCGATCACGATCCGCGCCCCCACGCTCATGGCGTGGATGGGACCTGCGATCTCCACCATCAGGCCGCGAACGCCGACGACACGGCCATAGATGTTGATGCCGTCGATATCGCCGATCTGTTCGGCAAGCGCCTTCATTGCGAAAACCTTAAGTTTTCGCGACTTGGCGGCTGGTCCTTAACTTGGTGTTTACCCGCATCATTAATCATTACGTCACTGTCTTTGGTGACTGAGGACGCTCGTCCTGCGAAGGAAGGGCGAATCTTGAGAGTCGGTTAAACCCGCCTCTTAATGTAGAGCTTGAATGAGATCGGGTACGAAAAGTTGCTTCGACGCAATATCTTAGGGCGATTCGAAAAAAATTGCACTGAAGTATCTTGCGGATCAGAATCAGATTTTGTTAACCATATCTCGTCAGGATCCGAATCAGTTGTTCAAAGGCGTTTTGAGTGCCGCAAGTGCGGCCGACCTGACGCCCGGAGCGGCGACGATAGGGGACTGGCATGCGCGTATTGCTGATAGAAGATGACAGCGCCGTCGCGCAGTCGATCGAATTGATGCTGAAATCCGAGAGCTTTAACGTCTATACGACGGATCTCGGTGAAGAAGGCGTCGATCTCGGTAAGCTTTATGATTACGACATTATTCTTCTCGACCTCAACCTGCCCGACATGTCCGGTTATGACGTGCTCAAGCAGCTTCGGGTTTCCAAGATCAAGACACCCATTCTGATCCTCTCCGGCCTCGCCGGCATCGAGGACAAGGTCAAGGGTCTCGGCGTCGGCGCCGACGACTACATGACCAAGCCCTTCCACAAGGACGAGCTGGTTGCCCGCATCCATGCGATCGTGCGCCGGTCCAAGGGCCACGCCCAGTCTGTGATCCAGACCGGCGATCTCGTGGTCAATCTCGACACCAAGACGGTCGAGGTCGGCGGCCAGCGCGTGCACCTGACGGGCAAGGAATACCAGATGCTGGAGCTGCTTTCGCTCCGCAAGGGCACCACGCTCACCAAGGAAATGTTCCTCAACCACCTCTATGGCGGTATGGACGAGCCCGAGCTGAAGATCATCGACGTCTTCATCTGCAAGCTGCGCAAGAAGCTTGCGAACGCTTCCGAAGGCCGCAACTTCATCGAGACCGTGTGGGGCCGCGGCTACGTGCTGCGCGAGCCGCACGAGCATGAAGAGCGCATTCCCGCCTGATCCTTTCGTAGGTGGGCCTGTCGGCCCACGCCTCCCAAGACTGACCCCGCCGCAAATGGCGGGGTTTTTATTTGGGGATTGAACCGCCAACTAGCGTGTCGCGACGGATGGGTTATGCAAGTCTTCGTGCCTTGCGCCCACGGAGGCTGACCATGATCCTGCAATCGCTCGCCGGGCTGCCGGCCTTTCTGGTCTACTTCTGCACGGCGATCTTTGCGGTCGTGGTCTATCTCTTCGTCTATACGCGCATCACCCCACACGATGAGTTCAAGCTGATCCGCGACAACGATCCGGCAGCCGCGATCGCGCTGGGCCTGAGCCTGCTCGGTTTTACGCTGCCGCTGGTCAGCGCGATCGCGCATTCCGCCAACATCGTGGATTGCCTGATCTGGAGCCTGATCGCGCTGATCGTCCAGGTTGTGGTCTATTTCGTGATCAAGATTCCGGTGCCGAACCTGTCGGCCAAGATCGCAGCGGGTGAACTGGCCCCGGCGATCTGGCTCGGTCTGTCATCGCTCGCAGCCGGTGCGCTCAATGCCGCCTCGATGATCTACTGACGGCGGCAGACCGACATGGAAAGCCCGCCGCCAAAGGAATCGCTCGCAGAATTCGGAAAGCGCAAGCCGGCGGTTCCGGTGGTTGCTTCGCCGCCCGCGAAACGCTCCGGCCATGTGGCGCTTCTGATGATGGGCACGATGGCGGTCGGCGGCGGCGCCTATGCGCTGATGCCGCGCGAAAATTGCCAGCCTAACAGCCCAGGCGTGGCCGCGCCGGCGTCGCCGGAGGCGGCAGCCGCCTGCGCATCACGTTCATCTTCCAGCGGCAGCCATGGTAGCGGTTCGGGCGGATGGTGGTCGCACAGCAATTTCTATGGTTCATCGTCGTCGGGAACCTCGACCGCTTCAGGCACAAGCGAAACGACGCGCGGCGGTTTCGGCGGCTTCGCACGGGCCATCTCGGCGCATTTTTCCGGCGGAGCATAGCTCGTCGTGCGGCGCATTCCCTCCAGAGAGCGCGATGACTGGCAGGCGACGGCGGAAGCCTGCGGCTTCGATTTTCATACTGTCGACGGCGCGCGTTATTGGGACGAGCGCGCCTTTTACGCCTTCACGCTCGCCGAAATCGAGGAGGGAATCGAGGCGCCGACCGGTGAAATCGATGCGATGTGCCGCGAGCTCTGCGGCTCTGTGATCGAGGACGAGCGGCATCTGAGGCGGCTGCGGATCCCCGAAGTGTTCTGGCCGTTGATCCGCGACTCCTGGCGCCGCCACGACGGCAGCCTCTATGGCCGGCTCGATCTGAGCTATGGCGGCAGTGGGGACGCAAAACTTCTCGAATACAACGCCGACACGCCGACTTCGATCTTCGAGGCTGCGGTGTTTCAATGGACCTGGCTTGAGCAGGGAATCGAGCGGCATCTGCTTGAGGCCGGCGCCGACCAGTACAACTCGTTGCATGAGCGCCTGATCGAGGCGTGGAAAAAGCTCGGCACCGCCAACCACCTGCATCTGGCGGGAATGCTCGACAATCCGGAAGACTTAACCACGCTCGCTTATCTCGAAGACACCGCGAAACAAGCCGGCCTCCGTACCACTTTGCTTGCCATCGAGAGCATCGGCTGGCGCGAGGCCAGCGGCTTCGTCGATCTCCACGATGAAGAGATCGCGCTCGCCTTCAAGCTCTATCCCTGGGAATGGATGTTTCACGACGCGTTCGGTGAAAAAATCGCGGGCGCCTCAACCCACTGGATCGAGCCGCCGTGGAAAGCCATCCTGTCCAACAAGGGTCTACTGGCCCTGTTGTGGGAGATGTTTCCCGGCCACCCGAATTTGCTGCCGGCTTTCTTCGAGGAAGAGCCGAGCGCAAAAACCCTCCCCTCCTCCTTTGTGCGCAAGCCGTTGTTGTCGCGCGAGGGCGCCAATATCGCCATCGTGCGTCACGGCGAAGTCGTCGCCTCGCACCAGGGGCCATACGGGGCTGAAGGCTATATCCGCCAGGCGCTCGCGCCGCTGCCGAATTTCTCCGGCCAATATCCGGTACTCGGCAGCTGGCTCGTCGATCACGTGCCTTGCGGGCTATCGATCCGCGAGGACGAAAATCCGATCACCGGCAACACGTCGCGCTTTCTGCCACACGCGATCCTTTAATTTGAACCGTAGCTATCGCACGGCCAGCGCCGGGACCTTTTGCGGCATCATGCCGACAAAGCCCGGCTTGGCGTTGCGGGTTGCATTCGGGCGATAGAGCCCGCGCCGCTCGGGATAGGGCTTGAAAGCGTCGGAGATGCCCACCACGGATTCGGCCGCGCCCAGCACCAGGAAGCCGTCGGATTCGACCAACCTGGAAATACGCTCGAAGATGCCGGCCTTGGTATCCTGATCGAAATAGATCAGGACGTTGCGGCAGAAGATGATGTCGAAGGTACCGAGGTGGCCAAAGTCCTGTAGCAGGTTGAGCTGGCGATGCTGCACCATCGAGCGGATATCGGCATTGAGCTGCCACATGTCGCCGACCTGCGTGAAATGCTTGACCAGCAGTTGAATCGGCAATCCGCGCTGAACCTCGAACTGACTGAAGATGCCAGCCTTCGATTTTTCAAGGACCCCTTGCGAGAGGTCGGTCGCCACGATGTCGATCTTCCAGCCGGCAATGGCGGGGCCCAGGCCCTTCAAACACATCGCGATCGAATACGGCTCCTGTCCGGTGGACGAAGCCGCGCACCAGATGCGTAAAGAGCGCCGGGCGCTACGCGCCTGCAGCAGCGCCGGCAGCATGGTATCCTTCAAATGATCGAACGGGGTCTTGTCGCGGAAAAAAAAGGTTTCGTTGGTGGTCATGGCCTCGACCACTTCCGCCGTCAGCGCCTCGGCAGCCCCCGCCTTCATTTTCACCACGAGTTCGCTAATGCCCGGAAGGCCAGCCTTGCGCGCGAGCGGCACCAGCCGGCTTTCGACCAGATATTGCTTGTCGGGAGACAGATCGAGTCCGGAGCGTTCCTTCAGCAGCTTCCGCAAGAACTCATAATCCAACGGCGTCACGAGCGATCTCCTGAAAATAACTTGACCAGTTTTGGTGCGATCTGATTGAGCGGCAGCACGGCTGAACAGATGCCGGCATGGGCGGCCGCGCCCGGCATGCCCCACACCACGCTTGTCGCTTCGTCCTGTGCGATCACGCTGCCGCCGGCGGCAACGATGTCCTTGCCGCCGCGCATTCCGTCCGACCCCATTCCCGTCAGAACCACCGCCATGATTCCGCCCTGCCAGACGTCAATCGCGGACGTGAACAAGGGATCCACCGCGGGCTTGCAGAAGTTGATCGGCGCGCCGTCATCAAGGGCGATCACCGTCTCAGTGCCGTGACGCACCACGCGCATATGGCGGCCTCCCGGCGCCAGATAGATATGGCCCGCCTTGACAGCTTCGCCGTCGACAGCTTCCCGGGCCGGCCGATGGCTGGCGCGTGCCAGGTGCTCGCCCAGAATCGTCGTAAACGTCGGCGGCATATGCTGGGTAATGAGCACGGGGAAGCGGTCGATCACCGGGCCGATTTCGGCAACGACGCTCATCAGCGCCTGTGGGCCACCCGTCGACGAACCAATCAGCAGTACGCGGGGATTTTGTATCGAAAAGTTGCGGCGCACGACCGGTGCGGTGGCAACCGGGACCACCGCTGTGCGAAGCGCACCATCGCGTGCCCGATCGGACGCGGCGGCGTTCGGCTGTGTATGCGCAAGCGAAGACGTGCGGCGAACCTTGGCGCCCAGATGGCGGATCTTTTGCACGAGATCGTGGCGGAATGTCTCGGCGGCGGAGGACTCGCGGGTACTTTCCGGCTTCGGGATGTAGTCCGAAGCACCTAGTGACAGCGCCTTGAAGCTGATCTCCGCATTGCGGCGGGTCAGCGTCGACGCCATGATGACGATCAAGTTGCGCTTCTTGGCGAGCAGCTGCGGCAGCGCGGAAATGCCGTCGAGCTCCGGCATTTCGATATCCAGCACCGCGATGTCGGGGTTGATGCGCTCAACCTGGTTGACCGCCTCAAGGCCGGTACGCAACGATGCCGCGACGACGATATCGGGCTCGGCATTGAGCCAACGGGAAATCATGCCCCTGATGACGACGGAGTTGTCGACCAGCATGACCCGCAGCGGTTCCTGGTGCACCGGGCTCGCAGCCACGGGATTTGTCAACGCAATACTCATACTCACCCAAACTCAAAGCCGAACGCAACAAAATGGCCGTACTAAAACGCACTCTTCCGCAATATCACCGGGGCTTGCGAGCCGCCGGCCACGCGCGAAAAATCATATCAGACCGACTTCCTGGAACTTGGCCGTAACGATGTCCTTGTCGAACGGCTTCATGATGTACTCGTTGGCGCCGGCGTGAAGCGCACGCGCAATGTGGGCCACGTCGTTTTCCGTCGTGCAGAACACCACCTTGGGCTGGTCGCCGCCGGGCATGCGGCGGAGATTGCCGAGAAATTCGTAGCCGTCCATGACGGGCATATTCCAATCGAGAAGGATGGCCTCCGGCAATCCGCGCTTGCAGACCTCGAGCGCCTTCTCGCCGTCTTCGGCTTCAACGATCTGGAAATCCAGGCCTTCCAGAATGCGCCTTGCGACCTTTCGGATGACGCTTGAGTCATCCACGACCAGACATGTTTTCATTGTTGTTGCCTTTGTTCTTGAACCAGGTACTTCGATTGAACGTTCCTCAGATCTCAAGCCGCCATCATGTCGGGTAGAATCTCGAGCACGCGATCGACATCCAGTACGACCATCAATTGACCGTCGAGGCGGTGCACGCCACCGGCGAGCTTGGTCATTCGCGGGTCGAGGTTGACCGGATTCTCCTCACGGCTTTCGTCGGCAAGCCTGAGCACCTCGCCGATCTGATCGATCAACAGGCCATAGGATTCGCCGCGCAGGTCGACGCCAACCGCCATCGGCGGCTTGCCGTCGTCGTTCTTCGGCAAGCCGAGACGGGCGCGCATGTCGATCACGGTGACGATACGGCCGCGCAGATTGAGGACGCCGGCAATTTCACGCGACGACAAGGGAACGCGGGTCACCCGTTCCGGCATGAAGACGTCCTGCACCCGCGAGATCGGCAGGCCGAACAATTGGCCACCGATCATGGCGGTGACGTATTCGGCCACCGAGCCTTCGATATTTTCGGATTTGTTGGTCATGCTGTAATCCCTATGCCCGAACTCATGCCGCCTCGCGGTTCATCTCGGCAGTCTGCTCCTTGAGCGCCGCGATCAGTCCGGGGCGATCGAACTTCGCGACGTAATCGTGGAATCCGGCCTGACGTCCGCGCTCGATCGCCGCCGGCGATACCAGCGAGGACAGCGCGATGATCGGCAGCGAAGCAAGATGCGTATCGGCCCGGATCGTCTCCGCAAATTCGAAACCGTTCATGTCGGGCATTTCGATATCGGTCAGCACCGCATCGAAGGTCTCGCCGGAACGCAATGCCACAAGGCCTTCCTGGGCATTTGGCGCGACGCGAACCTTGTAGCCTGCCGCCTTCAGCACCGGCGCCAGCATATTGCGGAAGAACGCGGAGTCGTCGACCAGAAGCACCGACTGCGCCGACAGCGAGGGCCGCATTTCCTTGCGGCTGAACCAGTCGGAGAATGCCATCGGCAGGAAGTGGCCGACGTCGATCACTTCCGTTGCCTGTCCCTTGATGACGGCGGAGCCGAGAATGCCTTCGCTCGATCCTGCCACCTCGATATGGAGGCGCTCCTCGACGATGTCGATGATCTCGTCGACCACGAGCCCCATCGAACGGCCGTCGTCGGCAAACACCAGAATCGGCTGCGAGCCGGAGGTACGGATCGTCACGCCGTTCATCTGCACGAGCGGCATCAGCTGTTCGCGGTACTGGACCATCGAACGGCCGTTGGAGAGCTCGATCTTCTCGGCGGCGATTTCTTCCAGGCGCGTCACCAGACCAAGCGGCACGGCTTTGGGCTGGTTAGAGCCGGCGCGGAACACCAGAAGCGAGGTGAGTTGCTCGGCGCCGGCGGCACGATGCGCCGCGTTCTCGTCGTTGATCTCATGGGTCGCGTTGGCCGCAGCTCCGAGCGCCTTGGCGATGCCGTTCGGGTCTATGATCATGATGACGGCGCCATCGCCCAGAATCGTGTTGCCGGAGAACATGGCGATGTGACGCAGCTTGGTCGACATCGGCTTGACCACGATTTCCTCGGTGTGGAACACGCCGTCGACCACGATGCCGAAGGTCTGGTTACCGACTTGGGTCACGACGATGAATCCGTTTTCCGGATCGGAAGACGAACCGTCGTCGATCTTGAGCAGTTTCTTCAGGTGCATCAGCGGCAACAGCTTGTTGCGCAGGCGCAGCACCGCGGTATCCTTGATGCGCTCAATGCGATGTTCGGAGTTGGCGCGGGCCCGCACCAGTTCGACTACCGAAAGCTGCGGAATGGCAAAGCGGTCACCGCCGGCTTCCACGATCAGGGCCGAGACAATCGCAAGCGTCAGCGGAATCTTGATGGTGACCGAGGACCCTTCGCCGGCCACCGACTTGATGTCGATGGTGCCACCGATCTGGTCGATATTGGTACGCACCACATCCATGCCGACGCCGCGGCCCGACACGCTGGTGACGGCGGCAGCTGTCGAGAAGCCCGGTGCGAAGATGAACTTGTGGATCTGCGCTTCGGTCAACTTATCGAGTTCGGCCTCGGTGACGAGTCCATTCTGAACCGCCTTGGCCTTGATCCGCTCGGTATTGAGACCGCGGCCGTTGTCGGCGATGCAGATGATGATGTGGCCGCCCTCGTGATAGGCGGACAGCCGGATCGTACCCGTCTCCGGCTTGCCGGCGGCGGCACGCTCGGCCGGGGTCTCAAGCCCGTGGTCGGCCGAATTGCGCACCATATGGGTCAGGGGGTCCTTGATCAGGTCCAGCACCTGGCGATCGAGTTCGGTATCGGCGCCGTGCATCTCGAGTTCGATCTGCTTGTGCAATTCGCTCGAGAGATCGCGGACGATACGCGGCAGCTTCTGCCACGCATTGCCGATCGGCTGCATCCGCGTCTTCATGACGCCTTCCTGCAGCTCGGCCGTGACGTTCGATAGCCGCTGCAACGGCACCTTGAATTCGGTATCCTCGTTACGCCGCGATATTTCCAGGAGCTGGTTGCGCGTCAGCACGAGCTCGGACACCATCGTCATCAGGTGTTCCAGCGTGTCGACATTGACGCGGATCGACTGGTTGGCAACGCGGTCGGCATCGGTTGCATCGACCTCGACGGCGGTCTTGGCCTTCTTGGCGGCGGACTTCGCTGCCTTCTCTGGCGCGGCAGCCGGATCGGCTTCGGCTTTGGGGGCCGGCGGAGCGCTGGCCGCCGGCTTCGGCGTGGCCGCCTTTGCGACCGGCGCGGGCGCTGACGCGGGAGCCGGTGCATGCGCAGGCGGAGCGACCTCTGGTGTCGTCTCGCGGAAAGCGCGCTCAAGTTCGTCGAGTGATACTTCGCCTGGTCGCAACTCGCGCTCCAATATCTGGTAGGTCAATGTGCCTTCGGTGGGGGCAGGGTTTTCAACGGCCGGCGCAACAGGCGCAAGCGGAGGTGCCGCCACCTCCGGAGAAGTGGTCATCGCGGCCATGCCGCGTTCGACCATCTGGTGAAGCTGCACGATCAGATCCTGATCGTTGCCCTCGGGCTCGGCTTCGGTCGCTTCCAGCCCGCCAAGGATTTCCTTGATGCGGTCGATGCTGCCCAGAATCAGGGTCACCGCCTCGGCAGTAACCGGCATGCCGTCGCGGAATTTGCCCATCAGGGTTTCGCCGGCATGCGCCAGCGCTTCCAGGCGCGGCAGGCCGAGGAAACCGCAGGTTCCCTTGATGGTGTGCACCAGACGAAAGATGTTGTCCAAAATCTTGGCGTTGTTCGGTTCCTGTTCGAACCGCACCAGCTGATTGTCGACGGTATCCAGGCTTTCACTGGTCTCCGTCAAAAACTCTCTTAAAAGATCGTCCATGAAATTTGGCCTTCACCCACGCGCGCGCGTTCGACGCACTTTCCGAGTGTGACCAGCTTGTATGCAAAGCGTTTAATATTGGTTGAGCAAATGGAAAAGAACGGGCTCAACAAAGAGATAAGCTAACCCCGTAAAACACCGGGGTAATTGATCGATCAACCTTTGATTAAGGTTTTGCCGCCGCGGTCCGCGAATCGCAAAGCGGCACGACCGGCAACGCGAGCCAAAGCGCCGTCATTTCAAGCGCCGGCGGATTTTAAGAGGCGGTGACCACCACGGCCTCGCCCTCGGGCACGAGGCTGACCTTCAGGCCGCAGGACTGGGCGAGCAGACGCGTATAATAAGGCTGCACCGAATGCGCATCGCCCGCCGGGGCTCGCTCGGAACTCAACAAATCGGCGATATTCTGCGGCAGGCGGGCATTCAGTCCGTTGGCCGTGACGCGGAAACTCAGTCCCTCGCCTTCGCCGATCGGATCGACCGTGAGCGTGCCGCCGCGCGGAATGGTCTGCTGCGCGATCACCATCATGTTGAGCAACAGCTTGACGCGATTCTTGGGCAACAACAGCCGCGGCAGATTCCAGGTGATGGTGATCTTGCCGTCCTCGATATGGCCGCGGGCCATGTTCTGCGCGTCGCCGAGATCGATCTGGGCGCCTGCCGATCCGGCCGCCCCAAACGCCAGGCGGCAGAACTGCAAGCGGGCGGATGCGGTCTTGGCGCTCTTGCGAATCAAGTCCAGCGCAAAGTCACGGTCTTCGGGCTTGGGATTATCGTCCAGCACTTCCAGCCCGTTGACGATCGCGCCCACCGGACTGATCAGGTCGTGGCATACCCGCGAGCAGAGCAACGCCGCCAGTTCAAGGGCATCGGGGGCGGGACCGGAGGACGGGGCGTCGGACATAAAGCGTTCCTAAAAATCGATGACGGCGCGGATAATACGAATTGGACCACCAGCTGGCAGGCTTGATACACCCCGAAGCCCTGTGGTGCCAGCACGGTGGGGAGGCGATTAAATCCGGCCTTCCGCCGGCAGCCGTTGCAGCCGGGGCCGGCAAGGTGCGACAATTCGCCTATACAGGAAAAATTCGCCTACCCGGGAGATAAGGCTTTTGATGGGCTTGCCAACCGACCGACCCGTTTTGTCCGCGACGATCGACGGTAAAGCCGCCGCCCGCCTGATGGCGCCCCTGACCGAGCTCGTCGTGCTCGCCGGAGCCGCGATCCTGAAAGTGGACCGCAGACGGATGCGCATCGACGGCAAATCCGACGGCTCGCCGGTGACCGAAGCGGATCTGGCCGCCGACCGCATCATCGCCGACGGCCTCAATCGGCTGGCGCCGGATATTCCTGCGCTGTCGGAAGAGCGCGTGACGCCGGCCTGTGCCGGCTGCCCGAGGGAGTTCTTCCTGATCGACCCCCTGGACGGCACCAAGGAATTCGTCGCCGGCCGCAACGAATTCACGGTCAACCTGGCCTTGGTGGTCGATGGAACGCCGCTGCTCGGCATTATCGGCGCGCCGGCGCTCGGACTGCTCTGGCGCGGCCTGGTCGGCGATAAAGGTTCCGACAAACAGGCCACGGAGAGCTATGCCGAGCGGCTTGCCATCACCTATAGCGGCACCACCTGGCGGATAGGGCCTGCGCAACCGATCCGCACCCGGCCTTTCCCGTCCCCTGGACCCTGGATCGCGGCGGTGAGCCGTTCGCACGGCGACGCCGCGACCGAAGCCTTTATTGACGCCCGGCCCGGTGCGATCCGCGAGAAGCTTGGCTCGGCCGTCAAACTGGCGAAAGTCGCGGAGGGCGCGGTCGACATCTATCCGCGGCTGGCGCCGACCAGCGAATGGGACATCGCGGCCGGCCACGCCATCGTCACGGCCGCCGGCGGCAAAGTCACGGATGCGGCCGGGCGCGATTTGCGTTTCGGCCAGGGTATTCGCCAAGGCGCCAAGGATCTCATCGTGCCGGCCTTCATCGCCTGGGGCGATCCGACGGCAAGCTAGGCTGATGCGATTGGTTCTAATAGAGCGGCAACGGAAGTCTGCTCCCTCTCCCAGGGGGAGAGGTGAACGGCTCGGCTGACAGGCTACCTCAACCAAACCCAATCGCGCTCAGCAAGGATTCTACTGCGCCAATTGCTCCTCGAGCGCCGGCCAGCGCGCCTTCGCCTCCTTCAGATAGGGCGCCGGGTTGGCGGCAAAGGCGTCGCGGGCATCCTCGTGTCCGAACAGATAAAGCCGATCGCCGGAGATGAGCCATAACAGCGGGCTGCCGGCGACCGTAATCCCCCGCGCCAGGTCGACCGGGTCATAACCGCCGAATTGGGGGCCATAAATTTCGGGATGCGCGACAAAGGAGTTGCGGTTGCCCTCGTTGCGAAAACGCCAGACGGCGCCGCCCTGTGCGGCCTCGAAGTCCGGCAGGCCGAGCTCCGGGCGGGCATCGACGAAATAGGCCAGGACGTCATAGCCCCCGATGGCCAGACCGCTATAGCGGTTGGTGATGACGCGCTCGGTCGTTTGGGCCAGCGCCAGCGACCCCAACGCCACAGTTGCGCCCAATCCCGCCACAAGACCGAGCGCAATCAGGGCCATCCGGGGACCGAAATGCGACCTCGTCGCGGTGCCGTTTGCTTCCTGCCGTTGTAGCGTCATAGTTGACCCTGATAACGTCCGAGTCGGGGGTATTGGGTTCAGCCTAAGTTCATGCTGGTCAGGATTAGGTTAAGGCCGACGCCCGATTCGACGCCTAGGGGACTTTTCATGACTTTCGCCACGCGCTTCGCCGCTGTGACGCTTGCCGCAACGACGTTGGTCGCGCTGATGGGCTGGGTCGCGCCGGTTTCCGCGCAGCAGGCGGCGCCGCCGCTACCGCCGCCCATTCAGGCGCAACCGCCGATGCAGCAGCCGGCGGCCCCTCCGCCGGACTTGCCGCCGCCGCAGCGTCAGCCGGATCCCAACCATTATGGACCGGACGAACTGGTCGGCGCCGGCCACAAGTTCTTCGGCAATGTCTCGCGGGGTCTGGCTTCGGTGATCGAGCGCGCGGTCAGCCAATGGGGCCTGCCGAACGGCTACATCCTGGGCGAAGAAGGCTCGGGCGCGTTTGTCGCTGGACTGCGTTACGGCGAGGGAACCCTCTACACCAAGAACGCCGGCGACTTGCGGGTTTACTGGCAGGGACCTTCGGTCGGCTTCGATTGGGGCGGCGACGGCGCGCGCACCATGACGCTGGTTTACAATCTGCCGGCCACAGCTGCGATCTATCAGCGCTTCGCCGGCATCGACGGTTCCGCCTACATCATCGGCGGCTTCGGCATGACGGCGCTCACCGCCAACAACATCGTGCTGGTTCCGATCCGCTCCGGCCTCGGCTTACGTCTCGGCGCCAATATCGGCTATCTGAAATACACCCCGCGCGCGACCTGGAATCCGTTCTGAGCCTGCCGCCGAAATCTTCGCAGCCCAAATAGCGGCGTTTCTTTTCGAACCGGAACGCGTGGGCGAGCAATCAACGTTAACGGGCATGAATAGCGCTTGGGGCTGGCCTTCTGCCCGTGCGCCGTGGCATTGTTAACAAATACTGTAAGCGTCGTTGTGTGGAGGTCCCATGGTCGAGCCGATCATGTATCTGGCGATCGGTTTTCTGGTCGCGATGCTGCTCGGTCTGACGATCGTGCCGCTGGTGCATAACCGCGCGGTGCGGCTGACCACGCGACGCATGGAGGCGGCAACCCCGCTGTCGATGGCCGAGATCCAGGCCGACAAGGACCAGCTGCGCGCGGAATTTGCCATGTCGGCGCGGCGGCTCGAAATGAGCGTCGACCAGCTCAAGCACAAGACCACGAGCCAGCTCGCCGAACTCGGCAAGAAGACCGATGCGATCAACCGCATGAAGCTCGAGCTCGGCGAGAAGAACGCGACGATCTTCTCATTGGAAGCGCGCGAGAAGGCGGTGAAGGAACAGCTTCGCGCCACCGAAGAGGAATTCGCCGCCAAGACCGAGGCGCTGCGCCAGGCGGAAAAGGCGCTGACCGACAAGCAGGCCGAACTCGGCAGGATCAACACCGCGTTGAACGACCGTTCGGTGATGGCGGAGAGCCGGCAGGTCGAGCTTGTCGCCGTGCACGCCCAGATCGACGCGCTGAAAAATCGCGTCAGCGATGCCGAGAAGGAATTCTCCGCCACGCAAGCCCGGCTCGAACAGGAACGGAGCGCTTCGGCGGCCGCAAGCCGCGAACTCACCGAGGCGCGCAGCCGGGTCGAGAACCTGAGCCAGCGGGTCACGGATTTGGATCGCCAACTGATCCTTCAGGTCAAGGAAGCGGAGTTGCTCGGCAACCGCGTCAACGATCTCGAGACACGGCTTTCGACCCAGGGCAAACTGCTCGCCGAGCGCGAATACGAATCCAATCAGTTGCGTCAGGCCAAGGAAGTCTCCGAGCGCACCATCAAGGAATTGCGCGACGAGCTGGCGCAGACCAGTTCGGGCGCGTGGCCGGCGCTGGACAAACTGAAGGCGGAGAAGGCCGCGGTCGAGGAACAGCTTCGCGCAGCCCGCGACGAACGCGCCAAGCTGAAAAGCGAGATCAACGCGATCACCCAACAGGCCGAAAGCTCCTGGGCCACCGAGCGCATGGAAAATGCGCTGCTGCGCGAGCGCATCAACGACATCGCCGCCGAAGTCGCCAAGCTCGCGATGCAGCTTGAAGGGCCGAACTCGCCGATCGAGGCGCTGCTGGCGGCCGAGCCCGCCAAACCCGCCAACGGCGCGGTCAATGGCACGGCCGCCAATGGCAATACGCCGGAAGGCGGCGGCACGCTGGCCGAGCGGATCCGCGCGCTGCAATCCCACGCTTCCCGCGCCCGCCAGCAGGGGGCGTAAGGCTTTCAGGCGCAATATCGCGACAGCGGCAGTGCGCTCCCTCTCCCCTTGTGGGAGAGGGTCTGGGAGAGGGGTTTCTTTCCCTCCGTCAGGCCTAACCCCTCTCCCGGATCGCATCTGACGATGCGATCCGACCTCTCCCACAAGGGGAGAGGTGACGAGTGTGCTTCACGCGCCGATTCAGTCTTCAAACAGATAACTTGGGGCACAACTACAAGTCCCGCGACGCTCCCGCGCCCGAGGCTTTGTCAAATAACGTCCCTCTGAAAAAATCAGAGGGCGCAGGGAATGCCGGGTGCCAGATGCGCACCCGCGGTTTCGTGTGAAGAAAACACACGAGGCTCACCACAGGTTCGCCGGACTCTCCCGGCACTCCCTGCGCGAATGGTTTTAACGCTTATTCCACGCTCTCCCCGGCGATCGGGCTTGTTGTCACCGTCCCCGGCGTGAAGCGCGAGCTTCATCGCCGGGTTGATGTCAGCGTCGAGACATCAGGACCACGTGGCTTCACGTCCGCCTCACGCGCGCTCGTCATTTCGCGCCTGAGGCGTCCATCGCTCCCCGCGCCCAACGTTCGTGACGATCGCGAAACGCCCCTCTGGATCGGGCACGGGATGGGCGGGATTCTGCCGGTGATTTGGGGAAGCGATCAACGCTGCTGCCTGCGACCAATCAACACGACGGGCAAATCAGTTGCGCGGGCGAAAATCCTGTCAAGTGATGAGCAATTGCCACCACGGCCGTGTCCCGGACGCGGCGCATCACGAAGTGGTGCGGCGCAGATCCGGGACCCACTACGTCAGATGCGGGGACCGTGGACCCCGGATCAGCAGCGCACTACGCCACTATCGCGGCGTATTGCGCAGCATCCGGGGAACGATACTGTCGCCGATGGCCTAGTCTCCGCTTGACACCCCCGCCCCCCGCTTCGTAAATCCCGGCTCTGGCCCTCTACGCGACGGCCGGGCGCATAGCTCAGCGGGAGAGCGTTCCCTTCACACGGGAGAGGTCCAAGGTTCGATCCCTTGTGCGCCCACCATGCTTCGCCCTTCGGGCTCCGCATGGCGCAGCCAGCTTCTTCACTTAGAACCTCCAATGGAAATCTGGTTTTTTCAGACCTCACACGTTAAACGTAATTTTACAATCCTTTCAACCTGCCGAGCCGCCGATGCCGTGCAGTCAATGTACCAGACCCGCGTTCTACGAAGTGGGGGATCCGCAAGTCCCGCTGTGCCTTCATTGCTGGCATAAGTTTCAGCACGGCAACTATATGCAATTCCTACAGAACGCCGCGATGATGAACCATGCGATGGACGAAATGGATTCGATCACGGGTTTGGGCCAATTGGGTGGGCGCATCCCTGTAGCAGCTTTGGCCGGAGCTATGAGCAACAAGTCAACGAATAATCATATCAACATATCCAACTCTACGGTCGGCGTCATAAACACGGGAGATCTGGCGAAGATCGACGCTGTAATTACTCTCACGAAAGACAGCGATGTCGACTCCATTGGAGTCGCAATCAAAACTCTTACGCAGACAATCGTAGATTCTAAAGAGGCGGATAGGGCGACAAAACAAGACCTTATTGAGTTAGTTCAAGCGATCGGCGAACAGATCGTCGGCCAACGCAAGAAGTCTATTCTCCTTAGCCTGTTCAAAGGTCTTGAGGAGAGGGCCAAAGGATACGTTGGTATCACTACAGCAGCTCAAAGCCTTATTTTGATCGCCAAGAGCTTATTGGGCGCGTAAGTGAGTCCAATCCACTCATTCGTGAATACGCCGTGCGCCCATCATAACCATCAATAAAATCGGCCGCTCTATAGATCGGTATGCGGTCGCGCTTGCCGCCCATCGGCATCTGCACGCAGAACGCACGCCGTGCGTGAAGGCATTATCGTCAAGTCAGGATTCAGACTACTCGAACAGGCCGACCGAATATTTCAAGACAGTATGCAGGAGGCGCTCCAGAGTGAGGTTCCGAGAGATTTATGCTGATTTCGAAGACGGCGACCTCACAGGCGAAAAGGCTATCCGAGCCTTCGAACTATTGGATGAGCACGCGATGATATCCGCCGGGAAAGCGCGGATAGCTATTGAGGAGAATAGACCCCGAAAGGGGCTGACGAAGTCGAACTGTAGTTGCAACCACGGCAAGAGAACCTAAAATCGCTCACCATGCGGGCGATTATTGGGGCATTGGTGGCAATAGGCGTGGGCTTCATTCTAGGAGCCTTGGCCGTGACATACATGGGTACAAACGGTCAAACTGCCCCCAAACAGGAGCCTCCAAAAGCAGATGTGGAGACGAGTGCTTACTTTATCTGCAGCATGCACATCTCAGACAACGTCAAAGATGTCGAAAGCCCTTTGATCATAAAGAGCACAAACAACGTCGCCATATCGATGATTTGGGCTTGGAAGACAGACGCCGACGTTTTCAATATCGAGCAAACAGATGACTTTCATTACTATGCCTATAAACGAGAGCCAGACGCGAATGAGGCTTATACGACCCTTCAGTTAAACCGGATAACCGGTGATCTTCGCATCGCTAATAAACTTTCCGATGACGTTAGGGGTCTCATCAACTCTATCTGCGAAGGCCGCATACCTAAAAGTCAATGTGAAAGCCATCTAGCTGGGCTTAGGGGAGCCACAAGTACGAGTTGCTGGACTATGACCGACGAAGTCACTTGTACCAGGGTGAAGAACACTGGCATCCCGGTGGTCTTTACTCGGACTTGCAGACCTGCATCGAGGCCGTTCTAGCTCTGGCGAATACCATACTTGGTGATCCGAGACCGTTTTCCTAACCTTGCCCGGTCCAATCACACAACTTCATCTTTCGGCAGCTTTTGGATTTCGTCGGCTCGGATTAGAACGCGAAGACGGACGAGCAACGGGCATCACGCCGAAGCCCTAAGCGAAGGCGGACATCAAAAAGCCCCGAAAACTAAGACTTTTTGCTTGCGGGACTAGACTGAAACGGCAGAGCCCAACACATAGAAATAGGGGATTCGTTCTTGATCACGGCATTGACGCGTTGCCGCCGGCAAGGTTCGTTCGCGCGACGGCTCGCCGCTTTAGGAGTTGCCCTATTCGCCCTCCTCGCCCTCTCCTCCTCGCTAGCCGCACAAGCCGCCTCTCCCGCAGAGATGATCTCACACTACCGGCTTGCGCACGGCGAAGGCAAAGTCACGACCGATCCGGTGCTCAATCGCATCGCGCAGGAGCAGGCCGGTGCGATGGCCGCACGGGACCGGATGGATCATGCGGTGGCAAAGCCGTTCGCCGATCGCGTCGCAAACCTCAACGCCGAACGGGCTGCGGAAAACCTCGCGCAAGGCGACGCCACGTTTGCCAAGGCGCTCGACCAGTGGATCGGGTCGTACGGACACCGCAGTAACCTTCTGATGCACGAGGGGACGCGCGTCGGCATCGCCAGTGCCAGAAGCAAGAGCGGTGAGATCTACTGGGCGATGGTGATTGCGGGGCCGGAACCGGAACGCAGAGGGAGCGCCAAGGGCGCGAACGGCAAGGAAAAGCCCTGCCGTTTGATGCTGAACGATACCTGCCTCTGACCACGCTTGCCGAACAATTCGCCGGGTTAAAAAATTACTATCGCGCACTCCACCAGCCCCAACGGTCCGGGTAGCAGGTCGTTGACTATCGCAAGCGGTCCAACTGGACAAACCCGCCGCGCGCAGCATCATGGCGGAATGGCAGGCAGTCTTTTCACCATCGAATATTTCAGCTGTCCCGGTTGCGCGCTGCCCTACAGCGTGACCAAGGAAGAGCAGCCGACCAAGCGTTCCGGCAGCTTCGCTTGCGAAGTATGCGGCAGCCTGGTCCACGCGTGGTCCGGCAACCACGATTTCTTCGATTGGCAGGTCGACAAGGCCGACACGCCCGAGTTCGGGAAACGGTGGGCGGGCGCGCGCTGAATAAAAGCGCGTTGCCACCACGGCGGCCGTCGCCGCCTACACGAGGTCACCGCACCGGTTAATGCGCAGACCAGCGGCCGGGTCGGCGCGCCAAGGCTGCGAAGCCCCCGCGCGCCGGCGAATTGGCGGCCCGCGCCTGCCTTGCCGATGGAACCATAGGGAACCCGCGGAATTATAACCGGATCACCCTCGAGAACGGATGCATGCGCGGCAGCCTCCCGGTGTCATCGCTGACAGGTTCAACCACCCGATCGAACCAGTGGTTCGCGCAGTTTGCCGCGACGATCGCGACGTGGGCGGGCACCTCATGGGCCTTCGCGATCGCCTTTCTGGTCGTGGCGGTGTGGGGGATTCTCGGGCCGATCTTCAAATACAGCGACAGCTGGCAGTTGGTGATCAACACCGGCACCACGATCGTCACCTTCCTGATGGTGTTCCTGATTCAGAATACGCAAAACCGCGACGGCAAGGCGCTGCAAATCAAGCTGTCCGAATTGATCCTGGCGCTGGAAGCCGCCAACAACAAGATCGCGGCGATCGAAAACGCAAGCCCGGAAGAACTGGACGCCGCCCAGGTCGACATCCAGGAGCGCGCCAAAGAACAGGCCGATTAAACGCGTTCGTCCCCTTCGTGCGCGCACTTCCGGAAATCTGCTGATCGTCCGGCAATCTCATCGTCACGGATGCCGCCGGGTGAATGCGCCGCGAGGCGACGGTTCCCATGAACCATCCATTTCCTTCCGATGCCCCGTAGGACTACGGAACCGGCGCGCACGCGAGGCGTGCAGCCATTCAATGGAGCAACGGATGACAGAATTTTCGCCCGTCCTGTGAGCCATCTGCCGCATTTCCACGCAGGGCTTTTGATGGGTCGCCGCGCCACTTTTTTAACCCCTTAAACCTACCTTGGCGGCTGAACTTCCTTTCATTTCCCGCAAAAAAATGGAAACCGGCGGCGTCATGTTCGGAGTAAAGGCATGGATGAAAGCCAAGCGGTCCGGCGGCGGCACCGCGCATCTTCTCGCGACTTGGGGGATCGCTTGGTTTGTCGCGCTGGCCTGCACCGTGCTGATCGGCCTGGAAGTCTCCCGCATCGTCGCCCAGCGTTCCACCGTCATCGCCAATGCGCGATTGCAGACGGCCAATCTCACGAGATCCCTGCTTCAGCACGCCGAGCTGACCTTCCGGACCGCGGACGCGATCCTGATCGGCGTTGTCGAACGGCTTGAACACGAAAAGTCGGATGACGGCGCCCGCGAACGGTTGAAAGCTTGGTT
Organism: uncultured Alphaproteobacteria bacterium; assembly: GCA_963748805.1. Taxonomy (GTDB): domain Bacteria; phylum Pseudomonadota; class Alphaproteobacteria; order Rhizobiales; family Xanthobacteraceae; genus Bradyrhizobium. Next base: position 14,309 of record CAVVLH010000026.1, on the reverse strand, counting down.
TTCCAGGGAGGTGAAAAACTCCGCGCAATTCACCGCCTTCGGCGTCCTCGACGAGTACGGCACGATGATCGTGAACCTGCTGGGAGAGAACGCGCCTGCGCAATTCGCCGACCGGGAATATTTCCTCTACCACCGTTCGCATAAGGACGACGTGCTTCGCATCGGCCGCCCGGTACGCAGCCAATCCAATGGCTGGCTCATTCCGGTGACGCGCCGCTTCAACAAGCCCGACGGGAGCTTCGGCGGCGTCGCGTTGGCCGCGATCAATCCGCTTTACTTCCAGGACTTCTACGATCGCCTCGAACTCGTCGGCAACAGCGCCGTCATTCTGGTCTCGACGGATGGGACGCTTCTGGTGCGGCGGCCGTTCGTCGAGGCCAATATCGGCCGCGACATGACCAACAGCAAGATCTTCGCGCAGTTGAAAAATGCGCCCTCGGGAAGCCTTGAAATCAAGGCTTCGATCGACGGCGTGACCCGCTTCAACAGCTACGAGCAGGGACACACCTATCCGATTTTCGTCGCCGTCGCGCAGAGCATGGATGAGTTGCTGGCGCCGTGGAAGGCCAACGCCATTCGCCGGCTGATCGAGACCGCGGTCATTAGCGGCTTGATCCTGCTGATGGGTGTTTGCGTCTGGTGCGCCACGAAAAACCTCGCCGGAAATTCGATCGAACTTAGCAAGACCAATACCCGCTTCGACGCCGCGCTTGCCAACATGCCGACGGGCCTCTCCATGTTCGATGCCGACGGCCGCCTGATGGTCTGCAATGAGCGCTACATCGAGCTTTACGGAATGTCGGGCGATCTCGTCAAACGCGGCGCGGACATCTACGACATCGTCGCGCACCGCAAACGGACCAGCGGCCTCGATCAGGACGCGAGAGCCTATGTCGACGACTTCCGGACCGAACTGAACAGGGACGGCAAAAGTGTAAAAATCTCGCGCCTGGACGACGGGCGCGTGATGTCGGTGACCAATACCGCGATATCAGGCGGCGGATGGATCGCGATCCACGAAGACATCACCGAGCGCGTCAGCGACGAGGAAGCGCTAACCGACCAGGCCGCCGAGCTGGCGCGCATCAACCTTCGGTTCGATGCGGCGCTTAGCCACATGACGCAGGGACTATCCATGTTCGACGAGCGCAAGCGGCTCGTGGTCTGGAACAAGCGCTTTGCCGAACTGTACGACGTGCCGGAAAAATTCCTGAAGATCGGAACGCCCTACGAGGACATCATCGCCGACCGTCTCACCCGTCGCGTCATCAAAGTGGATATGAACCCAGAGGAGGTCCAGGCCAAGATCACCGAGCTTTCTTCGCTGGCAAGAGATTCACACCGGGTCGATGAACTCGCCGACGGCCGCTTCCTGCTGCTGTCGCGTCAGGCGATGCCGGGCGGCGGCTGGTTGTCCACCATCGAAGACATCACCGAGCGAAAGCGCGCGGAAGCTGCGATCGTTCATCTGGCGCGGCATGACGTTTTGACCGGGCTCGCCAATCGCGCCGAATTCAACGAGAAGCTCGAAGAGGCCGGCAAGCGGCTGAAGCGCGGCGGCGCCGCCGTCACCGTCATGATGCTCGATCTCGATCGCTTCAAGGCGGTCAACGACATGCACGGCCATCCCGCCGGCGACGAGCTTCTGGTCGAAGTCGGCCGCCGGCTGAAATCGACGTTGCGGGAGACCGACCTGCTGGCGCGGCTCGGCGGCGACGAATTCGCCATTATCCAGGAAGGCGGCCTCAGTCAGCGTGAGGGGGCGATCGCGCTTGCATTGCGGATCACCAATGCGATTGCCGAACCGTTCGAGCTCGGCGGCTTCGAGGTCAATATCGGCACCAGCATCGGCATTGCGATGGCGCCCGAACACGGCAACGAGCCGGAGGGACTGCTCAAGAGCGCCGATCTCGCGCTGTATGCCGCCAAGGCGCAAGGGCGGAGCGATTACCGCATCTATCAGCCCGACATGCTGGACGATGCGACCTCGCAGCAATTGGCGGAAAGCGAGTTGCGCGACGCCATCGCGCACGAACAGTTCGAGCTGCACTATCAGCCCGTGATCGACGTCAAGACCCGGCAAATCTGCGGCGTCGAGGCGCTGATCCGCTGGCGGCATCCGCAGAAGGGACTGATCGGGCCCGACGAGTTCATTCCGCTCGCCGAATTGAGCGGCCTGATCATACCGATCGGCGAGTGGGTCCTACAGCGGGCCTGTAACGACGCCGCGGCGTGGCCGTCGCATATCAAGCTCGCGATCAATATTTCGGCGGTGCAGTTCAAACGGGGCAACCTGTTCGAGATCATCCTGTGCGCGCTGGTCGAGAGCGGCATCAGCCCGGAGCGGCTGGAGCTCGAGATCACCGAAACCTGGCTGCTGGACAATCAGGAAGCGCATCTGGCGACGATCCGCCAGCTCAAGAACCTCGGCATCTTGCTGGCGCTGGACGACTTCGGCACCGGGTATTCCTCCGTGACCTATTTGACGAATTTTCCGTTCGACAAGATCAAGATCGACCGGACTTTCACCCGCGAGGTGCTACAGCGCCGCGACTACGCGGCGGTGGTATCCTCGGTGCTCGCGCTGGCGCGGGGCCTCGACAAGCTCACGACCGTCGAGGGCATCGAGACCGAGGCGCAGTTCGAATACATGCGCATCGCAGGCGTCGACCTCGCCCAGGGTTACCTTTTCAGCCGGCCGGTGCCGGCTTCCGAACTCGATTTCGCCGTCCGTTATCCGTCGGTTAAGCAAAATATGGTGGCCTGATCGGGGGATATTTGGCCATGAGCGCGCAGACACATTCGCAGGGCGGTTTGATCGATCAGCTCGAAACGGCGCTCGGCAGCAAGGATCTGGCGCGCCGCGCCGAAGTCCTGCGCCGGGTGACCGACCTTTTCGTGCTGCAATCCGGGTCGTTTTCCGACGATCAGATCGCGCTGTTCGATATCGTGATGGGCAAGCTCATCGAGAACATCGAAAGCGCGGCCCGTGCGCAATTCGGCAGCCGCATCGCCAAACTCCCCGATGCGCCGCGCGGCGTCGTCCGCTTGCTGGCGCAGGATACCGCGATCGAGGTCGCCGGCCCCCTCCTCACCCATAGCGAACGCCTCGACGTCGACACGCTGGTCGACACCGCCAGGACCAGGAGCCAGGACCATCTGCTGGCGATCTCGGCCCGCAAGGTTCTGGTCGAGGCCGTGACGGACGTGCTGGTGGAACGCGGCAACAGCGCCGTGGTCTCCTCGACCGCGCAAAATGCCGGGGCGAAATTCTCCGAGTTCGGGATGTCCACGCTGGTCCGCAAGGCGCGCGACGACGGCGACCTTGCCCTGTGCGTCTGGTCGCGCCCGGATATTCCGCGGCAAAACCTGGTAAAGCTGTTCGTCGATGCCTCCGAGGCGGTCAAGAACCAGCTGGTGGAAGCCGATCCGCACCGCGCCGAACTGATCAAGTCGATGGTTGCGCGGGCGACCGACGACATCCAGACCAAGGCCCGCGCCGGCTCCAACGACTTTGCACTCGCCTCCAGCCAGGTGCGCGAGCTGAACGCCGCCGGCAAATTGAACGAGGCGCAGCTGCTGGCCTTCGCCGATGAAGGAAATTTCGACCGGGTGGTCGCAGCACTTGCCCTGATGTGCGACCTGCCGGTCGGCCTCGTGGAACGGGCGCTGGTGCAGAACCAGACCGAGCAGATCGTCGTGCTCGCCCGCGCGCTCGAAATCTCCTGGGCGACGACGATGAAGCTGTTGTTGATGCATGCCGGCGTCAACGGCACTTCCCGGCAGCAGCTCGACGTGACCTTCGCCAATTTCTACCGCCTGCAACCGGCCACCGCGCGAACCGCGCTCAAATTCTACCGGATGCGGGAAAAGGCCGGCCGGCCGCCGCAATGACGCGTCCGGGTACGGCTCACGCCGCGCCGATACCAGCCTCTTTCAGCCGCGCTGCCAGAACGCCGGACATGGCGACGTCGTGCTTGCCCGACGCATAGACTTCCGTTGACGTGACGTTGTTCTTACCAAGCGTCAGCAGCACGCCGATCCAATAGGCGAACCAGATGTGCGGATCGGTCAAGGCGCGCAGCTTCTGCCGGTCGTGCTCCACCGGCTGGTGATTGTGCGCTTTACGAACCTCGATCGCGATCAGATTGTTGGGAACGCTGCGCTGGTGCACGACGATATCAGGGTAGATCGATTTGCCGAGATGGTCGTCGGTCGACACGATCGAGCCGTGCGGCAAGTTCAGGGTTCGCGGGCCGAGCCGGTCGAAATCGCAATCGACCTCGAAATCCGGAAACTGCCGCTCGAGTTGCACCGCCAGCCGGTGCGTCAAAGCACGCTCGCCAAGATCGTGCTCGAACAGGAACGCCTCGCGCGCGTAGAACGCTTTCAGCGCGGCGACGACCTTGTCCAGCTCGGTGTGCATCTAGCCCGACGACCTTGTGGATCCACCCTGACCGTCATGGCCGGGCTTGTCCCGGCCATCTACGTCTTTCTTTGTGCCGTCACCAAGACGTGGATGCCCGGCACAAGGCCGGGCATGACGACGAACTAAAGACCGGACGTGAAGCTTAAAACTGCACTTCGATCAACCGCGGTCCCTGCGTGGGGACGAAATCCGCCAGCGCCTGGTTGAATTCGTCGGCCGAGGTGACGGCGCGCCCCTCGATGCCCATGCCCTTGGCGAGCGCCACGAAATCAATGGTCGGATTGTCGATCTTCAGCATGTCCATCGCGCGTTTCCCGGGCGCGCCGGCGCCGACGCCGTCGAATTCGCCGCGCAAAATCTGATAGATGCGATTGGCGAACACGATCGTGACGATGTTGAGGCCCTCGCGCGCCTGGGTCCACAAGGACTGGAGGGTGTACATCGAGCTGCCGTCGCCGACCATGCAGATCACCTTGCGGTCGGGGCACGCGACCGCCGCACCGGTTGCGACCGGCGTGGAAAATCCGATCGAGCCGCCCATGTTCTGCAACCAGTCATGGGGGGCTGCCGCCGCGGTCGGCGGAAAGAAACCGCGGCCGGTGGTGAGGGATTCATCGACGATGATGGCGTTTTCGGGAATTGCGCATGCAATCGCCTGCGCGATCGAGGCATGGTTGAGCGGCCCGGTCGGCTTGTTCAGCTCGGTGAGCGTTTGCGGCTTGACGTCGGAGGGCTTGGCGCCAAGCGCATCAGCGAGCGCCTCAAGTGCTGCGATCGAATTGTCGCCCCAGGCGGTCATGCGATGCACCTCGCAGCCGTCAGGCTTGAGATGGCTCGGCTTGTTCGGATAGGCGAAGAAGGCGATCGGGTCGTTGGCCTCGACCAAAACGATGTTCTTGAAGTCTTTCAGGATCGGCAACGCCTGCTCGATCACATAGGGAATGCGGTCGATCGAGAACCGGCCACGCCCACGCGCCATCCGCGGGTGATAGGTCTGGCCCATCACCTTGCAGCCGGTCTTGCCCGCGATCTGCTGCGCCAGCGCCAGGCCGCGCTCGGTCAGCGCGTTGCCGGTGATCAGCAGAAGATTCTGCGTGCCGCCCGAATGCAGGATCTTCGCTGCCTTCTCGACGGCGTCAGCGGAAAAGCCGGGCTGCTGCTTCGGCGGCTGGACCTGCGCGATACCGTCGGCCTCGTTCCAGGCGGTGTCGGCGGGCAAAATCAGCGTGGCGATTTGCGGCGGGGCGCTCTTGGCGGCGGCAATGGCGGCGGCGCCGTCCGCAGCGACGGACTTGGCATCCGGCGAGGTCCGCACCCATTCGGACATCGGCCGCGCCAGCCCCTCGATATCGGAGGTGAGCGGCGCGTTGTAGCCGATGTGATAGGTCGCATGCTGGCCGACGATATTGACGATGCCGGAATGCGCCTTCTTGGCGTTGTGCAGGTTGGCAAGCCCGTTGGCGAGGCCGGGCCCGAGATGCAGCAGCGTCGAGGCCGGCGTGCCCTTCATGCGGAAATAGCCGTCGGCCGCGCCCGTCACCACGCCCTCGAACAGGCCGAGCACGCAGCGCATGCCCTCGACCCGATCCAGCGCCGCGACGAAATGCATTTCCGAGGTGCCGGGATTGGAGAAACAGACGTCGACCCCGCCCGCGACCAGGGTCCGCACCAGACTTTCCGCGCCGTTCATTCCTAGGCTCCCGTTCGGGGTTCAAAGCATCTCTTGGTCAGATCAATCACTCGTTTTGCGCCGTTCGTCAAAGGGGTCCGGAACGCGCTGTGGAGGTTTTCGGCGCATGGCTGCCATCAATACTGACTGCGAGCGCAATTTTTAACCGCACCATTTGAATTTTAACCGCACCATTTGAAATCCGTCACGTTTGCTTGCGAAAATAGCCCCGATATGGCCTGCTTGCTCAAACGCGAATAACGAGGAACCCGATGACCCGGATATTTGCCTATCTCGCCCTGGTGCTGATGGTACTGGCCGGCACCTCCTCCGCCCGCGCCACCATGGACGACGACTTTTTCAATTTCGGCCGACGCCAGCAGCAGCAGCCGGGCATGCAGCAGCGCGGTGCGCCCTATTACGGGCCCGGCTCCGACTATTTCGGCGGCGGCGGTTCAGGTCCGATCCCGCGTGAACGGGTTAGCGCACCGGTCGCGATGGCGCCGGGCAGCATCTACATCTCGACCTCCGAGCGGCGGCTTTATCTGATGCTGGGCAATGGCGAGGCGCTGCGTTACGGCATCGGCGTCGGCCGCGACGGCTTCCGCTGGACCGGCACCCATCGCATCACCGCGAAGAAGGAATGGCCGACCTGGACCCCGCCCGCGCAGATGCGGGCACGCCGGCCCGACCTGCCGCGTTTCATGGCCGGCGGCATCGAAAACCCGCTCGGCGCGCGCGCGATGTATCTCGGCTCGACGCTCTATCGGATCCACGGCTCCAACGAGCCGGAAACCATCGGCCACGCCGTCTCCTCCGGCTGCTTCCGCATGACCAACGAGGATGTCACCGATCTCTACAATCGCGTTTCGGTCGGCACCACGGTGGTGGTGCAGTAGGGCTCTTACGCCGACTTTTCGAACAGCTCGCGTCCGATCAGCATGCGGCGGATTTCGGAGGTGCCGGCGCCGATTTCATACAGCTTGGCGTCGCGCAGCAGCCGCCCGGTGGGGTAATCGTTGATATAACCGTTGCCACCGAGCAGCTGGATGGCGTCGAGCGCGCATTGCGTCGCCTTTTCGGCGGCATAGAGGATCGCGCCGGCCGCATCCTCGCGGGTGGTCTCGCCGCGGTCGCAGGCCTTCGCCACCGAATAAACATAGGCGCGCGAGGCGTTCATCGTCGTGTACATGTCGGCGACCTTGCCCTGCACCAGTTGAAAGCTGCCGATCGGCTGGCCGAACTGCTTGCGTTCGTGCACATAGGGCAGCACCACGTCCATGCAGGCCTGCATGATGCCGAGCGGCCCGGCCGCCAGCACCGCACGTTCGTAATCGAGGCCCGACATCAACACATTGACGCCGCGGCCGACCTGGCCGAGCACGTTTTCCTCCGGCACTTCGCAATTGTCGAACACGAGTTCGGCGGTATCCGAGCCGCGCATGCCGAGCTTGTCGAGTTTCTGCGCGGTGGAAAATCCCTTCATGCCCTTTTCGATGATGAACGCGGTGATGCCGCGCGGGCCGGCGGCGGGGTCGGTCTTGGCGTAGACCACCAGCGTCTCGGCGACCGGGCCGTTGGTGATCCACATCTTGGATGCCGTTGAGCACGTAACGATCGCCCTTCTTCTCGGCGCGCGTCATCATCGACACCACATCGGAGCCGGAACCGGGCTCGGACATCGCGAGCGCGCCGACGTGTTCGCCGGAAACGAGCTTCGGCAGATATTTCCGCTTCTGCGCCTCGTTGCCGTTGCGCCGAAGTTGATTGACGCAAAGATTCGAATGCGCGCCGTAAGACAGGCCGACCGACGCCGACGCCCGCGAAATCTCCTCCATCGCCACGCAATGTTCGAGATAGCCCAGGCCCGAGCCGCCATATTCCTCCTCGACCGTGATGCCGTGCAGACCGAGCGCGCCAAGCTTCGGCCAGAGATCCATCGGAAACTGATTGGTCTTGTCGATCTCGGCGGCGCGTGGCGCGATCTCGTTATTCGAGAAATCATGCACGGTCTCGCGCAGCGCATCCGCGGTCTCGCCGAGGTCAAAATTGAACATCCGGTATGCATTGGGAATCATGGCGGGCGGCCTCCGGCGAAATCAAACGTTGTTTCAAACTATGCCTTAATCCTCGAACCACAGCTTGTCACGGGCGACAGAGGTGAGGAAGGCATTGTGTGTGGCATGCCATGGCGTCGCGAGGTCAAATCTATCAAAACTGTCTCTTGCCCAAAGCGGCGCAAGGGGATGTAATTTGGTCACCAACACCCACCTTCCGACTCAACGGAGGGGGAATGTCGAGGGAAGAGCGGCCATGAACATCCAGACATCGCCCGGGTTAGACAGCCAGGAGCTTCAGCGCGCAGCCCGCGAGGCCGCCTATGCCACGCCGCTCGCGGATTTCCATCCCGGCGCGCCGCAATTGTTCCGCAACGACACGTTGTGGCCCTATTTCGAACGGCTGCGCAAGGAAGAGCCGGTGCATTACTGCACCAAATCGCCGATCGAACCCTATTGGTCGGTTACCAAGTATAACGACATCATGCATGTCGATACCAACCACGGCATTTTCTCCTCCGACGTGTCGCTTGGCGGTATTTCGATTCGCGACGTTCCAGCAGGTTACGACTGGCCGAGCTTCATCGCGATGGATCAGCCGCGGCATTCGGCACAGCGCAAGACGGTGTCGCCGATGTTCACGCCGAAACATCTCGACGAACTTGCGATCCTGATTCGCGAGCGCACGGGCAAGGTGCTGGATTCGCTGCCGCGCAATGAGACCTTCAATTTCGTCGACCTGGTATCGATCGAACTGACCACGCAGATGCTGGCAACCCTGTTCGACTTTCCGTTCGAGGAGCGGCGCAAGCTGACGCGCTGGTCGGACGTTTCGACCGCACTGCCGAAGGGCGGCATCGTCGAGTCCGAAGAACAGCGCCGCGCCGAGATGGACGAATGCGCGGCCACCTTCACCAAACTCTGGAACGAGCGCGTCAATGTCGAGCCGCGCAACGATCTGATCTCGATGATGGCGCACAGCGAGGCCACGCGAAACATGGCGCCCGACAATCTGTTGGGGAACATCATTCTCCTGATCGTCGGCGGCAACGACACCACCCGCAACACCATGAGCGGATCGGTGCTGGCGCTGAACGAAAATCCGGATCAGTACAACAAGCTGCGCGACAATCCGGATCTGATCGATTCCATGGTGCCGGAGGTCATTCGCTGGCAGACGCCGCTCGCCCATATGCGGCGCACCGCGCTGGTCGACACCGAGCTTGGCGGCAAGAAAATCCGCAAAGGCGACCGCATCGTGATGTGGTACGTCTCCGGCAACCGCGACGAGGAAGTCATCGAGCGGCCCAATGAATTCATCATCGACCGGGCGCGGCCGAAAATCCATCTGTCGTTCGGCTTCGGCATCCACCGCTGCGTCGGCATGCGGCTCGCCGAGCTGCAATTGAAGATCGTCTGGCAGGAGATCCTGAAGCGGTTCGAGCGGATCGAGGTGGTAGGCCCGCCGAAGCGGGTCTATTCCAGCTTCGTGCGGGGCATCGAGTCCCTGCCGGTGCGCATACCTGCATAGACCCCCCTGTACCCTCTTGAACGCGGCTCCGGACCCGCCTATCCCGAAGAAGCATCGCGGGCGGCGTCCCGTGGGACAAATGACCTCCGAGCCGAGAACCGATGACAACACCCGACCACGACGAACATGCCGACATCCGCGACGCCGTCGCGAAACTCTGCGCGCAGTACCCCGGTGAATATTGGCGCAAGCTCGACCGCGAGATGGCCTATCCCAAGGCTTTCGTCGATGCGCTCACGGAATCCGGCTACCTCTCGGTCCTCATCCCCGAGGAATATGGCGGCGCGGGCCTGAAACTCTCGGCCGCAACCGCGATCCTGGAAGAAATTCACCGCGCCGGCTGCAATGCCGGGGCATGCCACGCCCAGATGTACACCATGGGCACGGTGCTGCGGCACGGCAGCGAGGCGCAGAAGGCCCAATGGCTGCCGAAGGTCGCGAGCGGCGAACTGCGGTTGCAGGCGTTCGGCGTCACGGAACCTTCCAGCGGCACCGATACGTCCTCGCTGAAAACCTTCGCCCGGCGCGAAGGCAATGACAGCTATATCGTCAACGGCCAGAAGATCTGGACCAGCCGCGCCGAATATAGCGACCTGATGATCCTCCTGGCGCGCACCACCCAGAAAGAGCAGGCGGCAAAGCGCACCGACGGGCTGTCGGTCTTTATCGTCGACATGCGCGAGGCCAAAAAGGCCGGGCTTTCGATCCGCCCGATCCGCACCATGATGAATCACTCGACGACCGAAGTGTTTTTCACCGACATGAAGGTGCCGGCGGAAAACCTGATCGGCGAGGAAGGCAAGGGATTCCGCTACATCCTGTCCGGCATGAACACCGAACGGATCTTGATCGCGGCCGAATGTATCGGCGACGCCAAATGGTTCATCGAGAAGGCCTCGACCTACGCCAAGGAGCGCAGCGTGTTCGGCCGCCCGATCGGCCAGAATCAAGGCATCCAGTTTCCGATCGCGAAAGCCTATGCCGCGATGCGCGCGGCCGAGCTGATGGTCAAGGAAGCCACCCGCAAATATGAAGCGGGGCTCGATTGCGGCGCGGAAGCCAACATGGCCAAGATGCTGGCGGCGGATGCTTCCTGGGAAGCGGCCAATGCCTGCGTGCAGACCCATGGCGGTTTCGGCTTTGCCGAGGAATACGATGTCGAGCGCAAATTCCGCGAGACGCGGCTCTATCAGGTGGCGCCGATCTCGACCAACCTGGTGCTGTCCTATATCGCCGAGCACGTGCTCGGCATGCCACGTTCCTATTGAGGCGAAATGGCGAAAGGGGTTGCGGCGACGTGTTCCACGCGGCCATCCTTCGAGACGCCCGCCTGCGGCGGGCTCCTCAGGATGAGGACTTTCGACGCGGCAAGCTGTAAAACCCTCTTGGTGAGGAGCGTCGCATTTTGCGACGCGTCTCGAACCATGAGGCCGACGCAAACGATGAGATGCTGCCATGCTGCCGCTTGAAGGAATCACCGTCATCGCCGTCGAACAGGCCGTTGCGGCGCCGTTCTGCTCGTCGCGGCTGGCCGATGCCGGCGCTCATGTCATCAAGATCGAACGCCCCGAAGGCGATTTCGCCCGCGGCTATGACGCCGCCGCCAAGGGACAAAGCAGCTACTTCGTCTGGCTCAACCGCGGCAAGGATTCCGCGGTGATCGATCTCGCCACCAAAGAAGGCCGCGCCGAGCTGGAGCGGCTGATCGCGGGCGCCGACGTACTGTTGCAGAACCTCAAGCCCGGCTCGATGGACAAGCTCGGCTTCTCGCGCGACCGGCTGAAGAAGGATTATCCGGCGCTGATCTCTTGCACCATTACCGGCTACGGCGACGAAGGGCCCTATGCGCAGCGCAAGGCCTACGATCTCCTGATCCAGGCCGAAAGCGGATTGGCTTCGATCACCGGCGGGCCGGAGGGCCCCTCGCGTGTGGGCTTGTCGATCGTCGACATCGCGACCGGCGCCACCGCGCATGCCTCGATCCTGGAAGCGCTGATCGCACGCTCGCGCACCGGCAAGGGTGCCGACATCCGCATCTCGATGTTCGACGTGATGGCCGACTGGCTGACCGTGCCGCTGCTCAATTCGGAAGCCGGGCAACCGCCCAAGCGCATCGGCCTCGCCCATCCCTCGATCGCGCCCTATGGCGTGTTCCGCTCCAAGGACGGCAAGGACATCCTGATCTCGATCCAGAGCGAGCGGGAGTGGAAAAAACTCTGCGCCGACGTGCTCGGCCAGCCGGATTTGCCGAACGATCCGCGGCTTGTCGAACATGGTCGAGCGCGTCAAGAACCGCCCGCTGACCGACGGCATCGTCGGCGACAGCTTTGGATCGATGGCGCGCGACGAATTGCTGAAGCGGCTGTCGGATGCCGACATCGCCTTTGCCGAAGTCAACAGCATGGATGATCTGGCGCAGCATCCGCATCTGCGCCGCATCGAAGTCGATACCCCCAGGGGGGTGGTGAGCTATCCAGCGCCGGCCGTGATCTTCGTCGATGAGCCGCGGCACCTACGGCGCGGTGCCCGCGATCGGCGAGCAGACAGGCACCGAAAAATCAGCGCGGACAAGCGTCATGAGCGAAAAGCCCGATCTCGATCATTTGCGGCAATGGATCGGCCGCAGCACGGAAGCCTCCGACATCGTCACCGCGCAACTGGTGAAGGGCTTGCGCGCGACGCTGTTTCTGGCCGTTCGGCGAGCCGAAAACAGGCGACGCCGCGCCCTTCACCGTGCACTGGTGCCTGGCGCAGCCGGTGGTTCCGATGTCCGAGCTCGGCCCCGATGGCCACCCGACCCGCGGCGGCTTCCTGCCGCCGGTGCCGCTGCCGCGGCGGATGTGGGCGGGCGGCGAGCTGGAATTCATCGACACGCTTACGCGTCGGCGATGAGGCGACGCGCACCTCGCGCATCAAGGACGTCAGCTTGAAGACCGGCTCGACCGGCACGCTGTGTTTTGTCTCCGTCGACCATGAGCTGACCACCCGCGCGGCGTCGCCATCCGCGAGCGGCACGATATCGTCTATCGCGATGTCACGCCGGCGCACGCCGCACCCGCCAAGCCCGCAGCGCCGCCGCCGGCGGCAAAACACCGCGAAACCCATATGGCCGATCCCGTGCTGCTGTTTCGCTATTCGGCGCTGACCTTCAACGGCCATCGCATCCATTACGACCGCGACTACGTCACCAAGGTCGAGGGCTATCCCGGCCTGATCTTCCACGGACCGATGCAGGCGGCGCTGCATGATCGAGTTCGCCGCCAAACTGCAGCGGCAAGCCGTACCGAAAAAATTCGCCTATCGCGGCGTGCAGCCGCTGTTCGAAGGCACCGAGTTCTCGCGTCAACGCCAACGAGACCGCGACGGCATGGAGACTGTGGACCGCCAACGCGAGGGGCAGCCGACCATGAAGGGCACTAGCGACGTGGTGAAGGATATTACCCTGGACACTTCTATCGTCATTGCGAGCGAAGCGAAGCAATCCAGAATCCTTTCCACGAGAATAGTCTGGATTGCTTCGTCGCTACGCTCCTCGCAATGACGAGCCATGGTCATATGACCTCCTCCCGCAAATCCTCCAGCATCCCCCTCACCGTCAAACAGGCCACCTTCGACCTGCTGCGCGCTTTCGGCATCAACAAAGTCTTCGGCAATCCCGGCTCGACCGAATTGCCGTTCCTGAGCGACTGGCCCGACGACATCGATTACGTGCTGGGCCTGCAGGAAGCCTCCGTGATCGGCATGGCCGACGGCTATGCGCAGGCAACCCGCAACGCCGGCTTCGTCAATCTGCATTCGGCGGCGGGCGTCGGCAACGCGCTCGGCAATGTCTTCACGGCCTATCGCAACCAGACGCCGCTCGTGATCACTGCCGGCCAGCAGGCGCGCTCGATCCTGCCGCTACAGCCGTTTCTGTTTGCCGAGCGAGCGTCCGATGGACAGTGAAAACCACTAATTTATTGTCGCTGCACACCATCCACTCAATTTCTGAGGTTTTCTACGTCTTGCAGCATGACACCTACTCTTTACAGCAAAAATCCAGGAAAGTTTCCGCAAAATTTTCAATATTTTGCCATCAATTTTTCATGTCCTTGCTAATATTGATCACGAATGCGAAGAGGTCTGTACCCATTTTGTCGACCATTTCCATCTCCTCCAGGATCTGCTGGGGATCCTTTCCCTTCAGAACGGCTGTTCGCACAATTGTACGCTGCTTCTTGTTCTGACAAACAAAACAAATTTCAATAACGTTCAATAATATCGCAAGAAAGTGTACAATATGACAGAGAAAATTCTCTACAGTTTTTTCAACAAAGACATAGAGCCGCTGAGAGCTGCTTAACTATGTAAATAATACATCATTCACATAGTCTATCTTGTCTATTACTAGGCGCACGATTTGCCTAACTATGTTTCAATGAATGTTCTTATATTTAAATAATACACAATAGTGCAGAAGCGACGAGCGTTTTGTTTGACTACAATGCCCAAGATTGATTGATGCGTAAATCGAAAACTGTGTCACATGCTTAGCACTGACCCGCTTCAGTTCTCGTTTCCTCGCTTCCTTTCCTGCAAAAAAAAACCAGCGTTCAAAGTTAGTAAACTTAGCACATTTAATCA
>CAVVLH010000025.1:0-109242 GCA_963748805.1 uncultured Alphaproteobacteria bacterium | reverse complement strand
CTCTCTCTCTCTCTCTCTCTCTCTCTCTCTCTCTCTCTCTCTCTCTCTCTCTCTCTCTCTCTCTCTCTCTCTCTCTCTCTCTCTCTCTCTCTCTCTCTCTCTCTCTCTCTCTCTCTCTCTCTCTCTCTCTCTCTCTCTCTCTCTCTCTCTCTCTCTCTCTCTCTCTCTCTCTCTCTCTCTCTCTCTCTCTCTCTCTCTCTCTCTCTCTCTCTCTCTCTCTCTCTCTCTCTCTCTCTCTCTCTCTCTCTCTCTCTTGGCCAACAATCCGCGCAAGCCCAACAGTCTTGTATCCTCGCGCGTGGCCATGGTGTGGAACGCCTGGCGCGCGGCTTCGCGGTTGCCGTCAAGCTGCGCCGACTGGGCGTGCAGCAGCAGCGTCAGCGGATCATCCGCGGCATGGCGGCGAGCCACATCCGCATGCATCCGCGCGGCGGTCGAATCGCCGTGGCCGATCGCGAGCAGCCCTTGCGTGATCGCGTGACGGCCGCGCGCTTGACGGCGCTCGTGGCGGCCTTTGCGGATTTTTTCCGGCAACCGCCACAGCGCTCGTAAAATGCTCCACGCGATGACCGCGGCGACGACCGCAACGCCAAATCCAACCGCAAACTCCAGCAGCGTGACATGTGCAAGCCCGCCGCTCCATGGCAGCAGGACTTCGCCCGGCTGATCGGCAATCCACGCCGCGCCCAGCGCCGCCAGTGCAATCAGCAACAGGAATAGAATGATCCGATACATCGGACGTTATGGCGTGAGCTTGGCGAGCGCCGCCATGGCGTCGGCCGTGAAACGGTGCGAAGCCGCAAGCGCCGCATCGCGCTCACTGGCCTTGTCGAGCCATCCCTGCGCCGGCGCACGATCGGCTGGGCTAAGCGACGTCAATTCGCGCCGCGCCTCCGACAGGTCGTTGCGCAGCGCCGCGGCGGTGAGGCGCGAAACGATCGCGCCGCGGTCGGTGCCGACCGTATCGGTGCGCTCGATGCGGACCAGTTTCGCCGCGCCCGCCCTGAGATGCTCGACGATGCCGGAATTGGCTGTGGCACTTTCCGCCGGCGGTTCCAATTTCGGCACCAGCGTCAGCAGCTCGCGGCAAAGGGCCGCCGGGTTCGGCACGCCCGAACCCGCAAAGCCCTCGAGCGGCTTGAGCATCTGCGGATCGGGGGCGAGCGCTTTCGCGGCTTTCAGCGCTTGCGGGAACGGCTCGCTTTGACGCACCGACAGATCGAGCATCGACGCCACGACCAGACGCCGCAACGCGACGTCGTCCGCCGGCTTGCTCTCGGCCTGCGCGCTGCGCTCGCTCTCGGCGCGAACCGCGCGCTCGACTTCCGAAAGACGCCCTTCGATCGCTGTCAGATCGGGCGACACCGGCGAGGCAGCGGACGCCGGCGGCGCCGATTTGATCGCCTCGATGTCGGTTGCGAGTTTGCCGGATTGGGCGCGGGCGTTGGCCACGTCGCTTCTCAAGCCAGCCAGCGATTTTTCCAGCGCCTCGAACCGCGAGGCCAGCGCCGGATCCGGCGCGGCAGGCTTCGAGGCCCGTCCCTCGAGTTCGGCGAGACGGGACGAAAGCGCCTCGATGGCGCCGGCATTGATCTCTGCCACCGGCTGCGCCGTCTCGGCCGGCCGGCCCAGCGCCCACGCGACCGCAATCACCAGCACGGCGGTCACCGCGCCGGTGATGGCCGCGACCAGGAACGGCTGAAGCGACGCGGACGACAACCGGGAAGACCGCTTGTCATTGTTTTTGGCGTTGGCGCTTTCAGAGTTGGCGCTCGTCGTTGAAGCCGTCACCTCGGAAGCCTCGAGGTCGATGGTCGGCGGCGCGCGCCGGGGCCGGCCCGCCTCAGGCGAGTTGGCGTCATCGAGCGTGTTGTCGTCCATGCGGGTTCCCTAAAGCTCCGAATTCCGTGCGATCGTTAGCAAGTTGCGGATTCCAGCGCCACAAATAAGGCGCCCTCGTCCGGCGAGGCCGCGACCAAAACCCGCGCCGCCCCGGCATCGCGCAGGACGGTGGCGATTCCGGCGGAAAAACAGCATTGCGGCAGCGAAAGCGCCGATATTTCAACGCCTGCGGCGCGGACCGCCTCGATGAAGGCGCGCGCACTTCGCCGCGAATAATGCAGCACGGCCTCGACCTCATGGGCGGCAAACGCCTCGCGGGTTTCGTGAGGAAGGCTGGGTAAGGCCACCATGCGATAGGTGGTCTGGGTGACCACCGTAAAGCCGCGCTCGCCGAGTTCGCCCGGCAGGTCGCGCGCCAGATCAGCACCGGCGAGATAAAGCAGCGGGCTCGTCTTCTTCAGCGTCTTCGCCTTGACGCTCTCCAGGATGCGCTCGCGCAGACCGGCGGCGTCGCTATTGGCCGAGATCACTTTGGTAAATCCAGCCGCACGCGCCGCATCCGCGGTATGCTCGCCGACCGCAAACAGCGGCAATTTGAGCAAGGGGCTTCCCTGGATTTTGGCTTCGATCGCGCGTAGCGCGTTGGCACTGGTGACGATGACGGCGCCATAAGCCGCATCGGAATCGTCGTGGAAGGTGACCGGTTCGAACCGCAGCATCGGCGCCAGCAGGACCTCAAAGCCCTTCGCGCGCAAGGAGGCGGCAGTGGTCTCGCCATCCGGAAGCGGGCGCGTGACGAGGATGGCCATGCAATCGAACTTCCGCTGTTAGCTCCTCATGGTGAGGAGCGCCCTCGGCGCGTCTCGAACCATGAGGCCTCAAGGTGGCCCATCCTTCGAGACGCCGCGCAAAGCGGCGCGGCTCCTCAGGATGAGGGGGACGACCGGAGTACAGGATTGCACCGTACGATCCCGGAATGCTACCGGATAGGGAAACGCCGGATTTCCCGAAAGCGCAAGGCCCCATATTGGCTGACGACATCAGAACATTGGTACTGGGGATCGAGACCACCTGCGACGAAACCGCAGCCGCCGTGGTCGAGCGCGGAAGTGACGGCACGGCCAGGATCCTGTCCAACATCGTGCGCTCGCAGATCGAGGAGCACGCGATCTATGGCGGCGTGGTGCCCGAAATCGCCGCGCGCGCCCATGTCGATTTGCTCGACGGCATCGTCGACAACGCGATGAAGGACGCAGGCGTGGGTTTTGCGCAGTTGTCCGCGGTCGCGGCGGCTGCCGGCCCCGGCCTGATCGGCGGGGTGATCGTCGGGCTGACGACGGCGAAAGCGATTGCGATGGTGCACGACACGCCGCTGATCGCGGTGAACCATCTCGAGGCGCATGCGCTGACACCGCGGCTGACCTGCGCGCTGGCGTTTCCCTATTGTCTGTTTCTGGCTTCGGGAGGTCATACCCAGATCGTCGCGGTGATCGGCGTCGGCCAATATGTTAGGCTCGGCACGACGGTCGACGACGCCATTGGCGAGGCCTTCGACAAAGTCGCCAAGATGCTCGGCCTGCCCTACCCCGGCGGCCCGGAGGTCGAGCGCGCCGCGCGCGGCGGCGACGCCACGCGCTTTGCGTTGCCGCGGCCGATGTTGGGGCGCAACGACGCCAACTTCTCGCTTTCCGGGCTGAAGACGGCGGTGCGCAACGAAGCGTCGCGGCTGACACCGCTCGACCCACAGGATATCCGCGATCTCTGCGCGAGCTTTCAGGCCGCGGTACTGGAATTGACCGCGGACCGGCTGAGCGTTGGTCTACGGCTGTTCGAGGAGCGGTTCGGTCCGCCGCGTGCTTTGGTCGCGGCCGGCGGGGTTGCCGCCAATCAGGCGATCCGCGGCGCGTTGCAGCAGGTCGCGGCGAAGGCCGAGACCACCCTGATCATCCCGCCGCCCGCGCTTTGCACCGACAATGGCGCGATGATCGCCTGGGCCGGCGCCGAGCGGCTGGCACTTGGTCTGACCGACACGATGGACACCGCGCCGCGTGCGCGCTGGCTGCTGGACGACAAGGCGGCCTCGCCGACCGGCCACCGCAATTCGCGCGCGGGGTTTTGAGAGGTCATGGAACGCTTTCACACCGCACTCTCCTCTCATCCCCCCCTGAAAGGGGGAGATCGGCGAGCTCACCAGGAGCGAGCCGAGAGGGGGTCTAACTTGCCAAAGAACGTGCGCGCACTCCTGACCCCCTCCCCGACCCTCCCCCTTTCAGGGGGAGGGAGTTGCTGCGGAGTGATCTCATTCGCTGAGGTCCTCCCATGACCTCCTTCAACTCCATCGCCGTGATCGGCGCGGGCGCGTGGGGAACGGCGCTGGCAGGTGTCGCCGCGCGCGCCGGGCGCAACGTCATTCTCTGTGCCCGCAGCGCCGAAACTGCCAAAACCGTCGCGGCGGCGCGCAGCAATCCGAAACTGCCGGGAATTACCCTGCACGCCGCCATCGAGGTGACCAGCGATGTCGCGCGCGCCGCAACAGCGGACGCTATCCTGATCGCGACGCCGGCGCAAAATCTACGCGCGGCAGCATCGGCGCTTGCCCCGCATCTGACTGAGGCAACACCGCTGGTTGCCTGTGCCAAGGGCATCGAGCGCGGCACGCATAAATTCATGACCGAAGTCATTGCAGAAGTAGCGCCGAAGGCGCGCGCGGCGATCCTGTCCGGGCCCGGTTTTGCCGATGACGTGGCGCGCGGGCTTCCGACCGCCGTGACGCTCGCGGCGCACGATGAAGAACTCGCGAGACAGCTCGTGCAGGCGCTGGGATCGTCGACGTTCCGGCCCTACCACACGACAGATGTCCGCGGCGTCGAGATCGGCGGCGCAGCCAAGAACGTGCTCGCGATCGCGGCCGGAATTTCGGTCGGCAAGAAGCTTGGCGCTTCGGCACAGGCAGCCCTGATCACGCGCGGCTTTTCCGAGCTCGCCCGTTTCGGCCGCGCATTCGGCGCGCGGGCCGAAACACTGATGGGCCTGTCGGGTCTCGGCGACCTGATCCTGACCTGTTCGACGCCGCAATCGCGCAATTTCGCATTGGGACAGGCGCTCGGACGCGGCGAGGCCGCACCCTCCGGCAAACTCGCCGAGGGCGCCTCCACGGCGCCGGTGCTGGTGGAACTAGCGGCGGCGCAAGATGTCGATATGCCGGTCTCGACCGCCGTCGCCGATATCCTGCGCGGCGCGACCACGGTCGACGATGCGGTCGAAAGCCTGCTGACGCGCCCGTTCAAGGCGGAGGGGTAAAGGGGAAGGCCACTTTTCATCCGTCATTGCGAGCGGAGCGAAGCAATCCAGCATCACAGAAAAAGAACTGGATTGCTTCGTCGCTCCAACGCAAAATTGCTCTGCAATTTTGTCGCGGGCTCCTCGCAATGACGAACGGGATGCTTCACCCCAACACGAACTTCACGAGATCGGCCATGCCTGAGCCGACACCGTCCGGCACCACGCCCAATTGCTCGACCGGCGTCCTGGCGCGGTTGACCCAGAAAGTCGGATAACCGAACCATTTCGCGCCGGCCGCGTCCCAGCCGGCGAACGCGGCGAAGGCGATTTGCTCTTTCGGCAATTTGAACGCATCCGGCCCCATCTGATAGGCGCGCGGATCGGGCTTGAACGCTTCCACCCCGTCGGTCGACAGATGCGGTTCGAAAAAGCCATCGAGCCCCGAATTCTTTACGACTGAATTGAGCATGGTCTCGGTAAGGTTCGCCAGAAAGGCCATGCGGATACCGGCGGCCTTCAACTCTTTCAGCGCCGGCGCGACGTCGGGCCACGCCTTCAGCGTGAGCCAGGTTTGCATCAACTCGTCGCGCTGATCGGCGGTCAGCTCCATTCCCGACGCCTTGGCCACGAAGGCGAGCGATTCCTCGGTCACCTGCCAGAAATCGACATAGTGCTGCCCGAGCGTTCGCAGCCAGGTATATTCGAACAGCCGCGTGCGCCAGGCTTCGCTCAACGCCGCCCCCTTGCCCGGAAAGATTCCCTCGGCCTTGGCGAACACCGGGCGCGGGTCGGTGATCACAAAGCCGTCGAAGGCGATCGCCTTGAAGGCGCGTTCCGCCGCGAGGCTTCGAACGGCTGGCGCCGCGAGCGCGGCTGTGGCAAAGGCGACAAACTTTCGGCGATCGATCGGCATCTGGTTTTCTCTGACATGGACGGGAAGCTGCCCTTGACGGCGCTTATAGCTCTGTCGTGGTATTGATCCCGTCACAAGCGCGACATAGGCGAACGGAAGCGATACCGTTCTATGGGGAAATTTTATGCATTACTGGCTGGTGAAATCCGAACCTTCGGTGTGGTCGTGGGATCAGCAGGTCGCCAAAGGCGCCAAGGGCGAAGCCTGGACCGGCGTGCGCAATTTCACCGCGCGGCAGAACCTCGTGAACATGAAAAAGGGCGACAAGGCGTTCTTCTACCATTCCAACGAGGGCAAGGAGATCGTCGGCATCGCGGAAATTATCAAGGAAGCCTATCCCGATCCGACCGACAAGACCGGCAAATTCGTCTGCGTCGATATCAAGGCCGACAAGCCGTTGAAAACGCCGGTGACGATGGCCGCGATCAAGGCCGACAAGAAACTCGCCGCCATGGCGCTGGTGAAATATTCGCGGCTGTCGGTGCAGCCGGTGACACCAGAGGAATGGAAATACGTCTGCAAGATGGGCGGGGTTTAGATTTAGACCGTCATTGCGAGCGTCAGCGAAGCAATCCAGAAACCTCGCAGGTGAGACGGTCTGGATCGCTTCGTCGCTCACGCTCCTCGCAATTACGGCGATGCCTTTCTATCCGTCATGGGCATTCCTGCCGGGGACGTGTACCGATTTGCCCGTCGTGCCAATGTGTCGCAGAATTTTTCGCTTGCGGCGTCGGGCAAATCACCGGCACTTCTACTCGCGTCTCGCGCCCGCACGAGGGGCGTTTCGCGATCGTCACAAAACGTTGGGCGCGGGATGCGGTGGACGCTTTTGGTGCGAGAGACGAATGCACCAACAGGCGGACGGCGAAGTCGTGTGGGCCTGATATCCCGACGCTGATATCAAGTTTCGTGGCGATGCTAACGCATCGCACGAGATGACGGAGACAAAAAGCCCGGTCTCCGGGGCGAGCACGAAGGAAACCGTTAAAACCATTCGCGCGGGGAATGCCGGAACGTTTTCGGCGAACCTGCGGCGACGACCTGCGTGCTTTTTCACGCAAGCTGTGGGTGCGGTTGAAGCGCCCGGCATTCCCTGCGCCCTCTCGAAGAGGGGGACCTGAAATTGTGAAACCTCGGGCGAATCGCGCCGCGAGAATACCTTGTCGCGTTTGCAAGATTAGCGATCGAAGAAGCCATTTGAGATTGCAACGGTCGTCATCACCGGGCTTGTCCCGGTGATCCACGTCTTGCTTCCGGATCTGGGCGACAAAGACGTGGATGGCCGGGTCAAGCCCGGCCATGACGAAAGAAAGAGCTGCACAAGACAACTTCTCACCCGATCCAGCCAAGCAACTGGAACCAGAGATAATAGAGCGGGGCGAGCAGGACGAACGAGACCAGGCCGATGACGAGACAACTCACGACGGTCACGCGCATCGGCACCCGCGCGAAGCCCGCCGCCACCACCAGCGGCGCCGCTTGATACGGCAATAGCGGCGTCGCATAGGCGAACACCTGCAACATCAGGACAGTTGCGAGCTTAAGGCCGGCATGATCGGCCAGCGTCTGCGCCAGCGGTGTGAACACCGCCGGCAAGCCGTTCGCGGTCACCGCGAAATTGAGCAGGCTGCCGAGCCCGAGCATCGAGGCGAACGCCGCCGCAGGATGCGCGGGATCGAGCGGCAAGAGCGGGATCAGCCGATTGCCGATCTCGTTGCCGAGGCCCGACCAGGCGACCACGGCGGCGAGCCCGAGAATGCCTGCGAGATAGATGCAGGTGCGGACGTTGACGCTGGTGGAGAATTCGTCGCTGGTGAGAAAGCCGATACGCGGCAACAGGCAAAGGCATGCCGCGACAAGACCAACCCATGCCGGGCGGATGCCGTGCCAGGCGTCCGTCATCCAGAGCAGCAGCGTCACCGCGAGGATGACGGAAAGACGCAGTTCCGCGGCGCTCCACGGCGGCGCGTTGCTGTCAGCTTCGATGCGTTGGGGCGAGGCCGGGAACATCCGCCACAGAAACACGGTGATCAGGATGCCCTTCAGCACGCCCACAACCGGCGCATGCAGCCAAAGGTACGGCAGGTAATTGAACTGGATGCCGTAGGCGTGCTCGGCCGCGCCGGTCATGATCAGGTTCGGCACGTTCGAGGGCAGGATGGAGGCCGACAATTCGTAGGTGCCGAACCCGACCGCCAGCGCCAGCGCGTAACGGCCCGGCGATCCCTCGGCAAAGCCGGCCCGGTCGGCAAGCGCCATCACGATCGGCATCAAAAGCGCGATGCGGCTCATGTTCGACGGCATCACAAAGGCGAGCGCGTAGGTCAGCGCGACGATGCCGGCCACCATCGTCAGCCACGAACCCGTCAGCGAACTTGCAAGCTTTCCCGCTACCCGATCGGCCAACCCCACTTTGCGAACGGCCGCGCCCAGCACGAACCCGCCGAGCACCAGCCAAAAGGCTTCGGATTGAAATCCGGAAAACACCACGTCCGCCGGCGCGGCGCGAAACAGCGTCAGCGCAGCAAAGAACAACAACGCCGTGAGATATTCCGGCAGCGCGCTCGTCGCCCACAACAGGATGGCGATGGCGGCAAACCAGCCTGGATGAATGGACCAAGCGGCAGCGGATACGGTCATGAGATACGATCACTGAGGCAGAAGGCCAAGCGGGACTGCCCTCGGTAGCACCGGATTTGCGCGGGAGACAAATTTGTAATCGATATGCGTCCGATGCAAATTTGTGATGCCCTTTGTCATTCCGGGATACGCCGAAGGCGTAGGCCCGGAATCCATCGCGCCGCAATAATGCCTGGAGAAATGGATTCCGGACTCGATGCTTCGCATCGCTCCGGAATGACGCTGATCGAATATCTGAATCTGGAAGACAGTTACTACTTACGCCGCGGCCGCCAGCACCACTTGCGCCAGAAGCTGCTCGCGCTTCTTCTGGGTACGGTAGCCCTTCATGGTCGCCGCGAAGCGTTCGAGAATGCCGTCTTCAAACGCCGTGACGATGGTGTCGTGCACATAGCTCTTGCGGCAGATCGCCGGCGTATTGGAAAGCTGATCGGCGGCGGCGCGAATTGCATCGAGCACCTGGCGCTTGCGGCCGCGCTCGCTCGTCGCCGGCGAAACCCGCGACAGCGATTCCAGCACCACGGCCGACGCCATCAGGGTGCGGAAATCCTTCAGCGAAATCTTGATGCCGGCGATCTCGCGCAAGAACGTGTTCACCGTCGCGGTAGAAACGGTGCGCGCGATACCGGAAGCATCGCGGTACTGGAACAGGCGCTTGCCCGGAAGCTGGCGCAGGATCGGAATCGCCCGCACGAGCTTGGCCGCGTCGCATTCCTTGCGCACGGCCTTGCCGCCCTTGGCCTTGAAGGAGAGCACCAGGTTATCGCCGTCCAGCGTCACGTTCGACTTGAGCAGCGTGGTGGCGCCGCGGGTGCCGTTCATCCGCGCATAGGATTCATTGCCGGGCCGGATCGCGGTGCGCGCGATCAGTTCGATCACGGCGGAAAGCGCGAATTCACGGGTGGGCTCGTTGCCCGCCAGATGCATGGAGACGTGGCGGCGGATTTTCGGCAAGGCGCCGACGAGCTTGGCCAGCCGATGCGCCTTGCGGTGCTCGCGGACCTTTTCCCAATCGGCATGATAGCGATATTGCAGCCGGCCGGCGGCATCGCGGCCGACGGCTTGCAAATGCGAGTTCGGGTCGGGCGAATAGCGGACCTCGGCATAGGCCGGCGGCACCGCCATCTTGTGCAAGCGGCGGATCGTCCGGGGATCGCGGATGTGCGATCCGTTGGCGCGTATGAAGGAATAATTCTTGCCGCGCTTGATGCGGCGGATGGTGAGCTGGTTCTGCTCGCCCAACGTCAGGCCCATTTCCTTGGCCAAAAACTCGACCGAAGGCGTGGTCGCCAGCGCCGTTTTGCCGGTCAGCGCCCCTGGCTTGGCCATTCCCGGCTTGGGGCCGCCCTTGGGCCATTGCCCCAGGGCTTTCGCCAAAGCCACGGCTGGATCGGCCACGCCTTGTGGCGTCTCCACAAAATTTTGCTGATCCATCATGACTTTAGACGCCTTGCTCCAACGCTTACCCTGCTAATGCCGGTTGATTCTGTTTGTTCCGGCATGGGGCGGTTTGACCCCGGTCTGGCCATTTAGGGGGGATTGGCCGGCCACGCCAGCCCCACTCTCGGCGCGGAAGGTTTCCAATTACCTTCCGGACGCGCAATGCTGCCCTGCCCTGGCACCGAAAGCAGCCGCCTGAGCCCGCTGAGCGGCCCTTTAGCGACCAGACGAAAGGCCTATGGGCGGATTGATTCAGCGCAACACAAAAGGACTCGCCGAAGGTCGTAGTTGTTGCGCTTGTCGGCGACATCGGCGCGAGCGCATAATCGATTTAAACAATCAAGACGGCGGTCGCGCTCGTCGCGGGCCGCAATCGGGTGGAGGGATCACGATGTCCGACAAAATTTACGACGTACCGGCCGGCTGGGCCCAACGCGCCTGGGTCGACGATACCAAATACCGCGAGATGTATGCGCGTTCGGTCAAGGATCCCGACGGCTTCTGGAGCGAAGAGGCCAAGCGCGTCGGCTGGATCAAGCCCTTCAGCAAGGTCGAGAACACCTCGTACGAGCCCGGCCATATCTCGATCAAATGGTTCGAGGACGGCGTGCTCAATGTGGCCTGGAACTGCATCGACCGGCATCTGGAGAAGCGCGCCGACCAGACCGCGATCATCTGGGAGGGGGACGACCCCTCCGAGTCCAGGCACATCACCTACCAGCAACTCCACGACGAGGTCTGCAAGTTCGCCAATATCCTGCGCACCCGCAATGTGAAGAAGGGCGACCGCGTCACCATCTACCTGCCGATGATCCCGGAAGCGGCCTATGCGATGCTCGCCTGCGCGCGGATCGGGGCGATCCACTCGGTGGTGTTTGCGGGCTTCTCGCCCGACAGCCTCGCGCAACGCATCAACGACTGCCAGTCCAAGGTCGTGATCACGGCCGATGAGGGCCTGCGGGGCGGCAAGAAGGTTGCGCTGAAGGCCAATGTCGATGCGGCGCTTGCCAAGACCACCGGCGTGGACTGGGTCGTCGTGGTCAAGCGCACCGGCGCCAAGGTCGACATGAACCCCTCGCGCGACTTCTGGTATCACGAGGCCGCCGAGATGGTGACGACCGAGTGCCCGGTGGAACATATGAACGCGGAAGATCCGCTGTTCATTCTCTATACGTCGGGTTCGACCGGCCAGCCCAAGGGCGTGCTGCATACCTCGGGCGGTTATCTCGTGTTCGCCGCGATGACGCACCACTATGTGTTCGATTATCACGACGGCGACGTCTATTGGTGCACGGCCGACGTCGGCTGGGTCACCGGACACAGCTACATTCTCTATGGGCCCTTGGCGAACGGCGCGACCACGCTGATGTTCGAAGGCGTGCCTAATTACCCGGATAATTCGCGGTTTTGGAACGTCATCGACAAACACAAGGTCAATATTTTCTACACCGCGCCGACCGCGATCCGCGCGCTGATGCAAGCCGGCGATGCGCCGGTGACGAAGACCTCGCGCGCCTCACTGCGGCTATTGGGTTCGGTCGGCGAGCCGATCAATCCGGAAGCCTGGGAATGGTATTACCGCGTGGTCGGCGACAACCGTTGCCCGATCGTCGATACCTGGTGGCAGACCGAAACCGGCGGCATTTTGATCACGCCGCTGCCCGGCGCGACCAAACTCAAGCCGGGTTCCGCGACACGTCCGTTCTTCGGCGTGGTGCCGCAAATCGTCGATGCCGACGGCAAGGTGCTGGAAGGCGAATGCACCGGCAATCTCTGCATCGCCAAATCCTGGCCGGGCCAGATGCGTACCGTCTATGGCGATCACGCCCGCTTCGAGCAGACCTATTTCTCGACCTACAAGGGCAAGTATTTCACCGGCGACGGCTGCCGGCGCGATGCCGACGGCTATTACTGGATCACCGGCCGCGTCGATGACGTCATCAACGTCTCGGGCCACCGGATGGGAACGGCTGAAGTCGAAAGCTCGCTGGTCGCGCACGCCAAGGTGTCGGAAGCCGCCGTGGTCGGCTATCCGCACGATATCAAGGGCCAGGGTATCTACGCCTATGTCACGCTGATGGCCGGCACCGAGCCAAGCGAAGAATTACGCAAGGAACTCGTGGCGTGGGTGCGCAAGGACATCGGTCCGATCGCGTCTCCCGATCAGATCCAGTTTGCGCCGGGGCTGCCGAAGACCCGTTCCGGCAAGATCATGCGGCGTATCCTGCGCAAGATCGCCGAGGACGAACCGGGGAGCCTGGGCGATACCTCGACGCTGGCCGATCCCGCTGTTGTCGACGATCTGGTCAAGCATCGCCAGAACCGGAAAGATCAGCCGGCGTAAGCGGCCGAGTGCCTCAAGCTTTGCGCGCCGCGCCGGTCGCGGCGCGCGGCGTTGACTGATCGCCAGACTCACATTCATTGTCGCAGCCGATCGCTGCTTTGCGCGGCGATACGTAATGTGCCGTGAGGGGCCCGCGAGCGTTTTCGAGCTCCGAATATCGATCGGAAACGCGATCTCTCACGTCATTGTCATCCGGGGGATCACGTTCCCGGATGTTTCCCCGGGGAGTGTGGTTTTCAGGTCATTTACTTTGTTTCGAACATTTTCTTTCTTGCTCGCTGAAAAGCTCGCCCCGCCCACGCGTGCAAAACGCGGAGTTAACGGGCGCGGTTAATATTTAACGGCGAACCAGCCGGTTATTCGGGCTGGCCAGATTTGATCAGCGGACAAGGCGATCCAGGGACGTATTGGAGAAATCAATGTCTTTGAGGATGGCGGTGGCGGCGGCCACCATCGGCGCAGGGCTTCTGGCAACCAATGCGGCACAGGCCCGTCCCGAGATCGTCGGGGTGCGCGGCGAGTATTCGCCGGGAACAATCGTTGTGAAGACGAACGAACGCCGCCTCTATCTCATCCTCGATGACGGCCATGCGGTGCGCTACCCCGTCGGCGTCGGCAAATCCGGCAAGCAATGGGCCGGCACCACACGGATCAGCGGTAAATACCGCAATCCGGCTTGGTCGCCTCCGGCTGAAGTCAAGCGCGACAAGCCGCAGCTGCCGGACGTCATTCCGGGCGGCTCGCCGCACAATCCGATGGGGGTTGCGGCCATGACGCTCGCCGGCGGCGAGTATGCAATCCACGGAACCAACGTGCCGGGCTCGGTCGGCGGTTTCGTATCCTATGGCTGCATCCGGATGCTCAATCCCGATATCACCGACCTGTATGAGCGGGTTTCCATCGGCACCACCGTGGTGGTGACGCGCTGATCGCGAAGTTCGCAGAGTCACACGCCTCGGAACTCAGAAGTCCGAGGCGATGCCTTTGTTTTCCCAATCACCATATCGGGTCGGTTCGGGTCCCTTCGGGCCCTGAAACTCTTTCGGCCGTGATTGCGCCTCGACGGCAGCCGCCTTTCGCCGCGCCTCCGCTTCCGCGAGCGCGCGTTGGGCTGCCGGCGAGAGCGGCTTGCGTTCGGTTACGGAAGTCACCAACTCAGGCTGTGATGGATCGTCCGTCATCCCACCTGCTCGCGTTGAAGAGAAGTCATACGACGGATTCTTACATTTGGCATATTCTGATGCCAAATCGATTCTTGCTGTCGGCATGAGCTGAAATGCGAATTGCTGTGCCAGATTACAAGATGTGCCCGTGTGGCGGTTCAAAAGCCCGCATCATTGATGCCGCGAGTTCGTCATGCGGACTTTTGAACCAAAGCCACACGGCCTCAATAAATTGGCTAGTGTCCTATCGATTCCGAAGTTCGTACACGAAGGGCCGCACATTGATACGAACTTCGGAATCGGGACACTAGCTCCATGCCCCCGCAACGATTCGCTTTGCCAACTGAAGCGCCAGGCCTTGCTGCGCGGCGAATCGCGGCTGACATTCTCGATGGCGTCCTGCACAAGCGTCGCACGCTCGACGAACAACTCGATGGCGCTTCCGCTCATCCTGGACTGAAGACCCTTTCCGACCGCGACCGGGCCTTGATGCGCCGGCTGGTAGCGACGATTTTGCGGCGGTTGGGCACGTTGGGCCATGTTCTTTCACGGCTTTTGGATCGCGGGGTTCCAACCGACGCGCCGCGCGCGCAAAGCGCGCTGCTGATTGGAGCGGCGCAAATTCTCTGGATGGACGTGCCCGATCACGCCGCGGTCGATCTGTCGGTGCGGCTGGTGCAATCGGATCGCCGGGCGGCGAAATATGCCGGCCTCGTCAACGCGGTGTTACGCCGATGCGCCCGCGAAGGGCAGCCACTGATCGACGAAGTCAAATCGAAACATCTCGATGTGGCGCCATGGCTGTTCGCGCGCTGGTCCGCCCATTACGGCGCGGACACGGCGAGCGAAATTGCTCATGCGATCGGACAGGACCCTTCGCTCGACATCACCGTGAAGTCGGATGCGGAACAATGGGCCACGCGCTTGCACGGCGAAACGCTGCCCACCGGCTCCGTCCGCACGCTGTTGCAGGGCTCGGTGACGATGCTGCCGGGTTTCACCGACGGCCAATGGTGGGTGCAGGATGCCGCGGCCGCGCTTCCCGCACATCTGTTTGGCGATCTGGCCGGCAAGAATATCGTCGACCTCTGCGCCGCGCCCGGCGGCAAGACCGCGCAGCTCATCCACGGCGGAGCGCGCGTGACGGCGGTCGATCGATCGCCCGCCCGCATGGCGCGGCTGCGCGATAATCTCGCGCGGTTGTCGCTGGAGGCCGAGTTCGTCGTGGCTGATGGCGCCGAATGGCTCGGCCAGAATCATGGCGAGGGCTTTGACGGTATCCTGATCGATGCGCCTTGCACCTCGACCGGAACAATCCGACGCCATCCCGATATCGGCTGGCTGCGGCAGGAGAGCGATATCGCGCCGCTCGCGGCCACGCAAAAACGATTGCTGCAACGGGCCGTCGCGGCGCTGAAGCCCGGCGGAATGCTCGTCTACTGCACCTGTTCGCTGGAGCCGGAAGAGGGCGAGCAAGCGATATCGGCGCTCTTGACGTCCGAAACGGCGGTCCAGCGGGTGCCGATCGGGGCGGCCGAAGTCGCGGGCTTGAGCGAAATCCTCAACGCGGAGGGGGATTTGCGCACGCTGCCCAGCCACCTGCCCCATCAGGACCCGAGGCTCGCCGGACTTGACGGCTTTTACGCCGCGCGGCTAGTGCGGCGAACTTGAAGTTCCTATCAGTGTCGCGGCAAGTTCGAGATAGGAACTTCAAATTCCAAGCCGCACCAGAGACAATAAATTGCTAGAGCTCCTTTGATTCCGAAGTTCGCATGAGAGATCACCGCGGGTAGTGCGCGAACTTCGGAATCGGAGCTCTGGTGCGGCGGAATTGACCGCCCATACCGACTAAATCCTGATTTTACACCGCTTTTCGCCTTTACTGGGTTGATTCGCCCCGTTTCAAGGTGGTGTCTTGGCGACGTTTCCGGATTAAAAGGATTCGGAAAAGAATCTTCCCAACCAAGGCAGGGCGTGTCGGTCGCTCAACGCAGACGTATCTCGACGCTGATCCTGGGCCGCGTTGCACGCAACATGTTGGGGCGGGCAAGCAGCGGCTCGGTTGCATTGTCGTCGCTGTGGCCCGGCCGCACCGACCGCCTCATCATCGCCCCCCACGATTTGCGCACCGCAGATGCCACCCGCGCTGCCGAGATCTATGCCGGCCGGTTCGTCTTTGCAGGCAAGATCGTCACCTGCCACGGCCGTTCGATCTTCGAACTGGAGCCGCCATCCGACGATTGGGAAGTCGCCCTCCTCGGCTTCGGCTGGCTTCGGCACCTGCGCGCCGCCGATACCGCCCTCACCCGCGCCAATGCCCGCGCGCTGGTCGACGACTGGCTTTCGAATCCGAACTACAGGCGGCCCTTGGCCCGCCGCGCCGACGTGCTGGCGCGCCGCGTCATCTCGCTGTTGTCACAGGCCCCGCTCGTACTTGGCGATACCGACAGCAAGTTCTATCGACGCTACTTGCGCGGGCTGTCCCGCGAAATCCGCTATCTGCGCTCCGCCATGATCGACATTGCGGACGGCGTGCCACGGCTCCAGGTGCTGATCGCACTCTGCTACGCCTCGCTTTGTCTCGCCAATCAGGCCCACTATATCCGCACCGCCGCACGCAGGCTTTCGGAGGAATTGCAGCGCCAGATCCTGCCTGATGGCGGCCATATCTCGCGCAACCCCGGCGCACTGATCGAACTTCTGACCGACCTGTTGCCGCTGCGTCAGACCTTCGCCGCCCGCAATATCGCACCGCCTCCGGCGTTATTGAATGCCATCGACCGCATGATGCCGATGTTGCGCTTCTTCAGGCATGGCGACGGCAACTTCGCGCTGTTCAACGGCATGAGCGGAACATCTTCCGACGTGCTCGCAACCCTGCTGGCCTATGACGACACTCACGGCACACCGATGGCGAACATGCCACATACCGGCTTTCAACGGCTTGATGCCGGCAATACGGTTGTCATCATCGATGCAGGGCCGTCACCGCCTCCGAGCGTCAGCCACGACGCCCATGCCGGCTGCCTCTCGTTTGAACTATCTTCGGGAACAAGCCGGATCGTTATCAATTGCGGTATGCCATCGACCGGTCGCGATAATTGGCGCAGCTTTGCCCGAGCCACATCAGCGCATTCGACACTGACCTATCACGATACTTCTTCGTGTCAGTTCGTGGAATTTTCCGCAGTGAAGCGGCTGCTGCAAGGCGCGCCCATCGTCAGCGGGCCGACCACGGTCGAAAGCTATCGCGAGGCTGTCGCCAACGGCATGCTGCTGACGACCTCACACGACGGCTATCTCGATCGGTTCGGCGTGATCCATCGCCGGGTGTTGATGCTTTCCCCGGACGGAACCAGGCTCGACGGTGAAGACACGGTGGCGCTGGCATCCGAAGGACGGAGCAGGGGCCGCGAAACCGATTATGCGTTGCGGTTTCACCTGCACCCCGCGGTAAAAGCCAGCCGTCTCAGCGACGCTCGGGGCGTCATGCTGGTATTGCCCAACCGAGACGTCTGGACCTTCGAGGCGCTCGACGACAAGGTCGAGCTCGAGGACAGCGTGTTTCTGGCCGGCAATGATGGGCCGCGCCGTACCTCGCAGATAGTCATTCGCCAGGATTCGCACCACGCGCCCTCGGTCCGCTGGAGTTTCGTACGCTCGGCGTCTTCGCCCTCGGCGACGGCCGCGAGGCGCAACACCCGCCGCGAGCCGGAGCTACCGCTTTAATAAAATGCGACACGACGGATAGACCAGGCCTTGTCGTTGTGAACATCCGCAAAAGCTGCTAGTGTCTTCTCACTCGCGCGACTGGCGACTTTGGATGGAGCACCATCGGGAAGCGTGAGAGTATCCGCCGCGCGCCTGGGCAAAAGCACCCCTTGAACAGAGGACCTTGCCCATGACTGACCAACTTCGCCGCGTCACCCGCGCCTTGCTTTCCGTCTCGGATAAATCAGGGCTGATCGAATTCGCCCGCGCCCTGGCGCTGCATGGCGTCGAACTGGTTTCGACCGGAGGCACCGCGAAGGCGATCTCGGAAGCCGGGTTGAGGGTGAAGGACATCTCGGAACTCACCGGCTTTCCCGAAATGATGGACGGACGGGTCAAGACGCTGCATCCGAAGGTGCATGGCGGATTGCTCGCGATCCGCGACAAAGCCGATCACGCGAGCGCGATGAAGACGCATGGCATCGCCCAGATCGATCTCCTCGTCGTCAACCTCTATCCTTTTGAGGCCACCGTCGACAAAGGCGCCGATTTCGAAACCTGTATCGAGAACATCGATATTGGCGGGCCCGCGATGATCCGCGCCGCCGCCAAGAACCATAACGACGTCGCCGTGGTCGTCGACGTCCGCGACTATCAAGAAGTTCTCGATGAACTCAAGGCCAATCGAGGCGCCACCACGCTGTGGCTGCGACGGCGTCTTGCCGCCACGGCCTACGCCCGTACCGCGGCCTATGATGCGGCGATCTCGAACTGGTTCGCGCGTGAGCTTGAGACCGAAGCGCCGGAATTCCGCGCCTTTGGCGGGCGCCTGATCCAGTCACTGCGCTACGGCGAAAATCCGCATCAGACGGCGGCGTTCTATCGGACACCCGACCGGCGGCCGGGCGTCGCCACCGCGCGACAGATTCAGGGCAAGGAACTCTCCTACAATAACATCAACGATACGGACGCGGCGTACGAGTGCATCGCCGAATTCGATGCCGCGCGGACCGCAGCCTGCGTCATCGTCAAACACGCCAATCCTTGCGGGGTCGCCGAAGGTGGCGATCTTCTCGGCGCCTACCGTAAAGCGCTAGCGTGCGATTCGACTTCCGCCTTTGGCGGCATCGTTGCGTTGAACCGAACGCTGGATGCGGAGGCCGCGCGCGCCATCACTGAAATTTTCACCGAAGTGATCATCGCGCCCGACGCCACCGACGAGGCCATGGCGATCGTGGCCGCCAAGAAGAACCTGCGGTTGCTGTTGGCCGGGGGGTTACCGGATCCGCGCGCGATCGGCCTGACCGCCAAGACCGTGGCCGGCGGTTTGCTTGTGCAGAGCCGCGACAATGCCGTGGTCGACGACATGACGCTGAAGGTTGCAACCAGGCGCGCGCCGACGGAAGCCGAGATGCGCGATCTGATATTCGCCTTCCGTGTCGCCAAGCACGTCAAATCGAACACGATCGTCTATGCGAAGGATCTTGCGACCGTCGGCATCGGCGCCGGCCAGATGAGCCGGGTGGATTCCGCGCGGATCGCCGCGCGCAAAGCGCAGGACGCGGCTGCCGAATTGAAGCTGCCGGAGCCACTCACCAAGGGTTCGGTCGTCGCCTCCGATGCGTTCTTCCCGTTCGCCGACGGCATGCTCGCCTGCATTGAGGCCGGCGCCACGGCGGTGATCCAGCCCGGCGGATCGGTGCGCGACAATGAGGTGATCGAGGCCGCCGATGCCCATGGCATCGCCATGGTGTTTACCGGCGTGCGCCATTTCCGGCACTAAACTCTCGCGCAAGGGACGTGCGGCTATTCCCTGATACGCGCGAGCAGCGCGAGCCCGGCCACAAAGAACAACACCAGCGTCGCCATGCCGGCCTTCTGGCTTTCGGTCACCGCCGTCACGAGGCCGATCAGCAACGGCCCGATGAACGAGGTCACTTTTCCGGTCAAGGCGAACAAGCCGAAATATTGCGCGATGCGGTCTTTTGGCGCGAGTCGAACCAGAAGCGTTCGGGATGCTGCTTGAAGCGGGCCGCCGACGGCCCCGATTAGACATCCAAGCAGGAGATAAGCGCGCTCGGCGGGAGCTGCGAACAAGGCGCCGCCCGGCACCGGCGGCGTGACCGTGACAAATAGTACAGAATTCTTGTCCACCAGCAGAATGGCGACGACGGCGAACAGCAAGATCATCATGGCGCCGGCGATCACGCGTTTCGGCCCCAGGGAATCGTCGAGCTTGCCGCCGATCCAGGCGCCGAAAGTGCCCGCGATCGCGAGGATGATACCGAAGGTACCGATCTGGATCGTGCTCCAGCCAAAGGTGCCGGCCGCGTAAATCCCGCCGAACGCAAACAGCGACACCAATCCGTCCGTGTAGATCATGTTGGCGAGCAGGAAGGCGGCCATCGATTTCCGCTCCGGCAATTCACGCAGCGTCTGTTTCAGTTCGGCCAACCCCTCATGCATGGCTTCGCCGATCCGCCGTTTCGCCGGATAATCCGGCGTCAGCAGGAACATCGGCAGCGCAAAGATCACGAACCAGACGGCAGTCAACGGCCCGACGATGCGGTCGCCCTGATGCGTCACAGGATCGAGCCCGAACAGCGGTATGAAGCCAAGCAAGGTGCGGCCCGTCTCGGGGTTTGCGGCCAAAAAGCCGAGAACAAGGATGAGGCTGAGAATGCCGCCGACATAACCGGTAGCCCAGCCGGTGCCGGACAGCCGACCGATCTTCTCGGCCGGCACCAGCGTCGGCATCATCGAGTTGTTGAACACGATGGCGAATTCAACGCCGATGGTTGCGACCGCATAGGCCAGAAGCAGAGCCGGGATCGCGCTCACATCGCCGGGACTTCCGAACCACATCAGCGAGGCGCCGACCACCAGAAGCGCACCGAACGCTGCGATCCATGGCTTGCGGCGGCCGTTGGCATCCGCGATGGCGCCGAGCACCGGCGAGAGCAAGGCGATCGCCAACCCGGCCGCGGCGGTCGCGAAGCCCCACAATGACTGACCGCTGGCGGGATCGGCTGCCACGTGGGTCGCAAAATAGGGCGCGAACACGAAGGTGGTAATCAACGTGAAAAACGGCTCGGTCGCCCAGGCAAACAACATCCAGCCCGCCACCGCGGAGGGCGGGGGATATTGCCTCCGATCGGCCAGGTCTGCGCCCAGAGTCATCGCCACCATGTATCGAAACCGAATCTCCGAACCTGAACACCGGCGGGCCTTTTGCCATCGTCGGTGAACGCGATATAGCATTTGTGGCGAGCTCGGGCTTTCGCATTTTGGGGCGTCGACGGAGAAGGTTTGATGAGACCGTTCAAGACGGCGTGGCGGGAGATCCTTGTCGCGAGCCTGGTTGTTCTCTCGTTTTGGGGACTCGCCGCCGCGCAGGAGCAGCGCCGTGGCTTCTATACTCCGGCGGCGGCCGACACGATCCATTCCATTCCGGCCGAACACGGCATGGTGGTGGCGCAGGAAAGGGTTGCGGCGCGGATCGGCGCCGACATCCTGAAGCGGGGCGGCAACGCGATCGATGCGGCGGTCGCCACCGGCTTTGCCATGGCGGTGACCTATCCGCGCGCCGGCAACATCGGCGGCGGCGGTTTCATGGTCATCCATTCGGTCGACCGGCATGAGGATGTCGCGATCGATTATCGCGAGACGGCCCCGGCCGCGACCACGCCGACTATTTTTCTCGGAGCCGACGGCAAGCCTGACAACGCCAAGTCGCGCGATTCCGCGCTCGGCATCGGCATTCCCGGCACGCCGGCCGGCCTTGCATTGGCGCTCGCGAAATACGGCTCCGGAAAATTCACATTGGCGGAGCTGATCCAGCCCGCGATCGATCTCGCGCGCAATGGTGTCGTGATCGCCGATGACGGCGCCGATACTTTACCCGAATGGCATCGCCGGCTGGCGCGTTGGCCTTCTGCGGCAAAGATCTTTTCGCGACCCGACGGCACATCCTTGCGCGAGGGCGATACGCTGGTTCAGACAGATCTTGCCGACACGCTATCAGCCGTCGCCGCGCAGGGGCCGCGCGGCTTCTATGAGGGGCCAGTCGCCGAGAAACTCGCAAAATCGATTCAAGATGCCGGTGGTATCATGACGACGGACGATCTCAAGGCATATCAGCCGGTGATCCGCGCGCCCGTGCACGGCAGTTATCGCGGCTACGATATCATTTCGATGCCACTGCCTTCTTCCGGTGGGGTCGGCCTGGTGGAGACGCTCAACATCCTCGAAGGATTCCCGCTTGGGGAGATGAAACAGGGCTCGGCGAATTCGCTGCATGTCCTGATCGAATCGATGAAGCGCGCTTACGCCGATCGCGCCCATTATCTCGGCGATCCGGCTTTCGTCAGCGCGCCGGTCGCGACCCTCGTCACCAAGGACTACGCGGCCAAGCAGCGCGCAAGCATCGACCTTGATCGCACGACGCCATGGGTCGACGTGGTCACGGCCGCGCCGCCGCGAGAAGGCAGCAACACCACGCACTTTTCCGTCGTCGACAGTTTCGGCAATGCCGTCAGCAACACCTACACACTGAATTTCAGCTACGGCGTCGGCCTGGTCGCCGAGGGCACCGGCGTATTGCTCAACAACGAGCTGGATGACTTCACCGCCGCCCCGGGCGCCGCCAACGCCTATGGTCTCGTCGGCTTCGATGCCAATTTGCCGGGCCCCGGCAAACGGCCGCTGTCATCGATGTCGCCGACCATCGTGCTGAAGGACGGCAAGCCGCTGCTGGTGACGGGTTCGCCGGGCGGCAGCCGTATCATTTCCACCGTGCTGCAGGTGATCGTGAACGTGATTGACTACCACATGGACGTCGCCGCCGCGGTGGCCGCGCCGCGGCTGCACCATCAATGGCTTCCCGACGAGGTCAGGATCGAGCGCGGCTTCACTGAGGAAACGCTGGATGCTCTCAAGGCCAAAGGTCATCGCATCGTCGAGCCGATGGGACAGACTTCCGCGAATTCGATCGCGGTGACGCCGAACGGACCGCTCGGCGCGCCCGATCCGCGCACCCGCGGCGCGGAAGCTGCTGGCGAATAAAATCCGCGGCTCAACGCCCGACCGTATAGGGCCCGCCTTTTTCCAGCGCGCGCCGATAAGTCGGCCGCGCATGGATGTGATCCAGAAACGCCATCGCCTTGGGATGGCCCTGGTCGAGACCACCACGCGCCGCGGCCGCCTCAAGCGGAAAGCTCATCTGGATATCAGCCGCGGTGAAGGTATCGCCCGCGAACCATTCGCTCTTGGACAGCTCGCTCTCCCAGAACGCCATGTGCAGCTTGAGTTGCGGATTGACGAATGCCGTCATCGCTTGATTGGAGACCTTGCGCACCAGAGGTCGGAGCAGTGCCGGCGCGCGCTTCGGCATCAGCGTGAACAGGAGTTTCAGCAACAGCGGCGGCATCGCAGAACCTTCCGCGTAGTGCAGCCAATAGGTGTAGCGCAGGCGCTCTGGTGTGTTGGGCGGCGGGATCAGGCGGCCGTTGCCGTAAGTCTCGACAAGATATTCAGCGATCGCGCCGGATTCTGCGATCGTCTTGCCGTCGTCGGTGATGACGGGCGATTTTCCAAGCGGATGGATGGCCCGCAGCTCGGCGGGCGCGCGCATATCCGGCTGGCGCTGATACCGCACGATCTCATAGGGAACGCCCAGTTCCTCCAGCAGCCACAGCACACGCTGGGAACGGGAATTATTGAGGTGATGAACGGTCAGCATCGCGCGTTTCCCCCGGTTGAAGTGCTCAAGCTTTGTCATTCCGTAGCAGCGGCGGGTCGAAATGGCGATTGCGAGCCTCCCGATTTATACCCGGATGATATTGACTCCTCTATTTATCCGGGTATAAATGACGGTACGAAACCCGGAATGCGCCCATGACCTCTGCAAAATGCTTCACCGCCTTCGTTGGTTACCGGCGATTGGCCTCCGGGCTGCTGGCCGAAGTCGCGATCGCGATCAAAAAAACGACGAAGCCGACGGTCACCGAGCCGATCCTGATCTTCGACGATACCAGCGGACGCTCGATCGACGTCGATCTGCGCGGAACGGACGAGGAGATCCTCGCCCGCCTTCCACCCTCGGCCCCCAATCCGGAAACGCCGGTAGCCGAGCCGCCGGCATCGGAGCCTCGCGGCCGGGGCCGGCCCCGGCTCGGTGTCGTCGCCCGCGAGGTGACGCTGCTGCCACGACACTGGGATTGGCTGGCGGGCCAGCCCGGCGGGGCATCGGTCGCTTTACGCAAACTCGTCGATGAGGCGCGCCGCGCCAGTGGCGATCGCGATCGTCATCGCGTCGCGCGGGAAGCGGCCTATCATTTCATGTCGGCGATGGCCGGTAATTTCAAAGGCTTCGAGGAAGCTTCCCGCGCCTTGTTCGCGGACGACCGCCGGCGGTTTGGCGAATTGATCGCTGCCTGGCCCGAAGACGTCCGCGACCACATTATCGGGCTCGCCTTCCGGGATCGCGACGACCCGCACCAGGCGTGACCGGCCGGTTTTCCGGTCCGATCAAAATATGACGACCGTCATCGAACCCGGTGGACGCAACGCTGCCGTTGCGCCACAATGGCGGGATAAAGAAATTGCTGGTGTGGCGACTCTGACGTTCCTTTCAGGGCCGCCGCGAGTTCTTCGAAGGAACGTCAGAGCCAAAGCCACACCAGAATCATATAGTTGCTAGTGTCCCTTTGGTTCTGACATTCGTAAAAGTGGCCGCCGCGTAGGATACGAATGTCAGAACCGGGACACTAGGGAGGCCGTCATGAGCGTTACTGCGCCGCAATTCATGTTCGATTTCGGCAGCCCGAACGCCTTCCTGAGCCACGAGGCGATCCCCGCGATCGAAAAGCGGATCGGGACTAAATTCGAATATGTGCCGGTGCTGCTTGGCGGCATTTTCAAGGCTACCAACAACAGGTCGCCCGCCGAGACGTTGGCCGGCATCAAGAACAAGCGCGAATTCCAAGCGATCGAAACCAATCGCTTCGTGAAGCGCTTCCAGGTCAAACCCTATACCTGGAATCCGTTCTTTCCCGTCAATACCCTCAATCTGATGCGGGCCGCGGTCGCGGCCCAGATGGAGGGTGTGTTCGAAAAATATATCGACGCCGCCTTTCATCATATGTGGGTCGAGCCCAAGAAAATGGACGACCCCGAGATTGCAATGGCGGCGCTGACGGCGTCGGGGCTCGACGCCAAACGGCTGTTCGCGCGCGCCGCCGAGGCCGACGTCAAGGCCAGGCTGATCGAGAACACGCAAAGCGCGGTCGAACGCGGCGCCTTCGGCTCGCCGACCTTCTTCGTCGGCAGCGAGATCTTCTTCGGCAAGGAGCAACTGCGCGACGTCGAGGAGATGATTCTTGGCAAATAGCTTTCGTCATTGCAAGGAGCAAAGCGACGAAGCAATCCAAATCTAACCTGACGTCTGGATTGCTTCGTTTCGCTCGCAATGACGAACAGCCTGAATGGAGATCTTCACATGCAAAAGCGCGACGCCACCGTGGCCGTGATCGGCGCCGGCGACTATATCGGCGCCGAAATCGCCAAGAAATTTGCCGCCGAGGGCTTTACCGTCTTCGCCGGCCGGCGCGACGGCGCCAAGCTCGCGCCGCTGGTCAGCGATATCGAGTCCGCGGGCGGATCGGTCGTGGCGCGCGCGCTGGACGCCCGCAAGGAAGAGGAGGTCGCGGCGTTCCTCGATGATGCCGACAAGCACGCGCCACTCGAGGTGACCATTTTCAACGTGGGCGCCAACGTCAACTTCCCGATCCTGGAGACCACCGATCGTGTATTTCGCAAGGTGTGGGAGATGGCCTGCTGGGCCGGCTTCCTCGCCGGCCGCGAGTCGGCGCGGCTGATGTTGCCGCGCGGCCGGGGCAACATCTTTTTTACCGGGGCCACCGCGTCGCTGCGCGGCGGCAGCGGCTTTGCCGCCTTCGCCAGCGCGAAGTTCGGGCTTCGCGCCGTCGCGCAATCGATGGCGCGAGAACTCGGGCCCAAAAATATCCATGTCGCTCATCTGATCATCGATTCCGGCGTCGATACCGCGTGGGTACGCGAACGGCGGGAGCAACTCTGGGGCAAGGAAGCGCTCAACAAGCCGGATTTGCTGATGCCGCCCGCATCGGTCGCCGCATCCTACTGGCAGCTGTACCAGCAACCGCGCAGCGCCTGGACATTTGAACTCGAGATACGCCCGTTCGGCGAAAAGTGGTAGAAAGGCGAATGGCGAATGGCGAATGGCGAATGGAACGACGCAATATACTATTCGCTACTCCCTATTGGCCATTCGCGATTTAACAACAGCAAAAAGGATTCCGTTACATGCGCATTCTGGTGGTGGGAGCCGGCGCGATCGGCGGGTATTTCGGCGGCAGAATGCTGCAAGCCGGTCGCGACGTGACGTTTCTGGTCCGGCCGCGGCGGGCGGCTGAGCTTGCGTCCGCCGGCCTCGTCATCAAGAGCCCCGCCGGGGACGTCGCGCTGACGGCACCGCCGAGCGTGCAGGCGGACAAACTCGACAAGGCCTTCGACCTTGTGCTGCTGAGCTGCAAGGCGTTCGACCTGGAAGACGCGATCAAGTCATTTGCGCCAGCGGTCGGGCCGAAGACCGCGATTCTGCCGCTGCTCAACGGCATGCGTCACCTTGACATGCTCGACCAGCGCTTCGGTGCGAATGCCGTGCTGGGCGGATTGTGCGCGATCGCCGTCACCCTCAACGAGCACCGAGAGATCGTTCAGCTTGCGCCGATGCAGTCGCTCGGTTTCGGCGAGCGCGACGGCAGGTTGTCAGACCGCGTGCAGGCGATTGCGGACGTCATGAGAAGCGGCAATTTTGGCGCAGCCGCCAGCACGCAGGTGATCCAGGACATGTGGGAGAAGTGGGTTTTCCTCGCCTCGCTCGCCGCCGCGACCTGCACGATGCGCGCGCCGGTCGGCCATATTCTGGCAGCACCCGGAGGCAAAGAGTTTATCCTCGGCATCCTCGATGAATGCAGCGCGGTCGCTTCGGCGGAAGGCCACACCCCTGCCGGTCCATTTTCCGAACGCGCGCGCGACATGCTGACCGCGTCAGGTTCGCAACTCACCGCGTCGATGTTCCGGGACATCAAGGCGGGAGCGCAGGTCGAGGCCGATCACGTCATCGGCGATCTCATCGCGCGCGGCGACGCCGCAAAGGTGCCGGTGCCGAAGCTCAGGATCGCTTATACGCATCTGAAGGCCTATCAGAGCCAGCGCGCGTAAAAGGCTTAGAGATACGCAAGGTAGTGCGCCAGCGCCGTGATCTCTTCTTCGCTGAGGGGATAGGCGACGTCGGCCATCGCCGCCATGCCGCCGCCGGATCGCACGCCGGCCTTGTAGTCGCGCAACGCTTTGAGAAGATAATCCTCGCGCTGTCCGGCGATGCGCGCGACCGCCTTGGTGCCCGCGAAGCTGTCGGTATGGCAGGAGGCACAGCGTCGCCCGACGGCCGCCTGCGCGCCCTTACTTGACAGGTCGGGATTGTCGTCGGGCTTTGTCGATTTCGGCGGGGTCAGCGACGCGAAATAAGCGCCGAGATTACGGATGTCGTCATTGTCGACCTGCTCGGCGATCGGCTGCATCTGCTCGTTCTTGCGCGCACCGCTGCGAAAGAAAACCAGCTGCCATTGAATGAACTGATCCGGCTGTCCTGCCAGCGAGGGAATGTTTTCCATTTGCGAAATGCCATTTTCGCCGTGACAGCCGCTGCAAAGCTCGGCTTTCTTCCTGGCCGCCTCGAGATCGGCGGCGGACGCCGTTACGGTGATCGCCGCGGATATCGCAGTAGCGCAGAGAATATCGATCCAGAATACGCGGCGCATCACCGTGCTCGCTCCATAACCCAACGCAAAGCTGCGACCACCCGTCGCGGGGCGGTCGCAGCCTTTCAATTTCTTAGCCCTACTTCTTGTAGCTGATGCGATAGATCGCACCCGCCCAGTCGTCGGCAACGAGGATCGACCCATCCTTGTCCAGGATGATGTCGTCGGGACGGCCGAGATAGCCCTGGTCGCCTTCGATCCAGCCGGACGCAAACACGGTTTCCTTGGCGTTCTTGCCATCCGGATCGGCGGTGACGCGGACGATACGCGCGCCCTGATATTTATGCCGATTCCAGGAGCCGTGTTCGGCAATCAGGATCGAGTTCTTGTACTCCGCCGGGAACTGATCGCCGGTGTAGAACTTCATGCCGAGCGGGGCTACGTGGGCACCGAGATTGAGCACCGGCGGCGT
The DNA here is from genome assembly GCA_963748805.1 of uncultured Alphaproteobacteria bacterium. GTDB lineage: Bacteria > Pseudomonadota > Alphaproteobacteria > Rhizobiales > Xanthobacteraceae > Bradyrhizobium. The sequence continues at coordinate 81,632 of CAVVLH010000025.1, read as the reverse complement.
GAACTCCGAACACTTATGGCCCATCGCGAATTTGTCATCGGGCGTGTCGCCCTGATGGCAATAGGGGTAGCCGAAGTGCTCGCCGAGCCTTGAGATCATGTTCAGCTTGTCGCTCGGCATGTCGTCGCTGATCCAGTCGCGCGCATTCTCGGTGAACCAGTATTTTCCGGTGCGCGGATCGACGTCGCCGCCGACGCTGTTGCGGACGCCGAGCGCGACGATTTCCGCATTACCGGTCTTGGGATCGACGCGCCGGATCTGCGACACGCTGGTCGGCGGGATGCCGATGTTGAAGGGAGGTCCGAACGGAATGTAGAACCAGCCGTCCTTGTCGGCGGCGAGATATTTCCATCCATGCGCGGCGTAGGAAGGCATGTCGTCGTAGACAACCTTGCCGTCGCCGAGCTTGTCGAGATTGTCCTCGGCGTTGTCGTAGCGGATCAGCTTGTTGACGGCGATGACATAGAGCGCGCCGTCGCGGAAGGCGAGGCCCGTCGGCATGTTCAGCCCCTTGAGGATGGTCTTGACCTCTTTCTTGCCGTTGATGTCCTTGATCGCATAGACGTTGCCGAGAATAAACGAGCCGACAAACAGCGTGCCCTTGTCGCCCCAGGCCATTTGCCGGGCCGCCAGCACGCCGGAGGCATAGACATCGATCTTGAAGCCTTCCGGCAGCTTGATCTTCTTGATCAGGGCGGCGAGTTCGGCGTCCGACGAACCGGTCGGCGGTCCCGATGGCGGCGCCAGGCCTTTTTGGGCTTCCGTTTCGTCACCGAGGAACCAGTCATCCGGCGGATGGGTCCAGAACTCCTTGTTGCCGGACTTGTATTTCTTCAGCCCCTTGTCTTGCGCTGCGACCGGCGCGGTCGCGGCCACGGCGAGGACGGTTGTGAGCGCAAGAATGGATCGATTGAAAGCCGATTTCATCGCGTCTCTCCCTGATGCAGCCAGTTCGGCTGCGACGTTGTTTTTTGATGTGCCTGTGCGGGCGAATTGTTCGCGCGGCCAAAAAGCCTACCACATCGCCGGAGAGAGAGAAGTGCGCGGCACGTTCGCTTCAAGCGTGTAGGTGAGATAAATTTTTAGCCGCCGCCCAAATCGTGGCGAAATCCGGCGAAGCGCGTGTCGCAGCAATGGCGCGTTGGGTGTGCCGCGCGGAAATCCCGCGGGGTGGAAAGCCGTACAGCCACACTGATGAGGTGGCGATGGCGGAAGAAATCGCCGGTCATGATCCATGCGCCGCGCGGATGCGATCTCGTTAGCTGCGGCTAAGAGAAAACGGCGGATACGCTTTCAGGAGCCGTCCCTAAAGGACCGCTCCCATCGCTCTCAGTCCTCGGGAAGAGAAACTGGAGCGGGCGAAGGGATTCGAACCCTCGACCCCGACCTTGGCAAGGTCGTGCTCTACCCCTGAGCTACACCCGCATCCTTTGAAGATTGTCGCCCGACTGTCACCGGCGACGGCAGACCTATGCCAAATGCCGACTGCGAATGCAACAGCCGATCGAAAGCAGCTCAAAGGCCCGGATATGGCGACCAAATTGGCGAAATCGGCTCGAAATGGCCCTCAGGCTGGTCTTCCGGCCGGCACTTTCGGCCAAAAACCGATTGAAATTTCCTGCCCAACCGCCATTTGGGGAGGAGAACAGCTGAACCGCAAAGCCCGCCCGTGCTAGAGAGGCGCGGGCCGGCTGCAAAATCCGGCAGACATCAGACGAGGATTCCCGTGACAATATTAGAGCAGGGCAATGGAGCCGCGCCGCAGGCCGCGCCCGATCTGATCAAGGAAACGACCACCCAGACTTTCGTCAAGGACGTCATCGAGGAATCCAAGCGACAGCCGGTGCTGATCGACTTCTGGGCGCCATGGTGCGGCCCCTGCCGTCAGCTCACACCGATCCTCGAAAAGGTCGTCCGCGCCGCCAACGGCAAGGTCAAGCTGGTCAAGATGAACATCGACGAGCATCCGGCGATCCCGGGCCAGATGGGCATCCAGTCCATTCCGGCCGTGATCGCCTTCGTCAATGGCCAGCCCGCCGACGGGTTCATGGGCGCGGTGCCCGAAAGCCAGGTCACCGCCTTCGTCGGCAAACTGACGGCCGGCATGCCGGGCGAGCCGAACATCGCAGAAATCCTCAAGGAGGCCGAAACCTTGCTCGCCGAGGGCGATGCGGCCACCGCAGCCTCGATCTATGCGGAAGTGCTCGCCGCCGAGGCCACCAATATCGCAGCACTGGCCGGATTAGCGAAATGCTACGTCACGACCGGCGCGCTCGATCAGGCCAAGCAGACGCTCGCCATGGTGCCCGACTCCAAGCGCGGCGACGCGGCAGTCAAGGCCGTGCAGGCCGCGATCGATCTGGCCGAACAGGCAAGTTCCCTCGGCCCGGTCGCCGAGCTCGAACAGAAAGTCGCCGCAAACCCGCTCGATCATCAGGCGAGATTTGATCTGGCGACCGCGCTCAACGCCGCCGGCAAGCGCACGGAGGCGACCCAGCAGTTGCTCGAAATCGTCAAGCGTGACCGCAAGTGGAATGAAGACGGCGCCCGCAAGCAGCTGGTACAGTTCTTCGACGCCTGGGGCGCCACCGACGAAGCAACGGTCGAGGGAAGAAAGCGGCTTTCGACGATCCTGTTTTCGTAAGTTCCGCTTCAAACGAAGATTAAAGCAGGGTTGAGCCTGCATAATCGGATTACGCAGCTGACGTAACTGATCCGAAGTACGATATGGGCTGGTGAGCGCAATGCCGATCAATGCCGAATATCGCGGACCTTCCGACCTTCCCGAGATCATTCCGGTATTTCCGTTGCCCGGGGCATTGCTGTTGCCGCGCGGGCAGATGCCGCTCAATATTTTCGAACCGCGTTATCTGGCCATGGTTGACGATGCGCTCCGCGACGGCCATCGCCTGATCGGGATGATCCAGCCTGACGTCACCCACTCTCCGGACGAGTCACATCCGAAGCTGTTTCAGGTCGGCTGCGTCGGGCGTATTACCCAGCTCGCCGAATCCGGCGACGGCCGCTACATCCTCGAACTTACGGGCATCGTCCGCTTCAAGGTGATCGCGGAGCAATCGGCACTGACGCCGTATCGGCAATGCAAGGTCGATTACTTCCCCTATCTCGACGATTTCACGGCACGCAAAGGCGAGCAAGCCGTCGATCGCGAGGCGCTCCTCAAGGCGCTGACGGAATTTCTGGAGGCCAACAATCTCAAGGTCGACTGGGAAGGCATCGAAAATGCGCCCAATGAGGCCTTGGTCAACGCGTTGGCGATGATGTCGCCCTATGGGCCGCCGGAAAAACAGGCGATGCTGGAAGCGCCAGATCTCAAGACCCGTGCCGAAATCCTGATCGCCGTGACCGAGATGGATCTCGCCAAGAAGCGCACCAGCAGCGACACCGGCTTGCAGTAGGGCGGCGCGAACCGGTACCCACTCGAAACCGCTTTATCCGGCGCCGAACGCGACGGCGACGTTGTAGGTGACGAGGCTCGCCGCATAGGCCAGCACAAACATATAAAGAAACGTGATCGCCATCCATTTGGTGCCGCCGGTCTCGCGCCGGATCACCGCAAGCGTCGAGGCGCATTGCGGCGCGAAGATATACCAGGCCAGCAGCGACAGCGCCGTCGCCAGGCTCCATTTGGTGGCCAGCACCTGACCGATCTGATCGGCGGCTTCCTTGCCGCCTTCAATCGCATAGACCGTGCCAAGTGCTGCGACCGCGACTTCGCGCGCGGCCATGCCCGGAATCAGCGCGACCACGATTTGCCAATTGAACCCAAGTGGGGCGAAGACAGGCGCCAGCGCGTGGCCGATGATCGCGGCGAGGCTGTAGTTGATGGCAGGCCCTTCTGCGCCGGCAGGCGGCTGCGGAAACGATGCCAGAAACCAGATCAGCACCATCATCGAGAAGATCGTGGTGCCGGCCCGCTGCAGGAACATCTTCGCCCGGGTATAGATGCCGATGGCGATGCTGTTGAGGCGGGGCATCTTGTAGTCCGGCAATTCAAGCATGAAGGGCGCCGGCGCATAGTCGCGCAGCATGAAGAACTTGATCAGGAAGGACACGCCGAGCGCACTGCCGATCCCGGCCGCGTAGAGGCCGAACATCACGAGGCCCCTGAGATTGACCCAGCCCCAAACCTGCTCGTCGGGAATGAAGGCGGAGATGATCAGGGTATATACGGGAATGCGCGCCGAGCAGGTCATCAGCGGCGCGATCAGGATCGTCGTCAGCCGGTCGCGGCGATTGTCGATGACGCGCGTCGCCATGATGCCGGGGATGGCGCAGGCAAAACTTGAAAGCAGGGGAATGAAGGCGCGGCCGTGCAATCCGGCGCCGCCCATGATGCGGTCCATCAGGAAGGCCGCACGCGCCATGTAGCCGAAGTCTTCGAGCAACAGGATAAACAGGAATATGATGATGATCTGCGGCAGGAACACGATGACGCTGCCGACGCCGGAGATCGCGCCGTTTTGCAGGAAGCTTTGCAACAATCCCGCCGGCAGCGTGTCATGCACGAATTGACCGAGCGCCGCAAACGCATCCGACAGAAGCTCCATCAGCGGCTGCGCCCATGCGAACACCGCCTGGAACATGACGAACAGCACCAGCGCGAGAATCACGAGCCCTCCCACCGGATGCAGCACCACGGCGTCGATCCGGGCCGTCCAGGTGTCGGGTTTGGCCGGCAGGCTGACGGTTGCTCCGATGATCCGGTCGGCCTCGCGCTGGGTCGCGCGCAACTCGGCAACCGAGAGCGGTTGCCAGAGGTTTTGCTGCCGCAAAGCCGGTGGCTGGAGTGCGAGTTCATCGGTCTTGCGCAACAGCTCGGCGATGCCGCTTTTGCGCACCGCAATCGACGTCACCACGGGGACGCCCAGCATCTCGGACATGCGCGGGGCATCGACCGTCACGCCGCGCCTGGTCGCGATATCGAACATGTTGAGCACCAGCATCAACGGCCGGCCGGTCTGCTTGAGTTCGAGCAGCAGACGGATCGTCAGCCGCAGATTGGTGGAATCCGCCACGCACAGGATGAGATCGGGCGGAGCTTCGCCGGCGGCCCGACCCAGCACGAAATCGCGGGTGATTTCCTCGTCAGGGCTGCGGCCGCGCAACGAATAGGTGCCGGGCAAATCGACCACAGAGGCCTGCCGGCCGAGCGGGGTGACAAAGAAGCCTTCCTTGCGCTCGACGGTGACGCCGGGATAGTTCGCGACCTTCTGCCGGCTGCCCGTCAACGCATTGAACAGCGAAGTCTTGCCGCTATTGGGCGTACCCACCAGGGCCAGATGCATTAACGGAGCTTCCATGTCGCCGTATAGCCTCGTCAAACGACTACCACGGCCATCGCTTCACGCCGCCGCACCGCGACCGTGACGTTCTCGATACGAACGGCAATCGGATCACGCCCGATAATGCCCTCGTGAAGCACCTCCACCCTGGCTCCTTCGACGAAGCCGAGCTCGATCAGGCGGCTTTCGAGTTCGATCGCGGGAAGCGACGAACTGCCCTCGTCCGCGTCAAGATGATGGATCACGCCGGTATAGCCGCGTTTCGCCAGGCCAAGCCGCGTCTGCGGCGCCGCGTTGTTTTGATCAGTCGTCATGATCTGTATTTTCAACCGCAGGCGCACAGGTCAAGCGCGGCTGCCTGAAATCCGGTTACCTTAGAGCGATTTTAAAATTACCAAGTGATTTCAGCGACCCGCCACTTATCGCACCTGGCCCTCATTCCCGCGGACTCGATGAACTAATCGTGAGACGGGGCGCGCATTCGGCGAATGCGGACGACGGCGATTTTGCGGTGCGATGCGGATGGTCGCTCGTTCGCGACTTTTCGCGGGGCATGGTGAACAGTTCGACACCATGGTCGCCTTCGAGGGTATCCCAGGCCTGTGAGTGTGGCGCGACGTCTCCTCGCCCTGCTCCGGCAAATCGAGCGATCGAGCCAATATCCGAACCGAACGCTCGAAGGTCGGCGCACGCCGCCCAACGACAATAACCTTGCGTTCACCATGCGGACAAATCCGCCAACGGTCCTGCGCAAACGCCCTCGCCTTCAAGCTCGCTTATACCTTTACCGCTTAGTCATCCTTGGAGGTGAGGCTTGCTCGAAGACCGTCCAGTATCCTTTTGCGTAACAGTAGATCGCGCGTATGAACATCGCCCGCATTGTCGTCCTTGCCATCGCTCTCAGTGCCGGCGGCGTCGCCGCCTATCTTGCCAGCGGGACCGACAGTAAGCCGCCTGCTGCCGCCCAGCCCGTCGCCCAGTTTCAGACGGTCGACATCCTGGTGGCCAAAGCCGACATCAATCTTGGCCAGACGCTGACGGCCAATGACATGATCTGGCAGAGCTGGCCGGCATCAACGGCGAGCGGCAGCTTCATTCGCCGTACCGATCGTCCGGATGCCACGACCCAGATCGTGGGCTCGATCGCGCGCGCCCCCTTCGTGGCCGGTGAACCGATCCGGGAAGCCAAGCTGGTGAAAGCCGACGGCTCCGGCTTCATGGCTGCGATACTGCAAAGCGGGTATCGCGCGGTATCAACGGAAGTTTCCGCGGAAACCGGCGCCGGCGGCTTCATTCTGCCCAACGATCGCGTCGACGTTCTCATGACTCGGCGTTTGAAGAACACGGCGAATCCAGCCGCGCCCGACATCGTTCAGACCGATATCGTTCTGACCAATATCCGCGTGCTGGCGATCGATCAGGCGCCGAAGGAAAAAGAAGGCACCACCAGCGTCATCGGCCGCACCGTCACGCTTGAATTGAAGGCGGAGCAGACGGCCACGCTCGCCACGTCGCGACAGGCCGGAACGCTGTCGCTGGCGCTGCGCAGCATCGCCGACATCAACCAGGTGACGGTCAGCTCCAACGATACGACCCAGCGTCCCGGCATCAACGTGGTCCGCTATGGCGTCAACAATCCAGGCGCCCCGGTTGCGAAGTGACCAGAAGGGCGCCAATGACCAGAAGGACAAATAACATGGCTCGCAGGGGAAGCCGAACGTCACTCCGAACCTTACTTATCGGCGCCTTGTCATTTACGGCGGCAGCGCTGGCACCGGTGTGCGGTCCTGCTCCGGCCACGGCGGCCGAAATCGAAGCAGCGCCGGCGACCACCTCAAGCATTCCCAGCGTCGCACCGAAAACCCGCTTTCTTTCGCTTGGTGTCGGCAAATCAGCGATCATCGACCTGCCCCGCGACGTCAAGGACGTGCTGGTGGCCGACCCGAAGATTGCGAACGCCGTCGTCCGCTCGCCGCAGCGCGCCTACATCATCGGCTCCGCGGTCGGTCAGACCAACGTCGTATTCTTTGACGGGGATGGTCAACAGATCGCCGCCTATGACATTGCGATCAAGCGTGATCTCAACGGCGTTCGCGCCGCCTTGAAGCAGTTGCTACCGGCAGCCACCATCCAGGCCGAGGGCGTTGGCGAGGGCGTGATGCTGACGGGATCGGTATCCACCCCGATCGAAGCGCAGCAGGCCGGCGACGTTGTCGCCCGTCTGGTGGGCGGCCCGGAAAAGGTCGTCAACTCCATCGTGGTCCGCGGCCACGATCAGGTGATGCTGAAGGTCGCCGTTGCCGAAGTCCAGCGCAGCATCATCAAGCAATTGGGCATCGATCTCAGCGCCAATATGAACTACGGCACGGCGGTTGTGAATTTCAACAACGCCAACCCGTTCACGGCAAATGGCGGGCCGCTCACCGGCAATTCGCTGATTGCCTCCGCGGTCAACAAGGCCGGTTTGCCGACGGTCACGGCGACCTTGCGCGCGATGGAAAGCGCCGGTGTGGTTCGCACCCTTGCCGAGCCGAATCTGACGGCCATTTCCGGCGAAGCCGCAACCTTCATTGTCGGCGGCGAATTTCCTTTCCCGACCGGAGTGACCTGCCAAACGACTGCCGCCGGTTCTGTCGGGCAATGCGCGCCATCGATCGCCTTCAAGAAGTTCGGCATCTCGCTCAATTTCACGCCGGTCGTGCTGACCGAGGGCAAGATCAGCCTGCGCGTGATGACCGAAGTCTCCGAAATCTCGACCGACAATTCCATCAGCATCAGCGGCGTCAGCGTCCCGTCAGTCAAAACCCGCCGCGCGGAAACCACGCTTGAAATTCCCTCCGGCGGTTCGCTGGCGATGGCGGGTCTCATTCAGGAGCAGACCAAGCAGGCCGTCAATGGAATGCCGGGTGTCGATCAGATCCCCGTGCTCGGACAGCTGTTCCGAAGTCAGGACTACGTCAACAACCAGACCGAGCTGATGGTTATCGTCACCCCCTATGTGGTGCGCGCGGTGGCGCAGAAGGAGCTGTCGCGGCCGGATGATGGCTTCGCGCCTTCGTCGGATTCCCAGTCGGCCTTGTTTGCGCAGATTAATCGAATTTACGGCGTTCCGGCGCGCGTGGAACCGATCGGAAACTATCAGGCCAATTTCGGTTTCATCATCGACTAAGTCAGCGCGGCAGGGGAAGCACGATGACGTCAGAGATACCGTTCAATCGCATGAGAACACTGCGCCTCATCGGCGCGATGCTTGGCGTTTCGGTCATGCTGGGGGCCTGCACCGAGACCACCGGAAGCGTGGCGGCACCGGTAGCGCGTGACGTTCCGGAAGACTATCGCCTGCGCCATCCGATCGCGATCCAGGAAGCCGATCGCTCCATCGTTCTGTTCGTCGGCCATGCCCGTGGCGGACTGTCGGCCGCCCAGCGCGCCGACGTCATGGGGCTGGCGCGGACCTGGGTCTCCGAAGGAACTGGCGCCATCGTCGTCGATGTGCCCTCCAACACGTCCAATGCGCGCGCCGCGGCAAGCGCGGTCCACGAAGCAAGGGCACTTCTGGAAGCGGGCGGCGTACCGCGGGATGGAATCAAGCTGCGCCACTACACACCGGACGATCCAAGGACTCTTGCAACCGTTCGCCTGACCTATCCAAGGATGGCAGCGGTCGCAGGCCCGTGCGGGGTGTGGCCCGAGAGTCTCGGACCTTCGATCAAGGATCCGAACTATTTCGAGAACAAGTCCTACTACAATTTCGGCTGCGCCTATCAGCGCAACATGGCAGCGATGGTGGAAAATCCGGCAGACCTCGTGCAGCCGCGCCCGGAAACTCCGTCCTACACGGCACGGCGTACCGAAGGCTTTGAAAAATACCGCAAGGGCACGACCACCACGACCGATTATCCCGAAGCCGACAAGGCCAAACTCAGCGATACAGGCAAATGATCTCTGCGCGTGATAATTCCGACGATCTGGATGCTCTGCCCCCGCTAAGCGACGATTATATCGCGCCGGCGCCGCGGGTGTCGGTGCAGGCTTTCTGCGAAACCGCGACGACTGCCGATGCGGTGCAGTCGGCGGGTCTCGACCGGCGTCTCGCCAAAGCGCATCTCACGATCAAAATGGGCGGCGTGGTTGCCGCCATCGACACCTATCACAGCATCCCGACCCCGAACGTCATCATTCTGGAGACCAAAGCCGGCGAGAACATTCTTGCCGGTCTCGATGAACTCGCCACCGTTTGCGACGCCGGAACGCGTGTCGTCGTGATCGGCAGTGACGACGACATCGCGCCCTACCGCGACCTCGTGCGGCGCGGCGTCAGCGATTACGTGATCGGACCGGTTGCGACGCTCGATGTGGTCCGCGCCATCTGCGGCTTGTTCTCGGCTTCCGAAGCCGTCGCCGTCGGCCGGATCATCGCGGTCGTCGGCGCCAAGGGCGGCGTCGGCGCCTCTACCGTCTCGCACAATGTGGCATGGGCGCTCGCGCGCGACCTGGCGCTGGATTCGGTCGTCATCGACCTCGACCTCGCGTTCGGCACCGCCAGCCTCGACTACAACAAGGATCCGTTGCAGGGCATCGCCAATGCGGTGTTTGCCAACGAACGGCCCGACAGCGCGTTCATCGAGCGTCTGATGTCGAAATGCCACGACCATCTGAACCTGCTGGCCGCACCGGCGGCACTCGACCGCGTCTACGACTTCGGCGCCGATGCTTTTGACGCGATTTTCGACACCTTGCGGCTGACCACGCCTGTGATCGTCCTCGACATCCCTCATCAATGGTCGGGATGGACCCGACGCGCACTGGTCGGCGCCGACGATATTCTGATCGTTGCCGAACCCGACCTTGCCAACCTTCGCAATGCCAAGAACATGTTGAGCATGCTCAAGGCCGCGCGTCCCAACGACAGGCCCCCGCTCTATTGTCTGAACCAGGTCGGCATGTCGAAGCGGCCGGAAATTTCGCCGCGCGAATTCGCCAAGGCCATTGAAGGCCCGCCGCTTGCCTCAATCCCGTTTGACCCAAAGATGTTCGGCACTGCGGCCAATAACGGCCAGATGATCGCCGAGATATCCGCCCGCCACCGCATCAGCAAGACGTTCGTCCAGATCGCAAACCAGATCACCGGGCGCGGCGAGCCGAAGAAGCCACGGGGCTCGCTGTTTTCTCCGCTGATCAATAAACTGCGCGCCAAAGGCTGAAGCAGCGGCGTCTCGCAATCGCTTGCGAACTTCGAAAGTCGGAGCTGTCATTTAGTCCGGCCGCACGGCGCCGCTTAATCCTGTTTTTGCGGCCGCCTGCTTGGCCAGCATCCGCCTCAAGTACGCGACATTGGCGGCCGCCTCCTCTGGAGGCCGGCCCTCTTTCGCGAGGCTTTCGGCTTCCGCCATATGTCCGCGCAGACCGACCACCAAAGCGAGGTTCAGCCGGACGCGCGGATCGGCACCGGGGCGGCTATTGGCCTGGCGCAGCGTTTCTTCCGCTTTGGTGAGATCCTTGGAAAGGACGTAAGAGAGCGCCAGGTTGGACAGGACCGACGGCTCGTCCGGCACGATGCGCAGCGCGCTCGCATAATATTGCCGGGCTTCCTCGCCGCGACCAAGCTGGTCGAGTACCGCGCCTTGCGCGGACAGAATTCGCCAGTCCGGATCTTCGGGCGTGTGGGCGCGGCCGAGAACTTCAAAAGCTTGCTGGAAATTGCCGTTGTCCGCCAGCGCGCGGCCATAGCCGGCCAGCAAAGCCTTGTCATTGGGATGAGCGATCGTGGCCTGCTCGAGCACGGCGACCGCCTGAGACCGCTGTCCCGTGGCGCGCAACGCCTTTCCATAGTTCAATGCCGCTTCGGCATCGTCGGGATTGGCGCGATGGCGTTCCTGGTAAAATTCCAGGCTTTTGGCGGGAGCCGCTTTATCGGTCCTGTCGCCGAGCGATCCCGTGATGTCGGACAGTCCGTCGGTCTGGCAGCCACAAAGCCCGAGAAGCAGAACGGCCGACACCGCCGTCGCGGCACGCAATCTCGAAAGGCCGAGCGGCCGGAACAGTGACGGATACATTTCTGGGACCTGACGTGACGGTATTTCCCAGAAATGCTTGCAGCTTAACCCTAAGTTCCGGTTAAGCCGGCAGGGTCAGCGGCCACGAATGGCCGCTTTTGCGCCGTTCGCGTTAATCAACGAATTGTGCGCCGAACTCGTGACCGATCCGCCATGCGAGGCGGCATTGGCGCGGCCGGCCTTCCGACATGAAGATCGTAAATTCGCTTGGAACGTCGAGATGCTCGGCAATGACCTTTACACCCCCCGATGAAATGTCGGTGATGGTGCAGTCGCGCGGCAACGAACCGGTTCCGAACTGGATTTTGGCGAAGCTCCGGCACACACGGCGTTCGCTCTGGCGTCGATTTGCAAACATTTTGATCCTTACCCCGCCCGCATTGCAGACCACCTAGTGATCCAGTGTGGCCTTGGTTCAGAAGTCCGCATAACGAACCCGCGCCGCGGCGCAAACAATGCGGACGTCTGAACCGCCACACTGGCAGTTCGCCGGTTTTACCGAAGAATTGTTGGAATTTGCCTAGCAGGTCCCGTCGCAATTGATCGGTTGTTTTCGGGCTTCCTTTACCGAACAAGCGGGGCTGAAATGTTGCCGATCTCGCCCCCTCCACGGCTATACGTTCCGACCGAATATGATACAGGGGGCGGATGTGGAATCGGACCTCTATGCCGGAGAGCTGAGCATGACTGCCTTGCCCGAACGCCCCGAAGGCACCGTCGACCCCAAGCTGCTGGAAATTCTCGTCTGCCCGATGACCAAGGGTCAGCTGGAATATGACGCTGCGCGGCAAGAATTGATCTCGCGGTCGGCGAAACTGGCTTATCCGATCCGCGACGGCATTCCGATCATGCTGCCTGAAGAGGCGAGAAAGATAGATTAGTGCGGCGAATTTGAAGTTTCTATCAGTTTCGCCGAGAGTCCATTATAGGAACTTCAAATTCAGAAGCCGCACTAGCATCGATAAGTTGCTAGAGCTCCTTTGATTCCGAAGTTCGTAAACGTGGAGCCGCAAATATGATACGAACTTCGGAATCGGAGCTCTAGCCGTGCGCAGACGCAGGCTTATCGCCGCGCTGGCCATCTTGAGCCTTTGCGGCGCGATCACCGATTCATTCGCAAGCGAGACGCAAATTCGCGTCGGCAATCTCGATGCGGTGTTGACGACCCCGCCGGATGTCGAGCGTCCGCCCGTGGCGCTGTTGATCGCGGGATCCGGATCGACCGACCATGACGGCAACGGACCGCAGGCCAAGCCGGCAACCCTGAAGAAACTTGCCGAGCAGCTGGCGGAGCGAAAGATCGCGACGCTTCGCTATGACAAGCGCGGCGCCGGCGGGTGGAAGCCGGAGTTCGGAAAGCCGGAAGACTTTCGGTTCAAGGACTATGTCGATGACGCCATATCGCTGGTGACCTACTTGCGCAGCAGCGGAAAATTCGGCCGCGTGGTGGTGATCGGGCACAGCGAGGGCGGCCTGGTGGCGATCCTCGCCGCGCGGCAGGTACAGATCGATCGCCTGGTGCTGCTCGTTACCGCGGCGCGCCGTCAGGGAGATCTCCTGAAGGCGCAGCTCGCGCGCAGACAGATTCCGCCCGACGTCCTCGATCCTATCCTGAAGGCGATCGACAGCATCATGGAGGGGCAGATCGTCGATCCGCCGCCGCGCGGTCTTTCGATCGCGCCGTCGATGCAACCGAGCCTGGCATCGGCCTTCACCATCGATCCCGTCGACCCCCTGAAATCGATCGAGAAACCGACATTGATCGTCGGCGGCGGGCGTGACTTGCAAGTGGCGCGACTGGATTTTGCCGCGCTTTCCGCGGCCTCGCCGCTGGCGAAAACGCTGTGGGTGCCGGAGATGAACCATGTTCTGGTCGATGTCACCGACGACGGCGATAATCTCGCCGCCTACAATCAGCCGGAGCGCGCACTCGATGCCGCCATGCTCGATACGGTCGCGGCTTTCATCCAGGCCAGCCCCTAAAGCACCTCGCCTTTCAAGAGTCTGGGAACTTCGCCCGCAAGGCCGGCGGCCTGGCGAATGAACAGGCCCTTCAGCGGCGGCGCGCGATCGACCAGGCCGAGGCCAATATCGCGCAGCGTGCGCAGCAGAGTCGATTCGTTCGAGAAAAGGAAGTTGAGCGAGTTGGTCGCAAAGCCCATCGCCATGGTGTCGAACCGCCGCCAGCGCTGATAACGCTCGAGCACATCGGCCTGGCCCGGATCGATACCGAGCCGGGCGGCATCGACGACCACCTCGGCAAGCGCGGCCACATCCTTCAAGCCCATATTGAGGCCTTGGCCGGCAATGGGGTGAATGACATGGGCGGCATCGCCGACCAACGCCAAACGGTCCCCGATAAAGGAACGCGCAACGAAATAGCCGAGCGGGAAGGCGCGAGGCTTGTCGAGCGCCTTGACTTCGCCAAGGTGCAAGCCAAACCGCCGCTCGAGTTCGCCGTGAAACTCCTGTTCGCCAAGCGCCGTGATCCGCGCGGCTTCATCGCGTTTTTCGGTCCAGACCAGCGATGACCGTTTTCCGGAAAGCGGCAGGATCGCGAAGGGGCCGGAGGGAAGGAAATGCTCTTCGGCGCGGCCATGGTGATCACGCTCGTGTCCGACCGTGACCACAATTCCGGATTGATCGTAATCCCAGCCGTGGGTGGCAATTCCGGCGCGCTCGCGCAATTTCGAGCGCGCGCCGTCGGCGGCTACCAGAAGGCTCGCTTCGATAGTACTGCCGTCCGACAGGGTCACCGTGACGCCGTCGCTGCGGGCGGCAAAATCGGAGACCGCAAGCCCACGAAGGTCGATGCCCTCGGCGGTCGCGCGCGCAACCAGCGCGTCGATCAAATAGCGGTTCTCGACCATGTGCGCGAACGGTTCGCCCGGCTCGACATTTCCGGAAAACGTCAGGAACACCGGCCGCGTTGCGTCTTCCAGTTTCGAATCGGTGACCACCATATCCAGGATCGGCTGCGCGCCGTCCGCGACCTCGCTCCAGACGCCGATCGTCTCGAAAAGCCGGCGGCAGGCCGCGACAATGGCGGTAGCGCGCAGGTCGCGGCTGGGTCTGGTATCCAGCGCCGGATCGGCGACGACAATGGGAAGGTCGGGCCCAAGGCCCTGACGCAGCGCCAGCGCCAGCGCCAGTCCGGCCAACGCGCCACCGCCGATGACAATGCCTCGCTGTGCTGACATGTTGGACCGCCTTACTCGAACCTGTGAAACCAGTGGTCCGGCTTGCTACCTTATTATAGCTGGGTGAAACAGGCCCTATAAGCAAGGCCGATCGTTACGGAACGACGAGAGAAAGCCTCCGATGTCCAAAAGCCTGATTGACCTGATCTCCATCCTCGATCTCGAGCCGATCGAGGTGAACATGTTTCGCGGCAACAGTCCGAAAACCAGCTGGCAGCGGGTTTTCGGCGGACAGGTGATCGGGCAGGCTCTCGTCGCGGCATGCCGGACGGTCGAAGGCCGGCTGCCGCATTCCCTGCATTGCTATTTCATTTTGCCCGGCGATCCGCAGATCCCGATCATCTATGAGGTCGAGAGGCTCCGGGACGGCAAGAGCTACTCGACGAGGCGGGTTACCGCGATCCAGCACGGCAACGCGATCTTTTCGATCATGGTGTCGTTCCATGTCGAGGAGTCCAGCGCCTTCGACCATCAGGACAAGATGCCGGACGTGCCACCGCCGGAGAAACTCACGGCCGAGGAAATGGCCAAGCAGCCGATGTTTCGCGACATGCCCGAGGTCATTCGACGCTATTATGAATTCGGACCGGCCAATCGAGTTGCGGCCGGTCGAACTTGACCGCTATTTCGGCCAGAAAATCGAGGACGGGCGCATCCATGTCTGGATCCGTACCGCCGCGAAGCTGCCGGATGACCCGGCGCTTCACATGTGCGCGCTGGCCTATGCGTCGGATTTCTCGCTGCTCGACGCGGCAATGGCCCGCTACGGCCGCACTTTGTTCGACAAGCGGATGATGGCGGCGAGCCTTGATCATGCGATGTGGTTTCACCGGCCGTTCCGGGCCGACGAATGGCTGCTTTACGTCCAGGATTCGCCGAGCGCGCAGGGCGGACGCGGTCTGACCCGCGGTATGATCTTCAAGCAGGACGGCACGCTGGTGGCTTCCGTCGCCCAGGAGGGATCGCTGCGCGAGCGCAAGCCAGGTCCTCCTCAGGCGGCGTCGTAAGCGCCTCGCTCGACCAGAACGGTCTGAGCGGCAAGCCAACTCATCATCCAGCGCGCGACCCACGGAATCGGGATGATGAGAGCGCATCCGAGGAAAACGACAATGGCGCGCCAGAGATACTCCAGGCCCGTGGCCTTGAAGACGATCTCTCGCCGCGTGCCTTCGACGTTGCGGTAGATCCAGCGGGTCTGTGCCGTGTAGACCCACGCCCAGCCGATGATGGTGATCGCGGACAGGGCGCCGAGGAAATTCCAGCCCAGGTAGGTCCAATACGGGCCGGCGAAGCTGAGCCCGAGCGGCTGGCCACCCGAGGCCAGGTTGGCGAAAAACCAGCGGACGGCGAACCAGCCTAATCCGACCTCGATCAGGAACGAGGCGATGTTGGATATTCGGCCGCCGACGAAATTGAGCGCGATGATCAACGCGACGGCGCCGAGGAACCACCACACGATGGTCATCGCATTGCCCGTGAAGGTGAGATCAGATCGTCCCGGCACACGGGTCCGTGCAGTGAGCCACTTTAAACTGCCGACGAGAACCCACGGCAACGGGACGATGAAAATCGCGCCGACCACAAACAGCAGCGCTTGCTGGACAAAGTCCAGAATTTCGAAATCGATCGACAAAGATCCGTTGCCAGCGTTTGTTCCCGTGCTCGCTCCGGTACTTGGCCTTGCCGCCGTTCTGCCGGGCACGGGAGACGGACCCGTGGCCCTGGACATCAGGCCCGGAATTTCGCCGGCCCTTTGCCATGTCGTCATGCCTTCCGTCCAGATCAGCGTGTCGGCGCGGACCGTGCCGTTGGCGATGAGGCTGCGGAATTGAGCTTCGGGAAAAGGGCCCTGTTGCTGTCCCCGGTCAGCGTAGAACCACGATCGCTCTGGCATTTTTCCCCCTTGCCCGGGCCAACAAGACGCAACGTTCTCGCTGCCGTTGGATCCGGGCTCAACGGATACAGACTTGGCAGATGACGCCCGTGCCGCTACACCGGACTATCGGCCGTAGCGGCAATTTCGCAATTGTTTTTCGGCCGGGCGGCAACTTATTGTGGGATTTGGAGGGAACGCCGGATGAGCGTCGCGCTCCCTTCATGGTTTGATCGACCTTCGAAATCCCGGGAAATGAAGGCGTGAACATGAAGCTCGTTGTCGCCATTATCAAACCGTTCAAGCTGGACGAGGTTCGCCAGGCGCTGACCGCCATTGGCGTTCACGGCATGACCGTCACGGAGGTCAAGGGTTACGGCCGTCAGAAAGGTCACACCGAAATCTATCGCGGCGCAGAGTACGTCGTGAATTTTCTGCCGAAGCTACGGATCGAGATCGCCGTCTCATCCGACATCGCCGACAAGGCGGTCGATGTGATTACGTCCAGTGCGCGAACGGGGCAGATCGGCGACGGCAAGATTTTCGTGACCCCGATCGATCACGCGCTTCGGATACGGACCGGCGAGACGGACAGCGACGCTCTTTAAAAATAGGCGCGCTTCGAAAGCTGTCATTGGCAGCATCTGGATACCGATCGTGCCAAATATGGCTGCGCCGAGGCGCGGCCTGCTCGAAGGCTCGGCGAGGCACGCTCCCAAAAACATACTCGAATACCGTTTTTCTGCCTGCCTCGTGGGCACGGCGAGGTACGTGATGATCGGCGCCCGATTCGTGAGCGGCTATGCCTAGCGTTTAGGCGGCCATTTTTGGCAGGGTTCCTCCCGGACTCCAAGAACGTCGAAAATCTTCATGTTCATAGTCCGTTAGGCAGTACGGCCGATCTGGCACGGCATTTGATTCTACCGTCGTCGGCTGTACCCGCGTTGTGACCTTCTCTGCGTGGTGGACTTCAGTCGAGATCGCTCGGTCTTCAGCACCGAGTCCAAGCGGGGATTAAGACCCATGAAAATCGTTATGGCGATCATCAAGCCATTCAAGCTCGAAGAAGTCCGTGATGCCCTCACCGCCATCGGCGTGCATGGCCTGACCGTCACCGAGGTCAAGGGATATGGCCGGCAGAAGGGTCACACCGAAATCTATCGCGGCGCTGAATACGCGGTGAGCTTCCTGCCCAAGATCAAGATCGAGGTCGCGGTCGCCTCGGATCAGGTTGACAAGACCATTGAGGCCATCACGTCGGCTGCTAAGACTGGCCAGATCGGCGATGGCAAGATCTTCGTCATCAACCTCGAAAACGCGGTCCGGATCCGGACCGGCGAGGCGGATGCCGCAGCGCTCTGATATCCCGCGCGCTCAACCTTTTCCAATCAGGAGTAATACGAAAATGACGTTCAAGCGTCCCACCAGCACGGGATTGGCGGCCCTCACCGTCGGCCTGTTTGCCGCAACCGCGGCCTATGCCGAGCCGACGATCAACAAGGGCGACAATGCCTGGATGCTCACCTCGACGGTGCTCGTGCTGTTGATGACGATTCCGGGCCTCGCACTGTTCTATGGCGGCCTCGTCCGCTCCAAGAACATGCTCTCGGTCCTGATGCAGGTGTTTTACACGGTTTGCATCGTCGTCGTCCTTTGGGCGCTCTACGGCTACAGCATCGCCTTTACGGGCGGCTCAGACTTCTTCGGCGGCTTCTCGAAAGCCTTCCTGTCGGGCGTGACGCCAGACTCCAAGGCCGCCACCTTCAGCGTCGACGCCAACATTTCTGAACTGGTTTACGTCTGCTTCCAGATGACCTTTGCCGCCATTACCCCGGCCCTCATCGTCGGCGCATTTGCAGAACGCATGAAGTTCTCGGCGGTGGCGCTGTTCATCCCGCTGTGGGTCACGCTGATCTATTTCCCGATCGCGCACATGGTCTGGTACTGGGCTGGCCCGGACGCGATCTCGGATGCGGTCAAGGCGATTGCAGCGGCGGGAAGCGACGCGGGGGCAAAGGCCGCGGCGGAAGCGAAGCTTGCGGCCGTCAACGCCGACGCCGGCTGGGTCTTCAAGAAGGGCGCGATCGACTTCGCAGGCGGCACCGTCGTGCATATCAATGCCGGCATCGCGGGCCTCGTCGGCGCGCTGATCATCGGCAAGCGCATCGGTTACGGCAAGGATTTGATGGCGCCGCACTCGCTGACCATGTCCATGATCGGCGCTTCGCTGCTCTGGGTGGGCTGGTTCGGCTTCAACGCCGGATCGAATCTTGAAGCCACCGGTGGCGCCGCGCTCGCCATGACCAACTCCTTTGTCGCAACCGCGGCGGCGGCGTTGTCGTGGATGTTCTGCGAGTGGATGATCAAGGGTCATCCTTCGGTACTCGGCGTGATTTCCGGCGCGGTCGCAGGCCTCGTCGCGGTGACGCCCGCGGCCGGCTATGCCGGTCCGATGGGCGCGATCGTGCTCGGCCTTGTGGTCGGCGTGGTCTGTCTGTTCTTCGTCACCGCGGTCAAGAACGCGCTCGGCTACGACGACTCGCTCGACGTGTTCGGCGTCCACTGCGTCGGCGGAATCGTCGGCGCGCTCGGCACCGGCATCCTGGTCAACCCGGCGCTCGGCGGCACCGGCATCATGGACTACACCACCGGCAAGATCGCCGACTACGAATTCGGCGCGCAGATGGTTTCCCAGATCTGGGGCGTCTGCACCACGCTGGTGTGGTCGGGCATCGGCTCGGCGATTCTCTACAAGGTCGTCGATGTCATCGTCGGCCTGCGCGTCAATGTCGAAAGTGAGCGTGAGGGCCTCGATCTCACCGACCACACCGAACGCGCCTACAACATGTGAGTTCTCCCGAGGGCATTCCCTCTTCGGAGGGCATGCCCAGAACTACGGTTTGAGCACATACCCGGCAATGCTCCGACCGTTGAGGGGCTCCAGCGCAAGCTGGGGCCCTTTTTTTTCGCGATCCCAGTGAACGGGATTCTCGACGCCCGCCCGATGGTTAATCGCGTCTTAACCTCGCCGTATCTATGGTGATTTGATCCCTCTCCACCGGTCCCGACACACGACCTGTGGCCTGAAAGAGTGCTGGCGCGACAAGTATGGCCATGACCGCATCATCCCGCGCGCCCCTGGGCGGTGGAAACGAGGCAAGCGAACGCTCGCCCTTTTTGCGGGTCACCGAATTGCTGGCGCCCTATCAGCCGGCCAAGCCCTTGATAACGCTGTCGTTAGGCGAGCCCCAGCATCCCGTGCCTGAATTCGTGGGCCCGGTTCTCGCCAGCCACATTGCCGATTTCGGCCGCTACCCAATCGCCAAGGGCATCGAGCCCTTCCGGCGCGCCGCGGCCGATTGGCTGGCCCGGCGCTTTCACCTGCCGCGCCCCATCGATCCCGATACCGAGCTTCTGGTGCTCAGCGGCAGCCGCGAGGGGCTGTTTTTTGCCGCGCTCACCGCCGTCCGCCTGGTCGGCGAACGCAAGGGTAGACCGGCCATCCTGATGCCCAATCCGTTCTACCCGGCCTATGGCGCTGGCGCACGCGCCGCCGGCTGCGAGCCGATCTATCTGCCGACCACGCCTGCCAATGGATTTTTGCCCGACCTCGACACGCTCGATGAAGCAACGCTGGCACGGACGGTAGCGATGTACATTGCTTCACCGGCAAATCCGCAAGGCGCCGTCGCCTCCAGCGATTACTTCACCCGCTTGAAAAAACTCGCCGACCGTTTCGGCTTCATGATTTTCAGCGACGAGTGTTATTCGGAGATCTATACGCAAACCGCACCCGGCAGCATGCTCGAATGCGCCGGTGGCGATTTTGCCAATGTGGTGGCATTTCAATCGCTGTCGAAGCGTTCGAATCTGCCCGGCATGCGCGTCGGTTTTGCCGCCGGTGACAAACGATTTCTCAGCGCCTTCCATGAACTGCGCAACGTCGCCGCACCTCAGGTGCCGGTTCCGGTCCAACATGTGGCCGTGGCCGCCTACAATGACGAAGCCCATGTCGAGGAAAATCGCAGGCTCTACCGGCTCAAGTTCGATCTAGCCGACCAGATCCTCGGCAGCCGCTATGGCTATCGGCGTCCTGCCGGCGGCTTCTGTGTCTGGCTCGACGTCTCGGCGAAGGGCGGCGATGAAGCGGTGACCGTGAAGCTTTACAGGGATGCCGGTGTGCGGGTGATCCCAGGCAGCTACCTCGCAAGGCAGCAACCGGACGGCAGTAATCCCGGCGCAGGCTTCATTCGGCTTGCGCTTGTCGCAGACAGTGAAACAACGGCCGAGGCACTGCACCGGCTGGTTCAAACTCTGGACCGATGAGCATGCCGGCAATCGAACGCGTCATTCCCTTGGTGAGCCAGTTGCCGGCGGCGATCCGCGAGGCGCTGGTCCGCCGCTTGCGCGAACTCGCAGGCCTCGGCTTGCTGACAGTTGCCGGCGGCACGGCCGCAGCGCTTGTGACATGGTCGGTGCAGGACCCGAGCTTCAGCCACGCGACATCGCGCCCGATTCACAATATCGCCGGCTATACAGGGGCGATCGGCGCCGATCTTCTGATGCAGATTCTCGGGCTCGGCGCGATCATGCTGATCCTGCCGGTCGCCGTATGGGGCTGGCGGATGTTGACCCATCGCGGCTTCGACCGCGAAGCGCTGCGGCTCGGCTGCTGGATTCTGTGTACCGGCTCGGCCGCCGGATTTGCCTCTTGCTGGCCGCATGGCGGAACCTGGCCGTTGCCGACCGGGCTTGGCGGGGTCATTGGCGACGCGCTGGTGCGCGCGCCCGCGGTCGTGTTCGGGCCACCCGGCTTCATCTACTATCTGGCGCTTGGGATCATTTTGGGTACGGCCACCGTCGCAACATTTTTTGTGGCCAGCGGCTTCGGTTCGCGCACCGATGAAGAAGATTTGAGCGCGATCGATGAGGAGGACGACGAGCCTCTCGGCGAAGACGGCGACGGCGGCTCGATCTCGCTTGGCTGGGCCGTCCACGCCCTGATGAGCACCAAGGCGCGCTTGGCCTGGCTGCTCGGCGCGGCCTATCGCTGGCTGGTCTCAAGCGCAGCCGCCCCGCGCGTGTCGTTCGAACGTCAGGAGCCGAGCCTTGATCCAAGCCTTGATCGAAGCCTTGATCGAAGCCTTGGCGGCCGGGCCGCTCCCAGCCTCGCCCCTGATGACGACGATGAACAGGACGACGAGGAAGAAGAGGACGAGGAGGAGCCGGCCGCCCGCGCGCCTCGGAAGAAGGCCGCGCCCAAAGCCGCGCTGAGGAAGTCCGAAAAATGGGATTTTCCGGCGATATCGATGCTGGGCGCGCCCAAAGCGTCCGATCGTCAGCCGCTCTCCAAGGCGGAGCTGGAAGCCAATTCGCGCCGGCTCGAAGTCGTGCTGCAGGACTTCGGCGTCCGCGGCGAAATCGTCAAAGCCAATCCTGGTCCGGTGGTCACGCTGTACGAGCTGGAGCCCGCGCCCGGCATCAAGTCGTCGCGCGTGATTGGCCTTGCCGACGACATCGCGCGCTCGATGAGCGCGCTCTCGGCACGCGTCGCCGTCGTGCCCGGCCGCAACGCCATCGGCATCGAATTGCCGAACTCGCATCGCGAGAAAGTTTACCTGCGCGAGCTGCTTGTCGCGAAGGAAATCAACGAATCCGTCGCGAAACTTCCACTCTGTCTCGGCAAGACCATCGGCGGCGATCCGGTCATCATCGATCTCGCCAAGACGCCGCATATGCTGATCGCCGGCACCACCGGCTCCGGTAAATCGGTCGCCATCAACACCATGATTCTCAGCCTGGTCTATCGGCTGCGGCCGGACCAGTGCCGCTTGATCATGGTCGATCCCAAGATGCTCGAACTCTCGGTCTATGACGGCATTCCGCATCTGCTGACGCCGGTCGTGACCGACCCCAAGAAAGCCGTGGTCGCGCTCAAATGGGCGGTGCGCGAGATGGAAGAGCGCTACAAGCGGATGTCCAAGCTCGGCGTGCGCAACATCGACGGCTACAATGCGCGGCTCGGCGAGGCCAGGTCCAAGGGCGAAGAGCTGACGCGCACGGTGCATACCGGTTTCGACAAGGAGACCGGCAAGGCGATCTATGAGGAAGAGAAACTCGACCTCGATCCGCTGCCCTATATCGTCATCATTGTCGACGAAATGGCCGACCTGATGATGGTCGCCGGCAAGGACATCGAAGGCGCAGTGCAGCGCCTCGCCCAGATGGCGCGTGCGGCGGGCCTGCACGTGATCCTCGCCACGCAACGCCCGTCGGTCGATGTCATCACCGGCACGATCAAGGCGAACTTCCCGACCCGTATCGCTTTCCAGGTCACCTCGAAGATCGACAGCCGCACCATTCTCGGCGAAATGGGCGCCGAGCAACTGCTCGGACAGGGCGACATGCTCTACATGGCGGGCGGCGGACGCATCAGCCGTGTGCACGGCCCGTTCGCCTCGGACGAAGAGGTCGAGAAGGTGGTGCGCCACCTGAAGACGCAAGGATCGCCGGAATACCTCGAGGCGGTCACGGCCGAGGAACCCGCCGAAGAAGACGGCGCGGTATTCGATTCCACCGGCATGGGCAGCGATGGCGGCGGCGACCTGTTCTCTCAGGCCGTGGCCATCGTCAAGCGCGACCGCAAGGCCTCGACCAGCTATATTCAGCGCCGGCTGCAAATCGGCTACAATCGTGCGGCATCGCTAATGGAGCGGATGGAACTTGAGGGCATCGTTGGACAGGCCAACCATGCCGGCAAACGCGAGATTCTTGTCGAGGAAGAAGAAGGCGGTTTTTGATTTGCCGCAGGGCCTGCCGATTGCCATTTTTCACGGAAAAACGATAGCCCCCTTGACGCAAAGCACGATAAAAAGAGCGGCAGACCACCAGAGAACCTGCGTTGACTGAAAATCAGAAAAATCGAATGGCCTCACGATTCTCGGCTCCTTTTAAAGGCGCTGCCTTCATGCGAGCGGCGGCGGCCTTTGCGGTCACGGCATGCTTCATTGCTTCGGCGTCGGCCATTGCGCAGGCTCCGATCCCGCCACAGAGCATTCCGGTTCCCAAGGCCGCCCCGAAAGGGCGCGACGCTGCGCCGGACGGGCAAAAGGGACCGACGATGACGGGCGCGACACAGGCGGCGCCCAATCCCGTCATTCCCGACCCGCATCGCAATGTGCCTTTGAGTATTTTTGCGACCTTCGACGACAAGCAGAAGGCGCAGGCCGCCAAGATCAGCACCTACCTGTCGTCACTTCAGACGCTGATCGGCAACTTCGTCCAGGTCGGACCTGACGGCAGCAAGACCAAGGGGCAGTTTTTTATCCAGAAACCCGGCAAGGTGCGTTTCGAATATGAATTGCCCAACCCGATCGCGATCGTTGCCGATGGATCGATGGTCGCGGTGCGTGACCGCAACCTCTCCACTCAGGATCTCTATCCGCTGTCGCAAACGCCGCTGCGATATCTGTTGTCGGACCGCATCGATCTGATGAAAGACACCAACGTCGTCAGCGTGACGGCGGACGATCTCTTCATCAGCGTCACGATCGAGGAAAGACAGTTGTTGACCGGCACCAGCCGGCTGATGCTGATGGTGGGCGCCAAGGACGGCCAGCTCAAGCAATGGACCGTCACTGACCCGCAAGGCTACGACACCACGGTCGCGGTCTATAATCTGGATACATCCAGGAAAATCGACCCGGGCATGTTCAAGATCGACATGACGGATCACACCTTCCCGCCGGGTTGATCCACCGTTACGTTTCGCGACCCAAACATTCAGCCTTGATTGCAGAGCAGAGACATGCGTCATTTTGGACGTAGTTTGTCTCACCGGTCCTTATGCGTCTTTCCCTGACAACCTGGAATATCAATTCGGTGCGCCTGCGCATCGACCTCGTCGCCCGATTCATCAAGTCGGTGAGGCCCGATATCCTCTGTTTGCAGGAAACCAAATGCATCGACGATGCGTTTCCGCTCAAGCGCTTCAAGCGGCTCGGCTACGAACACATCGCCCTGAACGGCCAGAAGGGCTATCACGGCGTCGCGGTGATCTCTCGATTGCCCTTCGAGAAGACTAATATCCGCACCTTCTGCGACAAGCTCGACTCGCGTCACATCTCGGTTGAGTTCGGCGAGCGCGCCCAGACCACCAAACCGCTGGTGCTACATAATTTCTATGTGCCGGCCGGCGGCGATATTCCGGATCCCGCGCTCAACCCGAAATTCGAACATAAGCTCCAATTTCTCGATGAAATGAAATCCTGCGAGCCGCTGCATCCGCGCGGCGAGGATCATCATATTCTGGTTGGCGATCTCAACGTCGCGCCCCATGAGAACGACGTCTGGTCGCACAAGCAATTGCTGAAGATTGTCTCCCATACGCCCATCGAAACCGAGAAGCTGCTGGCGGCCCAGAGCCGCGGCGACTGGATCGACGTCGCGCGCGACCGCATTCCGCTTTCGGAGAAAGTCTATACCTGGTGGAGTTATCGGGCCGCCGACTGGACGGCCGGCGACCGCGGCCGAAGGCTCGATCACATCTGGGTCTCGCGCGCGCTGAAGGATCGCGTGAGCGATTTCCGCATTACGCGCGACGCAAGGGGCTGGGAGCGACCGTCCGACCACGTTCCCGTCACGGTGACGCTCGATCTTTGAGGTTGGCCCAGCGCGTCACGTGCTGAGTTTGGCGCCCGCCATCAGGATATCGCTGGCGATCTGGCTGGTGCGCTTGGCAAATTCATCGCGCAGACGCCGTGCCGCCGCAGGATCGCTTTCCAGCACGCGCTGAAACAGGCTGCGCGCGACCCTGATCACCGATGAATCTTCCAGCGCGGTCGCGGTCGAAGGCCGCCGCGTCGCGTTGATCAGCGCCAGTTCACCGATCAGGGCGCCGGGACCGGCCACAACCGAGGCGCCACCATCCTCGATGCGAAATGCACCCCGCTGAACGATGAAGCCGGCATCGGCCTCGTCGCCGGCGTGGAACAGCACCGAATCACGCGGGAGGCTGCGTTGTTCGGAACCGATCGCGAGCATGCGCAGTGCGGCCGTCCCCAACACGCGAAGCGTCGGGACACGTTCCAGCAGGGCAACATCATCCTCGATCGACATGAAAAATCAGCTGCGCGATGACGAATCGTTAAGCGAATCGTATCACGGCACCAGCTTGTAGCCACCGGCTTCCGTTACCAGGATCTCCGGATTGGCGGCGTCCTTTTCGATCTTCTGGCGCAGACGGTAGATGTGGGTTTCCAATGTGTGCGTGGTGACGCCGGAGTTGTAACCCCAGACCTCCTGCAGCAGCGTTTCGCGTGAAACCGGCAGCTGGCCAGCGCGATACAGGAAGCGGAGAATAGCCGTTTCCTTTTCCGTCAACCGCACCTTTCTGGCATTGGCGCCCGTCAGCATCTTGGAGCCGGGACGGAAGCTGTAGGGCCCGACCGAGAACACGGCATCCTCGCTGGCTTCGTGCTGGCGGAGCTGCGCCCGGATCCGCGCCAGCAACACTGCAAAACGGAACGGCTTGGCAACGTAGTCGTTGGCGCCGGACTCGAGTCCCAAAATCGTATCCGAATCGGTGTCGTGGCCGGTGAGCATGATGATCGGGGCCTTGAATCCGCCCTTGCGCAGGGAGCGTACGACTTCGCGGCCATCGGTATCGGGCAGTCCGACATCCATCAGCACCAGATCGGGAGCATCGGTCTTGGCCGCGGTCGCGCCTTTGGCGCCGGTATCGACGGCGGAAGCTTCGAATTCGTCGTGTAGCGATAATTGCTCCACCAGCGTATCGCGCAGATCGGTATCGTCATCTACGATCAGGATCTTGCGGGCATTGGCCATGGGTTTAGTCCTTTGGGGGCATCGGCGCCGGCCCGGGCAGCTGGGCCGTGTCGTATTGGTCAAACGGGGGTCTTCAAGACGTTCGTCATGAGGTATGCGGCTGTTACGAATTCACAACCCAAAACGCAATCTACCCCAGGATTCGTGTCCCTTTAGATGAATGTCCTGTAATGCGGCGGGGACGAATTGTCTCATGACCGTCGATCAAGAGACCCGGCAGACGCATGGATAATTCCCGATTTTCAGATACTTACCGAAAAATAAGGTGGGACGGACCTTGGGCGTCGATCAGGGTCCGTCCGGCAGCCGGGGACCCCCGTCGCGGCTGGCTCATAGCTGGCCAACGGGCCGTTCCGGTCGCCCTGGGCCGGGGAGGAATCATCGCCAACAAGCGCGAGGGCGACGGTGGAACCCCCAAAGGGACTTTTCGGCCGCGACGATTATGGTGGCGCGCCGATCGTTCTCCGAGACCGCGGACTTTTTTGCCTGTTCGCGCCATCCGCCCCGACGACGCCTGGTCTGAGGACCCCGCCAGCCGCCATTACAATCGGCCGCTCTCCCTTGGTGATCACGACAGCGGCGACCGGCTCACACGCGACGATCACCTCTACGATTTCATCATCGAGATCGATCACAACACGCAGCCCACGATTGCCGGCCGCGGCAGTGCGGTGTTCCTGCATCTGGCGCGGGCGGATTTTTCGCCGACCGCGGGCTGCGTTTCGATGGAAAAATCGGCCATGCTGCAACTCTTGCGCCGAATAGGCCCGCATACGAAGATCATCATCGGTTGAATTCCGGGACAGCACGATGCTCGACAATGACAAGATCGCGGCTGCCGCGAAGACGCTGAACGGCCACTGGCACGCCGGCACCAAGCTCGAGAGCCTTGACGCTTCGATCCGTCCGCAAGACCGTCTTGACGGCTATGCGATCCAGGCTGCGCTTGCGAAACATTCAACCGGCAAATTATTCGGCTGGAAGATCGCTGCGACAAGCGAGGCCGGACAGAAACACATCAATGTCAGCGGGCCGCTTGCAGGACGTATCCTTCGCGAGACGGTCATCGCCAACGGCGGTACCGCCTCGATGAAGGGTAACGCAATGCGCGTCGGCGAGGCCGAATTCGCTTTCCGTTTCGCGCACGACCTGCCGTCGCGGGCGACCCCTTACACGTTGCAGGAAGTGCTCGACGCCGTCGGCACGCTGCATCCGGCCATCGAAATTCCCGATTCGCGGTTTGCCGATTTCGTCAGTGCCGGCGAAGCTCAATTGATCGCCGACAATGCCTGCGCGCATCTCTTTGTGCTGGGTGAGGCAACCGACGCCGATTGGCGCGCCCGCGACCTGATCGAAGAGCGGCCGGTCGTTACGCTGCGTGGCGAGCGGCATATCGGCCACGGCAAAAACGTCCTCGGCGATCCCCGCGTCGCGCTCGCCTGGTGCGTCAACGAATTGCGCGCGCTCGGGATTACGCTGCGGGCCGGCGAGGTCGTCACGACAGGAACCTGCTGCACGCCATTGCCGATCCAGGCGGGGGATTTGTTTGCCGCCGATTTCGGCGCGCTCGGCAAGGTTTCGGTGGGGTTCGGTTAGGCTACGTCGCGGTTTTGACGCGGTGTCCAAAAATCGCCGAGCCCACCCGGACGTGCGTCGCTCCCATCTGGATCGCGATAGCAAAATCCGCGCTCATCCCCATCGACAGATTTGTCAGCCCGTTACGCGCCGCGATCTTGGCAGTCAGCGCAAAATGCGGCGCCGGCGCATCGTCGACCGGCGGAATGCACATCAAGCCCGAAATCGAAAGACCGTATTTCTCGCGGCAATTGGCGATGAAGCTGTCGGCGTCAGCGGGCGCGATGCCGGCCTTTTGCGGCTCTTCGCCCGTGTTGAGCTGAACGAACAACTGCGGCCGACGGGTCTGGGTACGGAATTCCTTGGCCAAGGCCTCGCAAAGGCTCGTGCGATCGACGGAGTGGATCGCATCGAACAGCGCCACCGCTTCCCTCGTCTTGTTGGATTGCAGCGGACCGATCAGATGCAGGGAAATTCCGGGGTAAGCCGACACTAACCCAGGCCACTTGGACTTGGCTTCCTGAACGCGGTTCTCTCCGAATACGCGTTGCCCGGCTTTGATGACCGGCTCAATTGCGTCCGTGTCGAATGTTTTGGAGACGGCGATCAGCGTCACCGAGACGCGATCCCGCCGAGCCTCCTTGCATGCCCGCACAACAGCTTCTTCGACGGCGGCGAGCCCGGTGGGTAAATGTCCGGTTAATTGCGAAGAAGCTTCGGTGCTCATGTCAGTGGTCATGGAGGTCAGTTATGGACGCTTGGTCTGCGGGGCCAGGAGTTTCGGAGAAACCAGGAGTTTCAGCGATAGTTGCATTTTTACGGAATCCGAGGAGGGCTTTTTGAATCCTTGTCGGTACGTTGCGTTCCGGGGCTGGGAACTAGCATGTCTGACTTTGGCTTCAAGCGCAAAAAATCGGGAATAGACAAGCTATTCGGAATCCGCGCCCGGCTCGCACTGCTGGCGCTGATCCTGGTGGCGCCCTTGATGCTTGAACGCGCCCACTCGCTCGAGGAAACCCGCAACAAGCAGATTGCCCTCGCCTATTCGGAGTTCGCGCAGCTCGCCCAGCACAGCGCCGACAGCCAGCGCGAAGCCGTTGCATCGGTCGAGACCGTGTTGAAATCGGCGGCTCATATCCAGGCCTCCAAAAACGCTTTCAATCCAAGCTGTGACACGCTGTCGGCAAGTCTGCCGGTCAAGTTGCCGTGGATCCGCAATCTGATGATTGTCGGCAACGACGGCCGGGTCAAATGTGCAACGCTCGATACGCTGATCGATCTCGATCTGAATGACCGCACCTATTTAAAGCGGGCACGACTGGGACGCGACCTCGTGTTCAGCGATTTCCTGCTTTCCAAATACGATAATGAACCGATCGTGATGGGGGCCTACCCGGTTTCCGGGGTCGATCCAAAATCCGATCTTGTCATCGTGGCCGCCGTCAGCCTCGACTGGATGTCGAAGATCATGAACGACATCAGCGATCGTCCCGGCATTCTGGCCATTCTCGTCGACAGTGCCGGGACCGTGATGGCGGCGCCGACGGATCTCGCCCGCCTGGTCGGCCGTCCGCTCACCGGCGTCCCAACTCTCGCAGGGGCTGTCACGAGAGCGATCAATTCGGATCAGCAGACCGGCGTGTTTTCGTTCCCGTCTTCGGATGGGGTGAGGCGCACGTTGAGCTTTTCGCGGATTCCCGGCACGGAATCGCGGCTGATCCTGATTGTCGACGAGGCCAGGGTGGCGGCTGATATCAACCACGACATTCGCAACGCTTATTTGCAGCTTGGATTGGTCTGTATGTTTGTGCTGCTGGGCGCGCTGGCCGCGGCAGAAATTCTGATCATCCGGCCGATCCACAAGCTCGTAGCGGTCGCACGGCGCTTCGGCGAAGGGAATTTATCGATCCGTGCGATCGACAGCCGGTTGCCGGCCGAGTTCGCGCCGCTGGCTCGCGCCTTCGACGCGATGGCCAGCCAGCTTTCCGAGCGCGAGCTCGAACTGATCGCGTCGAACGACCGCCTGACCGTCATGGCTTCGATCGACATGCTGTCGGGCCTTGCAAATCGCCGCGGGTTTCAGGGCCGGCTTGATTTTGAGTGGATGAAAGCTCAGCAATGCCATAGCGAGCTGTCGCTGATGATGATCGACGTCGATCACTTCAAGCTGTTCAACGATACCTATGGCCATCCCGAAGGCGACGCCTGTCTCTCGCGGATCGGCGAAACGCTCGCCGGTCTCGCGGCGGTGACCTCGGGCTTTGCCGCCCGTTATGGCGGTGAGGAATTCTGCCTGTTGCTGCCAAACACCGGGGTGCGCCGCGCGCTTGAGGTCGGCGAGATGGTGCGGGCGGCGATACAGAACCTCGCGATTCCCCACGCGACCTCCAGCCATCTGGCGGTTACGGTCAGCGTCGGGATCGCCAGCGTCAAGCCGACCGAAGCGCTCAACCCGGGCGATCTGCTCGAAGCCGCTGACGCCAGCCTGTATGTTGCCAAACGTAACGGCCGAAACGCGGTTGCCGAGCACGGCCTCGACCAGACTGCCGAGAATGGCGGATCGGTGGCGCTGGCGAGCTAGCCAGCCGCACGACCCGTTGACCGGAAAGCTGCTTTTATGGCCTAGTCCGCCGTCTTTTGATGACAGCCCGAATCCACGAAAAGCCACACGATTCCATGAGCTCCGAACGCTATAACGCCCGCGAATCCGAGCCCCATTGGCAGCGCCAATGGGACGAAAAGGCGATTTTTTCCGCCAAGAACGACGATCCGCGGCCGAAATATTACGTGCTTGAGATGTTCCCCTACCCTTCGGGCCGCATCCATATCGGGCACGTCCGGAATTATACGCTCGGCGACGTGCTCGCGCGCTTCATGCGCGCCAGGGGATTCAATGTGCTGCATCCGATGGGCTGGGACGCATTCGGGCTGCCGGCCGAAAACGCGGCGATCGAGCGCAAGGTGGCGCCGAAAGCGTGGACCTACGACAACATCGCCGCGATGAAGAAGCAGTTGCGCTCGATCGGCCTGTCGCTCGACTGGAGCCGAGAATTCGCCACCTGCGATCCCACTTACTACAAGCACCAGCAGAAAATGTTCAACGACTTCCTGCGTGCGGGTCTCGCCGAGCGCGAGAAGCGCAAGGTCAATTGGGACCCGGTGGACATGACGGTGCTTGCCAACGAGCAGGTGATCGACGGTCGCGGCTGGCGTTCGGGCGCGGTGGTCGAACAGCGCGAGATGAATCAGTGGGTCTTCAAGATCACGAAGTACTCACAGGAACTGCTGGACGCGCTCGACACGCTCGACCGCTGGCCCGACAAAGTGCGGCTGATGCAGCGCAACTGGATCGGGCGCAGCGAGGGGCTTCTGGTTCGTTTTGCACTCGACGCGACGACGACGCCGGCCGGCGAGACCGAACTGAAAATTTTCACCACACGGCCGGACACGTTGTTCGGCGCGAAGTTCATGGCGATTTCGGCCGATCATCCGCTGGCGCAGGCGGCGGCCGCGAAGAACCCGAAACTTGCCGAGTTCATCGCCGAGATCAAACGCATCGGCACCGCGCAGGAAATCATCGACACCGCCGAAAAGCAGGGTTTTGACACCGGCATTCGCGCCGTCCACCCGTTCGATCCCACTTGGAAGCTGCCGGTCTATGTCGCCAACTTCGTGCTGATGGAATATGGCACCGGCGCGATCTTCGGCTGTCCCGCCCACGATCAGCGCGACCTCGATTTCGTCAACAAATACCATCTCGGCAATATTCCGGTGGTTTGTCCGGAAGGCCAGGATCCAAAGACTTTCGTGATCACCGATATTGCCTATGACGGCGACGGCCGGATGATCAATTCGCGTTTTCTCGACGGCATGACGATCGATCATGCCAAAGAGGAGGTAGCGAAGAGGTTGGAGGCCGAGCTCCGCGGCAATTCGCCCATCGGTGAGCGGCAGGTCAATTTCCGCCTGCGCGATTGGGGCATCTCGCGTCAGCGCTATTGGGGCTGTCCGATCCCGGTCATTCATTGTCCGACATGCGACGTCGTACCGGTTCCTGACAAGGACCTGCCGGTCGCGCTTCCTGAGGACGTGACCTTCGACAAACCGGGCAACGCACTCGACCATCACCCGACCTGGAAGCACGTCAATTGCCCGCAATGCGGGGCCAAGGCGCTGCGCGAAACCGATACCATGGACACCTTCGTCGATTCGTCCTGGTATTTCGCGCGCTTCACCGATCCATGGAATGAGACGTCGCCAACCACGCCCGACGTCGCGAACCGCCTGATGCCGGTCGATCAATATATCGGCGGCGTCGAGCACGCGATCCTGCACCTGCTCTATAGCCGCTTCTTTACCCGCGCCATGAAGGCGACCGGTCACATCGACATCGAAGAACCATTCGCCGGCATGTTCACCCAGGGCATGGTGGTCCATGAGACCTACCACAAAGCCGACGGCACCTACGTCACGCCGGCGGAAGTCAGGGTTGAGGGCGTCGGCAGCGACCGGCGCGCTGCGCTGTTGTCATCCGGTGAGCCGGTTGCGATCGGCGCGATCGAGAAGATGTCGAAGTCGAAGAAGAACACGGTCGACCCCGACGACATCATCGCCACCTACGGCGCCGATGTGGCCCGATGGTTCATGCTGTCGGACTTCCCGCCCGACCGCGACGTGATCTGGAGCGACGAGCGCGTGCAGGGCGCCTCGCGCTTCGTGCAGCGGCTCTGGCGCCTCGTTCACGAAGCAGCCGAGGCCTGCAAGGCGGCACCAGACGCAAAGCCCGCATCATTCGGGACCGAGGCGCTTGGCTTGCGCAAGGCGGCCCACGGCGCGCTGGACAAGGTTTCGACCGGCATCGAACGGCTGCACTTCAATGTCTGCCTGGCTCATATAAGGGAGTTCTCCAACGCGTTGAGCGATGTCCTCGCGCGCTCTGGCCAACCCTCGCCGGACCTGACCCCGGATCTAACCTGGGCCATCCGGGAAGCTGCCACGATCCTCGTTCAATTGTTCGCGCCCATGATGCCCCATCTGGCGGAGGCCTGCTGGGTCGTGCTCGGCGAGCCGGGTCTGGTTTCAGAAGCAAGCTGGCCCAAAATCGAACGAGATTTGCTGGTTGAAGACACCGTGACCTTGGTGGTCCAGGTCAACGGCAAGAAAAGAGGCGAGGTCACGGTGGCCCGCACCGCCCAGAATCCCGAAATTGAGGCTGCCGTTTTGGCCCTTGATGCGGTAAAACAATCCCTAGGGGATAAAGCCGTGCGTAAGGTGATTGTTGTTCCGATGAGGATCGTGAATGTCGTTGGCTAAGATGCTCACTCGGTTTCTCGCAGTGGCTGCACTGGCGGCCCTGACGGCCGGATGCTTCCAGCCGATGTATGCCGAACATGCCGACGGCACGCCGGGCCTGCGGGAAAAATTGATGGGGGTGGAACTCCCTCCGGTCAACAAGCCGAACTCGTCGCGTGACGCCCGGCTGGGTGTGGCAATCCGCAATGCGTTGGCATTCAAACTTTATGGCAATGCCACGGGAACATCGCCCACTCACAGGCTTGAGATCAAATTCAACACCGGGCGAAGTGACCTGATGACCGACGCCAATACCGGGCTGCCGACCAGCGAAAATTACAACCTCGACGCTCAGTTCAACCTGATCGATGTCAACACCGGCAAATCGGTGATGACGGGAACGACTTTCTCTCACGTCTCGTACGATATTCCAGGCAGCTATCAGCGATTCTCCCGCGAACGCGCCTTGCGTGATGCTGAGGATCGGGCCTCCCAGGAAGTCGCCGAAAAAATCAAGACGCGCCTGGCTTCGTTCTTCTTTGCCGGCGTCTGAGAGATTCGGGCTTCCGCCACGCCTGACGGCCCAAGCGGCAAATCTTTTGTCCTAATATTTCCTATTCGACTTGGCACGGCTTCGCCAAAGCGAAAACGATGGGCATTGGTCCTTCCATGGTGGCGCTCCGCGGAAAAGAAATCGACAGTTTTCTCGCCCGGCCTGATCCGGGACGTCCAATCGTCCTGCTTTACGGTCCGGATGCGGGCCTCGTCCGCGAGCGCGCCGAAGCATTGCTCAAGTCGGCGGTCGACGATCCCAACGATCCATTTTCGCTGGTCAGGCTGGACGGCGATGAGCTTTCTGCCGAACCGTCCCGATTGGTCGACGAGGCGCTGACGATTCCCCTGTTCGGCGGCCGCCGCGCGATACGCGTTCGCGCCGGCTCCCGGAATTTTGCCGGTGGCGTCGACGCGCTGGCGGAAGTACCGCTGAAAGACTGCCGCATCGTCATCGAGGCCGGCGAGCTGCGGCCCGAATCCCCGCTTCGCAAGGCCTGTGAGCGCGCCAAGACAGCGGTCGCAATCGCTTGCTACCCCGACACCGAACGCGATCTGGCGAAACTGATCGACGACGAGCTAAAACTCTCGAACCTGCGCATCGCTTCGGACGCCCGCGCCGTCCTGGTGGCATTGCTTGGCGGCGACCGGCAGGCATCACGCAATGAATTGCGTAAGCTCACGCTCTACGCCCATGGCAACGGCGAGGTAACGCTCGACGACGTGATGGCGGTCGTGGCCGATGCGTCCGAGCTGAAGATCGATCCGATTGTCGATGGTGCCTTTGCCGGAAATCCCGCCACCGTCGAGACCGAATTCGCCAAGGCCATGGTCGCCGGCACCTATCCCGGCGTGATCATTTCCGCGGCCCAGCGCCAGGCCGCATGGCTGCACAAATCGGCGATCGCGATATCAGAGGGAACGCCGAGTTCTGCCGTGCTCGACGGTGGATTTCCACGGCTGCACTTTTCCCGGAAAGCCAATGTCGAGATCGCGTTACGCAACTTCGACGCAGCCCGGCTCATGCTGGTCATCGATCAGCTCGCAACCGCAGCTCTCGACATGCGCAAGCAGGCCACGCTTGCTGCCGTCATTGCGCAGCGCGCGCTGCTTTCGATTGCGGTGAATGCAAAGCGGCGGGGATAAGACCGTCGGCGCGTTACGAGAACGAGCCCGTGACGCGGGCCAAGACAACTGATCTCAAGACTAGAGATCAGGATTTGGAACTCAACCGTCGCACGATATCGTCCAGCTGATCGAGGTCGCGGTAGCGGATGTGAACGGCTCCGCCGGTCTCGTGATGATCGATGCTGACGGCAAGCCCGAGCGCGTCGCTGACGGTTTTTTCCAGCGACACCGTGTTGGGATCCTTCGTCTTGCCGCCCCTCGCCTTTTGCGGCTTGCGTTCCGGAACGCCCTCCTCATGGGCCAGTGCCTCGGTCTGCCGGACATTGAGGCCTTCCTCGACGATGCGTTTCGCAGCGGCGACGGGGTCGGGAACGCCGATGAGGGCGCGGGCATGACCGGCCGATAACTGGCCCAGCGCGATATAGGCCTGCACTTCCGCCGGCAATTTCGTCAGCCGCATCATGTTGGCGATATGGCTACGGCTCTTGCCGACGATTCTCGCAATGTCTTCCTGACTGCGTTTGAATTCGTTGGCGAGGGCGTGATAGCCCTGCGCCTCCTCCATCGCATTGAGGTCTTCGCGCTGGACGTTTTCGACAATCGCGATCTCGAGCGCATCCGAATCGCTGACGTCGACCGGCACGATCGGCACTTCGTGCAGGCCCGCGGCCTGCGATGCCCGCCAGCGACGTTCGCCGGCGATGATCTCGAAGCGATCCTGCGCGCCGCGCACCGGCCGAACCACGATCGGTTGGATCACACCGTGCTGCTTGATCGAATCGGCCAGTTCCTTCAGCTCGGCATCGGGAAATTCGCGACGCGGATTGCGCGGATTCGGTTTCAGGAATTCGATCGGCACCTTGCGCTGCGCGCGCGGCCGGTCGACATGCGCGGCTTCACCGCCGACATCTCCGATCAGACTTGCAAGACCGCGCCCCAGTCGCGAACGCGCTTCGTCGGCCATCGCCAGCTCCCTTGGATTCAACGCAAACGCTCCCGTGTCGTGTTCGGTCCGGACGATCTTATTTAATGCGTACGCAGCTCGCGCTCGCGCTGGATGACTTCTGTCGCGAGCTTGAGGTAGGCGTCGCTGCCGACGCATTTGAGATCATAGACCAGCACCGGCTTGCCGTAGGACGGCGCCTCGGAAATGCGCACATTGCGCGGGATCATGGTGTTGTAGACCTTGCTGCCCATGAACTGCCGGACGTCGGCGACAACCTGATTCGACAGGTTGTTGCGCGAGTCGAACATCGTCAGCACGATGCCGTGGATGGAAAGATTCGGATTGAGCGTGGAGCGCACCTGTTCCACGGTTTGCAGCAGTTGCGACAAGCCTTCGAGCGCGAAGAACTCGCACTGGAGCGGCACCAGGATCGCATCCGAAGCCGCCATGGCATTAACCGTCAGAAGATTGAGCGACGGCGGGCAGTCGATCAGAACGTAGGTATAGTCGGCATCCGGCGAAACATTATGATTGAGCGCCGCGATCGCATCGCGCAGACGGAAGGCTCGGCCTGGCGTTGTTCCCAATTCGAGCTCGAGGCCCGACAGATCCATCGTCGACGACGCAATATGCAGACGCGGCACCGCGGTCGGCACCACCGATTCGCGCAGCGCTGCTTCGCCGATCAGCACGTCATAGGTTGAGCAATTGCGATTGCGACGATCGATGCCGAGACCCGTGGAGGCGTTGCCCTGCGGATCGAGATCAACGATCAATACCCGCTCGCCGATCGCGGCCAGCGCCGTGCCGAGGTTGATCGCGGTGGTGGTCTTCCCCACCCCACCCTTTTGGTTGGCCAGCGCCAGGATGCGCGGATGGCCCGGCGGGGGTTGCGTTCTATCGTCCTGTAAAACCTGATCTATCTCGCTCATAGCGTCCTGCCATCGGCGCTTGTGGACGGGTTGCACCGCTCGATTTGATCGAGCTCCACGATCCAGCCGTGTCCGCCGGTGCGGCTGGGGTGCAAACGAGGTTTAATGTTCCAATATTTAGTGGCCTCGGTCAATTCCACTTCTACATCTTGGCCTTTGAGAAAGAGGGCCTTTGCGCCTCTTCTTACAACAGGTTCCGCAAAACCGATCAGTTGATTTAGCGGAGCCACCGCGCGCGCGGTGATGCAATCGACCGGCGCCGCGAGCCTATCCACAATATCCTCGATGTCGGCGAGATGGATCAC
This sequence comes from uncultured Alphaproteobacteria bacterium, assembly GCA_963748805.1. Classification (GTDB taxonomy): domain Bacteria; phylum Pseudomonadota; class Alphaproteobacteria; order Rhizobiales; family Xanthobacteraceae; genus Bradyrhizobium. The sequence goes on along the minus strand of CAVVLH010000025.1, from coordinate 44,621 downwards.
ACCCGGTGCTCCGGTCACGCGCAGCGCTTCACGCAGGAACGCGGCCTTCTTGCCATTGCGCTCGACCAAATGAACCAGCGCCCCTGACACCTCCGCGAGAGCGCAAGCGAGAACCATTCCCGGAAAGCCGCCACCGCTTCCCAGGTCCATCCAGACCTTCGCAGCCGGAACGAGGTCCAGGAGCTGTAACGAATCGGAGACATGCCGGCTCCAGAGCCTCGGCAAGGTCGAAGGCGAAACGAGATTGGTCTTCGCCTGCCAAGTCCATAACAGATCGAGAAAGCGATCCAGCCGCGCCTCTGTTTCACGTGAAACAGGAGTCAGCGTCAGTGCCGCGGTTCTGTCGGCGGCGAGGTCCTGCTGTGAGGGCATCGCGGCCCCCGGCTCGGGGCGGTGGGTTGTAGCGTTCATGGTGAATCGTTTTGTTTCACGTGAAACACGATAGCGTTTTCGAGCGAAGCCGTCTTCGCTAAAGCTTCGGCGGCCAAGTGAGCTCGAGTGAGCTCAAGTGAGCTAGAGGCACGGCGAAGCCCTGTCGGAGACGGGTGGACACCGGTTCGCGTGAAGAAAACGCGTCAAACAAAATTCTGACGCGCCCTTATCCGCCGGTGGCCGATATCCCCGTAATGGTTTTCCGTCGGGCTTCTCGCCGCAGATGAGCAGCCAGAATGCCCAGCGCGGCGGGCGTTACCCCGTCGAGACGGCCTGCCTGACCCACCGTGCGCGGTTGCGCCGCTTTGAGCTTGGCGCGGGCTTCGTTGGAGAGACCGGAGACCGTGTCGAAATCAATGCCGGCTAAAGCCAAACCCTCGTCGCGCCGGAAGGCTTCGACGTCAGCCACCTGGCGTTTTAGATAGACATCGTATTTGGCATCGATCTCCAGGTGGACCGCGATCCCTGGGTCAACGGCCGACAGCTCCAGCCAGATGGAGCGGACCTGCTCCCAGCCGATTTCGGGATAGGCGAGCAACTCAAAGGCGGATCGGCGTTGCCCGTCTTTGTTGAGCGCAAGACCATATCGAGTGGCCTCGTTCGGCGTCAGGCTCAGCGATTGAGCCATCGCCTTGGCGGCACTCAACGCGGCCATCTTGGCGCGATGCCGTTGGAATCGCGCCGGCCCGATGCAGCCAAGCGCGATCCCCTTATCGGTCAGGCGCTGGTCGGCATTGTCGGCCCGCAAGGTCAGGCGATACTCGGCGCGCGAGGTGAACATCCGATAGGGTTCGGTAATTCCGCGCGTCACAAGGTCGTCTATCATCACGCCGAGATAGGCTTCGGCGCGATCGAATACGATCGGCTGTGAGCCGCTGGCCGATAGCGCCGCATTGAGCCCTGCCACCAGTCCCTGGGCGGCGGCCTCTTCATAGCCGGTGGTGCCGTTGATCTGGCCCGCCAGAAACAAGCCCGTCAGCCGCTTCGCCTCAAGGGTTGGATCGAGCTCCCGCGGATCGACGTGGTCATATTCGATGGCATAGCCCGGGCGAACCATCCGTACCCGCTCCAGGCCGGGGATCGAGGCGAGAATGGCCAATTGGACCTCCTCCGGCAGCGAGGTCGAAATGCCGTTTGGATAAACCGTCGTGTCGTCGAGGCCTTCCGGCTCGAGGAAAATCTGGTGCCCGTCCCGGTCGCCAAAGCGAACAATCTTGTCCTCGATCGAGGGGCAGTATCGCGGTCCACTGCTTTTGATCTGGCCCGAATACATCGGAGAGCGATGCACGTTGGCGCGGATCACCTCATGGGTCGCCGCCGTGGTTCGGGTGATGCCGCACTGGATCTGAGGCGTCGTGATCCGATCGGTCATAACCGAGAAGGGCTCGGGCGGATCATCGCCCGGCTGCATCTCGACGGCCGACCAATCGATCGTGGTGCCGTCGAGGCGCGGTGGCGTGCCGGTCTTCAGCCGGCCCAGCGTAAAACCGATGCGCTCGAAAGACGACGAGAGCCCAAGCGCCGGCGCTTCGCCGACTCGGCCAGCGGGCCAGTTCTTCTCGCCCAGATGAATCAGGCCGCGCAGGAAGGTCCCGGTGGTGACGACGACGGCTCCGGCTGTCAGCTCGCGGCCATCGGAAAGCTTGATGCCTCGTAATCGCCCGTCGACGACCAGCAGCTCGTCGGCCTCACCTTCGACCACAACCAGATTCGCGGTCTCTCGGATTGCGGCCTGCATGGCGGCGGCATAGAGCTTGCGATCGGCCTGGGCGCGCGGCCCACGAACAGCCGGACCCTTGCGCCGATTGAGCACGCGAAACTGAATCCCGCCGGCGTCGGCGACGCGGCCCATCAGTCCGTCGAGTGCGTCGACTTCTCTGACCAGGTGACCTTTGCCTAAACCACCAATGGCGGGATTGCACGACATCGCGCCGATCGTCGAAAAGCGGTGGGTCAGCAGCGCGGTTCGCGCACCCATCCGCGCCGCCGCGCCGGCCGCTTCGCAGCCGGCGTGACCGCCGCCAATGACGATGACGTCAAATGAATTGGGATGGAGGCTCATGCGGCCCCTTCTATACCGCAGCGGTCAAACCCGGAAGTGACAAAGGAGGGGGTGTTTCACGTGAAACACCGCTTTTATCGGCCCGATTTATGAATTATAATTCATTACTTGCCGATACAGAACTCCCGGAAAATCGCGTCGAGAATGTCTTCAACATCGATCCGGCCAAGTAAGCGACCCAGTGATTGAGACGCCACCCGTAGCTCCTCCGCAGCCAACTCGTCGCCCTGTCCTTGTTCGGCGACAGCCAGGCAGCGTCGCAATCCATCCGCGGTTTCGCGCAACAACCGCCTCTGCCGTTCGCGGCCGATCAGGCCGTCTTCTGCTGAGCCGAAGTAATCCCGTGCAAACGATGTGAGGGCTGCGACCAACTCCGAAATACCATCGCCCCGACCCGCGGAGATTCTGAAAGTCGCTCGACTCCCCTGCCCCGATTGAGTTGTCCTGCCCCCACCTGCCCGCTCGCGAATCGAATCGAGATCAATCTTGTTGCGAACCACCCACGCCGCCGTGGCCGATGCTTCGATATCCCCGCCCTGCTCGTGCTCACCGTCAGTCAGCCACAGCACAAGATCGGCCTCCGCCGCGCGCAATCGGGCGCGCCGCACGCCTTCCTGCTCGACGGGATCTTCGGTATGGCGAATGCCGGCGGTGTCGATCACCGTCACCGGATAACCGTCGAGATCAAGCTGCACCTCGATCACGTCGCGCGTAGTGCCGGCATGCGGCGAGACGATCGCAACCTGTCGCCGCGCCAGGAGATTGATCAGCGTCGACTTCCCGACATTGGGCGGACCCGAAATCGCAACCATCAACCCGTCACGCAATCGCTCGCTTCGCCCCTGTGCGGCGAGAATTTTCTCGATTTCAGCCAGCAACGCCTTGATCGTCGCCAAGGCTGGCGCGATCAATTCCGCCGGCACATCGCCTTCATCGGAGAAATCGATACCGGCTTCGATCAGGGCGGACGCCTCGATGATGCGCTTGCGCCAATCGCGCGCCCGCTCGCCAAGCAATCCCTGAAGCTGGCGCAATGCCTGGCGCCGCTGCCGATCGGTGTCGGCGTGAATCAGGTCATCGAGGGCCTCGGCCTCCGTGAGATCGAGCTTGCCGTTCTCAAATCCGCGGCGGGTGAATTCGCCGGGCTCGGCGGCACGAATATTTTCAAGCTTCGAGAGCGCCGCGAACAACGCAGCCTGCACCGCGCGGCTGCCGTGAATATGAAACTCGGCAACGTCTTCTCCGGTCGCACTTGCGGGTCCTGGAAACCAAAGCACGATCGCATCGTCGATCCCCTGCCCTTCGCGATCTCGCAACAAAACCCGCGTCGCCGTCCGGGGTTGCGGCACCCTGCCCGCCAAGGCCTCCAGCGCGGTCGTAGCCTGCGGACCCGACACCCGGACGATCCCAATCGCACTCGGCGGCCGGCCCGATGACAGTGCAAAAATGGTCTGCTCGCGTGGGTGCATGCCCTATTTGGCCGCCGGCCTTTGAAAAGGCAATGGAATTGGAACCGATGTCACCCCGGCCCTCCGCCGAATCAGAAGGCTGCGGTCCATTGCTGCACCATGTGGTGCGGTAAAATCGAGGAACCCGACGGATCTCAGCGGTTCGAAAGCAAACAAAAAGGCGTCCCTGCTCGCGCAGGAACGCCCCACTCGGCCAATGGCCCAGTTCGGTTTGCTACGTATTCATCGATTCGAAGAATTCCGAGTTGTTCTTGGTGTTGCGGAGCTTGTCGAGCAGGAAATCGATCGCGTCCATCGTTCCCATCGGATTGAGGATCCGACGCAGCACGTACATTTTCTTCAGCACCTGTGGATCCGTGATCAGCTCTTCCTTGCGGGTGCCGGAGCGCGAAATGTCGATCGCCGGGAAGGTCCGCTTGTCGGAAACCTTGCGGTCGAGGATCAGCTCGGAATTGCCGGTGCCCTTGAATTCTTCGAAGATCACTTCGTCCATGCGGCTGCCGGTATCGACCAGGGCGGTCGCGATAATCGTCAGCGATCCCCCCTCCTCGATGTTGCGCGCGGCGCCGAAAAAACGTTTTGGCCGCTGCAACGCATTGGCGTCGACACCGCCGGTCAATACCTTGCCGGACGACGGCACCACCGTGTTGTAGGCGCGCCCAAGCCTGGTGATCGAATCGAGTAGGATCACGACGTCGCGGCCATGTTCGACCAGGCGCTTGGCCTTCTCGATCACCATCTCGGCGACCTGAACGTGGCGGACGGCCGGCTCATCGAAGGTGGACGAGACCACCTCGCCTTTCACCGAGCGCTGCATGTCGGTGACTTCCTCAGGCCGCTCGTCGATCAGAAGCACGATCAGATAGCATTCCGGATGATTGGCCGTGATCGAGTGCGCGATATTCTGCATCAGCACGGTCTTGCCGGTGCGCGGCGGCGCCACGATCAAAGCGCGTTGGCCTTTGCCGATCGGAGCAACGATGTCGATCACCCGCGCGGAAAGGTCTTTCCGGGTAGGGTCTTCGAGCTCGAGGCGGAAGCGCTCATCCGGAAATAGCGGCGTCAGATTGTCGAAGTTGACCTTGTGCTTCGACTTTTCCGGGTCTTCGAAATTCAGCGTGTTGACTTTCAACAGCGCGAAATATCGTTCGCCTTCTTTCGGGCTGCGGATATGGCCCTCGATGGTATCGCCGGTGCGGAGCCCGAACCTGCGGATCTGCGACGGCGAAACGTAGATATCGTCAGGGCCAGGCAGGTAGTTGGCGTCAGGCGATCGCAAGAAGCCGAAGCCGTCGGAGAGAACCTCGACAACGCCTTCGCCGATAATATCGGTTTCCTGGATCGCGAGTTGTTTGAGAATAGCGAACATCAGCTCCTGCTTGCGCATCGTGCTGGCGTTTTCGACCCCTTTTTCCTCCGCGAACGAAACGAGTTCCGCCGGCGTCTGGGCTTTGAGGTCTTGAAGTTTTATTTCCCGCATTGGGATGGTCCTGTGGAGTGCTTAGGGGGAGAGGGTGCAAGGAGGCTTTTCTGGAAATGCGGACCTGAATCAGAAAGTCCGCAGGTCTGAGCAAGGAAAGCGCCAGGAAGGCTTCAAACCTGATGCGGCGGCCGGTCCAACGAGGAAACCGGGACGCGAGCACATCCGCCTGCGTAGGGTGGGAATATGCTCAATATAGAAAATCAGCCGAGTTTCCGCAAGATGGCGTCACACCTGACCATCGCCCGCCAACGCGTCTAAAACGGCTTAACCACTACCAGGATAACGATCAGGATCATCAAGACCGTCGGTACCTCGTTGATACCACGATAAAATTTCTGTGACCTCTGATTCCGGTCGGCCGCGAAATCCTTTACACAACGGGCAAAAAAGCCGTGGACACCCGAGAGCATGATCACCAGCAATAGTTTTCCGTGCAACCAGCCCGCCGAGAACCAATGGTCGGCCCAAGCCAAATAAAGCCCAGCCAACCACGTCACGATCATCGCCGGGTTCATGATCGCCTTCAGCAGCCGGCGCTCCATCACCTTGAAGGTCTCAGACTGCTTCGAACCCGCCTCAGCCTCGCAGTGATAGACGAACAGCCGCGGCAGGTAGAGCATACCGGCCATCCAGGAGATGACCGCGATAATATGCAGCGCCTTGATCCACTCGTACACCGTATCTCACTTTCATCGGAACGTCAGAAGCACGACGACGTTGATCGGCAACGGCTCGGTCGCTTCGAGTTGATCTGTCTTTCAGCCCGGCAAGACATATCCGCAAGCGAACCTTATCTAAACTAATAATTTTAGAATCTTAGAGTCTGAGTCTAAGTAGCGGTGAATTAGACCCGCGCAAAAAAGCCGGATGGTTCTCCAGCAGTTCTTCACAGCTATCGACAATCCCGGCGGAATTGTCGTCGATTGCTATTACGTTAGACCGCTCAGTTATTTGGCGGGCGGGCTCGTCTGTTTATAAAGAGACAAATCCACAAAACCTCACTAACGTCGGTGGTGCGGAACAGACTTATCCTTGCCGGGAGTGCTGTGAAGAAAAAGGCGGGTTATCCCGGAAGGGGCGGCCCGGCCTAAAATATCTCAGAGAAGCTCCACAAGGATTCACAGATCACACAGGGTTTTACGTGCCCACGACCAGCAATTATTTCCATCTGCATCTGATCTCCGATTCGACCGGCGAGACATTGATCACCGTGGCGCGCGCGGTGGCCGCGCAATACGCCAACGTGACGCCGGTCGAACATGTTTATCCGCTGGTCCGCAGTCAGAAGCAGCTTGACCGGGTACTGGCTGAAATCGAGGAAGCGCCAGGCATTGTCCTGTTTACGCTTCTGGAAAAGGATCTTGTTTCAAAGCTCCAGTCGAAGTGCCAGGAAATCAACATTCCGAGCCTGTCGATCATCGGTCCGGTGATGCAGTTGTTTCAGGCTTATCTCGGCGCGCCGACGACGGGACGGGTAGGGGCGCAGCACACGCTGAATGCCGAGTATTTCAAGCGCATCGACGCTTTGAACTACACCATGATGCATGACGATGGACAGCACGTCGAAGGGCTCGACGAAGCCGATGTGATTCTGGTCGGCGTATCGCGCACCTCGAAGACGCCAACCTCGATCTATCTGGCCAACCGCGGCATCCGTACCGCCAACGTGCCGCTGGTGCCGGGAATTCCGATTCCACACCAGCTGGAAACCTTGACCAAGCCGCTGGTCGTCAGCCTGCACGCGACGCCGGAGCGTCTTATTCAGGTGAGGCAGAACCGGCTGTTGAGCATGGGTGACCACGATAACGACACCTATATCGACCGGCAGTCGGTGGCGGACGAAGTGGCGTATGCGCGTCGCCTGAGCGCCAAGTTCGACTGGGCGCAACTTGATGTTACCCGCCGTTCGATCGAGGAAACCGCGGCGGCGATCATGAAGCTTTTCTCCGACAGGCAGCGGCAACGGTTGTCCGAATGACGCTGTGGCTGGGAAAAGATCCGCTGGTGCTGGCATCGCAGAGCAAGGCGCGGCAAATGTTGCTCGCCAATGCCGGCCTCGGATTCGAATGCGACCCGGCTGACATCGACGAGCGAGCGATCCAGGCATCGTCAGGTCATTCGGCGCCCGGTGACGTCGCAGGCGTTTTGGCCCGGGAGAAAGCCCGCATCGTCTCGGACCGGCGGCCGTCACGATATGTTGTCGGCGCCGATCAGACGCTGGCGTTGGGAGCGCGGATTTTCAATAAGCCGGCGGGCAGGGCGCCAGCTGCCGAACAATTGCGCGCGCTTTCGGGTCACTGCCATGAACTTCATGCCGCGGTTGCCGTGGCGCGCGATGGAAAGCTATTATTCGAGCATGTCTCGATCGCGCGCATGACCATGCGGCGGCTGGGTGATGCCGAGATCGACAACTATCTTGAGCAGGCCGGCGACGCGGTGACTTCCAGCGTCGGCGCCTACCAGCTTGAGGGGCTCGGTATTCATTTGTTCGAGCGGATCGAGGGCGATCACTTCACCATCCTCGGTCTGCCGCTATTGGAGCTGCTCGCATTTCTGCGCCGCGAGCATTTGCTGAGTATCTAGCATGATCGTCCTTGGATTGACCGGTTCGATCGGGATGGGAAAATCGACCACCGCGCGATTGTTCGCGGAAGCCGGCGTGCCAGTTTACGACGCAGATGCGGCCGTGCATCGGCTCTACGAAGGCGAGGCGGTCGCGGCCATCGAGGCCGCATTTCCCGGTGCGACCGCTGATGGCAAGGTCGATCGCAACAGGCTTTCCGCCCAAGTGGTGCACGACCCGGCCGCTATGAAGCGGCTCGAGGAAATTGTTCACCCGATGCTGGGCGCCTCACGGCAGAAGTTTCTTCAAGATGCGGAAACCTCGGGCGCGCCGGTTGCGGTGGTCGACGTCCCCTTGTTGTTCGAAACCGGAGGAGAAAAGCGCGTCGACGCGGTCGTCGTGGTTACGACCAGCCCCGAAGTTCAGCGCGATCGGATTCTTGCCCGCCCCAATATGACCGAGGAGAAACTCGCGGCGATTTTGGCGCGGCAAATGCCCGATATCGAGAAAAGAAAGCGGGCGCATTTCGTGGTGGATACCTCGCATGGTCTTGATCCCGTGCGGGCCCGGATTCGCGACATTCTGGCCGAGGCTGCTAAAATGACGCCTGGACGAACCTGATTCGTCTCTCCTGGTGCGGCGAATTTGAAGTTCCTATCAGTGTTCCGGCAAGTTCGTTGTAGGAACTTCAAATTCAAAGCCGCACCAGAAATCAATAGTTGCTAGAGTTCCTTTGATTCCGAAGTTCGCATCAGAGGTTGCTGCGATTGCTTGCGAACTTCGGAATCGGAACTCTAGGCGGTTGATTTTCCATGCGCGAAATCGTTCTCGATACTGAAACCACCGGCCTCGATCCGCTACGCGGGGACCGGCTGGTCGAAATCGGCTGCGTCGAGATTTTCAACCGCATGCCGACCGGGCAGACCTTTCACCGCTATTTTAATCCCGAACGGGACATGCCGGCGGAGGCCTTTGCGGTCCACGGGCTTTCCAGCGAATTTCTTTCCACCAAGCCGCTATTTGCGGAAGAGGTCGATGAGTTCCTGACCTTCATTGGGGATGCGCCGCTGGTCATTCACAACGCCTCGTTCGATATCGGCTTCATCAATGCCGAACTCGACCGGATCAAGCGGCCTGCGATCTCGCGGGAGCGGCTGGTCGACACACTGCTGCTGGCACGCCGTAAGCACCCGGGCGTATCCAATCGCCTCGACGATCTCTGTTCGCGTTATTCGATCGACAATTCACGCCGCACCAAGCACGGCGCGCTGCTCGATTCCGAGCTTCTTGCCGAGGTCTACATCGATCTGATCGGGGCCCGGCAATCGCAATTGATCCTGGCCTCGGAATCCCGGGACGCGCGGGCGGCATCCTATGGCGAAATGCCGCGGCGGCAGCGCGAAGTACCGCTCGTACCCCGCATTACCGAGGCCGACCGCGCGGCACACCGCGATTTCGTCTCAACGCTCGGCGACAAGCCGATCTGGAACGATTTTTTGCCGGCCGCTAACCCAACTTAGCTCGGCTTGATCTGCGAAGCCTGCATCTCCGCGGCCTGCCGCTCCATGTTCTGGCGGTACAGGCCGACAAAATCGACGGGGTCGAGCATCAAAGGCGGGAAGCCACCGTCGCGAACCGCTGTCGCGATGATTTCCCGCGCGAACGGAAACAACAGGCGCGGGCATTCGATCATGACCAGCGGGTGCAGATTTTCCTTCGGCACGTTGACGATCCGGAACACGCCGGCATAGACGAGCTCGAAGCTGAACATCAGCTTGCCGGCATTTTCAGCCTTGCCTTCGACCGAGAGGGCGACCTCGTAGTCGTTTTCAGCAACGTTACCGGCATTGACATTGATCTGGATGTTGATCGCGGGCTGTTGTTGCTGCGGTGCCAGTGAGCCCGGCGCATTGGGGTTTTCGAACGACAGGTCCTTGGTGTACTGCGCCAACACGTTCAGTTGCGGAGGAGGGGCCGCCTCGGGAGGCGTGCCATTGCCGTTGGTCATACGAATTTCTCCTGGAACGATCTGGCGAACGGAGCCTTCAGGCGCATCCGGTTTCGCCTTAAAGGGAAGCAAAAGGCCTTGTCGGGGCGAGTGGCTATCATAGGGCTACCTCTTTCCACAAGGATGACCGTTAAAACGGCTAACGGACGGGGGCGAGGGGCTCATTTGCACCGGGCCGGGAACGAGAAGCACCTCTAAACGATTGAATATGCGCAATTTCCGGGACTTGCGGGGGTTTCCCCTCGGCCTTGAAACGCGCTAGAATTCAGAGCAAGTCAAACCGGCGAAGACCTTGTAAGTAACCCATCCGGCATTTCTGTCGTTAGATGCCATTGGCCGGCCAAGGTTTCGTGCTTACATGCGGCTGACCCACCCATGATGTAATGTCTGCCAGTGCCGCCTGTTTGGAGTTCCTGCGCAGCAAGCGGCTAACCCGTTCAGGAACTTCAAATAGAAAAGCGGCACTAGAAACGATAAGTTTGCTCGTGCCCGCAACTTTCCGAAGTTCTTTAAAGGTGATTGCTGAACGGTAATAAGAACTTCGGAAAGTGGCACTAGTCCCCAAAAGGGGCACTCTACCGCCGGGTCCACCGCCGGCGCCTAGAACCAGAAAGCGAATTCGACGTGGATATTTATACCATCATCTTCCTGGCGTTGGCCGTATTCATCTTCCTCCGTTTGCGCAACGTCCTTGGACAGCGCACCGGAAACGAACGGCCGCCCTATGACCGTGCGGCGCGCAATGTTGTGCAGGGCGCACCGGACAGCAACGTCGTTCCAATACCTGGAACTGTTATCGATCAGACGCCGCTGGCGCCGACCGCTGACGTTGTGCCGCCGACGGATCGCTGGAAGGGATTTGCCGAGCCCGGAACGCCGCTGGCCCAGGGGCTCGACGGAATTGTCGCGCAGGATTCATCGTTCGATCCCCGCCATTTCGTTACCGGCGCAAAAAGCGCTTACGAAATGATCGTATTGGCATTTGCCAATGGCGACCGACGGGCGCTGAAAGACCTGCTGTCGGCCGAGGTCTATGACAGCTTCGACGCAGCGATCAAGGAGCGGGAGCGGCAGGAGCGCAAGACCGAGACGCGCTTTGTTTCGGTCGACAAGGCTGAGATCGTCAGCGCCGAAGCGCGCGATCGCAACGCGCAGCTCACTGTTCGCTTTGTCTCGCAAATGATCTCGGTCACCCGAGACAAGACCGGCGCGATTGTTGACGGTAATCCGGACAAAGTCGCCGATATCACCGATGTCTGGACATTCGCTCGCGACCCGGGTTCGCGCGATCCTAACTGGAAGCTGGTTGGCACCGGAAGCGTTCACTAATCGCGCGCGGCGTATTGCCGCCGTGCTTGGTGTGACGGTTCTGGCGCTGTCGGTGATTCCACTGACGGCTTGGGCGGCGCGCAAGGCGCGCACGTCGTTCGCTTCGCGTAGTACGCATTCGCAACTTCTTCCCCCTCGCGCCATCCCTTATCCCAACCTTGAGTGGCCGATCGTGGTCAATGGCGGCCAATATACCCCTTTAAGTTGGGCCGATATTGCCGGCTGGTCGTCGGACGACCACGTGCAGGCCTACAAGGCCTTTCGCGTCAGTTGCGCCTCCATCGCCGTGCAGCGAAATCCGCCAGAGGATTCCAAGGCGCTCGGAGCCTCGTTGCGTGAGCCTTGCCGCGCGGCCAAGGCCCAGGAGATCACCGAAGACACCAAAGCGCGCGCGTTCTTCGAGGCAAACTTCCTGCCGTTGCAGATATCGCGGCTGGGTGAAGATGCAGGCTTTGTCACCGGCTATTACGAGCCGATCGTCGATGGATCGCGCACGCGGACCGACGTTTACACCGTGCCGGTCTATCGCCGGCCGTCCAACCTGTTTGTCCGTGGGTTCAAGCAGGATGCCGTCAGCCTGCCCAACAAAGGGCAGGTGTTTCGCAAGATCGGACGCCGCAAGCTCGTGCCTTATTACGATCGGGGCGAAATCGAAGACGGTGCGATCGCAGGGCGCGGTCTTGAAATCTGCTGGCTCAAGAATCAAACCGATCTTCTGTTTTCGCAGATCCAGGGATCGGCGCGGATTCGTCTCGAGGACGGCTCGACCATCCGCATCAATTACGACGCCCATAACGGCTATCCCTATACGGCCGTCGGGCGCATCCTGATCGACCGCGGCATCATTCCGAAGGAACAGATGTCGATGCAGAAGATCAGGGAGTGGATGGAGCAAAACCCCGACGGGGCGAAGGAGTTGCGGCGGCAAAACCGGGCCTATGTTTTCTTTCGTGAAGTGCCGCTCTCCGACAAGGACGAAGCGGTGGGCGCGCAGGGCGTGCCGTTGACGCCGGGGCGATCGATCGCGGTCGACAACTCGCTTCACGTCTACGGCACGCTGTTTTTCATCGAAGGCGAGCTGCCGATCGATTCGCCGCAGTCGAAAACCCCGTTTCGACGGTTGATGGTCGCCCAGGATACCGGCTCGGCGATCATTGGTCCCGCGCGCGCCGACATCTACTACGGCGCCGGCAGCGAAGCCGGTCGCGTGTCCGGCCGTTTCCGGCACAGCATGCGCTTTGTCATGCTGGTGCCGAAGAGCCTTGATCCCGCAGTCCGCGGCCGCAAAATGCCGTTGCCGGACCCGCGGCCTTCGGAGAAGATCGCCAAACTATTTCCGCCGTCTGAACCATCGAAGGATAGGCCGAAAGAGCAAGCCGATGTCGCCAAGCCGACGACGGCTTCAACGACCACGCCACCGGTCGCCGAAGCCAGGGTGCCGCTGCCGGAGGCGCGACCGGCGATCGAGCCCGAGCAACCTAGCCGCCGTCATCGCCGGCTTCATCGTTACCGCCAATAGACCATGAAACGACCGCCCCAAATCCTGGACCCGCCGCGCCGCAAGCGAGCCCTGAGCGAGGAGGAGCGCGCGTTGTGGGAGAGCGTTGCCAGGCAGGCCAAGCCGCTGCGAAACAAAACTCGGGTCGCCGATCCACATATTCCCTCAAAGGCGGAAGCGCAGGCGGTCGCCAAAGCGATGGCTTATCCAAAAGCGGCGATCCCCGTCACCGCTCCCCCGCCGAAGAAGCCAGTCGTGCCGCCGCTCGCGCCACTCGGCCGCCGCGAACGGTCGCAACTGTCGAAGGGAAAGAAGGAGATCGAGGCGCGTCTTGACCTGCATGGCATGACGCAGGCGCGGGCGCATCGCGCGCTCTCGGGTTTTCTGCACCAGGCGCGTGGCGATGGCCTGACCTTCGTGCTCATCATTACCGGCAAGGGCAAGATCGGCGCGGAGTCCGAGCGCGGTGTGCTTCGCCGCCAGGTGCCGCAATGGCTGAGCCAGCCGGAGTTTCGAACGTTCGTGGTGGGCTTTGAACAAGCTCACATCGGCCACGGCGGCGCTGGTGCCCTTTATGTACGTATCCGGCGATCACGCATCTGAGACGTGGCGAATATCAAATAAGGAAAATCAGAACGGTCGGATCACTCCGACGCGCGGGATCACCGTCACGATCCAGCCAAGGATGCCGGTCTTCTTGTCATCGCCGGCGATGGGTGGAACCGCTCGCGCCGACGGCAAGGTCTTGACCGCATGCAGGATCAAAAACATACACACCACCCAGTTCGAGACCCACCGCGAATAATCGAACACGATCGCAAACATGATGAGATAGGCCGCACTCACGGCGACGACGCCGGCGACCACGATCTGGCGATGGAGCTCATGGGCCAGCGATCGAATCGAATCGGCAAAATATCGCCAGAGCGGCGAATGCAGCCAGATCAATAATACGAAAACCGGCACACCTAGAATGTTCGATGGCATGCGTGCCCAGGTATCGCTGATCTCCTTCGCCAGCGGCTGATACCAGATGTAACTGAAGCTCAGCAGATCGGTGCGAGTCGGATCGGCCATCCGGGTCTTCAGATAGTCAACGAACTTGGCTTCGGGAACCGGCATCGTTCCCCAGAACTGCAAGGCCACAAAGAGCGCGCCAAGCCCGATAAGAGTGATCACCCCGACCGCGAGATTGGCTCGGCCAATCCCCGAGCTCAGATAGTGTCGGAGGACGACGATCAGGGCGATGGTCGGCACGTACATCAGTAGATGGATGTGGTGGATCAGGATCAGGACGGCCGAAAAGAATGCCGCGAGAAGCACAAAGCCTACTCCCTGCGCAGGGATCAGCAAAAGCACGATGGCAAACAGGCAGCCATAGATGTCGAAATGGCCGAGCGTATGCATGAAGTTCTTCAGAAAGAACGGCGAGCCCGCGGTGAAGACGAACAGCGGCAGTTGGGCGTCATCAAAGCCGAACGTGCGCCGGAATAGTTTGACGAACAGAAGCCCTGTCAAAACCCAGACCGCACCACCGAGCGCAAAAACCAGCCACACCGGCACTTGTCGGGTAAACAGCGACACGATCGCACCGATCAATGCGCGTTTGACGAATCCGAAATGATAATCGACCAGCAGATGGATGTAGGGGACGTAAGGCGGCAGTGTGATCTTGTGGATCAACACCCCGGCCATCACGGCGGCGTTGACGGCCAGCATCACGCGCCAGGGGTTTTGCCGGGTACCAAGGTTCATGCGCGGTTCTCGATGTCGTCCCGGCCAAGCGAAGCGCGAGCCGGGATCCATAACCACAAATGTTGGTATTGTGCCAAAGCTGGAGCCGCGTTTCGTTTGTAACGAGCGCCTGTGGTTATGGGTCCCCGCTTGCCGCCTACGCTAAAACTTCGGCGGCCTAGTTGCCAGCCCCGGCGAAGCCTCAGCGGAGCCGGGTCGCGGGGACGACAACCTTAACGACACGATTATAAAATGAACCGGCTCAAATCGGTGTTCCTGGCGAGATCGCCGACGTGTTTTTCAACATATTCGGCGTCGATCCGGATGGTTTCGCCGTGGCGGTCGGGCGCGGCAAAGGAAATCTCGTCCAGCACGCGCTCCATCACGGTTTGCAGGCGCCGGGCGCCGATATTCTCCACCGACGAATTGACGGCGACCGCGATATCGGCGAGCGCGTCGATGGCGCTATCGGCGATGTCGAGCGTCACGCCCTCGGTCTGCATCAGCGCGATATATTGCTTGATCAGCGAGGCCTCGGGCTCGGTCAGGATCCGGCGCATGTCGTCGCGGGTCAGCGCCGACAACTCGACACGGATCGGCAGGCGTCCCTGCAATTCCGGCAACAGGTCCGAGGGCTTCGCGATATGGAACGCGCCGGAAGCAATGAACAGGATATGGTCGGTCTTCACCGCGCCGTGCTTGGTCGATACCGTCGTGCCTTCAATCAGCGGCAACAGATCGCGCTGCACGCCTTCGCGCGACACTTCGCCGCCGACACGGCCGTCACGCACGCAAATCTTGTCGATCTCGTCAAGGAACACGATGCCGTTGTTCTCGACGGCTGTAATCGCCTCGAGCACGAGTTGATCGTTGTCAAGAAGCTTGTCGGCTTCTTCGTTGACGAGAATTTCGTGGGAGCCCGCAACCGTCAACCGGCGCGTCTTGGTGCGGCCGCCCATCTTGCCGAAGATATCGCCGATCGAAATCGCGCCCATCTGTGCGCCCGGCATGCCCGGAATTTCGAACATCGGCATTCCGCCCGAAGACTGGGTTTCGATCTCGATTTCCTTGTCGTTGAGCTCGCCGGCGCGCAGTTTCTTTCGAAACGAATCCCGCGTCGCGGCGCTGGAATTGGCGCCGACCAGCGCATCGAGTACCCGTTCCTCGGCGGCGAGTTGGGCTCTCGCCTCAACGTCCTTGCGCTTGCGCTCGCGGGTTTGCGCAATGGCGACTTCGACGAGATCGCGGACGATCTGCTCGACGTCGCGGCCGACATAGCCGACCTCGGTGAACTTCGTGGCTTCGACCTTGATGAAAGGCGCGCCTGCAAGTTTGGCGAGCCGCCGCGCGATTTCGGTCTTGCCGACCCCGGTCGGCCCGATCATCAGGATATTTTTTGGCAGCACTTCCTCGCGCAGGCCTTCGGCGAGCTGCTGACGTCGCCATCGGTTACGAAGGGCGATGGATACCGCGCGTTTGGCGTCGGCCTGGCCGACGATGAAACGATCGAGTTCCGAGACTATTTCACGGGGAGAAAAGTCGGTCATGATTCCCAGGTAAGCTCAATTGTGGACGGCACAAGTTGCGTCAGATGATGGGGGGCCCTGCCTGCCAGTGCCTAATGGCCTCGAAAGGGTAGATCAGCATAATGATATTCAAGGTGAGATTGTCGCGAATATGAAGTCCCACCAGAATCTCGAATGCAAGCCCGAGCGTGATCGTTAACGCGACTGGCAGCTTTCGCGCCAGCAGAAACCCCACAATCATCGAGAGCGTATCCGACACCGAATTGACGATGCTGTCGCCAAAATAATCCAGCGACACCGTAGCGCTCCGATAGCGCTCGATAATCCAGTTCGAGTTTTCGACGACCTCCCAACCGCCTTCAACCAGCATCGCAAGGATGAGGCGGCCTGGCCAGACAAGGCGCGGCAATATCAGCCAGGTCGCGCCGTAGAACAAAAACCCATGGATGATATGCGAGAAGGTGTACCAGTCGGTCAGGTGCTGCGAATTCTCCGAACTCTGCACCACACCGTGCCAGAATTTCACGTAACCGCAGGCACAGATCGGAAGCCGGCCCATCTCCAGCAGGATCGACGCCTGAAGGGCGAGCAGCAGCAGGGCAATCAGCGTCCATTGCCAGGCCGAAAGGCCTGACGCCGTGCTTTGCGTGTCAGACGTCGTCATTGATCACGCGTCATCAGGAGCGCCAGACCGTCTGGTGTTTCGACAAGGCAGTCACGGTGAAATCCGGCCTTTTCATAGGCCCGGATCGCCCGCGTGTTGACGGGATCGGGGTCGGTCACGACACGAGGCGTTCCGGAAGCGAGCAGCCGGTCGGCAAAAGCGCCGACGAAGGCCGAGCCATGGCCGCATCCCATCATATCCGCTTCGCCGATGAACTGATCGAGCCCGCGGGTGCCTTCGGGCTGCGGACCGAAGCCGGTATCCCAGGCGCTCAAGTTGTAGCATTGCAGATAAGCGAATTCGTTTCCGTCCGCGGCGACGATGAACTGCGCCATGTCGGGATGGCCGAGGTCGCCGCTCACGAGTTCGAATTGTTCGGCCGGGTCCTGCCACCACTCTCGGACATGAGGCATCTCCAGCCAGCGCTTGATGATGGGCAGGTCATCGGCTGACATCGGACGGAACGCGTAAGCTGCCACCTGAACCGCCTTCTCAGCCTGCTTGCAGCGTCTCGATGGTGACATTGCGGTTGGTGTAGACGCAAATATCAGCCGCGATATCCAGCGACCGGCGTACTATGGTTTCGGCGTCCTTGTCGGTGTCGATCAAAGCGCGTGCCGCGGCCAACGCGTAGTTGCCGCCCGAGCCGATCGCCATCACGCCGGCCTCCGGTTCTAGAACGTCGCCGGTGCCGGTCAAGACCAGAGAGACATCCTTGTCGGCGACGATCATCATCGCCTCCAGCCGGCGCAAATATCGGTCGGTTCGCCAGTCCTTGGCCAGTTCGACCGCTGCGCGGGTCAATTGACCGGGATACTGCTCGAGCTTGCTTTCCAGCCGCTCGAACAGCGTAAAGGCATCCGCGGTGGCGCCGGCAAAGCCGCCAATGACGTCGCCTTTGCCGAGTTTGCGAACCTTTTTGGCGTTGGACTTGATCACGGTCTGTCCGATCGAGACCTGGCCGTCGCCGCCGACCACGACCCTGCCGCCCTTGCGGACCGTCAAAATGGTGGTGCCGTGCCAGACCGGCGTCTCGTGGGCGGATGCGTGCATGAAAATACCTCGTGCCGGCTCGTACCGGGCAGATTTAGGGGCGGGTCAGTGCGGTTACAACACGGCATCCCGTCCAAGCCAAGCGACCTTCCGACGGCGTGAAGAGCGCCGATTTCGGTCACCATAGCCGGAAGTTGGCCTCGAAAAGGGCACCCTCGCAGTGGCGAAGCCCAAGGCGGCCTGTTAAAAGGCGGCCTGTTAAAAGAACCGCGTTTTCGGCCAATGGGTTGGTCAAGGGAAAGATGTCCATGCGCAGCGCCACCATCAAGCGCAAGACCAAGGAAACCGACATCGAGGTGACCATTAACCTCGACGGATCAGGCGTCTCCAACGTCGCGACCGGAATTGGCTTCTTCGACCATATGCTTGATCTGTTGGCCCGGCATTCGCGTATCGACATCACTGTCAAGGCAGTCGGCGATCTTCATATCGACCACCACCACACCACCGAGGACGTCGGCATTGCCCTCGGGCAGGCGGTGAAGCAGGCGCTGGGCACCATGGCCGGCATCACCCGCTATGCCAGCGTCCATATGCCGATGGACGAGACGCTGTCGCGGGTCGTGATCGACATTTCCGGCCGGCCGGTGCTGGTGTTCAAGGTTGAATTCCCGCGCGACAAGGTCGGCCAGTTCGACACCGAACTGGTGCGCGAATGGTTCAACGCTTTTGCGATCAACGCCGGCGTGACTTTGCATGTCGAGACCCTATATGGCGAGAACAGCCACCATATTGCCGAGTCCTGTTTCAAGGGATTGGCAAGGGCGTTGCGGGCGGCAGTCGCCATCGACCCGCGCGCGGCAGGCGAAGTGCCGTCCACCAAGGGTCAGCTCGGCGGCTGATCTGGTGGTCCGACCACTTGTTTTCGGCGGAGAGTGATCATGCCGGTCTATACAGTTCATGCACCCGTGACCAGCAACGTGGATTTTCGCGCGACCGATCGCTTTGCCTTCGTGCGCGACGGTTTTCATGTCTGGGCCGCCTTCTTCGGCGTGGTCTGGCTGGCCTGGCATCGTCTCTGGCTGGCTTTGCTCGGCTGGATCGTGCTGATGACGGTGATCGACATCGCCATGGTCAGAGTTGGCGTTGCCGGCGCAACGGTCTTTCTCGTCGATGCGTTGCTGGCTCTGCTGTTGGGATTTGAAGCGGCAAGCCTCAGGCGCTGGACGCTGTCGCGGCGCAAATGGCGGCAGCTTGATATCGTGGTCGCCGACGATGAGGAAGCCGCCGAGCGCCGCTTTTTCGATCGCTGGACCGCGCGACAACGGGTGACGACCAACGACCAGTCGGCGGTTGATCGCGGCGGCCCGCCGCCGACGCGGGATGTGCCCGGACAGGCCTTTTCGCGGCCGCCGTCACCGCCGCGCGACGACATTATCGGCTTGTTTCCGGAACCGGGAGCACCACGGTGAGTGTTGCGATTATCGATTACGGCTCCGGCAATCTGCACTCGGCGGCGAAAGCGTTCGAGCGCGCCAGCCGCGGCATGGAAACGCCGGACAAGATCGTCGTCACGCGCGATCCTGAAGTGGTGTTTCGCGCCGATCGTATCGTGCTGCCGGGTGTCGGCGCCTTTGCCGATTGCCGGGCGGGCCTCGATGCGCTCGACGGCATGGTCGACGCGCTGACGGAAGCCGTTCGTCACAAGGCGCGGCCGTTTTTCGGCATCTGCGTCGGCATGCAATTGATGGCGACGCACGGCAAGGAATACGTCACGACCGACGGGTTCAACTGGATCGCCGGCGACGTTGAAAAGATTTCGCCGCGCGACGAAAACCTGAAGATTCCGCATATGGGTTGGAACACGCTCGATATGGTGCGCGAGCACGCCGTGCTGGAGCGTTTGCCGCTGGGTCCCAAGGGCCGCCATGCTTATTTCGTACACTCCTACCACCTCAATGCCACCAATGAGGCGGATGTGCTGGCGCGCGCGGATTATGGCGGCCCGGTAACCGCGATCGTTGGTCGCGACACCGCCATCGGCACGCAATTCCACCCGGAGAAGAGCCAGCGGTTCGGGCTCGCTCTGATCTCCAATTTTCTGAAATGGAAGCCGTGATTCTTTTTCCCGCGATCGATCTGAAGAACGGGCAGTGCGTGCGCCTTGAACAAGGCGACATGGCGCGCGCCACTGTGTTCAATCTTGATCCGGCGGCGCAGGCCTCGACCTTCGCCGCGCAAGGGTTCGAATATCTGCACGTTGTCGATCTCGATGGCGCCTTTGCCGGCAAGCCCGTCAACGCGCTGGCCGTCGAAGCCATGCTCGCCAGGGTCACCATGCCGGTGCAACTCGGCGGCGGCATCCGGGACTTGAAAACGGTCGAAGCCTGGCTCGAAAAAGGCATCACGCGGGTGATCATCGGTACCGCTGCCGTGCGCGATCCCGAACTGGTCAAGAGCGCCGCGAAGAAATTCCCCGGTCGTGTCGCCGTGGGCCTCGATGCGCGCGACGGCAAGGTCGCCGTCGAGGGCTGGGCCGCGACGTCGGAGGTAACAGCGCTCGATATCGCGCGGCGGTTCGAGGACGCGGGTGTCGCGGCGATCATCTTTACCGATATCGCACGCGACGGCCTGTTGAAGGGCCTCAACCTCGACGCCACCATTGAGCTTGCGAACCGCATTTCCATTCCCGTGATCGCTTCCGGCGGATTTGCATCGATGGACGATGTGAAGGCGCTGTTGGAGCCGCGTGCCAAGAAACTGGCAGGCGCCATTGTCGGCCGCGCGCTTTATGACGGGCGCCTCGATCCTGCCGCAGCATTGGCGCTGGTCCGCAGTGCGCGCGAAGTGGCTTAGGAGTTTCCATGTTCAAGGTTCGCGTGATCCCCTGCCTCGACGTCAAAGATGGACGGGTGGTCAAGGGCGTCAACTTCGTCGACCTGCGCGATGCCGGAGATCCCGTCGAAGCGGCGATCGCGTATGACGCCGCGGGTGCCGACGAGCTTTGCTTCCTCGACATCACGGCGACCCACGAAAATCGAGGCATCATGCTGGACGTGGTGCGCCGCACAGCGGAAGCCTGTTTCATGCCGCTGACGGTCGGCGGTGGGGTGCGCACGGTCGACGATATCAAAACGCTGTTGCGCTCCGGCGCCGACAAGGCCTCGATCAATTCCGCGGCCGTGAGCCGCCGCGAATTCGTCAAGGAAGCCGCGGAAAAATTCGGCGACCAGTGCATCGTCGTCGCCATCGACGCCAAGCGCGTAAAACGCGGCGGCTCGGACCGCTGGGAAATCTTCACCCATGGTGGGCGTAATTCCACCGGGATCGACGCCATCGAATATGCACAGGAAGTGGTATCGCTCGGTGCCGGCGAAATCCTTTTGACCTCGATGGATCGGGACGGCACCCGCCAGGGATTCGACCTGCCGTTGACCCGGGCCATCGCCGACAGTGTCTCCGTTCCGGTCGTTGCCTCCGGCGGAGTCGGCAACCTCGACCATCTGGTGGACGGCGTCCGCGAGGGCCATGCCAATGCGGTGCTGGCTGCCTCCATCTTCCACTTCGGCGAATTTACCATCCGCCAGGCCAAGGAGCACATGGTCCGCGCCGGACTGGCCATGCGGCTCGATCCCTGACGACTCTTTGTGACAGAAGTGCTACATGAGAGACGCCGTGGCGCTTGTGACGCCGGGCGTGTGAATTTGAAGTCGAGTTCGAAGTGATGTCGCGTTTTTCGCTCCACGACCTGGTCAAGATCATCGATGCCCGCGCGGCATCGGGCGGCGAGGGCTCCTATACCCGCAAGCTCCTGGACAAGGGGCCGGAGCATTGCGCCAAGAAGTTCGGCGAGGAAGCGGTGGAAACCGTGATCGCCGGGGTCGGCAACGACCGCGACCATCTCATCGCCGAGAGCGCGGATTTGCTGTTCCACTGGCTTGTCTTGTTGAAGTCGCGCGGCGTCAGACTTGAGGAAGTCGAGGCCGCGTTGGCGCAGCGCACCGGCATGTCCGGGCTTGAGGAAAAGGCCGCGCGCAAGCGCGACTAACGCATGATCCGGAAAAGTGGATACCGGTTTTCCGAAAAGATCATGGGTCATCGATAATAAGTGGGCGGCGTCATGGATATTCGGGCACCGGATCAGCAATACAACCCCTACCGGATATTTTCCCGGGAGCAGTGGGCGCGCCTGCGCGATGGCATGCCGATGACGCTTGAGGCGAGCGAAATCGCAAAGCTTCGCTCGGTGCATGACCGGCTCGATCTCCGGGAAGTCGAGGAGATCTACCTGCCGCTGTCGCGGTTGTTGTCGATCTATGTCGATGCCATGCAGCGGCTTTACGTGGCCCAGCGGCGCTTCCTCGGCATCCAGGACCGCAAGATGCCCTATATCATCGGCGTCGCCGGCTCGGTCGCGGTAGGCAAATCCACCACCGCGCGCGTGCTGCAAGCGCTGCTGGCGCGCTGGTCGCCGCGGCCGAAGGTCGATCTCGTGACGACCGACGGTTTTCTGTTTCCGAATGCCGCTCTCGAGCGGCAAGGATTGATGCAGAAAAAAGGCTTTCCCGAAAGCTACGACTTGCCGCGGCTGCTGTCGTTTCTGAGCGACATCAAGGCTGGACGCGAACGGGTGCGGGCGCCGGTCTATTCGCATCTCACCTACGACATCATTCCCAACGAATGGAATGAGGTCGACCGGCCGGACATCCTGATCGTCGAGGGCGTCAACGTGCTGCAAACCGGCCGGCTGCCGCGCGACGGCAAGGCGGTGCCGGTCGTCTCCGACTTCTTCGACTTCTCCGTCTATATCGATGCGGAGGAGCCGGTGCTTCGCGACTGGTATATCCGGCGCTTCCTGGCGCTGCGCGACACCGCGTTTCCCGACCCCCGGTCGTATTTCCATCGCTACGCGTTGCTCTCCGACGAGGAAGCCACCGCGACCGCGATCGCGATCTGGGAACGGACCAACCTCGCCAACCTCGAAGACAACATTTTGCCGACGCGACCGCGCGCGACGCTGATCCTCAAGAAAGGCGCCGACCACGTGGTTGAAACCGTGGCGCTGCGCCGGCTCTGATTTTCCTTTTGGGCATGATCTCTTCGGAAAACCGGTTCCCGCTTTTCCGGATCATGCCTACTTCAGCGCGAGCGGCTTGTCCTCGTCGAGGAATCCCATCAGTTCGTGGAAGAACTGCATCCGGTTCTTTTCCAGCATCACCGTATGCGTCCCCTCGCTGAGCTCGATCAGCCGCTTGTACGGCGTGTTCTTGAGCTGAGCGAAATAGTTTTGCGCCTGATAGCTCGGCAGATCCGCATCCCATTCGGCATGCAGCAAGAGCGTCGGCACCGTGATCTTGCCAGGATCATAGAGCGCCTTGCCGGCGCCATAGGTGTTGGCGCTGTCTTCCATCACGCCGTTGGGCGCGCGCAGCATCGGCGGATTTTGTTTTGAAGCTTCGGGGTC
The DNA here is from genome assembly GCA_963748805.1 of uncultured Alphaproteobacteria bacterium. Classification (GTDB taxonomy): domain Bacteria; phylum Pseudomonadota; class Alphaproteobacteria; order Rhizobiales; family Xanthobacteraceae; genus Bradyrhizobium. The sequence goes on along the minus strand of CAVVLH010000025.1, from coordinate 21,396 downwards.
GGTCGCCCAGGTCGCCGTTGCCCAGGCCTCGAACACGCCTGGCGGAATCAGGTCGGCCTGCTTGTCCTCGGCAACGCCCTTCAGCCAGCGCGCCTTGGCGGAGTCTTTCGAGACCAGCCGGTAAGCGCCCAGCGGCGTCGCACTCTGTGTGGCCGGTTCGTTGCGAATCCATTGCGGCGCGTAGAGCACCAGCTTCCCGATCTTGTCGTTGTGCTCGCTGGTGTAGGAACCGGCGATCGAGGTGCCCCACGACCAGCCCATCAGGTTGATCTTGCTCACCTTGCGCTTGTGCAGGATGTAATCAACGGCCGCGCCGAGATCGTGGGCGGCGACCTTCGTCGACACGATCGGCTTGTTGGCTTCCGGCGGCTGGCTCATCTCCGGTGGCCTGGTCGAGCGGCCATAGCCTCTGACATCGACGAGATAGACGTCGTACCCGCGCATCGCGATCAGGTCCATCATCGACACGCCCTCGATCGGCAGGTCGAAGGCGGTTTCCGCCGGATAGGTCGCGCCGTGCACAAACAGCAGGATCTTGTCGGGCGAGCTCTCCCGGCCGGCGAGGTGCTTGTTGCGGACGAATAGCTGGATGCCCGCATCGCCCGACGGAATCATGGCGTCGGAGGTCTCGAGCCTGGGCTCTTTGGCGTTCGCCGAAAGAGGGGGGCTTGCTGCAAATAGAGACGTCAGAAACAAAAAAGAAAGCCGCAAAAGCCTGGCGCGCATCGAATGCCTCCCGCAACGTTTATTGGTTGGCGGCGATGCTCGATGGAATCACAGGCCACTGTCAAGAGAAGCGGATGAGGGGGCAGTGCTGCGTCAGGCGACTTGCGCGCCAAGCCGGTTAAGCGCCTCGGCGAGTTTCTCGCGATCGAGCGGCTTGACCAGAAAGCCGTCCATCCCCGCTTCAAAGCAGGCATAGCGATCCTCGACCAGCGTATTGGCCGTCAGGGCGAGAATGGGCGTCCGCCGTCCGGCCTGGGCTTCGTTGACGCGAATGCGCTTGGTGGTCTCGATGCCGTCGAGGCCCGGCATCTGGATATCCATCAGCACCAGATCGTAAGGCGTGCCGGCGGATCTCGCCGCCAGCCAGGATTCCAGCGCTTCCTCGCCGTTGGTGGTGATGACCACCTGATGTCCGAGCCGCGTCAGCAGGGAACGCATCAACAGCGCATTGATCTCGTTGTCTTCGGCGACCAGCACGGAAAGGCCGCGCGGCGTGACGGCTGCGGCGTTAGCGGCTTCCACCGGCTCGGCCAGGCCGTCGCCGGCAAGACGCATCTCGACGCCCGTCTCGACAAGGCTCGTGTCGACAAGATTTGGTGCGGATACTTCCGGGGGACTGGCGAGGCGGGCGGCGAGCGAAGCCGCGCGCAGCGGCTTGACCAGATATCCGGTCAAGGCCGATGGCACGGCGGATTGCAATTCCTGCCGGGTGGCTGGCGTGACGAGGACGATTCGTTGAGGAGAGAAAGGCCTGGCGGCCTCCGCCAGTGCCTCGACCTCCGTCGCGCCGAGCGCGTGGTCGAGCAGCACCGCGTGCCAGGTCCGCTCCGGCAGCAGCGCGCGCGCTGCTTCTGGGTCGGAAACCATGCAGGTCTGGCCGCCCCAGCGTTCCAGCCGCCGCGCAATCAGCGAGGCTTCGATCGTTTGCGGCGCCACCAGCATCACCGACTGGCCGTCAAGGTCGGGCCGGGCGAAGGGTTGCGGCGCTTCGGGGCTGGCCGCCAGCGGAAGGCTGACTTCAAAGGTCGAGCCTTCACCAACCGCGCTTTCGAGCGTGATGCGGCCGCCCATGCGCTTGACGATGCGCTCCGAAATGGAGAGGCCCAATCCGGTGCCGCCATAGCTCCGCGCGATGCGGTCGTCGGCCTGTTCGAATTCGCGGAAAATGCGCGCCTGCGCCTCCGGCGCAATGCCAATGCCGGTGTCGCGCACCAGAAACGAGATTTCGTTGGGCCAGATGCCGGGCTCGACGATCAGCGCCACGCCGCCGGTTGCGGTGAACTTGATGGCGTTGCCGGCGAGGTTGAGCAGCACTTGCCTTAAGCGAGCGGCATCGCCGATCACCTGCGCCGGCAGGCGGTCGTCGATGAAGGCCGCGATCTCAAGCTTGCGCGCCTGCGCCCGCGGCGCCAGGAGTTCGGTGATATCCTCGATCAGGGCGGCGAGCGCGAAAGGGCGCGATTCCAGGTCGATCTTGCCGGCCTCGATCTTGGAATAATCCAGCAATTCCTCGATCAGCGCGAGCAGCGCATCGCCGGAGGTTTTCACGGCCTTGGCATAGGTCGTCTGCTCCGGCGTCAGCGAGGTATCGAGTAGTAAACCGCTCATGCCGATGATGCCGTTCAGGGGGGTACGGATTTCGTGGCTCGCCATCGCCAGGAATCGCGATTTGGCGCGGCTGGCGGCATCGGCCTGGTCGCGGGCTTCGGAAAGCGCGCGTTCGGTTTCGGTGCGATCGGTGACGTCGCGGCCGACGCATTGCATTTCGGCGGGTGCGCCGGCATCAAAACGAACCAGCGCCTCGCGCCAGGCAATCCAGCGCGGCCCCAAAGCCGTTTCGATTCGCTGGTCGTGAATCCGGGTGCCGTTGGATTCGATCGCGCTTTCGCCCTGTTCGACCACGGTGAACTGAAAACGGCTGCCGATCAGCTCGGTCCGCTCCTTGCGCGCCAGTTCGCAATAGGCGTCGTTGACAAATGTGATCCGGCCTTCGGCGTCGCGCAGCACGATCAGGTCGCCTTGCGACTCGAACAGGCTGCGGGCGCGCTGTTCGGCTTCCTGCAATTCCCAATTGCGGTCGGCCATCGCCTCGTTATGCAGCACGATCTTGCGCAGCTTCTTGCGCAGGAAACGCAGCCGCATGCTGACGGTTGCGAGCGCCAGACACGCGATCGCGAACAGGAAGCTCGCGCCGATCGCAAAACTGTTGGGGTCGTAGCCCGAATGTTCCGAACGGCTGCCGGCAATGAAGCCATAGGCGCCGCCAAAGGCCGCGGAGAAGATGACAAACGAGCGAACGCTGACGGATAGCCATGGATGACGCCGCGAGAAGCGGCGCAGATGCAACTTGATCCGGCTTATCCGCCCCATCATCGATCACCCAATGGCTTTTCGCACTTCGCTTGTTTGGCGATAAAGATGCCGCGCACCACCTTGCGAAGTGCTTGAGGGCACTTGGGTTCCATTGCTGGCGTGCGAACGTGGTTAATCCGGCGTTAATCGCGCGCAAGGCCGCCGTTATCGGATTAAAGAGAGGCCGCTTTGATCGGACGCCTGGCGAAGTCGGCGCCGACGACGAGGGCCGCCGCTTCGCGCTGGGAGAATGTCCTGGAACGGACGAAGATCCGGTAGTCGGCCGGGCCCTCATGCGAGAGATAGATAATGGGGGCACCGCTCGCCGCGGTGTCGGAAATCGCGACGGCATGGGTAGCGGGATTGGCTTCGCAGGCGCCGACTTCCGCGGTGTCGGGGTCATCGACGAGGGCGAAGTCGGCGGCTTCCGCGCTCTCGGTGACCATAACCCGTACGGTCGCTTCCGCCGGATCGTCGGTGAAGGCGACATGGAGGTCGGCGCGCCAGGGCAGGTCGGCGATTTCCACCGAGCTGTTGGCGACGGCGATGCAGGGATGCGGGCCGGGCAGAACACCGCCGCGCGCGAACAGGGCGGCGACGACAAGAGGAACAGCCGAAGCCAGGATCTTGAAACGCAACATGGAACTATCCGCACACTCCGGCCCTCACACAACGCGGGCCTATGGTTGGCGAAGTGTAAATAAAACAGGTTACCGCGGGGTTGACGGGAGGCGCGTGTCGCGGTTCGCGAGGCTTCGTTTTCACATGTCAAACAGCTTGCGTTTCGGCCTCATGGTTCGAGACGGCGCAAAAGCGCCTCCTCACCATGAGGGTCAAATTTTCCGCCTGCCTCGTGACCTCATCCTGAGGAGCCGCGCGGCGTCTCGAAGGATGGCCGCAAACAAGATAGCGGTCGCAATTGCGCATTCCCGCGAAGCAAATTGCCTCCGAGTCTTTGCGATCAACGTCCCTCCACGAATCAGAGGGCGCAGGGAATGCCGGGCGCCTGGTGCGCCCGTAGCCGCGCGTGGTGGTAGAAAACACGCGCGTTAGTCACCACGGTCACACCGGAGACATCCGGCATTCCCCGCGCAATGGTTTTAACGGCTTATTTCGTGGTCTCCCTGGTGATCGGGCTTTCTTGCCACCATCCCCGCGCGATTGCCGAAGCATTGTCGCGAGTTGATACCAGCGTCGAGATATCAGGACGCCACGACTTCGCCGTCCGCTTCGTGCGCGTACGTCCTGCGCGCCGAAACGTCCACCGCATCTTCCGCCCCACGTTTTGTGACGATCGCGAAACGCCCCTCATGCGGGCGGAAGACGCGCGGAAAAGTGCCGGTGATTTGCCCGACGTCACAAGCGAAAGTGGCTGCGACACGTTGGCACGACGGGCAAATCAGGTGATGTCGCCAAATTCATCGCGGCGGAATGTCAACACCACCGTCGTTGGCGCGCATCAATTGCAAGAAATCAATTGCACGACATTCCCAACATCATGCCGAACCGCGCGGTCTGACAGTGCGGCGCGGGGCTCGCTTGCACGACAGGCGCGGGGCGATCGACGAAGCCCGTCACACCAGCTGACGGCGCGGCCGGCCGCGGCGGCGAGGCTGCCGACATTTTGGCAAGCTGCCGGCGCTGAAACTCCGTGACGATCTGCGAGTTAAGCTGCGCCTTGACCGCCTTCATCTCGATCAAGGTCATCTTGCCCTTCTGTACCTTCTCCGCCAGCATCAGATTGTTGGCCAACTCCTGGTCCATCAGGTCCGGGTACACCATCTGCGGCCTCATCAGTTCCATATTGTGGTTTTCGCAGGTCGCGATGGCCATCGCCTGCTTTGCCGGGTCCGGATACTTGCGCTTGCATTCCTCGTTTCCGGCCTGGATTTGGCTCAGGACAGATGACGCCGGTGGGTTTTGCTGGGCCTGTAGAGGCTGGATTTGAGCTTGTACCTGAGCCCGGGCTCCGCGACTTTCGGCGGAAAATACGGCGGCCAAGAGGACAAGAGAAAGGGTCATTTTCCCAGCCGGATTCATGACAACGCGCGTCCATCAAATGATTCGTTGGAGTGAACAGAATCGCGCAAATTGCCCGACGCGACAAGCGTGGATCGCCCGCCAGTCAAGCTGCGGGCTGCACAACCGGCGCGCGCTGACGCGGAATAGTTTCTCCCGCCTTGGTCATGCCTGTTCTATGGTTTGGATCAATTCCTGGCGTTCGCTTTCGTCGAAGTCCACCGCCAACTGCCCGAGCGTGAACTGCCCTTTGCCGATAGCGATGACGCCAAGGATGCTTGTGACAAGCGGCGGGTCTTCTGCCGACTCCAAGTCACGCAGTCCTAGCTTGACCAGTTCGCGCCACGCAGCCTGATAGTCATCGCGAAGGTTGGCCGGTAACTCCGGGTTATGGCCCACGCGCCGCGCAATCTCGATCGCGGCAACCAGGGCGTAGGTGTTCCAATCAGCGGCTCCCCGAGCGGCCTGGATTCGGACAAGGTGCGGCACGGCGGCGTACGACGCCTCCCCGACGTCGCCTTGGTGGTAAAGCTCGGTCCAGAGTTCTTCCCAGGCCTTGTCCATCTCATCAGCCCGTTCCAGGGCAAGGAGAGCTTTTCGCGGATCGTAGGGGACACGATAGCCGCCATGAAGGCGAGACCATTGAGGATCGTCGAGATTCATTTTCTTTCCAACTTTGAACAAGGGCCCGCAGTCAGCGTTGCGACTACCGTGTTATCCGGCCATTTGAACTGCTTCTCTAAAAAGCTTCGTACTCACAATTAGGGCTATGCCGCCCGCGCCAGATCATCCGCGAGCGCACGATACGACAGCGCTTCGGCCAGATGCAAGCGCGTGATCTTCTCGGCGCCGTCGAGATCGGCCAAGGTCCGCGCCACACGCAGCACGCGGTGATAGGCGCGCGCCGAGAGCCGCATGGTCTCGGACGCATCGCGCAACAATTTGGTACCCGCCGCATCCGGTTGCGCGATCGTCTCCAGCACCGAGGCCGGCGCTTCCGCATTGGTGCGGATATGCGGCAGGCCAATTGCGGCGTAACGCGCGGTCTGGATATCGCGCGCCGCGGCCACCCGCGCGGCGACTTCTTTCGAGCCTTCCGCCGGTGGCGGCAGGATCAAATCGGCCGCGCTCACCGCAGGCACCTCGATGCGCAGATCGATGCGGTCCATCAGCGGACCGGAGATGCGCGCCTGATAGTCGGCCGTGCAGCGCTCGATGCGATTTCGTTTGCACGAGAAGCCCGGCGCAAAGGCGTGGCCGCAACGGCAGGGGTTCATCGCCGCGATCAGCATGAACCGCGCCGGATAGGTGACGCGGTGATTGGCGCGCGACACCGAGACCTCGCCGTTTTCCAGCGGCTGGCGCAGCGAATTGAGCACGCGCGGATCGAATTCCGGCAATTCGTCGAGGAACAGCACGCCGTGATGGCTGAGCGAAATCTCGCCGGGCTTGGCGCGCAGGCCGCCGCCGGTTAGCGCCGCCATGCTGGCGGAATGATGCGGCGAGCGGAAGGGGCGTTGCGCGGTCAGCGCGCCGTCGCGGATTTCGCCGGCGACCGACGCAATCATCGAGACTTCCAGCAACTCGGACGGCGACAGCGGCGGCAGGATCGAGGGCAGGCGCGCGGCGAGCATCGACTTGCCTGCGCCGGGCGAACCCATCATCAGCAAATGATGCCCGCCGGCGGCTGCGACTTCGAGCGCGCGCTTGGCGCTTTCCTGGCCCTTGATGTCGCGCAGATCGAGCGTGCTTGCGGTTGCCGCGTGCACTTTCGGAGAGGGCCGCGACAACACCTGCGTGCCGCGGAAATGATTGGCGATCTGGATCAGCGAACTCGCCGCCACGATTTGAATGTCGGGGCTCGCCCAGGCGGCTTCGGCGCCGCAGGCCGCCGGGCAAATCAAGCCCTCCTCGCGCGAATTGGCCCCGATCGCGGCCGGCAGCACGCCCGCGACCGGCGCGATGGAGCCGTCGAGGCCGAGTTCGCCCAATACCGTGAAGCCGGAAAGCGCGTCCGGCGGAATGGCCCCGATCGCCGCCATCAGGCCGAGCGCGATCGGCAGGTCGTAATGGCTGCCTTCCTTCGGCAAATCGGCGGGCGCGAGGTTGACGGTGATGCGGCGTGCGGGCAGCGCCAGCCCCGAAGCGATCAGCGCCGAGCGCACCCGCTCGCGTGCTTCTGAGACGGCCTTGTCGGGCAGGCCGACCATGGCAAAGGCGGGTAATCCCGGCGCGACCTGCACCTGCACGTCGACGGCGCGGGCCTCGATGCCCTCAAACGCGACGGTGGAAACCCGCTGAACCATTTGCCCTCCGCAATCGAAAGTAGCGGAAGGCCGATTGAAGGACAAGAACATTTGCGGAACATTTTTCTGGCGGGCGCCCGACCCAAAAGATACCGAGTAAGACATCTAAAAAGACATCGTCTTAGATACCGATATTGACATCAAAGCAGACATTGATTACACGCTGATAATCCCGAAGGTGCGAGCTGAAAGGAAAGTCTGGTGGCTGAAGAGACGATTCGCCAGTTCATCAACCGCAGACGGAAGGAGCTGACGTTCCAAATATCGGCGCTTCGAGGTCAGCTAGCGCCTAGGGAACAGGAACTCGCAGACCTTAACCGTATGGAAGCGACCCTCACTATTGCTGGGGGCGCGCCGCTTCCGGCCTCGACTGGTCCGGGTGGCAATCTGAATCCTGTTTCCGCAACACCCCTCAGCTACATCGATGTGTTCGAGAAATTTCTCGAGCCAGCGCAACTGACGATTAAGGACATGATCTTGCAGGCGCTCGGAAATCACTTTCACGCGGGGGCCACACCGTCCGAACTGAGCGACTACATGAAGTCCGCCTACGGGCGTGAAGTTGATCGTAACAGTATCAGTCCTCAATTGGCTCGGTTGCGTGAGGAAGGACTCGTTCAAAATACCAATGCCCTGAACGAAAGCGGCAAGTGGAAAGTCTCGGTCCGAGGGTCCATCGTCGATGCCATCAATGAGGTTCAAGAGAAGAACTTGAACGCGCTTAGTTCGAGCCCGCGATCTAAACGATGGTACGGGCCGGGGTTAGAGCCAAATAAGGAATAATACGGTGAGGTGCTGGCGATATTGGCTCGCTAATCTCGACGAGGGGAAGTGAGCATGAACCGGCTCGACCCCAACGCCTTAATAATACCGGCTTGCATCATCATATTGGCGATGCTGGCCGTGACCTCGGGATACCGGCTTGAAATCAGCAAATCTGGGCTGAGGTTCGAGACCAACGTTACCGCCGTTCGCCGGGCGTGCGACGATGGTCGCTGCTAGAGCAATTGCGAACAAGGCCAAGGAAAACACCCTGACCACGCCATCCCCCGACGGCTTCTCCCTGATCAAACCGGGCCAGACCTACCCTCGACAATCAGGGCGTTGTTTATGGCGCGGGCGCGTCCAGGGAGCCGTTCAGCGGCTGAAGAATTGGTAATGCATGCTTGGGAGTCATCGCGACCATCTCCTCGAAAGCAACAAAGCGGCTTTGCCTCAATGGCTTGTGCCGCCACCCCAACATAAGGCAATTCGGGTTCCACCCGTTTTCGAATGGCTCCATGCGCTTTCGGTTCCACTCCCGAGCGTTATCCCCCCGCGGAGGGAGTCATGCCGATGTATCGCGCCTATTTCATTGATAAAGACGACAGGGTGGAATCCTTCAAACCCGTCGAAGCCGACAGCGACGAAGAGGCGCTGGCGGCGGCCACCCAGTTTGTCGATGGCCATGACATCGAGGTCTGGCTGCTCGACAGGATGGTCGCGCGCCTGAGCAAGCGTGTATAAGACGCGTCGAGATGGACGATGGTCGTTATTCGACCACAGGGTTATCGACCTTGAGTAGCTCACCACGTCCGGAACCGTCCGGTGTGTCATCGGTCGCCGTCACGAAGACCGATCTGCCATCTGGCGAAATCGCCAGACTGGCATGATGGGTGCCACGCAGTTCGACCTTTTGGATCAGCTTTCCGTCTCCTGTCAGTACTGCGAAGCCGCCACCATCGTAGAGGCCGACAAATAAACGGCCATGTTTGTCGAGGCGCAGTGCATCGGGAGTGAATGCATCATGCTGACCATCGGCCAGTATATTCCCCAGCTGCACGAGCTCAGCCTGATGGGACAACTGACCGCGGGCGCCAATCTCGAACGTGAGCAGGCGGTGTCTTTTACTTTCAGCGAGATAAAGCAAATGCCCGTCGTTCGCGACGGCAAGACCGTTTGCGTAGCTGATTCCATCAGCCACCATTGTCACCTGACCGGTCGAGGCACGGTAATAGACCTTGCCAAGAACCGACCCGTTGCCAGAGCATGTGAAATACACGCCTCCAGCAGCGTCGGCGACAAGATCATTCGGGCTGACAAAGACGCCGCCAGCGCTATCACGACTGATCGTTTCCTGCACAATCCCCTCGCTCGTCATTCGAACGATGGTACCGTTGTCATAGCAGGCAATCAGGAGCTCAACGTCCAACGCCACAAGACCGTTCGCACCGCAGCCATCCTGATGCCAGACCGTCTCGACTTTCCCACCGACCAAGCGCAGCACACGCGATGTCGCATAGTCGACCAAATACAATGTCTCGCCGACAAAGATGGCCCCTTCCGGAAAGTGCAATCCCGTTGTGACAACGTCCGCGTCAGCCGCAAGGCTTGTCACGGGCGTGGAGGCCGCCAGAAACGTCAAGCTGACGAAGACGGCTCGAATATAACCAAGTGTGCTTCCCTTCATCATCGTTGCCTTATTTGCGCGGTTAGCGGGACCATTGATGAAATTCGCTATCCATTTGCCATTCGGATCGCAAACTCGTGACGAGAAATTGACGGCGTGCGGGCTGCGCCGATCGTTATGTTAGGCGACAAGTACGGTAGCAGGGAGGTCTTTTAAACCTGTCGAAGCCGACGGCGACGACGAGGCGCCAGGCTGCCATCCACCCGGAGAGCCGAGATGTTTGTAGCACCACCCGATGGTTTTGCGCTGATCAAGCCCGGCCAGACTTATTTGGGCAAGCAGGGCATTGTGTATGGCGCGGGCGCGTCCAAGGAGACGGTCGGCGCCCAAAAGATCTGCATGAATGTGATGCCGATGCCGCCGGGCGCGGTCGCGAAAGCGCATTACCACAAGGATATCGAGACCATCGCCTACCTGCTGGAGGGCGAATGCGCGGTCTATTACGGCGATCATCTCGAAAAGCGCGTCGAGGTGAAACAGGGCGAGCAGTGCTTCTGCGACGCCAACATCCCGCACGCGCCGCGCAACGAAAGCGGAAAGCCCTGCACCTGGATCGTCGTGCATTCTAGCGGCAGCGATCAGGACGGCATTGTGCTGCTGCCGGAGCTGGATAAGGAATTGGCGGAGCGGCTGGCTAAATCGTGAGAGTCGGTCGTGCCACTTCACCTCTCCCCGGCGGGGAGAGGTCGATTTGCGCAGCAAATCGGGTGAGGGGGCGCTGCTCTCACGAGAGACCGTAACCTCTCACCCCAGCCCTCTCCCAAAGGGAGAGGGAGCGCACCTCCGTCCGCGGCTCGTGCAGCATAACCCCGGAGCGATCAGAAGCGACCTCACACCGAACCGACGATGCCTTCGACCAGATAGTCCGTGCTTTCGAGCGAGGGATCGTAGAGGGGAGTGTCCTTGCTGGTGATCACCTTGCCGGTGTTGCTCTTGACCGTGCCGGTGAAGATCGGTTTTCCCGCCTTCAGATCCGCAATCGCGGCCATCGCCGCGTTGCGCCCCGACTCGCTGCATCCGGCGCCGAACGCCGAGCTTTGCACCATGTCCTTGTCATAGCCGCCGATCACCATGTTCGGCAGCTTCTCGCCCTTGGCCAGCATGCCGGCGAAGCTCGTGTAAATCGTGCCCCACTTCAGCTCGGCGCCGGTGATGAAACCCTTCGGCGCGAGGTCCGCCTGATTGGCGTTGTGGCCGCAGCTCTTGACGCCGCGCTTCTCGGCGGTCTCGATCACCACCTTCGGGCTGTCGATGTGGCAGGCGACGACGTCGCAACCGGCGTCGACCAGCGCGTTGGCGGCTTCCGCCTCGCGCACCGGCATCGCCCAGTCGCCGGTGACGATCAGTTGCACGGTGGCGTTGGGATTGACCTTGCGCGCGCCCAGCATGAACGAGTTGACGTTGCGCAGCACCAGCGGAATCGGCTTGGCGGCGATGTAGCCGATCTTGTTCGATTTGGTCGAAAGACCGGCGGCAATGCCGTTCACATAGTGGCCCTGGTCGAGATAGCAGAAATAACCGCCGGCGTTGGTCGGATCCTTGCCCTCCTTCCACAGCGAGGTCGGATGGCGAAACTCGATCTTCGGATATTTCCTGGCCGCATCGAGCATGAAGGGATTGAAATAGCCGAACGAGGTCGGGAACAAGAGCGTCGCGCCGTCGATGTTGATCATCGACTCCATGGTTTTCGCCACCGCGATCGTCTCGGGCACGTTCTCTTCCTCGACCACCTTGACGCCGGGGAGTTCCTTCAGCGCCTTGGCGCCGACCGCATGCGCCTGATTCCAGCCGTAGTCGGCGCGCGGGCCGACATAGATGATGCCGATGGTGAGGCCGGCGGCCTGCGCCGGAGCACCCAGGCCGGACAGCACGAACGGGCTTGCGGCCGCGCCGCCCAGAAAAGTTCTGCGGGAGAGGTTTCTGCGGGAGATGGAACGCGTGGTCATCGACAATACTCCGTCTGGGTTCGCGGCAGCGTCGCCGCGGTGATGGGAAGTTCAGGTAAGAAGAACCGCGAAAGCGGCAGCGCAAAAATCGTCGTTTGTTGAATCAGCTTCTTGAGAATCATTTCTTCCCTCGGGCCTTCGGCCTTGGAAGTTTCGCGACCTTCGTGCCCGCGCCGTCGAGACCACCGGCATAGCGCGACAGTACGGCGCCAAGATCGAAGCTGGCCTCGCGCCCCTGGTCGAACAGCGCGCGCGCTTCGACCGAGCCCAGATGATGATCCATGATCTTGATGGCGGCTTCCGCGTCGCCGCCACGCAACGCCGCGACGATTTCGCGGTGTTCGTTGACGGCGCAATCGGCCGAATGCGGCCTTCCGTAAAGCGCCAGAATCAGCGAGCAGCGCGACACCACTTCACTCAGGTAACGCCGAAGCAGCGTATTGCCGGCCATTTCGCCGAGCCGGGTGTGGAATTCGCCGGCCAGGCGGATCGAGACGCGGGCCTCGCCCGCCTGCCGGGCAGCTTCCTCGGCCCGCACATGGCCTTCGAGATCGGCGCCGAATTGCGGTTGCCAGCGCCCGATCACGAGGCGCACCACCTCGCGCTCGAGCAGGCGGCGGATTTCGAAAATCTCCCGGGCCTGGTCCAGCGTCGGTTTCGCGGTCGTCGCGGTGCGCCGTGGCGGCGCATCGACCAGCCCTTCCGACTGCAACTGCGCCAGCACTTCGCGAACCAATGTGCGGCTCATGCCAAAGCGGACGCCGAGTTCATCCTCCGGCAGCTTGGTGCCGGGCGGCAGCGCCTGTTCGATGATGGCCTGCCGCAACGCCTGGCAGGCCAGATCGACGCGGGTGGATTTCTTGCTCATCAGCGGTCCTGCCAAAGCGTTCTGCCCAGCGATGCCGATCCGCATGGACCGGTGAAATTTGGTGTACGGTATCACCTGATATTGTACACCTAATGCGGAAATAATAGCCGCTGGGCGCGAATAAAGGGCAGCGATTCGCCCAAAGTTTGCGCTCGATTGGCCGATAAAAGCGCCGATAATCGCCGCGAAAGGGCCGACTGGGAGTCGCGTCTGCAAACTCAAAACTGTATACAAGAATTATCTTCGAAGTATGCTTGGGAGCGCGTTAAATGGCGGAAAGAGTGATCAAATTGCAGCTCAACCAGCAGCAGCTTGAATTGATGGATCGCACCATCGCGCGCGGGGTCGCGCCGGACCGCATTGCGTTGGTCCGCCTTGCGCTTCGCGAATACGCCGCCGCGCGGAAAGCCGAGGCGACAGCAAAGCCGAATGACCGGGAGGCGCAGCGATGAGCGAGCGCAAAATTCTGTTCGAACATGTGCTGGAGCCCGGCACCGGCAAGGCGATCGAACTGCTCAAAGGACAGATCCTGCGCATCGAACAGGTCGAGGGCGGCCAGTGCGCCGACTTCAACTGCTTCAACCTGCATGACTACAAGGAATTCATGCATTGCGGGCGCACCCGCACGGTGCATGGCTTTCATCCCACCACGGGGACGTTCATGTGGTCGGCGCCGCCGCGCGAGCGCGCCATGCTCTATATCCTGGACGACACCGTCGGGCGCAACGACGTGCTGTTTCCCCGTTGCAGCGCCTATGTCTATGAGGCGTCGTACGGCTTCTCGGTGCACACCAATTGCCATGACATCCAGGCCGAGGCGCAGCGCGAATACGGGCTGACGCCGGACGACGTGCATGACTCATTCAACCTGTTCATGTGCACCGGCGTCGATCAGGACGGCCACGCTTTTATGACGCGGCAAACCACCAAGGCCGGCGATCATGTCGATCTGCTGGCGCTGATGGACGTGCTGGCGGTGCCGAATGTCTGCGGCGCGGACGTGATGCGCACCAGCAATTTTGCGCTGAAGCCGCTCAAGTTGACGGTGTTCGAGGCGACCGAGGCGGATCTCGCGCGGGTGCCGAAGACGCCGGTGCTCGCAAGCCAGCGCACGCCGAAGGATTTTCGCAACCCCACCATCAAGACCGACCGGCCGCTCCGCCGCGATACCAGCTACAAACCAGAGTTTCCAAATACGCCGATCCAGATCACCGAGCTTCCTGTCGCGTTGTCGGGCGAAGAATTCGCGGCGTTCCAGGCGGTCAAGCGCACCGACATCTATGGCGAGGACGACGCGGCGGCGCTGCGCGATCTCCTGTTCTCCTGGTGGGAGGAGCGTTTCTTGCAGGCGCATGCCGGCGCGCCGTCGATCGAGAGCGAGTGATGGACGCGGTCGCCCAAGTTCCTGATCAACAGCCTGACCCATCGCCGAAGGACGTCACCTTCGATTTCCGCGAGTTGTCGGCGCGGGACAAATATAAGTTGATGATCGGCACCGTGGTGCCGCGCCCGATCGCGCTGGTGACGACCGTCGACCTCCAGGGTCGCGTCAATGCCGCGCCGTTCAGCTTCTTCAATTGCCTGTCGGCCGATCCGCCGATCCTGGCGCTCGGGGTCGAAAACCATCCGGACATGCGGTTCAAGGACACCGGATTGAACATCCGCCTGACGGAAGTCTTCACCGTCAACATCGTCTCGCATGCCATTGCCGCGGCGATGCATGTGTGCAGCGTGCCGTTTCCGCCCGACCGCGACGAATTGCAGGCCGCAGGCCTCACCGCGATGCCCGGCAGGACGGTGGCCTCGCCCTGGATCAAGGAAGCGCCGGCGGCGTTCGAATGCCGGCGTCACCTCACGCTCGAGCTCGGCAAGTCACGGCAGATCATCCTCGGCGAGATATTGTTTGCGCATTACCATTCCGACGTCGTCGACGCCGATCGGTTGCACATCGATCCCGCCAAACTCGACGCGATCGCAAGATTAGGCGGCAACACCTGCTCCACGATCCGCGATCGCTTCGACATGCTGACGCCGACCCTGGAGGATTTCAGGCCGGCCGACGTGTGAGCCTTCGGGGGCCGGTCATGCCTTTCCCCGAAGGCTTGTCGCCTTACGTCTTCATCTGCATCGGCTCGGGCACGTAGTGGAATCCCTCGGCCGTCTTGGCGATATGGCCGACACCGGGCCAGGGATAGTGATAGGCGAGCACCGGAATCTTCTGTGCCGCCAGCATGTCCAGCATCTTGACGCGGCTGTTCGCCGCCTGCGCCGGATCGGTGTCGTAGGCGAATTCCATCCGCGGCTTTTCCATCAGCAGGATTGGATGGTGGGTGAGGTCGGCGGTGTAGGCAAAGGATTTTCCCTCCGACGAGATCACGAAGATGGTATGGCCGACGGTGTGGCCTGGCGCCGACAGAGCGGTCACGCCGGGCAGGAATTCCTGCTCGTCCTTGTAGAACACCAGCCGGTCGCGGACCGGTGTCAGGTTCTTCTTGGCGTGATCGACGAAATCCTTCAGTTTCGGACCGGCCTTGTCGTAATCGGTCCAGTAATTGAAGTCGCTCTCGGCGATGTAGAATTGCGCGTTGGGGAACAGGTTCTTGCCGTCGTCGCCCACCACGCCGCCGATGTGATCGATATGGCCGTGGGAAAACACCACGGCGTCGATGTCTTCCGGCTTGATGCCGGCTTCCTTCAGGCTTTTCTGCTGGCGTCCGGTGGTCGGGCCGAACATCTTCGACGTGCCCATGCCGGTGTCGAACAGCACAAGCTTGTCGCCGAGATTCACGATCGGAGAATTCTGTTCCAGCACGACGCTTGCCGGCGACAGGAAATTGTCGGTCAGCATCTTGCTCATTTCGTCGTCCGACACGCCGGTGAAGGTGCCCTTGGGATTGCCGAGGTCCAGCGCGCCGTCGGAGACGACCGTGACCTCGGCGCCGCCGACGTTGAAGCGATAGAAGTATTGCGGTGCCGGTCCGAGCTTGGGTGCTTTCGCCCGCGCGACGTCACCCAACAGGGCCGATGTGGTAAGACCTGCGCCCAGCGCAAGCAGCGACCTTCGCGAAACATCTGGTGTCATGCGTGTTCCCTCCACTGATGATGTGTTGGATCGTCTTATGACGGCGATCTTGAGTTTTTAATTATGCATGATCGTACGCGAAAAGCTGCGACCGCTTTTTGACATTTGGAAGGCGACAGAAGAGATCGCGGCTATTTTTGGCTGCGCTTGTTCTCGATCGCATCCCAGATTTTCGCGGCCACGTCCGGCCCGTTCAGCCGGGCGATGGCGCGGATGCCGGTCGGCGAGGTCACGTTGATCTCGGTCAGGTTGCCGTCGATCACGTCGATGCCGACGAATAACAGCCCGCGCTTGCGCAAATGCGGCGCGAGTGTTGCGCAGATTTCGCGTTCGCGATCGCTGAGTTCGGTGGCCTTGGCCGCGCCGCCGCGTACCATGTTGGAGCGCAGGTCGTCGGCCGCCGGCACGCGGTTGACGGCGCCGGCAAATTCGCCGTCGACCAGGATGATGCGCTTGTCGCCGTGTTTCACTTCGGGGAGGAAGCGCTGAATCACCCATGGCTCCTTGAAGGTGACGGAGAACATGTCGAACAGCGAGCCGAAATTCATGTCCTGCGGCAGGATGCGAAACACCGCGGCCCCCCCATGGCCGTGCAGCGGCTTCATCACGACGGCGCCATGCTCGTCGCGAAACGCGTTGATCTCGTCGAGGTCGCGCGAGATCAGCGTCGGCGGCATCAGCTGCGGGAAATCCATCACGAATAGCTTTTCCGGCGCGTTGCGCACGGAGGCGGGGTCGTTCACCACCAGCGTCTTCGGATGCAACCGCTCGAGCAGATGCGTCGAGGTGATATAAGCGAGGTCGAACGGCGGGTCCTGTCGCAGCAGGATGACGTCGAAGGCCGCAAGCGGCTCGCGCTTCGGCTCGCCGAGGGTGAAATGGTTGCCGACCTCGTCGCGGACCGTCAGCGACTGCACCGGCGCCACGACCTCCTCGCCCTTCAAGGAAAGTTTATCGGGCGTGTAATAGGACAGCCCATGCCCGCGCTTTTGTGCTTCCAGCAGCAGCGCGAAGGTGGAATCGCCGCGGATGTTGATGCGCGCGATCGGGTCCATCTGGACGGCGACGTTCAGTTTCATGGGCGGGGTCCGTCAGCTAGTGAGGCATTGTTAATATCACGGGCTTCATCCTTCGAGACGCGCGCTTGCCGGAGCAGGCCGAGTGCGAACGAGGCCGTTAGCGAACGGCACAAAAAAACAGCGCGCCGTCGCTGGACGATGCTTCGCATCGCCAGGAGAACCATGTGGCCAGTCTGTATCGCCAGTATCATTCGAGTTATCTAAGAGCTCGCGTCGAAGGCCGATAGCACATGGCGCGGCAAACGGCGCGGCGCAATCAGCATGGCATCGAAACGCAAATCATATGCCTCATGTTCGGGGTGCGCCATCAGCCAGACCTGCGCCGCCGCAATGATGCGGGCCTGCTGGCGCGGCGTCACCGCATAGGCCGCGTCGTCGAGGTTCGTCCGCGCCTTGACCTCGACAAAAGCGACGAGATTGCGCCGTCGCGCCACGATGTCGATTTCGCCATGGGGGGTGCGAAACCGCCGGGCGAGAATGCGATAGCCCTTGGCGATCAGAACCGCGGCGGCCTGGGTCTCCGCCGAAAGGCCGGTGCGAAACGCCTCGACGCGCGCGGGCGAGGCCACTTTGGCGCGGCGGCCGTTGGCTGTCTCGGCTTCGCCGTCAGGATTAATCCCGGCCATGTGTGCCCTTCGCCAGTTCAAGCGCGCGGGCATAGATTTCGCGGCGCGGCCGACCCGAAACCTCGACTGCGTGCGCCACCGCGTCCTTGACGCTGTCGCGGGAAAGCCGGTCGCGCAGAAGATCATCCACCTCTTCAGTCGTCATGATCTGGCTGCCGTCGGGCTGCGGGGCGATCACCAGCACGAATTCGCCGCGCGTCTCGAGCGTTGTGGCCGATTGCGCCAGTTCGGTGAGCGGGGCCCGGGTGACTTCTTCGTGCATCTTGGTCATCTCGCGACAGATCGCAGCACTCCGCGCGCCCATGATTCCCGCGAGATCGCCTAGGGTTTCCTGCACGCGGCTGCCGGATTCAAACAACACGAGCGTCGCATCGAGGCGCGACAGCTCGGTCAGTCGCGCGCGGCGCGCGGTCTGCTTCGGCGGCAGAAATCCTTCGAAGAAGAATTGATCGGTCGGCAGAGCCGCTACCGACAAGGCGGTCAGTACCGACGAGGGGCCCGGCAGCGCGACCACGGGAAGTCCGGCGGCGCAGACCTCACGCACCAGCTTGAAACCGGGATCGGAAATCAACGGCGTTCCGGCGTCGGAAACCAGCGCAACGGAAGCGCCTTGCGACAAATGTTCGAGAATTTTCGGCCGGGCCGAGGCGGCATTATGCTCGTGATAGGGCGTGAGCTGGGTCGTGATTCCGTAACGTTCGGTCAGGCGGCGGGTGATCCTGGTGTCCTCGCAGGCGATCAGGCCGACGCCGGCGAGTGTTTCCAGCGCGCGCAGCGTGATATCGCCGAGATTGCCGATCGGCGTCGCCACAAGGTAAAGCCCGCCGGCCGGCTTGGGCGCGGCCAGCGTCTGCCCGTTCAGGATATAAGTCCGAGCGGCGGGCTGGCCCGCGGCATCGGGCGTGTTGGTGGAAATGGCTTTTGGGCGCATAATGCGTGGTGCGGTGGATTTCACATTCGCTTTGTCGGTGCCGCGAGTTCTCATAGCGAATGTCAAATCCAAAGCCGCACCACCAGACTATATTTGCTAGTGTTCCTTTGGTCCTGACATTCGTAAACGCTCTCGCGGCAACAGGATACGAATGTCAGAACCGGAACACTAGTCTAGAACAGGAACGGGGAGAGTGCGAACCGCGATGAGAGGTTCGTGCCAGACAGAAGCCAGCGAAGCCCAAGAAAAGCCGAAACAGATATAGACAAGCGGGCTTCTTTTCGCGCGGCCAAGGGATGAACCCATCGCGCCGGAAGGCTAAAATCCTTTTGTTTTGGTTAACCATTCGCCGACAATATGCCTGAATCCACCCATCCTGATGACTTAGGCATGGCGAAGTCCTGGCCTTATCGTGGGTTAGGCTAAGAAAAGAGATATGATGGTGGGTCCGTTCGATCCCAACGTTCAACCCGACAAATCTGGAACCGAGGGGTCCGGAACCGGCCAGTCCGGGCTTTCGGGCTCGCCGGCAAGCCGGCGGACGGCGCTTGGGCTCATTTTGGGCGCCCCGTTGCTTAGCGCGTGCGCCGGCGTCCAGCAGAGCATCAGCCAGTTTTCCGTTCCCAACCCGTTCAGCTCGTCGTCGCCACCCCCGGGTCCCTCCGGCGCGCCGGGTCAATCGGTTTCGGTTGGTAACGGTCAGGTCAAGGTCGCGCTGATCCTGCCACTGTCAGCGGGCGGCAATGCCGCCGTTGCCGCACAGTCGATGAAGAATGCGTCCGAAATGGCGCTGTCGGAATTCCTCAATCCCAACCTTCAGCTTCTGATCAAGGATGACGCCGGCAGTCCGCAAGGCGCGCAACAGGCCGCCCAGCAGGCGGTCGATGAAGGTGCAGAGATCATCCTCGGTCCGCTGTTTGCAACCTCGGTGCCGGCGGTAGCCCAGGTGGCGCGCGGTCGTGGCATTTCGGTGATTGCGTTTTCGACTGATTCGAGCGTCGCCAGCCGCGGCGTCTATCTGCTCAGCTTTCTGCCGGAATCCGACGTCAACCGGATCGTCGAATATGCCGCCACCATCGGCAAACGTTCGTTCGGGGCCCTGTTGCCCGAGAACGCCTATGGCAATGTGGTCGAGGCCGCGTTCAAGCAGGCGGTGCCGAAACGCGGTGGCCGCGTCGTCGTTTTCGAGAAATACGGCGCCGATCGCACTGCTGCGGCGCGCAACGTGGCGGGCGCGCTGAGTTCGATCGACACGCTGCTTCTGGCAGACGATGGCGATGCGGTGGTGGCGACAGCGGATGCGCTGTCGGCCGCCGGCGCTAACTTGAGAAACGTGCAATTGCTCGGCACGGGCCTGTGGGACAATCCGCGGGTGTTCGCAAGCCCGGCGTTGCAGGGTGGCCTGTACGCCGCGCCCGATCCGGCGGGCTTCCGCGCCTTCTCCACGCGTTACAAGAACAAATACGGCGCCGAGCCCGTGCGGACGGCGACGCTCGCTTATGATGCGGTCGCGCTCGTGGCCGCGTTGTCGCGCAGCCAGGGCGGCAAGCGCTTCACGACCGAAGTACTGCTCAATTCGTCCGGCTTTTCCGGTATCGACGGCCTGTTTCGATTCCGGCCCGAAGGCACCAATGAGCGCGGCCTTGCAGTGATGCGGGTGGCCACTGGCGGCCCGACGCCGGTCGCGGGATCGCCCCGAAGCTTTGGGGCTTAAGCCGCCAAATCCGCCACCACCGCATCCAGCACCGGAAAGCCCGCTTGCGTCACCCGCAGCCGTCCCTCGTCGTCGACGACAATCGCGCCTTCCTCGCGCAACAGCGCGATCCGGCGCGGATCGAGCGGCCGGCCTGACAGAGCCAGATAGCGGCCGGGATCTATGCCTTCGGCAAGTCGCAGCCCCATCAGCAAAAATTCGTCGGCGCGCTCCTCGCTGTTGAGGAGATCGTCGACCACCACGCCATGGCCGCTGGCTTCGACCCGCATCAGCCAGGCCTCGGGGCGTTTCTCGGTCGAGATCGCATGGCGGACGCCATCGACATCGAGGCGTCCATGGGCGCCGGGGCCGATCCCGGCATATTCCTGTCCGCGCCAGTAGACGAGGTTGTGCCGGCATTCCGCACCGCCCCGCGCATGGTTGGAGATTTCATAGGCGTTGAGGCCGTGTTGGCCGCAGACGTCCTGAGTCACGTCGTAGAGCGTGCGGGCCAATGACTCGTCCGGCGTCTTGAGCTTGCCGGCGGCATGCAAACCGAAAAACGGCGTGCCTTCCTCGATCGTCAACTGGTAGAGCGAAAGGTGCTCGGCGGCTTCCGCGATCGCCAGCTTCAATTCGCTGCTCCAGGCGTCCGGAGTCTGATCGGGACGGGCATAGATCAAGTCGAAGGAATAGCGGTCGAACGAACGGCGGGCGATCGCGACCGCATCCAGCGCCTCGCGCGCGCTATGCAAACGTCCGAGCATTTTCAACGACGCATCGTCGAGCGCCTGCACGCCGAGCGAGACGCGGTTGACGCCGGCTGCGCGATAACCGGCGAACCGCGTGGCTTCCACACTGGTCGGGTTGGCCTCAAGCGTTACTTCGACATCGGAGGCGACGCGCCAGTGCTTGCCGATCGCATCCAGGATCGCCGCCACGCTCTCGGGCCGCATCAATGAGGGCGTGCCGCCGCCGAGAAAAATCGAGGAGACCTCGCGGTTCGGCGCGCGCGACGCCGTGGTTTCGATCTCGCGGGCAAAGGCGCGGGCAAAGCGATCCTCGTCGATCGCGGCATGCCGGACATGGCTGTTGAAATCGCAATAGGGGCATTTCGACAGGCAAAACGGCCAGTGCACGTAAACGCCGAAGGCTTCTTTCTCGTTAGCCAAGGCAGCGCTCCGCCAGTTTGACGAAGGCGCGCGCCCGGTGCGACAGGCCTTTGCCGAGCGGCGGCAGGCCGTGCTTTTCGATCGAACTCATCTCGCCGAAGGTCCGGTCATGGCCGTCGGGCAGAAACATCGGATCGTAGCCGAAGC
>CAVVLH010000024.1:0-59638 GCA_963748805.1 uncultured Alphaproteobacteria bacterium | reverse complement strand
GTGTAGGGTATCGCTGCCGTAAGGCTCGGATTCGATCCCTTCAGGTTGGCCCAGTCGCCCTGGGCCTCAACGCCGAACACCCAGTTGGTCATCTGCCAGCGGTAGCCGGCCTGGCCGCCGACCAGAGCGCCCGTTGCGTTGTGACAGCCCTCCGAGATCGGAGCGAGTGCAGCGCCTGCAACGCTGCTAAGGGTGTAACATTCGCGGCTCGACGCGCCGCCAGCATTTAGGCCGATATAGAAGCCGCTCCAGTCATAGACCGGCGCCATCACTGGCGCCTTGGTGTAGACCGGCGCCCGCGCCGGAAGATCCGCCGCCAGTGCGGGAGAGATCGCGAGGGCCGTCAGACCCACCGCAGCCAACAACAACGTCTTCATGTCTATCGCTACCCCTGTCATTTCCGCCGCGCCTCGTTTTCCGGTCGCGGTCGTCATCCAATCGGTGCGGGAGATATAGCTTATTCAACCAGAAATACTGTTTCCGGAAAGATACACTCGCACAGGAGTTGTGGGGCGAAACGTTCGATTTCGGTGACCAGGTTTTCGACGCAACAAAAAAGCCGGCGCTACGGCCGGCTTTTTCGAATTCAAGCAGATAAGCTGCGATCAGCAGTTGATCAGTATTTGGCGACCACCGGACCACCCCAGCGGTAGTTGACGCGGACCGACACCAGATCGGCATCACCATGGATATGGTCGCTGCTGATCACAGCGCCGGTGTTCTGGTTGGTGAAGGTCGTGTTGTTGTTGGCGATGAAGAGGTGGTTGTACTCAACCGCGGCCGACCAGTTCGGCGCGAACGAAAATTCGATGCCCGCACCGACCGTGCCGCCCCAACGGTTATCGCCCGAGCTCGTTGCGATGACGGCGCCGTTGGCGCCCAGGAGGTCGTTGCGATCGCCAATGACGGCCGCGCCGCCCTTGAAATACAGCAGGGCCGTATTCCAGGCGTAACCGACCTGGCCGGTGAACAGTCCGAAGTCGTCGACTTGCGAGCGGTTGGTGTTGCCCGTGATGAGGCTGACATTGCTGCCCTTCAGGCTGGCCCAGTCGCCCTGACCTTCGAAGCCGAACACCCAGGAAGCCATCTGCCAGCGATAGCCGAGCTGTCCGCCGGCGAAACCGCCTGACGTGCCGTGGCAGCCCTCGGGACCAACCACAGGAGCGGTCTGATCGAAACAACGGTTCGCCGTACCCCAGCCGCCGTTAACGCCGACATAGACGCCGCTCCAGTCATAAATGACCGGCACCATGTCGGGTGACTTGGTGTACGTCCGCGCCGGAAGGTCCGCAGCAATCGCCGGGGCAGTGATGCCCAACGTGACAAGCGCGACCGCGCCCAACAACAAACCCTTCGTCATCCCCGATCTTCTTTCCGTCGCTTCGTGTCCCCGCGAAGCGTATTCCTCAGCCCTAAGCCGTCAGCGGCGCCCAACTACCCCAATTTGGAGCTGATCCTAGCGTATTTGGATGCCTCACGCCGTCTCCCAAAAGGCACAGTCAGCGCCAAACTGCGGCGTGAATCGGATGAATCGACAGGCCTTTGGCGAGCGGGAAATGCGTCCGCGGAGAAGCGGCGCTACAAGCCGGAACGCAGGGGCCGGTATTTCCGTCGCCCACCCGGGAACAAAACTGGAACATTTGGGAATGAGATGCTATATGTGGATAACCGAAGGATCAGTCGGGCGCGGCCGGCGGGTGAGCGTATAGGGTCGGCGCGAAATAGCGAGGCGAGTGGAGAGCGGCGATGGCAGGAAGTGTGAACAAGGTGATTTTGGTCGGTAATCTCGGTAAGGATCCCGAAATCCGTCGCACCCAGGACGGACGGCCGATTGCCAATCTCTCGATCGCAACCTCGGAAAACTGGCGCGACAAGGCGACCGGCGAGCGCAAGGAAAAGACCGAGTGGCATCGCGTCGTGATTTTCAACGAAGGTCTGTGCAAGGTCGCCGAGCAATACCTGAAGAAGGGCGCCAAGGTTTACATCGAAGGTCAGTTGCAGACCCGTAAATGGACCGACCAGAGCGGCGTCGAGAAGTATTCGACCGAGGTGGTGCTGCAAGGCTTCAATTCGACCCTGACCATGCTGGATGGACGCGGCGGAGGCGGCGGGAGCTTCGGCTCCGACGATCAGGGCGGCGGCGACTTCGGCGCCAGCGGCCCCTCGTCGAGCCCGCCGCGACGCGCGGTGGCGGCAGGCGCAGGCAGCCGCAACAGCGACATGGACGACGATATCCCGTTCTAAAGCTGGTTAGCGTTGAGATTCCGGCGGAAGCGATAATTTCCGGTGTGAGAGGAGACTTCGCATGAGTCTCGCGCCGCTCCTGGATGCCGCTCCCGCGATCCCCGTTCACGCCTTCGCGGCGATGGCGGCTTTCGTGCTGGGCGCGGTCCAGCTCGCAGCACCAAAGGGAACGTTGCCTCATCGCGCGATCGGCTGGCTCTGGGTCGTCCTGATGCTGGGGGTGGCTGCAAGCTCGCTCTCGATCCATCAGATCAAGCTGTGGGGGCCCTGGAGCCCGATCCATCTGCTGTCGATCTTTGTGCTGATCACCGTCCCGCTCGGCGTCTGGTATGCGCATCGCCATCGCGTTGCCGATCATCGCCGCGTCATGATCGCGATTTTCTCCGGCGCGCTGGTCATCGCCGGCCTGTTCACGCTGCTGCCGGGGCGGATCATGCACGCGGTCGTTTTTGGTCCCTAAACAGCCCCTTCGGGAGGGTATTTTCCGATCCGTTTCGGGACGCATGCGAGGGAGCCAGGCCTGCTCCCTAAGCTCCTGAAAAAACGAAGGGAAAAACCCTGTGGCTGCGCCCGTTTGAGGTGGTCTTGCCCCCCTCGATGCGCTATATGAATTTGATTCTGAATTGACCGGATTTTCCCTTGTCTGAACCTGAAGATACGAAGCCCGGAGAGCCCCCGGCGCCTTCCGATATTCGTCCCGTTTCCATCCTCGACGAGATGAAGCGCTCCTATCTCGATTACGCGATGAGCGTGATCGTGTCGCGTGCGCTGCCGGATGCGCGCGACGGTCTCAAGCCGGTTCACCGCCGCATCCTCTACGCGATGCATGAGAACGGCTTCGACTGGAACAAGCAGCCTAACAAGTCGGCGCGCACCGTCGGCGACGTGATCGGTAAATACCATCCGCACGGCGACCAGTCGGTCTACGACGCACTGGTCCGCATGGCGCAGGATTTCTCGATGCGCGTGCCGCTGATCGACGGGCAGGGCAATTTCGGCTCGGTGGACGGCGATGCCGCGGCCGCGATGCGGTACACCGAATCCCGCCTGACCAAGATCGCGCATACGCTGCTCGATGATATCGACAAGGACACCGTCGACTTCCAGGCCAACTACGACGACAAGCGATCGCGAGCCGCGGGTTCTGCCGGCCAAGTTCCCCAATCTCCTGGTCAACGGCGCCGGCGGCATCGCCGTCGGCATGGCCACCAACATTCCGCCGCATAATCTCGGCGAAGTCATCGATGCCTGCGTGGCGCTGATCGACAATCCCGGGCTTTCGATCGATCGACTGATGGAAATCATCCCGGGCCCGGATTTCCCGACCGGGGGCATCATTCTCGGACGCCAGGGCATCCGCTCGGCCTATCACCTCGGCCGCGGCTCGATCGTGATGCGCGGCAAGGTGTCGATCGACACCATCCGCAAGGATCGCGAAGCCATCGTCGATCACCGAAATTCCCTATCAGGTCAACAAGGCCACGATGGTCGAGCGCATCGCCGAACTGGTGCGCGAGAAAAAGATCGAGGGCATTTCGGACCTGCGCGATGAATCCGATCGCGACGGCTTCAGCGTCGTGGTCGAACTCAAGCGCGACGCCGTGCCCGACGTCGTGCTCAATCAGCTCTATCGGTTCACGCCGCTGCAAACCAATTTCGGCGCCAACATGGTCGCGCTCGACGGCGGCCGGCCACAGCTGATGAACCTGAAGGACCTGCTGTCGATCTTCGTCGCCTTCCGCGAACAGGTGGTGACGCGGCGGACCAAGTTCCTGCTCAACAAGGCGCGCGACCGCGCCCACATTTTGGTTGGGCTGGCGATTGCAGTCGCCAATATCGACGAAATCATTCGCGTCATCCGCACCTCGCCAGATCCGAACACCGCGCGCGATACGTTGATGTCGCGCGACTGGCCGGCCAAGGACGTCGCCGCGATGATCACGCTGATCGACGATCCGCGCCATCGGCTGGCGGAAGACGGCACCGCGCGGCTGTCGCTGGAACAGGCCAAGGCCATTCTCGACCTGCGTCTGCAACGGCTCACCGCGCTCGGCCGCGAGGAGATTTCCGAAGAACTCGACAAGCTCGCAGTCGAGATCGCCGACTATCTCGACATCCTGCGCTCGCGCGCCCGCGTTCAGACGATCGTCAAGACCGAGCTCGCCGACATCAAGGCGGAATTCGCGACGCCGCGCAAGACGGTCATCATCGAGCAGGAGGGCGAGGTCGAGGACGAAGACCTGATCCAGCGCGAGGATATGGTGGTCACGGTCTCGCACGCCGGCTACGTCAAGCGCGTGCCGCTCTCGGCCTATCGGGCGCAGCGGCGCGGCGGCAAGGGCAGGGCGGGCATGCAGACCCGCGATGAGGATTTCGTCAGCCGACTGTTCGTCGCCTCGACGCATACGCCGGTTTTGTTCTTCTCCTCGCGCGGACAGGTCTACAAGGAAAAGGTCTGGCGGCTGCCGATGGCCGCGCCCAACGCCCGCGGCAAGGCCATGATCAACATCCTGCCGCTCGAGCAAGGCGAGCGTATCACCACCATCATGCCGCTGCCGGAGGATGAATCCTCCTGGGGCAATCTCGACGTGATGTTTGCCACCACCGGCGGCACGGTCCGCCGTAACAAACTCTCCGATTTCGTCGACGTCCGGCGCTCCGGCATCATCGCGATGAAGCTCGACGAAGACGAGGCGATCGTGGATGTGCAGATCTGCACCGAGCGCGACGACGTGCTGCTCACCGCCGCCGGCGGCCAGTGCATCCGTTTCCCGGTCACCGATGTCAGGGTATTTTCCGGCCGCACCTCGATGGGCGTGCGCGGCATCGCGCTCGCCAAGGGCGACCGGCTGATTTCGCTCGCCATCCTGCGCCACGTCGAAGCGACGTCGGACGAACGTACGGCCTACCTCAAGATGCGCCGCGCGGTCGCCGGAGACGGCGTCGCCGAGGAAGCGGCGGCGGAGGGCGAGAGCGAAGAGGCCTCGAACGCCATTCAGCTCTCCTCCGAGCGCTATGTGGAAATGTCGGCCCAGGAGCAGGTGGTGCTGACGGTGTCCGTCAATGGCTACGGCAAGCGCACCTCGTCCTTCGAGTACCGAACCACCGGGCGCGGCGGCAAAGGCATCGTCGCGATGTCGGTCAACAACCGCAACGGCAAGCTCGTCGCCTCATTCCCGGTGGAAGAGTCCGACCAGATCATGCTCGTCACCGACAAGGGCCAGCTGATCCGTTGTCCGGTCGAGGACATCCGGATCGCCGGCCGTTCGACGCAAGGCGTGATCGTATTCGATACCGCCGATGACGAGCACGTCGTCTCGGTCGAGCACATCGGCGAGGAAGCCGAAAACGGCAATGGAAATGGCAACGGCGCAACATAGCGCGCCGCCGCCGAAACTCAGCCCATCCGCACCGATAGCTCGACGTCCTCGGCGAATGGCGTCGATAGGTAGCCCTTCGCCGGCGAGCGCACCTGCGCCAGGTAGTCCGGGCTATGGTCGGCGTTGTCAGCGACGATGATGGCGCCCGGCTTGAGGCGGCTTTCAACGAGATTGAGGATTTCGGGATAGAGCGACTTGGCGCCGTCAAGCAACAGGAGATCGATCGTTTCGGGGAGATCGGTGCTCAGCGTTTGCAGGGCATCGCCCTCGCGGATCTCCACGAGGTCGATGAGACCGCCGGCGGTCAGATTGTGCCGCGCCCGCGCCGCCTTGGACGGCTCGAACTCGCTGGTGATGAGATGACCGCCGCCATTGTCCCGCAAAGCGGCGGCGAGGTGCAGCGTCGAAATCCCGAACGAAGTGCCGAATTCGACGATGTTTCGCGCGCCGGAGCTGCGCGCCAGCATGTAAAGCAACGCGCCGGTCTCTCGTGAGACGGCGAGCGGCATGTTCTTCAGGCGGCCATAGAAATCGCGGTACTCCGTCTTGCTCCGAATCAGGCGGGCCAGTTCATCGTCGGCGATTGCGGCCGCAGCGGTTTCGAGCTCGGCTTCGGAGGCATCGGCTTCTTCGAACAAACGCTCCAGTAGCGGTGCCAACGGGGTGGTGGTCAGGGTGGTCATGCAGGGGATCCGATCATTAAGGGCTGCTGTTGCGGTTCACCCAAAATACGACTAATTATTCACATTCGCTATTCGCGTTATCCATGAGGCGCCATGGCCGATCCCCGAAGTGTCTCAATTTCCTCACGAAAACAGCCTCAGCAAGCGCGCTCAGCCGAACTCGTTTCAACGATTCTGGAAGCGGCCGTTCAGGTTTTGGCGAAGGAAGGCGCGCCGCGCTTCACGACGGCGCGGGTGGCCGAAAAGGCCGGCGTCAGCATCGGCTCGCTGTATCAATACTTCCCGAACAAGGCGTCGATCCTGTTCCGCCTGCAAAGCGACGAATGGCGGCAGACCAGCGAACTGCTGCGCGGTATCCTCGAGGAAACCGAACAACCGCCGCTGATCCGGCTACGCAAACTGGTCCACGCCTTCATCCGCTCGGAATGCGAAGAAGCCGCGATGCGGGTGGCGCTCAGCGACGCCGTTCCGCTTTATCGCGATGCGCCCGAGGCGCTGGAGGCGAGGGCGTCGGGAGACCACACGGTTCAGGCCTTCCTGCGCGAAGTACTGCCTGTGGCCTCGGATGCGGTGCGCGCCGCGGCCGGCGATCTGATCAAACAGACGCTCAGTTCGGTCGGTAAGCATTTCTCGGAAACGCCTCGAACTTCGGCTGAGATCGAAGCCTATGCTGACGCGATGGCCGATATGTTTTGCGCCTATCTCAAGGCGCTCCAAAGCGGCTAAAATACCCCGATGAAATTCTGGGTCGTGGTCGCAGTTTTGCTGAATGGGGCAGGTGCGATGGCCTGCGAGCTGTCATTGATCGCGCCCGCGACGTCGGCGCTCAAACATCCGGTTCAAGCCATCGCCCTGATTGCAAACGACACCTTAGATGTACGCTTTGCCGTAACGGCGCCGACGTTGAACGCGAAGAAGGTTTTGGGTGCGAATGAATATCCCTACCAATTCGACGTCGTGGAATTGTTCGTGACGTTTTCAGACAGCGGATTTCCTTACCTCGAATTTGAAGTATCGCCCTATAACCAGACTTTTCAGGTCAGGATTGTCGGCGCCAAACAGCACCAGGAGGGCGTTGAACTCGGGTCGACCTCGACAGCGACCATGCTGACCGGCGGCTGGAACGCTGAACTAGTCATTCCCCTCAAACCACTCGGCTGGGACGGCGATCCTGCAAAGCTCCGTGGAAACTTCTATTCGATCTTGGGGCAGGGGCGGCAACGCAGCTACTGGAGCGCATTCCTGCCCAAAGCCACCAAAGCGAATTTCCACCAGCCGCAATACTTCAAGCCGCTACTGTCGTGCGGCCAGGGCGTGAATTTATAAAACGACGGGCATCCGCGTTGGCCCTCAGGATACTTTGAAGTCTCCCGAGGCGGGGAGGAGCTATCGCCGTATCAAGAAAAAGGCGGCCCGAACATCTGCTCGTGCCGCCGCGACAGGCCTCTGTTTCAAGCGTCGCCGCTCGTTAGAGCCAGGGACGCTCGACGCTCATTTTCTTCTCGTAGGCGTCGATCTTGTCCTTCTTCAGCAACGAAAGCTCGATTTCGTCATAGCCGTTCAGCAGACTCTCGCGCGAGAACTCCGCGACGTCGAAATGATCGACCTGCCCGTCCGGTCCGGTCACGGTCTGCTCGCGCAAATCGACGGTGATTTCGGCGCCGGGGAGCTCGGTCAGGAACTGGATCAGTTCGTGCACCCGCTTGGCGCTCAGGCGGACCGGCAACATGCCGTTCTTGAACATGTTGTTGTAGAAGATGTCGGCGAACGACGGCGCGATGACGCAACGGATGCCGAAATCGAGCAGTGCCCACGGCGCGTGCTCCCGGCTCGATCCGCAACCGAAATTCTCGCCGGCCACCAGGATCCTGGCTTTGCGGAAAGGTCCTTGATTGAGGACGAAGTCCGGCCGCTCTTCGCCGTTCTCGTTGTAGCGTCGTTCGGAGAACAGCGCCTTGCCGAGCCCGGCGCGCTTGATAGTCTTCAGGAATTGCTTGGGAATGATCGCGTCGGTATCGACATTGGGGATTCCCATCGGCGCCGCTACGGCCTTCAGCTTCTCAAACTTTTCCATCATCGTTCTCCTTGTCGCATCTTCTCGGTCGACATCGGTCGTCCCAGGCCGATCAAAACCAGCGGCGTTTCCGGCGCAACGCCCGAAAGCTCGCTGTCGACGATCTTGACCGCGTTGGAATAGAGGCTTTCGTCGGTCACGTCGACCAAGTGGGTATCATATAGCAAAACTGCACCGAAAAAAGCATCGGTCGGGTCTGCCGGCCCGAACAGGTTCATCGATCGGAAGGAATCCTGCCATTTTTCGACGGTCGTCCGTTGCACGACCGCATGGCTGCGCTGCAAACGCACGTTTCCGCGCCGGTCGACGATCCGGAGCGAATGCCTCGAACCGGCTGTCGGAGCGTAGACGAACGCGCTGGCGGTCTCGGCAACGAGTTCGATCTCGTCTTCCGTCCGCCGTAATGACCGGGCCGCGATACGACGGGCCTGCCGCTCCGAGACCGCCTCGGTGTCTCCAGAACTGCGGAGCGCAGCGGCACCCGTGGCGATCGCCCGGATCCTGCCGGTCTGGCGGTCGATCTCCACGGAGATGTCGACCGTCTTCGGGTCGGCCCCGAGTTTGCCGATCGCCTCCAGGGTCTCAGTGCGAAGATGGACGATGTCGTCGGAGGACGGATCGGGATTGACCCGTTCGACGACCTCGCGAACCATGGCGAGCGCAGCTCCGATCGAGGAAATGATCTCCGCATCCTTCGCGATCTCGAACCGCAGACCGAGCCGATCCGCCACCGTGGGCAACAAAGCGCCGATGCCGCCGCCGGTTCCGATCAGCACCTGCTGGTCTTCGTCGAGTTGATAGTCCTTGATCAACGTCTGAATGGTCGGGATCACCTTGCCTGACGCCGAGGCGAGCACCTCTTTAGCCAGCGCGACGACATCCTTATCCATCGCTGCCGCGAGCGGCGCGAAGGCCGCGCGGGCGGCTTCCGCCGACGCGTAGCAATGCATCTCCGGACCAGTCAGCCCGGCGGCATTGGCGGCGCAGGTGGTCGTCAGCGCAAAGCGGCCATCCCGTTCAGTCTCGATCGCGACAAAGTCGTTGCCGTCGCCTGGCTTCGGCTCGAAGAACACGACGCGCGCGCTGTCGAAGATCTCGGCCGGTGCGAAGCAGGCGTATCGGAGCCCGGCGATATGGGCGCTTCTCGGCCCGACCTCGCGAACCGAACCGTCCGCGATCCTGATCAGGCTGCCCCCCGCCACGCCCAGCACGCGCACGTCGAGGGAATTGACGTAGGTATCGTGACCACCGACGTTCGCATACGTCACGACCGGACGGCCGGCCTTGACGACACCGAGGTTCGTCGACGTGCCGCCGACTTCGAAATAGATTCCGTCGGACATGCCGACGTGCATCAACGAGCCCGCCACGCTGGCCGCTGGTCCCGACAGCATCGTCATCGCGGGCCGATGCCGCATTTCGCCGATGCTCATCACGCCGCCGTCGCCGCGCATGATCATCAGCGGCGCGTCGATGCCTGCGTTCCTCATGCTCGTCTCGGTCAGGTTGGCGGTCGCGATCATCCGCGGCAGGATCGATGCATTGATCACCGCGGTGCGCGTTCTCGTCGTCAATCCGTACAGCCGCGTGACCTCATGCCCGCATGTCGTTGGAAGGTCGAACTCTTCGCCAACCTTTCGAACGAGTTCTTCGGTCGACGTATTGTCGACGCCGAACGCGGCCGACGCCACCAGCACCTGGGCGCCCTCCGCACGTAGCGCGCGTACCGCATTCTCGACCGCCTTCCGCTCGAGCCCGTCGCTAAGCAGGAATTGGTTATAGGTCTGAAGCACGCGCCCCGGCGCGAGCTCGATCGGATCGATGCGCACCTGCACCTCGGCGAGTTTCGCCGCCCTGGCGGCCGAAAGCCCGACAACCCCGACCCGAGCCACGTCGCCCTCCAGCAAGGCGTTCGTCGCCTGCGTCGTGCTGTGGGCGAGAAGGACGACGTCGGATGGGTCGATGCCGCCATCGCTCAAGACTTGCTCGAATACCAGAATGACGCCGGCGGCGACGCCGTCCGGGTGATCATGGGTCGTGTGGACGGACGAGCGCCCAACGACGCTGCCGTCGATATTGTCGATCAAGGCGGCCTTGGTGAAAGTTCCTCCAACGTCGATCCCGATTCGATAGGATTTTTTGCTCAAGGCTTCGTCCAATAATTCATCCGGACCATCAAAACCGGTCGGAATAACCAGTTGATCCCGTTTGTATTTGCGCGCGGCCGAACGCGCTTGCGGCTTCTCGTACTAATTGTGGAGGAGCAAGGTCAACCCACAATCATGGCCAAGTCTATCGTCGTTGCGGTTTTAGAAGTAAACGCCTGAGGCGGGTATGGGGGACAGCATGAGGCGCCGCGAATTCCTGCAAACTTCCAGCGCCTTCTCGGCAAACCTGATCGTCGGCAGTTCGCTGCTCGGGGTCCGCAAGGCAGAAGCCGCAACCAGCCTGCCGATTGCGGCGCTGAAGGCGGAGCTCGATCCCAAAAAGGATATGGTTCTGATTTCAGGGAGCGTTGCTCCTAACAAGTTCGACTACAATGCGTCGTACAGCAAGCGAAAGCAGATCACGCCGCAGCTGCGCGTGGTCGCTTCGAGCGCGCAGGCCGTCGGCCAAACCATCCGCTGGGCTACGTCTAACGGCGTCAGCTTCGCCATCCGCTCCGGCGGACACTCGTATGAAGGCTTTTCGCAGAATGCCGCTCTCGTCATCGACGTGCGCGGCATGCCCGCCATTCAGCTTGCCGCTGACAAGAAGTCGGTCACGATCGGCGCCGGAGCTTCGCTGGGGGCGGTCTACGCGGCGCTCGAATCCTCTCATCTTGCAATCCCGGCTGGCAGCTGTTTTCCGGTCGGCGTCGCCGGCCATTCGCTGGGCGGCGGCTTCGGCTTGTTGGGACGCCCGTTTGGACTGGCTTGCGACAGCGTGTCGTCGATGGAGGTCGTCGATCCCTCGGGCAATATCCTTGACGTGAGCGGCCAGGAAAACCCCGATTTGTTCTGGGCGTTGCGCGGCGGCGGCAACGGCAGCTTCGGCGTCGTGACCAAATTCAATTTCCGCACCAGCGCGGTCAATCTGGTTGCCAAATTCTCCATCACCTGGAGCAAGCCGGTCACCCAGGCCGCCAGGATCGTGCTGGCCTGGCAGGAATGGCTTGACGCTCTGCCGCCTGCGATCACCTGCACGCTGCACCTGACCAGGGAAGCGGGCGGAGTGATCAAGGTGCATATCGCCGGCCTGTCGGTCGATTCCGAGAACAAGCTCACGGCCGAGATGAAACGCCTGCAAAAACTCGCAGGCCCAGCCGAGATACTCGTCACAACCACCATGACGTTCGCCAGGGCCGCTACGATCTTCAACGGCGGCGGACCGGCCTACGAATCTGTTCTGATGAAAGGCAAATCCGATTATATCGTCGAGCCCACGAGCGAGCAGGGCGTTTTGACGCTGCTTGACGGGTTACAAAAGGCTCCGGGCGAGATCGCCGTGCTGTTCGACAGCTACGGCGGCGCGATTAACAAGGTTGCCGCCGACGCGACAGCGTTCGTCCATCGCGGCAGTACGAAGTATCTCATCCAGTATTATATGCAGTGGGACAGCCTAGGGGCCACCGAGACCAACCTGGCGATGATGCGGACGCTGTATGCCTCGATGCGGCCGTTTGTCTCCGGCGCGTCGTATGTCAATTATTGCGATCTCGATCTTGGCGACGGTTACGCCAAAGCCTATTGGGGCGAAAACCTCACGCGGCTGACGAAGATCAAGGCAGCGTTCGACCCGAACAACGTTTTCCGGCACGCACAAAGCGTGCCGTTGGCGTCATAGCCGGAAAGCCAACCCGAGGCCGTTATCACGCGAACTAGCGAATCGACACGACTATGGCGTGCGGTCGGCGGTGACCAGACGGGCCTCACGAACGGCCACCTTGGAGCCCGCGGTGCGCAGGCAGGAAGCCTCAAAATGCGGCCAGGCCTGCTGCGAGCAGTCGCGACCGGTCGGGTGGACATCGAGGCGGTCGGCCTTGGCCAGCGGGCGCGGCACGCTGGCTTCAACTTGCGGCGCGAAGCCCGGCATAACGGCCACGGCAGCGACGAAGCACGCAACGACAGCGATAGCTGAAAGAGTCTTGATCATGACGATCCCCTGTCACCGGGCCTTGGTGGCCCTCGTTATCCCGGCTTTTGATACAAACCCGGCGTTTCCGGAGTTTTTCGCCGAGGTCGGCCAAAGGCCTAAAATGGTTTCATCCAGCCGTCGTTTTGTTTCGTCGCCCGTCCGGGACGAAACAAAGCCGGCCCTGCCCAGAAGACGCGCTCGACCCCTAAATGGTTCAATGACCGACAAAATATAACGCCTGGGCCATCCTGGAGCTCATCCCAGACCAGCTTGCAGGCCCAAGCGCGCCGGGGTAGGACGTTTCATGCCCCGCATTGCGCTTTATCCCGGCTCATTCGACCCCGTCACCAATGGCCATCTGGACGTGGTCCGGCATGCCGTCGGCCTGTGTGACCGCCTGGTGGTGGCGATCGGGGTTCATCCCGGAAAGGCGCCGCTGTTTTCGGTCGAGGAGCGGCTTTCGATGCTCCGCGAGGTGTTCGAACCGGTGGCCAGTCACGCGAAATGCGAATTCGATTGTGTCACGTTCGACGACCTCACGGTCACCGCCGCCAAGCGCGCCGGCGCCAACATCCTGATCCGGGGATTGCGCGACGGCACCGACCTCGATTACGAAATGCAGATCGCCGGCATGAACGAGACCATGGCGCCGGAGGTCCGCACGGTTTTCCTGCCGGCCTCACCGACCGTTCGCCCGATCACTGCCACACTGGTGCGACAGATCGCCGGTATGGGTGGTGACGTTTCGAATTTCGTGCCCAGGGCGGTTGCAAAACGCCTCAAGGCCAAATTCGGCCGCTGATATCTTCTCTCATGCTGGAGCTTCCATGATCCGAATTCTCGCCGTCTTCGTCGCGCTGTTGTGTGCGGCACCCGCCATCGCCCAGCCGCTTCCTGCCGGTCTCGACAAGCAGAATACGATCGTCATCGACACCACCAAGGGGCGGATCGTCATCAAGCTGCGCACCGATATCGCGCCGAAGCACGCCGAGCGTATCAAGCAACTGGCCCGCGAAGGCTTCTACAACAACGTGCCGTTCCATCGCGTGATGGACGGCTTCATGGCGCAGACCGGCGACGGACAGAATTTCAACGGCACCGGCGGCTCGAAATACCCGAACCTGACGCAGGAATTCTCCAACACCCACTTCAAGCGCGGCATCGTCGGCATGGCGCGGCGCGGCGACAGCGTCGATTCCGCCAACTCCCAGTTCTTCATCATGTTCGCCGACGGTGCGCCGCTCGACAACAAGTACACCGTGATCGGCGAAGTGGTGCAGGGAATGGACGTCGTCGACAAGCTGAAGAAGGCGGATCCGGGATCGGCGGGCGGGGCGGTGACCGATCCCGACAAGATGGTGAAGGTGCAGGTCGCCGCCGACATGAAATAACCGGTGAGATACCTGCCGCGTTATTCGTCCTTGTTGTGCGTTGCGGGGTTTTGGCTCGTCGGGCTCAGCCCCGTACCGGCGCAACCGGCGCAGGTGAACACCATCGCGGATGTTTTCGCGAGGCTAGGGGCGTGCTGGCGGCCACCGGAGCCCTCGCGCGCCCATTCCGGCATCGACATTACCGTGATCGTCAGTTTTAACCGGGCGGGTGAGATTTTGGGCCGGCCCCGCGTTACCTATGAATTGGAACAGGCGGACGACAACGATCGTTTATTATACCGGATTGCGGTCATGGAGGCGTTGCAGCGCTGCACGCCCATGCCATTTACAGAAGCAATGGCCGGCGCCGCGGCCGGCCGTCCTTTTGCGATCCGATTTCACAACCGTAAACCTTCACCACGAGAGAAACAGGCATGGCTGATACAGAAAATACTTTGATCCTCGAAACCACGCAGGGACCCGTCACCATCGAAATGCGCCCCGATCTGGCGCCCAACCACGTCGCGCGGATCAAGGAACTCGTGCGCGAGGGATTCTACGACGGCATCGTGTTCCATCGCGTGATCGACGGCTTCATGGCCCAGACCGGTTGTCCGCAGGGCACCGGCACCGGCGGCTCCGGCACCAAGCTCAAGGCCGAATTCAACGCCGAGCCGCATGTGCGCGGAACTACGTCGATGGCGCGCGCGGCAAGTCCTGATTCCGGCGACAGCCAGTTCTTCATCTGCTTCGACGACGCCCCGTTCCTGAACAAGCAGTACACGGTGTGGGGCCAGGTGACCTCGGGCATGGAAAACGTCGACAAGATCAAGCGCGGCGAGCCGGTCAAGGATCCCGACAAGATCGTCAAGGCGCATATGGCGCTGGATCAGGCGTGAGCTGTTCGTCCTCATCCTGAGGAGCGCGGTAGCGCGTCTCGAAGGATGAGGCCGGTCTATCGCCGTGGCCTCGTGGTTCGAGACGCCCGCGCTGCGGGCTCCTCACCATGAGGAATTGGCTGAGCACGCTGACCATGCGCACCGATCTCTTCGACTTCGAACTGCCTGCTGAGCGGATCGCGCTGCGCCCCGCGCAGCCGCGCGATTCCGCCCGGCTGTTGGTGGTCGAACCCGGCGGACACCTTCATGACCGCGTGGTGTCCGACTTGCCGCAATGGCTCAAACCTGGCGATCAGCTGGTCGTCAACGACACCAGGGTGATCTCGGCGCAGCTCAGGGGCCGGCGGATCGGCCGCGAGACCGAGCCGAAAATCGAAGCAACCTTGATCAAGCGGCTCGACGGCTCGCGCTGGCAGGCGTTGGTCAAACCGGCCAGGAAGCTCGTGCGCGGCGACGTCGTTCGCTTCGGCAATGAAGGCAAGGTCTGTCTGCTCGGCCATCTCGATGCCGAGGTGAAAGAGAAAGGCGAAGACGGCGCGATCACGCTGTCGTTCTCTTTCCATGGGCCGGCGCTCGATGCCGCGATTGCCGAACTCGGCAGCCCGCCGCTACCGCCCTATATCGCCTCCAAACGCCCAGCAGACGCGCAAGACATGGCTGACTATCAGACCATGTTCGCCGCCAATGACGGCGCGGTCGCCGCACCTACCGCTGGCCTGCATTTCACGCCTGACCTGGAGGCGGCGCTGCGCGAGCGCGGCGTGGGCCTCCATCGGATCACCCTTCACGTCGGCGCCGGCACGTTCCTGCCGGTCAAGGTCGACGACACCACGGAACACAAGATGCATTCCGAGTGGGGAACGATTTCGCCAGAGGTCGCCGAAACGCTCAATGCTGCGCGCGCGCAAGGCGGCCGCATCGTCGCGATCGGAACCACCTCGCTGCGGCTCCTCGAGAGCGCGGCCGCCGGGAATGGCGAGATCCAGCCATTTTCCGACGACACCGCGATCTTCATCACGCCCGGTTATCGCTTTCGCGCGGTCGATATTCTCCTGACCAACTTTCATCTGCCGCGTTCGACGCTGTTCATGCTGGTCTCGGCTTTCTCGGGGCTTGAGACCATGAAGCGCGCCTATGCGCACGCCATCGAGAGCGGCTATCGGTTTTATTCCTATGGCGATGCCTGCCTGCTGTTTCGTGGGCGCGACTAACCCTTTACGGTGTCAGGCCGCGACGCGCTCCGGCAACAATTCCGCGATCTGGATGGCGTTCAGCGCCGCGCCCTTGAGCAATTGATCGGCAGCGACAAACAGCGAGATCGAGTGCCCGCTAGGGTCGCTGAGATCGCGCCGGATACGCCCGACCAGGACGTCATCCTGACCTGAGGCCTCGATCGGCATCGGGAAATAATTCCTGACACGATCGTCGATGACTTTCACGCCGGGCGCATTCGCCAGGATCTTGCGGACCTCGTCTTCGGAAATCGGCCGTTCGCATTCGAAGGTGATCGACTGGCTGTGGGCGCGCAGCACCGGCACCCGCACGCAAGTGATGCCGATCGCGATTGCGTCGTCCTCGAAAATCTTCCGCGTCTCCTTGATCACCTTGGTCTCTTCTTCGTTGTAGCCCGTCTCGGGATCGACCCTGGTGTCGTGATTGAAGACGTTGAAGGCATAAGGATGCAGCAATACCTTGGGGGTGTAGGTCTCGCCGGCAAGGTTCGCGCGGGTCGAAGCCACCAGCTCTTCCATCGCCGCGGCACCCGCGCCGCTTGCCGCCTGATAGGTCGAAATGATCATCCGCTTGATGCGGTTCTGGCGGTGGATCGGCCATAGCGGCATCAGTGCCGTGATCGCCGAACAATTGGGAACGGCAATGATACCGTTGTGCTCGGCGATGCGCCGGCCGTTGATCTCGGGGATCGCCAGCGGCACCTTGGGATCCATGCGGAAGGCGGAGGAATTGTCGATGACAACAGCGCCCGCCGTCACCGCGATCGGCGAGAACTTGCGCGAAACGCCGCTGCCGGCTGAAAACAGCGCGATATCGACGCCGTCAAACGAGTTCTTCGCAAAGCTCCTCGATTTCGATGGTCTCGCCGCGAAAGCCGACCGTTTTGCCCGCCGATCGTGCGCTCGCCAGCGCCTTTAGCTTGCGGACCGGAAATCCGCGCTTGTTCAAGGTGGCAATGAATTCCCCACCTACAGCACCGGTCACACCGGCAATGGCAACTACGGGGTCGCTGCGCACGTTGGTCTCCATTTTGTTTGAGCATGCTTGAGGCAATAAAAAAGCCCCGGACCTTTTGGGGCGGGGCTTCGGATCAGATAATGCGATCGTTCGACTACGCGCGCACGCCTCCCGAGCCCCCGAAGGGCTTGGTTTTGGTCGTGGTTTTGGTGGTCGCGTTGATCATGGACCGGACTTATGGGCAAGGATAGACGCATCGTCAATCTCTTTTGCCCCAGAATTTGTAAACGCTGGGTTGATCAGAGCGCTGCTGTTACGTCATAAGCCGCTTCCATGAGCGTCCCCAATCATTTCGAACTGCTCGCGACCGACGGCTCTGCGAGAGCCGGCCGGCTGACCACCCCCCATGGCGCGGTCCAGACGCCGGCCTTCATGCCGGTCGGCACGGCCGGCGCGATGAAGGGCATGCACTGGCGCGAGGTCCGGGATGCCGGCGCCGATATCGTGCTCGGCAACACCTATCACCTGATGCTGCGGCCCGGCGCCGAGCGGATCGCCGCGCTCGGCGGCTTGCAACATTTCACCGGCTGGAACGGTCCGATGCTGACGGACTCCGGCGGCTTTCAGGTGATGTCGTTGTCCGAACTGCGAAAGGTGAGGGAAGAGGCCGTCACCTTTCGCTCGCATATCGACGGCGCGATGGTGGAGTTGTCGCCGGAGCGATCGATCGAGGTGCAGCGGCTTTTAGGCTCCGACATCGCGATGCAGATGGACGAGTGCGTCAGGCTGCCGGCCGAGCGTGGCGATATCGACCGCGCCATGCAGCTGTCATTGCGCTGGGCCGAGCGCTCCAGGCGCGCGTTCGAAACGGCGCCTTCCGGCTATATGCTGTTTGGGATCGTGCAGGGCGGCGATATTCCGCAACTGCGCCAGGCCAGCGCGCGCGGCCTCGTCGAGATCGGCTTTCACGGTTACGCCATCGGCGGGCTCGCGGTCGGTGAGCCGCAGGCGGTGATGCTGTCGATGATCGAGGAGGTAGTCCCGCTATTGCCCGACGATCGTCCGCGATATCTGATGGGCGTGGGAACACCGGACGACATGATCGAAGCCGTGACGCGCGGCGTCGACATGTTCGATTGCGTAATGCCGACGCGTAACGGTCGCCACGGTATGGCGTTCACGCGATACGGCCAGATCAATCTGCGCAACGCCCGCCACGCCGACGATCCGCGGCCGCTCGATGAAACGAGTTCGTGGCCTGCCACGCGCAACACCTCGCGCGCCTATCTGCATCATCTGGTCAGGTCAGGCGAAACGTTAGGTGCGATGCTGCTCTCGGAAATCAATATCGCTTACTACCAGCACCTGATGAACGAGATCAGGCAGGCGGTCGCGCAAGGAACGTTCACAAATTTTCGTGAGCAAACGCGCCACGGATGGGAACAGGGCGACATCGCCGCCCGCTAAAGCAT
The DNA here is from genome assembly GCA_963748805.1 of uncultured Alphaproteobacteria bacterium. Lineage (GTDB taxonomy): Bacteria > Pseudomonadota > Alphaproteobacteria > Rhizobiales > Xanthobacteraceae > Bradyrhizobium. The sequence continues at coordinate 41,210 of CAVVLH010000024.1, read as the reverse complement.
GATCCGGACATGATCCGGAAAAGTGTGAAGCGGTTTTCCCTCGCGACTAACGCGGAACGCGTTTGCGCGGAGATCATGCTTCATCAAAGAATTAAAGCGAGATGACGAGTCAACCAAATCTCATCGCACTTTAGGAGGGCGGCGAAGTTGCACGCGCAAGCTCCTGGCCGGCAAATTCAGCACCGGGCGAAAGCCGCTCGGCGGACAAGCGCCCGCCGAAAGGTCAAATTGGAAAAGACTGGAACTCAGTTACAGGCCAAACGCTTGAACGAATGCTTGGTTACAAAACCATAGCCGCAAGTATCGCAGGTCCAGAGATAGCTGACGACGTTGTCGGCCAGATAGGCCGACGCTTCCGCGGCGACCATCGAATCCGCGCAAACCGGGCACGTCGGCAGATCACTCCCGCGGGGATGGGCGTTATATGATAGGGTGGACAGGACTTCAGCAACTGCTGACATCGTGGCCTCCTTTCCGACCTGAGCCAGACTGCAACATACAACAGTTTCTTTGACGATGTCGCAACACAAATACGTTGGTTTCAAGTTATTCGGCGTTGCCGACATTTTTGCGATGCAGCGAATTGTGGCTCTTAGATGCTTCGACTAGATGCTTCGACGCAGGCGCGCATTGCCACATTGAATTTTACTAAAACAAACGTTCAACATTCGTGCAGTTGTACCGGAGGCATATGCCATGGATGAATCGTTAACGACGCGTGCCGTGCAGCATCACGGTCGGGGCCGGGTCTTCGACAGCATCGTGGAAGCAATCGGCGACACGCCGATCGTGCGGTTGCAGCGACTGCCGCAACAGCGCGGCGCAAAGGCAACCATTCTTGCCAAACTCGAATATCTCAATCCCGCCGCGAGCGTGAAGGACCGCATCGGCGTCGCCATGATCGTGGCGATGGAGAAAGCCGGCCTGATCGATGCCGACACCGTTCTGATCGAACCGACGTCAGGGAATACCGGCATCGCGCTGGCATTTGCTGCGGCGTCGCGCGGATACCGGCTGAAGCTGGTGATGCCGGAGTTGATGTCGATCGAGCGGCGCAAGATGCTGGCGTTTCTCGGCGCCGAAATTGTCCTCACCCCCGCCGGCCAGGGCATGAAGGGCGCGATTGCCACCGCCGAAGAATTGGTGCGAACCACGCCGAAAGCCGTGATGCCGCAGCAATTCAAAAATCTCGCCAATCCGGAGATTCATCGCCGCACCACGGCAGAGGAAATCTGGAACGACACCGGCGGCAACATTGATATCTTTGTCGCCGGCGTCGGGACCGGTGGCACCATTACCGGGGTAGGGCAGGTTCTCAAGAGCCGCAAACCCTCGGTGCGGATCGTTGCCGTCGAGCCGGAGGAAAGTCCGGTGCTCTCGGGCGGTCAGCCTTCACCGCACAAGATCCAGGGCATCGGCGCCGGATTTATTCCCGAGATCCTCGACCGCTCGGTCATCGATGAAATCGTCCAGATCAATAGCGCGGAAGCCATCGAGACCTCACGCGCCATGGCGCGCAACGAAGGCATCGCCGGCGGTATTTCCTCGGGCGCCGCGATTGCGGCCGCGATCAGATTGGGACAACGTCCGGAAAACGCAGGCAAGACCATCCTGGCGATTGTGCCGTCGTTCTCGGAACGCTACCTCTCAACTGCTCTATTCGAAGGAATTCTGATTGTGTCGGATCAACCGCGGCGACCGCGAACCCTCAATGATGCCCGCTCCGAAGCGGAGGCCGCGTTCAAGAAGGTAACCAAGAAAGAGCCGGAAGCGCCGCCGAAAAGAACCACGCTTCCCGGCGTGAAAGAGCAGGTCTCGCTTCGGATCGATCAGGATGTGCTCGAGCATTTCCGGGAAGGCGGGGCCGGTTGGCAGGACCGGATCAACGAAGCCTTGCGAAAGGCGGCGGGGAAATAGACAGCCCACAAAGCATTCAGGGGATTTCATGCGCATCTTGCAACCGGCTGACTGGTCAAAACCGCGAGGGTTCTCCCATGGCGTGGAAGTCGATGGGCCCGGCCGCTGGATCGTTCTGGCCGGCCAGACCGGCGGCGACGAGAAGGGCGACTATCCGCCGGACATGGCAAGCCAGGTCGGCGCCGCCCTGCGGCGCATCATTCGCCTGCTCGCGGAGGCCGGCGCTGCGCCTGAGCACATCGTCCGCCTGACCTGGTATCTGACGAGCCGGAGCGAATACGAAGCCGCGGGCAAAGAGATCGGCGCCGCCTGGCGCGAAACCCTCGCCAAGAACTTTCCGCCCTCGACTTTGCTTTATATCGATGGGCTGGTCGACGTCAGAGCCAAGGTCGAGATCGAAGTGACGGCCTTCGTGCCGACGACATAATACCAATCAACAAATCGCCGGCGGCGCCGAGATGGCAACCGCCGGCGAGCTGTTGTTTCGACCGGAAATCAGCCGCGGGTCAGCGAAATCGACGCACCCTTGAACTGGCTCTCTGCCCTGATGACCACCGACTGCCGGTTGCCGCGGGTGGTCAGGGAAATGTTGGCGGAAAATCCGGGCGCGGTGGCAACAACCTGAACCACGCCAGGGCTCGAACGTCCCTCGATACCGCCATTGATGTTGCGGCTGGTTTCGCTCCAGGTTCCGGAAATCGCCGAACCTCTAGCCTCGACGTTGCTGGACAGGTTGAACTTGTAGCTGTCGCTGGCGCAGGTCAGCGTCTGCTGCAGGCCATTGCCGCCTTCGCCAACGGCGTAAGTGGCGCGGCAACGGATGCGCTCGGTCGAGCCGTCGTCCAGCGTCACCGTACCACCACCGCTCCAGACCCCCTGCATCCCCGCGAAAGCCCCGCCGGATTGCGCGTGGCCCGCGCTGCTCCAGGTGGAGGCCGCAAGCACGGTCGCGAACGCAAAAACCGCGCGGCGCGTGAAGCTAGTGAGAGATTTCCTATTCATTCCAATTCCCCCATCCGGCAGTGCCACTAAGCTGGCCGTTCGCATATGCACCATTGATCGATATCAGCACAAGTCCTTCGCGCCCACCGTGGGTGCGAGGTCTGAGCCGAAGTTCCTTAAATTAACTGGGCGACGGCAGGGTGAAAATCAAGCGCTGCCATGGCGACAATCGTCGATCAGATCCGGGCATAATATGGTCAAACTTTGATGAGCTGCCTTCGGGGTAAAACTTTTACCGGAACAACGAATTATATTCAAAATCGAGTCCGGAAAATCAAATGGCGGGCGGCGGTGCTGTTGTCCTGATTCCGAAGTTCGTATCACTTACGGAGCCACGTTTCGAACTTCTGAACCGCCACACTAGTCCGCCAGTGCCGGCGCGCTGGTCGCGAATTGCTCGTCCTGCGGCTTCGATGGCAGAGCGTTATGTGTCTTGGCGTAGTCGATGACTTCGGCCAGCAGTTTCTGGCCCATTGGCGCCAGGGCGCGCTCCCACAATTGCCGGGCGGTTTCGTCCTTTCCGACGAAGCACCAGTCCTGGGCCGCGATCGCACCGGCATCCATGCGATCGGCCAGATGGTACACGGTCCCCCCGGCGATCGGATCTTTCGAGCGGATCGTCCATTCGACGGCGGCAATCCCGCGATGCCGGGGCAACAGCGAGGGATGGTAGCCGATGCCGCCAAGCCGGGAAGCGGCCAGCGCCTCCTTGCTGACGCGGGCATGGCTGTGCGCGGTGACGATCAGGTCGGTGGCCTCGGCGATTTCGGAAGCGGCCACCAGTTTCGGGTTGGCCTGCACGACCACCTCGATACCGTCGGCACGGGCTGTCGATGCGAGACGGTCTTCGGCGTCGGCAACAACCACCCGGATCACATCGACGCCACGCTGACGCAACATTTGCAAGGTGGTCACGCCGAAATGACGCGAGCCGACAAGGGTGATCCGCATGGTATTTTCTTCCGTCAGATGTAAGCGTTCAATGTCGATAACATGCCCCGGTCCTAGTGTCCCGGTTCTGACATTCGTATCCTATCGCGGCGGCCACTTTTACGAATGTCAGAACCAAAGGCACACTATCAACTATATGATTCTAGTGTGGCTTTGACTCTGACGTTCCTTCGAAGAACTCGCGGCCGCCCTGAAAGGAACGTCAGGGTCGCCACACTAGCCATCGGGCCGAACGTGGCGAGGGCAGACTTATCAACAGACGGGACGGGCGGAAACCGGCCAATCGGGCGCCTTGCCTTCGCGTTGCCTTTGCGGGCATCGCAGCCCTTTGGCCCGCTTCGGGTTAGTGCGACGAGAATTTCGGGATTTTTTCGGCAAAACCGTTGAAGCACTTCAGCCGCTCGTCCTCTTCCTTGACATAGCGGCAATCCATGACGCCGTTCGCCGGCGTCGCCTTCGGCTTCGGCTTGGGCGGGACCGCCGCGTCGTAACAGTCGAGCCGCTCCTTGGTTTCGTCATCGATGTCGAGACAGGCCAGGAGCTTCTCGGCGAGCGATTTCGGAGGACCGCTCTTCGGCGCCTTCGATCTGGCGTGCGCCGGCGGCTTTCCCGAGGGCGCGGGGGGCGGCGTGTCGTCTTGCTGCGCCACGGCAGCCGTTGCGGTGAGTACGACGATCAACGCAAGCAATTTCTTCATGTCCTGTCCTCTTTGGCCTCGATCCCCAATGGTCCGATTCGGTTGGGGCCGGGGCGGGCAACGAATGTCCGATTTGATCCGCAACGTAGGTCTATAAGGCGAACGCGGCACCTTGCAACACGGAGAAATCAAGGTCTGGTGCAAATCTGCCGCCGTTGAAGCCGGTGATCCACTGATGTTTGTGGCAGGACAGCGGCATTACGTTTGCGCTCGTGTCAAGCAGAACCGGCAACGTAGATTTCGACATCCGGCTGATCCATAATAGCCGCTCTCGTGGCAGTGGAGAAACAAGACCATGCGTGCCTTGAAACGCTCGCGGATCGCCGTTCCGTTAATATCGATCGTGGCTGCTTTTGCATTCTCGGCGCAGGCACAAGAACAAACCAAACCGCAGCAAGGGCAGGGCAGGCCGGCCGCTACCGGAGCGCGTCCAGCTGCTCCCGCGGCGCGTCCGGCAGCCCCCGGTGTTGGGCAAGCCCCCCGTGCCGGGCAGGTGCGTGGACCGCAGGGGCCGCAAGGGGCTCGCGTCGTGAACGGGAATTTCCCGCAGCGAAACTTTGGTGGTCGCCCCTATCACGGCCGTCTGGCCTGGGGCGGCGGACGGTGGCGTCACGAAATGCACAATGGCCGCATGGGCTGGTGGTGGGATGTCGGCGGCGTCTGGTACTTCTACCCGCAGCCGATGGAAGGGCCGCCGACCTATGTTTCGGACGTTGAGGTGATGGACGACGTGGCCGGTCCGGACGATGGGATGGCGGATGGTCCGGGCCCGGGTTATCCTCCGCCGGTCGCCGCCTATGCGCCACCCCCGCCGCCGCCTCCGCCAGATCCGGCCGCAAGCGCCGTCGGTGGCGCGATCGTCGGCGGCGTCCTCGGCGGCCTGATCACGGGCCGGCCGGTCGGAGCTGCCGTGGGCGCCATCACCGGAGGCACCATCGGCGCGATCGCTGGATCGCAAGCGGCCGCACGTCCGGGCTACTACCTGGCGCAAGGCAATTGCTACTATAAATACCCGTCCGGCCAGTACGTTCAGGTTGATCCACGCAGCTGCTATTGAAGCCAGTTGCGACGATACCGGCGAGTCTGATCTCGCCGGTCGGTTTTTGAAGATGAACCAGCAGACCATGCGCAAGTCATCGCCGACATCGTTGCCCTCGCTCAGCGTCCGGATCGATCTGGACCCGGAAGGGCGGATCGGTCCGGGTAAAATCTTGCTGCTCGAAAACATCGACAGCTGCGGTTCGATCTCCGCGGCGGGTCGGGCGATGAACATGTCCTACAAACGGGCATGGGACCTGGTCGATGAAATCAACCGCATCTGCCAGCAGGCCGCGGTCGAGCGGCAAACCGGCGGCAAGAACGGCGGCGGTGCCATGCTGACGCCGTTTGGCCTGTCGCTGGTGGCCCGCTATCGGAAAATCGAGCGTTCGGCCGAGACCGCGGCGCGCAAAGAGCTTCTGGCCTTGCGCGCGGATATCGCCGTTGGCCGGAAAAGCTAAGCCGATTCCTTTCGCGCTTTCCTGTTTATCTTCCCGCTCAGCCTGGGATCACGCCCGCGCTTGCTACCTGGCACGGTGGCGAAACACCGCTGCGCCCCATTTTTGCAATCACAAATCCGGCAATAAGCGCGGCCAATCGCTTTAGTTTCCAACTGTTGCGCCGGTGCACTTCCACCGGCGTTATATCACTTTGTATACATCGATATCGCTATGTTTGGTCAAACATAGCGAGACGGCCGGAGCGAGCGTTCCGTCCGCAGAGGTGGCCAATTTTTTGGGGGTATCGAAATGAAGAAGAAAGCGCTTGCGATCGCGCTCGCAATGACAGGATTGGCGGGCTCCGCCTACGCCGCGGACTGGACTCCGCCGAAAGTCCCGGATCCGATTCCCGATAACCTGACCTGGTATGGGATCACGCCGATCGGCGCGCTCGATCTCGGCTATGCCTATCAGACCAACGGCCGACCGCTCGGCAGCGTGGTTTCGGGCCTTGAATACTCGCCGTTCACGACAACCCGCAACTATACCGGCCAGGCGATCTCGACGATTCAACACAGTGCTCTTCAGCAGTCCTTCATCGGCGTCAAGGTCGAGGAACCGTTGGGCGGCGACTGGAAAGCGATCGCTCGCCTTGATACCGGTATCGATCCGCTAAAAGGCACTCTTTCCGACGGCTGTAGCTCGTTCATCCAGAACGCGGGTGTGGCCTACAACCAGCAGACTTCCAACGCCGACAGCGGCCGCTGCGGCCAGGCCTTCAACGGCCAGCTCTGGGGCGGTATCAGCAACAAGCAGTATGGTACGCTGACCATCGGCCGGACCAACTCCTTCCAGCTCGACGGCATCGCCACTTACGACCCGCTGGCGCTGTCCTACGCGCTCTCGCTACTCGGCTATTCCGGCACCAACGGCGGCGCCGGCAGCACGGAAGCGGCGCGCTGGGACAATTCGGCCAAGTACGTCTATGACTACGGCCCAATCACGGCCGGCGCCATGTATTCGAATGGCGGCAACGCCACTGGCTTCTTCGGCGATGCTTATGCCTTCATGTTCGGCGGCCACATTGGTGGCTTCTCGGCAGAGGCGACCTATACCAGGGAGCACGGCGCCGTGAACCTTCAGTCGGCAGCCAACCTTCCGCTTAACAGTACGACGCTTTTTGCCAACATGTCCGACGATACCGAGGTGTCGGTGATGGGCAAATATACGTGGCAGCTCGGATCGTCCTCTTCGTCGGCCGCGATGTATACCAAAGCCGTCAAGGCCGAGCCGCTGCCGGTCGACAAGTTCACGATCTTCGCGGGTTACTCCAACATCCGCAACGCCAATCCGAATACGCCGATCACCCAGGGCAACGCTGCCGGCGGATATCAGCTCACGTTGTTGGACAACAACGCATTTACAACTGCGCGGGTTTTTGACTTCTACTGGACGGGCGTTAAGTATGACTTCGCGTGGGGCTTGAGCCTCACCGGTGCGTACTACCACGTCAACCAGAACTCCTACGTCGCCGACAACGCAGCTTGTCCGGCAGCTGGTGGCGCAAGCGCGATCACGTGCTCCGGAGGCTATGACCAGGTCTCGTTCCTGGCTGACTACGCTCTGAACAAGCATCTCGACGTCTATGCGGGCGCGACCTGGGCCCAGGTGCACGGGGGTTTGGCGGCAGCTTTTCCCGGTAACCCCGGCGCCAAGGTACTCCAGGGCATCACCTTTTCCGGGCCTGCCCCTGGCCACGACATCAGCACGGCCGCTGTCGTGACCGGTTTCCGCATCAAGCTCTAAGCAGAACAGGGTGGTTGAAACCAAGCCGCCGCGGGCCTTATGGGCTCGCGGCGGTTTTGCTTTGCCGAACTTAGACAGCACCGATTACCTGCGGCGAATGATATCGCCCGCTCCATTCGCCCCCTGTTATGGCCAATGAAGACGAAATTTTAAATCATTGATGATGTTATAAAAAGGCCGCACCGCCGCGCGGCCGAGTAGCCGGGCGCCGCCCTTTTTCACCTACCCCAGAGAGCGATAGCGCTCGGCTACTTCGTTGGCTCATCAGGGTGGTCGGTTTGCATGACGCCCCGATGACGAGGAACTTTATTCTCGATGGGAGAACGACGGACCAACTCGTTGGTCCGCCTAGGACAGTTTCCGTTTCGGGTTCGACGCGCCTGGCCGCATCCAGTCCAGCAGCGAACTTGCGCCCATCACGACCAGCGGCAGTACCAACGCCACATAGGCGTTGTCGATGCCGAAGGGGTTGCCGAGCAGAAACCAGACAATGGTGGCGATCATCGAGACGATGATGCTGAACAGCGCGCCGCTCCTGGTGCCGAACCATGGCGCGTAGAAAACGAGCAGCACCAGAACCGACAGTGACGCTCGGATGGCTTTCGCCAGGAATGTCATTTGCAGAATGTTCGGGGTGTAGATCGCCAGCACGATCGGTAGCAGGCCGACGATCACCGTCGCGATGCGCACGAAGTTGAGGGAGCGGCCCGCGTCGCCTTCCGCGCCGACGAACCTTATGTAAAAGTCCTTGTAGAGCAGCGTAGCGGTCGAAACGCTGATGGCGGCGATGGTGCCGAACAGCGAGGCCGCCAGTCCCGCTGCGACGATGCCTGCCGTCGGGCCATTCATGTCGGCGATCAGGGCTGAGAAAGCGTTGATGGATTTGACGCCGGGGAACAGCACCAGCGAGCACATTCCAATCAGCGCGGTGGCGATGCCGAAAGGCACCAGCAATAGCGCTGCGCTGAGGCTCGCGACCTCAGCCTTTTGCCGCGTCTCGACCGTGTTGATGGCCTGAATGACATATTGGGTGGAGAAGGTGGCGCCGATGCCGGCGATGAACCATGCAAGGATCTGGCTGACGCCCACATTGGTCCAGGAAAACATCTCGGCCGGCAGACGAGCCTGCAATGCTCCGAGACCGCCGACTTTGCTCAGTCCGAAATACAGGGCAATGCCGACACCGGCGTACTTCGTCAGCGAATGAATGACGTTGGTGTAGACCACCGATCGCATGCCGCCGACGAAAACATAGAGCACGGCAACGACGCCGCAAATGACGGTCGCGAGCGTCCGGTCCACGGCGAGCAGCACGCTGAGGATGGCGCCGCCGCCGGCATAGAGCGCCACCGCCACGATCTGAAGCGCGAAGATCATGACCAGCGAAGTCGCGATCTTGGTCGATGGGCCATAGACCTCGGCAAAAACGCCTGAGATCGTGTTGTGGCCGGACTCCTTGTATTTTCCGGCAAGGAACCAAGCGTAAAACAGGAAGCCCGCGCCGAGCGCGATGATGTTCCACGCCGCTGAAATTCCGGAGACGTAGGCTTCCTGCGCGGTCCCGACGCTCGCCGACGTCCCGATGAATTCGGACATCAGCATCAGCCCGACGAGGACAGCAGGTACCCCGGAGCCCGTGGTGCCCGACGTGAAGGTCGCCGCCGTCCTCACCGACTTCTGGACGATGCTCGTCAGCAGCCCGAGGCCGCCCATGTAAATGAGTACGATGGCCAGGGCCGCGTAGTTGGTCTGCATACCGGCTAGATATCAAGGCGCCGGCGATCGCGCCATGCGCCCGATTGACTACCCCGCGAGGGGAGACGGCTTAAAGACGGCCGTTACATTCGTTTGGCACGAAGCGCGGGTTCATCAGGCAGGCGTTATCCAGCGACGCGTCCCAGCCGCCCCGACGCCGCCAGCCGCTCCAGGCCATATAATCGCACAACCGGCTGTGAGGGTTCCCAGCTTCGCGGGTCGCGCAATAGATGCTCTGGCCGTAAGAGGCGGGACCTGTGGGCCGGGCCATCGCCGATCCAGCCGTCAATGCCATCGTCAGCGCCGCTAAAAGAATCGTCGTTTTCATGTGGGCGTCCTCTCGTCTTGCTTTCTCTTACCGAAATAAACACACCCGATAAAGGTTCATTCCTTCCGGGAGACGATTCACAAAATTGTAATTGGATTCGGGCGCGGGAGCGGGGGTACCGATCGCACTGCCGCGAAAAACGATTAATTCCCGCCGAATCGAGCTTGCGGCAGGTGCCGGTCGCGACCCGCGATCGCGCCATCCTTCGCAGCAAAACCGTCGAAGCGCGACAGGATCATTATAATTTAAAATTTAGGCGCCCGCGCGCGACAGGACGTCGCCGCGCGGGCCCATCAGCTGCTGAGCCCGCTTGAACTCAATCCCAGCTCAGCGCGCCGCCGTTCTGATACTCGATGACGCGCGTCTCGAAGAAGTTCTTCTCCTTCTTCAGGTCCATCGCTTCCGACATCCAGGGGAAGGGATTTTCGGCCTCGGCGAAAACCGGCGCGAGGCCGATCTGCGCGCAGCGGCGGTTGGCGATGAAGTGCATGTACTGCTCGCAAAGCGCCGGCGTTCAGCCCGAGGAAGCCGCGCGGCATGGTGTCCCGGCCGTAGGCGGCCTCGAGCTCGGCGGCTTCGCGGATCATCTCGCGCACCTCGTCCTGGAAGGCGGATGTCCACAGATGCGGGTTCTCGATCTTGATCTGGTTGATGACGTCGATGCCGAAGTTCAGGTGGATCGATCTCGTCGCGCAGGATGTACTGATACTGCTCGGCGATGCCGACCATCTTGTTGCGGCGGCCGAGCGACAGGATCTGCGCGAAGCCGGTATAGAACCACATGCCCTCGAAGACGACGTAGAAGGCGATGAGGTCGCGCAGAAAGGCCTGGTCCGTCTCCGGCGTGCCGGTCTTGAAGTCGGGATCGTCGAGATGCTGGGTGTGCTTGAGCGCCCACGCGGCCTTGTCGGTGATCGAGGGCACCTCGCGGTACATGTTGAACAGCTCGCCTTCATCGAGGCCGAGGCTTTCGACGATGTACTGGAAGGTGTGGGTGTGGACGGCCTCCTCGAAGGCCTGGCGCAGCAGATACTGCCGGCATTCCGGGTTGGTGAGATGGCGATAGATGGCCAGCACGATGTTGTTGGCGACCAGGATTTCGGAGGCCGCGAAGAAGCCGAGGTTGCGCTTGATGGCGCGGCGCTCGTCCTCGGTGAGGCCGTCGCGCGATTTCCACAGCGCGATGTCGGCCTGCATCGAGACTTCGGTCGGCATCCAGTGATTGTTGCAGCCGGCGAGATATTTCTCCCACGCCCATTTGTACTTCAGCGGCAGCAGCTGGTTGACGTCGGCGCGGCAGTTGATCATCCGCTTGTCGTCGACCGAGACGCGGCCGCCGCGACGGTCGATCGCGCCGAGGCCGGATCTGGTCGATCCGGGGTTTACTTGGCTAGCCGATCGCAAGACGTTGATGACGGGGATCGGCGCCGCCGCGGCAGGTTCGGTATCTGACCAGTCGAGCATGTTTTGTCCTTTTTCGCGCTTACTGGCAGGCTTCGCATTCGGGATTGTCGATCGAGCAGGCCATGACGCCGTCCAGGTCCGGCGCGACGGCCGGGACGACGATCGGCGCATGCGATATCGCGGCAGTCACCGTAACCGCATTGAGCTTGCCGTCGGTGCCCTTCAGCGTCGATTTCTCGACATGGGTGCGCTGATCGCGAGCGCAAATAGTAGGTGGTCTTGAGCCCGCGATTCCAGGCCAGCCGATAGAGCGCATCGAGCTTCTTGCCGGACGGATTGGCGATATAGAGGTTGAGCGACTGCGACTGGTCGATCCATTTCTGCCGCCGCGCCGCCGCCTCGATCAGCCAGGCGCTGTCGATCTCGAAGGCGGTGGCATAAAGCGCCTTGAGATCATCCGGGATGCGGTCGATCTGTCCGATACTGCCGTCGAAATATTTGAGATCGGAGACCATGACCTCGTCCCACAGCCCGCGGGCCTTGAGGTCACGGACCAGGAAGTCGTTCACGACCGTGAAGTCGCCCGACATGTTCGATTTGACGAACAGGTTCTGGTAAGCGGGCTCGATCGATTGCGCCACGCCGCAGATGTTGGAGATCGTCGCGGTCGGCGCGATCGCCATCACGTTCGAATTCCGCATGCCGGTCGATTTAACTTTCCCGCGCAAACCAAGCCAGTCGAGGGTTGATGAACGATCGAGATCGAGCCCGCCTCTGGCGTCGGCAAGAAGCTCAATCGAGTTCGATCGGCAGAATTCCTTTCGACCAGAAAGATCCATCGAAGCTCGGATATTGGCCGCGCTCCGCGGCCAGATCGGACGACGCTTCGATCGCATGGAACGAAATTGCCTCCATGCTGATGTCGGCGAAGCTGACGGCCGCATCCGAGGCAATCGGGATCCGCTGGACTTGCAGCGCCTCCTGAAAACCCATCAGACCAAGCCCGACCGGCCGGTGACGCAGGTTGGAGCGCCGCGCCTCGGGGATGGTGTAGAAATTGATGTCGATGACATTGTCGAGCATCCGCATCGCTGATGTGACCGTGCGCTTCAGCTTGGCGTGATCGAGGCCTTCGGCGCCGACATGGTTGAGCAAATTGACCGAGCCGAGATTGCAGACGGCGACTTCGTCGGCGGACGTGTTCAGCGTGATTTCGGTGCACAGGTTCGACGAATGAACGACGCCGGCATGCCGCTGCGGCGAACGCAGGTTGCAGGGGTCCTTGAAGGTGATCCAGGGATGACCGGTCTCGAACAGCATGGTCAGCATGCGGCGCCAGAGATCGGCCGCCCGCACGGTCTTGAAGACACGGATCCCGCCGGCCTTGGCCCTGGCTTCATAGGCCTCATAGGCGGCCTTGAAATCCGTGCCGTAGAGATCGTGCAGATCGGGGGTCTCGTCCGGCGAGAACAGCGTCCATTCGCCATCCTGCTCGACGCGCTGCATGAACAGGTCAGGCACCCAGTTGGCGGTGTTCATGTCGTGGGTACGGCGGCGATCGTCGCCGGTGTTCTTGCGCAAGTCGAGGAATTCCTCGATGTCGATATGCCAGGTTTCGAGATAGGCGCAGACCGCGCCCTTGCGCTTGCCGCCCTGGTTGACCGCAATCGCGGTGTCGTTCGCGACTTTAAGAAACGGCACGACGCCCTGGCTTTCGCCATTGGTGCCCTTGATGTGCGCGCCGAGGCCGCGCACCGGCGTCCAGTCATTGCCGAGACCGCCGGAATATTTGGCGAGCAGCGCGTTGTCCTTGATCGATTTGAAAATGCCGTCGAGATCGTCGGAGACCGTCGTAAGGAAGCAGGACGAAAGCTGCGGGCGCAGCGTGCCGGCATTGAACAAGCGTCGGCGTCGAGGCCATGAAATCGAACGACGACAACAGATCGTAGAATTCGATCGCCTTGGCCTCGCGGTCGATTTCGCGCACGGCCAGTCCCATGGCGACCCGCATGAAGAACGCCTGCGGCAGTTCGATCCGCTTGCCGCGGACATGCAGGAAATAGCGGTCGTAAAGCGTTTGCAGCCCGAGGAACTGGAATTTCAGGTCGCGTTCCGGCTTTAGCGCAGCGGCGATCTGGCCCAGATCGAAGCGGGCGAGTTCGGGATCGAGCAGTTCGGCCGCAATTCCGGTCTTGACGTATTCCGGAAAATATTCGGCGTATCGCTTCGCCATGTCGGCCTGCGAGGCGCTTGTCGGGGTCCCGTGCACGTAGGACAGGACCTCGCCGCGAAGCTTGTCCAGCAAAAGCCGCGCGCTGACATAGGCGTAGTTCGGCTCCTGTTCCACCAGCGTTCGTGCCGCCATGATCAAGGCCAGCGCCAGTTCGTCCTGGCTGATGCCGTCGTAGAGATTGCGGTGGGTCTCGGCCAGCACGGGGGCAGGGGACACGCCATCGAGCCCGGCACAGGCTTCGGTGACGATGAGTTCGAGCCGTTTGTTATCGAGCCTTATCCGCGATCCATCGGCGAGGGCGACATGAAGCGGCGGATGGGCTGTCGTCGGTTGGGCAGCCGTTTCCTCCGCGCGTTTGCGGGCGCGGTCCTCGCGATAGAGCACGTAGGCACGAGCGACCTTGTGATGTCTCGCTCCGCATCAGCGCCAGTTCGACCTGGTCCTGGACGTCCTCGATATGGAAAGTGCGGCCCTCACCGGCGCGACGTGTCAGCGCCGTCACCACTTCGGCCGTCAGCTGCTCGACGCGCTCATGCACGCGTCGCGATGCGCCGGCGGTGTTTCCTTCCACGGCGAGGAACGCCTTCGTCATCGCGACCGCGATCTTCCCGAATCGAACGGGGAAACCTTGCCGTTGCGGCGGATGACCTGCATGGCGGGCTCGCTGGGAACGCCGGTGAGAGATTCCGGACGCAATTGAATGATGGGAGCGGAAGCAGGCTCCGCATGCAGATTTAAAGACATCAGATGGCCCCGTAATGCGCGTGTTGCAGGTTGAACGGGGCGACGGAGGACGCTGCAAAAACGTCCGGCGGTGATGGCCGGACAGCGCATGCCAGCGACCGCCGGACACCCCGCCCGTGGACGTTTTTGGTGTCGCGGCAGGTCTCCTGACTCGCAGGTCGCTGTTGCTCCCACGTCTTCCCGATGCAAACGCTGCATCAGTGACACATGGATCGGGAACAACTCGCTGCTTACAGTTGCGGGGGCAGTGCCGGATTTTCGCGCCACCGACGCGATTCACCGGCTTCCCTCTTAGCCACCAAGTCTTGGGACAGGGCGGACCGTGACACCCATATGTGGTGATATTCGCGGCGAAGTGTCAACGAATGATTACGAGGCGCTGTCGCTTGCCTGTGGAAGGAAAATTAAAAGCCGCAACGTCTGCCGCCCGGAACGGCTGCGGTTGACGCGCCAGCCGGCTTCAACTAATTCGATTCTGTCGAGGTTCTCCGGGTCCTGCTTGATCCGGAGCTAAGAGGGAAGCCGGTGTAATGCCGGCGCTGCCCCCGCAACTGTAAGCGGTGAGCCGCTGTCCAACGAACGTCACTGAAGCCCATGCGGGTTTCGGGAAGGCAGGACAGCAGCGATGACCCGTGAGCCAGGAGACCTGCCCCGACAGCATATTCGTCCACGGGCGGGGTGTCCCGGTGGTGCGCCAAGCAGCTGTCGCTCGCGCGACTCCTCCTGCACGCATCCGCCATGGCCTTTGCCCCAATCACGGGGTTGGAGCTATGTCTATTGTTTCGCTTCCTGTTGCTACGCTCGGGACGCCGCGCATCGGTCCGCGGCGCGAATTGAAGTTCGTGCTGGAAAGCTACTGGGCCGGAAAATCCAGCGAAGCCCAACTGCTGGAGGCCGCAGCCGGACTGCGCGCCGCCAATTGGGCGCGACAGAAGTCGCTCGGCGTGACGGTGATCCCTTCAAACGACTTCTCGCTGTACGATCACGTGCTCGACACCAGCGTGATGGTGGGCGCCATTCCCGAGATTTACGGCTGGAAGAGCGGGCCCGTCGCACTCAAGACCTATTTCGCGATGGCGCGCGGCGCGCAGGGCGAGGTTCACGGCGCGGATTGCGGTCATGCCCATCACGGGCACGGCGCGGCGGCGCAGGAGATGACCAAGTGGTTCGACACCAACTACCACTACATGGTGCCCGAATTTCACAAGGACCAGGTTTTCAGGCTCGCCTCGCGCAAGCCGATCGAGGAATATGAAGAGGCGAAGAGCCTGGGTTTTCAGACCCGTCCGGTGCTGCTTGGCCCCGTGACTTTTCTGAAGCTCGGCAAAAGCGCCGATCCGGCTTTCGACCCGCTGTCGCTGCTCGACCGGTTGTTACCGGTCTACATTGATGTGCTTCAGGAGCTGGTCCTACGCGGCGCCGAATGGGTACAGATCGACGAACCGTGTTTGGTGCTTGATCTCGACGAGGCGTCCCGCAACGCCCTGCGCAGGGCCTATGCGCGCATCGCGCTGCAAGTGCCGCGGCTCAAGATCATGATCGCCAGCTACTTCGGAGCTATCGGCGACAATCTGGAAACCGCGCTGGCGCTGCCGGTGGCAGGACTTCATGTCGACCTGGTACGCGCGCCGGAACAGTTGAACCGGATCGTGGCTGGCGCACGAAAAGACCTGGTCGTGTCTCTCGGTCTGGTCGACGGCCGCAATGTCTGGCGTTCCAATCTTGCCGCACTGATCGAGCGGTTCGAGCCGGCGGTGGCGAAACTCGGCAGGGACCGGGTGCAGATTGCGGCATCATGCTCCATGCTTCATGTCCCGATCGACCTCGAACTTGAGACCGATCTCGATCCGGAAGTAAAAAGCTGGCTGGCGTTCTCAATCCAGAAGATGAAGGAGCTGGCGACACTCGGCGAGACGCTGGCTTCCGGCTGCGCAGGTGTATTGGAAGCGCTTGCGGCTTCGAAACTAGCCGCCGCCAGGCGCAAGGCGTCACCCAAGATTCACAACGCGAATGTGGCCCGGCAGATGGCCGCGGTCGACGAATCGATGCGCCATCGCAAAAGCGCGTTTGCTCAACGTGCCGAGGTTCAGCGTATGCGGTTTGCTCTTCCCAAATTTCCGACCACGACGATCGGATCCTTCCCGCAGACGGCCGATGTCCGCAATGCTCGCGCCGCCCATCTGCGGGGGACGCTGAGCGATGCGCAGTACAAGACCTTTCTGAAGCAGGAAACGGCGCGCGCGGTTCGCTGGCAGGAAGAAATCGGTCTTGACGTGCTTGTCCACGGCGAGTTCGAACGCAACGACATGGTGCAGTATTTCGGCGAGCAGCTATCCGGCTTCGTTTTCACCAAGCACGGCTGGGTGCAATCCTATGGCTCACGCTATGTCCGGCCGCCGATTTTGTTTGGCGATGTCTCACGACCCCAACCGATGACGGTCGATTGGTGGCGCTATTCGCAATCGCTGACCGAAAAGCCGATGAAGGCGATGCTGACCGGGCCCGTGACCATCCTGAACTGGTCATTTGTTCGTGACGACATTCCGCGCAGCGACGCGTGCCGTCAGATCGCGCTGGCAATCCGCGACGAGGTGATCGACCTCGAAAAGGCCGGCGCGACCATGATTCAGATTGACGAAGCGGCACTTCGGGAGGGGCTTCCGTTGCGAAAATCCGAATGGGCGGCCTATCTCGACTGGGCTGTGGATAGTTTCCGCATTTCCTCCTCAAGCGTCGCCGATGCAACGCAGATCCATACGCATATGTGCTATTCGGAATTCAACGACATCATCGACGCGATTGCGGCGATGGACGCCGACGTTATTTCCATCGAGACATCCCGGTCAAAGATGGAATTGCTGGAGGCTTTCAAGGGCTACAAATATCCCAACGATATCGGCCCGGGCGTCTATGATATTCATTCGCCGCGCGTGCCGGAGACAGCGGAGATGAAAAATCTGATTTTGCTGGCCCGGAAACGGCTTTCGGACTCTCAAATCTGGATCAATCCCGATTGCGGCCTGAAAACACGAAAGTGGGAAGAGGTACGGCCGGCGCTCGTCAACATGGTTGCCGCTGCGCGGGAGTTGCGGGCAGCCTCGTGACATGAGATCGTCGTTTTTGTGGCACATTGTCGGCTGCGGGCAATGTCGATGCGCTTTTGGATCAGATGCACCCGGTTTGACTCTGGGGATGCTTATCACGTCAATATCTCGCTTGTGGGCGGGATGAGGCGCGAGGGTGAGAAGACGATCCTGGAGTTTGTCGGCAGCAACGCTCAGACAATTGATGTAAACGAGACGCCTGAGGAGATTCTCGCGATTCACCTCGGGGAGCAGCCGGGGAGTTAAAGTGTTGAATTCGGGATTGGTATCCGCAGAAGCGAGCATCATCAAAGCGCCGGTCGATTTGCGCCGGGTCGGGGCCCATCCGGATCACTGGTATCCGGTCGCATGGTCACATGAAGTCAAAACCGGAAAGGTCGTTGCGTCCTCTTTCGCGGGCGAGCCGATCGCCATCGTGCGCCCGCAACAAGGCGAATTGTATGCGCTGGAAGATCGCTGCGCCCACCGCCAGGTGCCGTTGTCGAAGGGCTCCGTGAAGGATTGCAGGCTGCATTGCGTCTATCACGGCTGGAGCTATGACGCGTCGGGGAAGTGCGATGTTCCCTATATCGGCAAAGACAAAAAGCCCAATGGCGTGCGTACCTATCCGGTCTGCGAGTGCGACGGGATCATCTTCATCTGGCCGGGCAGTTTACCGGCCGCGCCACCGCCAACGGGCCTCGGCGCCGTAGCCGACAAGGCCTACAAGACGCGAAGCTTCGGCCAGGTCGTCAATTGCCACTATACGTTCATGCACGAGAACCTGATGGATATGAATCATCAGTTTCTGCACTATCGAACGACCGGCAAAGTCACGCCGCGCTATCTCGGCAAGCGGTCCGGCGATGGATGGATGGAGCTGGACTACACCTTCACGCGGCCGGGCCAGAAACCACCGCTCGGCGAATCCCTGATCACGGGAGGTTTCCGGTCTGACACGTCCAAGCCGCGCGACCTCATGACCATCCGAACCGAATATCCGCATCAGACGCTACGTTTCTTTGCCTCGGGAGGCGACGTCCCGGCGCTGTACGTCTGGCTTGGCTATACGCCGGTGGATGCCGAACAGCGGAAGAACAGGTCGTTCATTCAGCTTTCGGTCCGCCGGCCCAAAATCCCCGGCGTGCTGGATCTGGCGTGGCCGGTCCTGACCTGGTTCACCAATCGCGTGTTCGCTGAAGACCGCGAAGTCGTCGAGATGGAGCAGGCCGCCTACGACGCGCAGGGATCCGACTGGAATCAGGAAGTCTTCCCGCCGATCAGGGACCTGCGCGAACTGCTCACGAAAAATGGGCGCGTGATGACATCGCGGTAGCGCTCAAGCGAGTTCGGTCAGCAATTTCTGATCGCCTGATGCGTACGAACTAAAAGCGCGTGAGATTTGTATGAATCGTCATCGCGCTTTTAATTCTTTGATTGAGCATAATCTCCGCGCAAGCGCCTTTTGCGTTTGTCGCGAGGGAAAACCGCTACTCGCTTTTCCGGATCATGCTCTAGCGAAGACCACAGCTTCAGCAAACGCTTTCAGAGCTTTCTATTTTTCGGTCACGGCCACGGCGTTCAGGATCGGAAGCAGCCGCGCTGATTTGCTTCGGACGAGCTCAGCCAAAGGCTTCGGTCCGCGACGGCTTGGCTCGGCGATATTGGCGCCGAGATCGGCCAGCCGTTTCCGCACCGTGTCTTCGTCGAGGCCCTTGTTCAAGGCGTCCGCGAGCTTTTCAATGATGGGCTTTGGTGTGCCGGTGGCTGCGAACAGAGCGTACATGACAGCGCAATCGAACTCGGGCAGCCCCTGTTCGTAAGAAGTCGGCACATCCGGCAACATCGGGCTACGTTGTTTCGCGGCAATCGCAAGCGCCCTGACCGTGCCCTCGCGCACCTGAGCCAACGTTCCGAGCACGGGATCGCATTCGTAGTCGATTTCGCCACCGAGCATCGCATTCAGGACTGGTGCCGTTCCCGTAAACGGGATCAGCGCCGGCTTGATACCGATCGCCGCATCAAGCAGCAGACATCCGATATAGGAAATCGAACCGACGCCGGCATGCCCGACATTGAGCTTGTTGGCGTGGGTCTTGGCGTAGCTGACAAACTCGCCGAGATCCTTCGCCGGAAAGTCTTTGCGAACGACCAGCAGTTCGGGATATTCGGCAGCCAGCCCGATCGGCTCGAAATCCTTCAGTGGATCGTAGCTCAGATGGGGATAGAAGGCCGGCGCCAGCGCATTCGTGGACATGTGGCCGAACAGGATCGTGTAGCCGTCAGGGGTAGCGCGCGCTGCACGAAGCGCGCCAATCGTACCGCCGGCGCCGTTGATGTTTTCGACCACAACGCTTCGCCCGAGATGCCGCGCCAGGATATCGGCGACAATTCGGCCCGTGATGTCGGCCGGTCCACCCACGGCAAATGGAATGATCATGGTGATGGTTCGGGCGGGATAATCCTCGGCCTGCACGCGGCTCATTCCGGCCGTGATCAGAACAACCGCCGCCACCACCCAATGCCTAATCACGTCAGCCTCCCAGCGTTTCTTTTTCGATGGCACCATAGGCCGGTTTTACCCTGTGGCAAGGATCCAAAATCAGTACGCCAAGCGCGCCGGTATTTTTGCTCGCCTGCCCATTTCCATGTTGATTTCCGAGTCGGTTTCTGCGGAACAATGATGGGCCGGGCTGGGTGGTTGCGGCCTGATCCAGGTTTTCAAAAAAAACGTCTGAAATAGCCTTGGGAGGGCAACATGATCGATCAACGTACGGCGCCTTGGGCGACCTTGCTGCTTCGCGTAAGCCTTGGCCTGCTTTTCATCGCGCATCTCTACTGGAAGTTTGTGATCCTCGACGGCGGCCTGGACAAGTGGTGGGCCAACTTTGCGGCCAACGGATATCCGTCGATCACCCCCTGGTATTGCATTTCAGCCGAATTCGCCGGTGCGCTGCTGTTGATCCCCGGTATCTGGACCCGCTGGGTCGCATTGTACGCGCTGCCGTTGATCCTGGGGGCTGCGCAGTTCTGGGCGGTCCGAAAGGGATTCTACTTCACGATCGGCGGCGCGGAGATGTCGCTCACATGGGGGCTCTTGCTGATCTTGCAGGTGCTGCTTGGCGACGGTCCCTACGCGGCCGTTCCAAGTCCGATGCCGCGGCTGGCCGCATCTAAAGTGCAGAGCGCGTAGAACCCGCCCGGCCAAGATCGTCCAGGCTCTGTGAAGGCTGACGGCCTCGGGATTGCGAATCCGGGGGGCCGTTTTGTCTCACAACGTCGTTATCTCCTGCTGAAGAACAAGCCTTTCGGCAAGCGCAGGTTCTTGCGAAAAGATTTACTCTCGCGCCACCCCCGAGAGTGGATCCATTGCTATTTCGAAGGCGCGCTTGTCGGGCCGTTGGCCTCAGGCCAAATCTCTTGCAGATGCAAAATGCCGGGAGATACGCATGAGCCTGATCGAGAGAAAAATCGAATCGCTGCCTTTCGTCCTCGCAGAACTCAATTACCTTGCACCGACAGGCGGAAAGCCACGCACTTACGCGTTCGATCCGCCGCCTGGCGAGGCCAAATCGACCGCGTTGCCCGAGCCGCATCAGGTCCCGGTTTTCGACGGCCGCCCGGTCGCGAATAGTTTTTCGCTCGACCGCGAAGGCTTTGCGTTGGTCCGGCATCCGACGTCGGTGCGGGACTTCTACGACGACAAGGAGATACGGCAAGCCTATTACCCGGCGGCCGAGGCCTTCATCAAGGCGACGTTGCGCGCCGACCGCGTCGTGATTTTTGATCACACCGTGCGCCAGCGGGTGGATGGAGCAGCCGATATTCGCGGCGCCGGCCCGCGGCAGCCGGCAACGCGCGTTCATGTCGACCAGACCGATGCATCCGGCGCCAACCGTGTGCGCGAGCATTTGCCTGCCGAGGCGGATGAGCTTTTGAAGGGCCGCGTGCAGGTGATCAACCTGTGGCGTCCGATTCGAGGGCCGTTGCTCGACACGCCGCTGGCGCTTTGCGACGCCGCCAGCGTCGCTCCGGACGATCTCGTCGCCTCCGACCTGATCTATCCGAACCGCAACGGCGAAACCTATTCGGTGAAATTCAATCCGGACCACCGCTGGTTCTATTTCCCGGACATGACGGCAGACGAAGCGCTGCTTTTGAAATGCTATGATTTGGCAACCGATGGCCGCGCCCGGTTCGCCCCGCACACCGCCTTCGTCGATCCCACGACGCCTGAGGATGCGCCGCCGCGCGAGAGCA
The DNA here is from genome assembly GCA_963748805.1 of uncultured Alphaproteobacteria bacterium. Classification (GTDB taxonomy): domain Bacteria; phylum Pseudomonadota; class Alphaproteobacteria; order Rhizobiales; family Xanthobacteraceae; genus Bradyrhizobium. The sequence continues at coordinate 19,552 of CAVVLH010000024.1, read as the reverse complement.
TCGAGCTGCGCGCGCTGGTGTTTCACCGGCCGTAAAGACTGTGCCACAGATGTCGCCCGCGGAAGCGTTGGAACTTCCGCGGAAATGCCGATTCCATCACAAGCGTATTGTGCTGAAGCTGTTTACATCTGGTTTCTCGGGGTTGCTGGGCTCAGGTGGAATCGCGTAGACGTTTGGCGGGGTAGGCAAATGAGAGCATGACAATGCCTTCGTCTGCCTTGGAAAACGCCTTGACCGCGACCTGCATCCTTATCGCGCTTGCCGTCGTAGGGTGGGGGATAGCAATCCTGGCTGCATAACAGAGCAAGTTGCGCCGAAAGCGGTGCGACTGGATTTGGCTTGCGGTCATTGATTGGCCGACCGGACGGGTCGTCCAACAGGTCTTTCGATGTATCAGGACCGGCACAAAGCACAGGCCTGCAACAGGGCCCGCTTCAGCTATTCTATTGCGGCTTGACGTATTCGGTGCCCCGAAGCGACCACCGTAACCCGCCGGATTGTGCCGGCGCGCATTTTCCGGGATGGATTTTAACCCGAAATTCATTGCGCTTGCAGGCGGCATGCAACGATCGACCCTGGCATTGGTTGCCCATCCAACCAAATGGAACAAAACCAATGATGGATAGCAGCAGGCCGTCACGGCCAAATCTTAGCAAGCGTTGTCGCATTTTGAACGCCGCGGCGCATGTCGTGCGTCAAAACGCAACCCGGAACGGCGGCGATTTTGATGGATGGCGCCTATCGCGCCTCATGCGTGAGGCTGAGACGGATGCGCAGGTCAATTTCGCCGAACGAAAATACAACGATTGGCAGCTAATCAACTAAAGCATGATCCGGAAAAGTGTGAAGCGGTTTTTCCTCATGACAAACGCGGAATGCGTTTGCGCGGAGATCATGCTTCATCAAAGAACTAAAGCGCGATGACGATTCAACCAAATCGCATCGCGCTTTAGGAGATCGGCCGATAACTCTGCTTCTCGCATTCGTCCAGGATGACCGGCAGTCGCTCGCCCTTGTATTCATCGTTGTCGAAAAACACCGCGTAGGTGGCAACCAGATTGGATTTCGGGTCCATCGCGCGCATGCACAGCATGAAGCGACCTGGACCGTGATCGGTTTGGCGCAGGTCTGATATCTGGAGCGGCGGTTTCAGCTTGGCCTCGTCGGCGGCCTGCTTGGCCCCTTTGGCGATCGCGACCATTGTGGGCATCGATGGCGAGACATAAGCGGCCTGCGAGTTGATTCCCGTAGAGCACGCGGTGAGGGTAAAGCAACCCAGCGCGACAAGCGTTGCGCGGATATCATGTTTGGCCGGCATGGACAGGCATAAGCTGAAACACTACGGCCAAAATGCCGTCAGATTGTTTCTGCGGTTTGCTCGTGCGCCAGCCGACGGGAAAATCGTCGCCCTCAGAGAACTTCGCAAAAAAGGCCCGTCATTCGCGACGGGCACCAAGTCCAGGGAGAAGCCGCCGTGAGGCGGCAGCATTACCTTAGGCCGATTCGCCCGCCGGAGATGTGCTCCCGTTCACACAATGCCGGCCAAAGCGTGCTGGCCGCATCTGCCGGCTCCCGCCGAACGGCCTGCAACAGCAGCGGGCAAATCGGGATTCACCAGCGGCCTTCCGAGAAGCCAGAGAGGGCCATCGGTAGATCGGCATTGCCCGGTCGCTGCTATCCAAAACCTGGGATCAGGTAATCGCGAGAGCGACCAGGCCGGAGCAAAGCATGACAATGCCGACAATGGTCACGGCGAGGAAGCTGTAAGAAGCGAATTCTTCACGCATGGTACACCGCCTGTCGCGTGCCCCTGCGCGATGGAACGACCGCCCCCTCGCACAGTCAAAGACTTATCGCCCACAAACTTCATTTCGATCCGGGATGATACCTTGAAGCAACACCCGTTCGAACGGCGCTGCGAAGGCACGGCGGCGCGCAATTGCTTTGCCACACAGCGGAATAGGCAAGTCGCTTGCAAGCGGGATAAGCTATTGATTTCTTTGGTGAGCGCGCTGGGGATCGAACCCAGGACCCCGTGATTAAAAGTCACGTGCTCTACCATCTGAGCTACGCGCTCGCTTGAGGCCGCTGTGTAGGGGGCGGGCGGGTGCGGGTCAATAGCATGACCTGGGTCCAGCCGGTCATACCGGGCGACAAATTCCTTTAGGGAACGCGACCGTTTAGCCGGTACGACTGTTAGCCGATACGAGAGGCGCCTCTCAGTTAGCCTCGGAACGGATTTCGCTCGGGACCGGCTGCGAAGAGGGGGCGGCTACTGTCGGCAGCGCCACCGGCCGCAGGCCGATCAGCTCGGCGGTTCGGATGCCGGCATCGGTCCAGAACTTGAACGAGTTGATCCGGGAGCTTTCGAGGATGGCGATCGCCACCGCCGACAGGAACGGCAGGCTTTCCAGCACCAGCACGCCGGCAAAGATGTAGATTTCACGGATCTGCTTGTAATTGTTGGTGACCACGAGGACGACCGCGCCGATCAGCAGCAGCACGCCGATCACGGCTTCCCAGAACGCCTGGAACTCGATCGACATCCGTGACAGGCCACCTTTGGAGGTGCGTGCGAACGGCAGATGTTCGGTAATCAGCCCGTTGGCGACCGCACGCGACACCGTCCACTGCACCGACATGGCGGCGATCATGGCGCCCAGCATCTGTCCCCATTTCACCGGCACCCGCAGCCGGTAGAGGATGAGGAAATGCGCCAGTGTGACGACAAAGGCCGCGATGATCGGCAGCGTCAGGATCCTGTCGGGAATGGCGATGTCGGCAAAGGCGACGATCGGCACCCAGATCAGGTTGAGGATGGCGACCACGACGCCGAGGGTCTCCGCGCCCAGCCAGTTCAGCCAGCCCAGCGAGAACTCGCGCTTCTGATCGGGCGTCAGCCGGCTCGCGCCGGGCAGGAAACGCCGCCAGTGCTTCTTGACGATCTGGAAACCGCCATAGGCCCAGCGATGGCGCTGTTTCTTGAACGCCTCATAGGTGTCCGGCAACAGGCCGTGACCGTAACGGTAGTTGGTGTAATGGGTCAGCCAGCCGTGCTCGATGATGTTCAAGCCGAGGTCGGTATCCTCGCAAATGGTGTCGCCGGCCCATCCTCCCGCCATGTCCATCGCCGCGCGGCGGATCAGACACATCGTGCCGTGCACGATGATGGCGTTCTCCTCGTTGCGCTGAACCATCCCGATATCGAAAAAGCCGGCATACTCGCCGTTCATGATGTAGTGCATCAGCGAGCGATCGCCGTCGCGATGATCCTGCGGCGCCTGCACGAGACCCACGCGTGGATCGGCGAACACCGGAACCAGGTCCTTCAGCCAGTCCGAACCCACAACGTAATCTGCATCGATGATCCCGATGATTTCGGCGTCAGCGGCCGTGCGCTCCATCGCGATGCGGAGCGCGCCGGCCTTGAATCCCTGAACCTTCTCGGCATTGATGAACTTGAAGCGTTCGCCGAGCGCGCGGCAATGATCCTGGATCGGTTGCCAGAACGCCGGATCTGGCGTGTTGTTGATGATGACGACGCATTCGAAATTCGGATAGTCGAGCCGGGCGACCGCATCGAGCGTGGCTTTGAGCATCTCCACCGGCTCGAAATAAGCCGGAATATGGATCGAGACTTTCGGGAAGCTCAGGTCGCCGCCGATCGTCGCCGGCACGGTCGGCGCGCCCTTGACGATGAGACGCTGCGGCTTTCGGCCGAAGGCGACGGCCGCGATTTCCTCAACCCGTGCCATCGCAATCAGCACCAGCGGCACGAGCAGGATCAGGCCGAGTGTCAGGGCAAAGGCCGAGCCGAAGACGAAATAATGCCCGGCCCAGTAGGCGAATACGGTAGCAGTCCAGGCGCCGACGCCGTTGGCCGCGGCTGACAGCGTCAACGCCTGCAACACGCTTGGCTGCGCCAGCCGTAGGATCGGCAGCGACATCAGGATGCCGACCAGCACTGCGACGGTGGCAAGCTTCCAGTAATCCGGGTTGACGATCGGGCCGGTCCAGCTGAACTTTGGCTCGCGCGCGGCGTTCAGGATTCCCCAATACGGGCCGACGCCGCCTTCAAAGAATTTCCAGGGCTGATCGATCGCCTCGACGATGTTGTAGTCCATGCCGATGGCCTCGGCCCGCGCGACGAAATTGCGCAAAACTACTGCCTGCTCGAAGGGGCCGGGAAAAGCGTTTCTCAAATTGTAACCGGCGCTCGGCCAGCCGAATTCCGCAATCACGATCCGCTTGCCGGGAAACTGGTCGCGCAGCAGCTGGAACATCGCCACCGCCTGATCCACCGCCTGCTTGTCGGTGAAGTTTTCCCAATAGGGCAGGACGTGCGCGGCGATGAAATCGACGGAATAAGCCAGTTGCGGGAAATCGCGCCAGATATTCCAGATTTCGCCCGTCGTGACGGGGACATTGACCGACTTCTTGACCCGCTTGATGAGCTCGATCAGGTCTTCGACTTTCTGATCGCCTCGATAAATCGTCTCGTTGCCGACGACCACGCCGATGACGTTGCTGTTGCGCCTTGCCAGATTGATGGCCGCATCGATCTCGCGCTCGTTGCGTTCGGCATTCTTGTCGATCCAGGCGCCGACCGTCACCTTGAGACCGAATTCGGCCGCGATCGGCGGAACCAGCTCGACGCCGCCGGTGGAGGAATAGAGGCGGATCGCCCGCGTAATCGACGACAGCTTCCTCAAATCGTCGCGGATCTTCTCAACCGTCGGGATGTTGTCGACGTCCGGATGCGAGGTTCCCTCGAACGGCGCGTAGGACACGCTCGGCAGGATGCCGCGAAAGTCAGGCGCCTGCTGTTTTTCCTGGAAAAAACCCCATAACGCAGCGTGAGCGGCGGCAACCAATAACAAAACGGCGACGACGGCGCGCATCGCAACTAACCATAGGGGGCCTACAGTGGAAGAAAGCGAACCCGTCCCCAAGGTTCGACCGACATGGGAGCGATTCCAAGGATAATGCTGCCACGCGATTTAACAACTGGTATGATGGTTTCGACATTTCCCGCAGGCGCGCGGCGGGTTCTCAATTGGCGAGTGTCGAAGCCAAAATCATACTAGAAATTCAACGTTTGCCAGCGTCCCTCGGATTCTGACCATCGCAAACGAGCCCTCCGCGAACCGGATCCGAATGTCAGAGCCAGCACGCTGGTATGAAGCAATGGCGTTTTAAGGGCGCAAAGCCTCAAGACGTCCTGTTCCAGGACTATTTCGCGGCAGGAGCGGGCGGTGCTGCGGCGGGAGCCGCCGGCGCGGCGCTGCCGGCCGTGGTGGGAGCAGGGGGCGTCGCCGCAGCCGCCTGCGGCTGGGCGTTCGGATTGATCCAGCACGCATGGACGCGGTCATCCAGGCTCTTTTGCACCTTGTCGTCGATCTGGGCGCCAAATCGGGTCAGGCAGCGGAAGGCGGCCTGCACATGGCCCCCAGGACAGCCAAAACGGTCGTACAGGTCGAGGTGACGAAAGGCGGTATCGAGGTCATCGCGCCACATCAGGCGAACGACGCGCCGTCCGAGCCAGACGCATTCCGGGTTGCCCCCCGGGCCGTTGATCGCCTGGGCAGCTTCGGCGAACTCGTCGGTCTTGCGCTGGTTATCCTTCGCCGCGTCCGCCGCGCCTGCGGCGGGCTTGCCGGACTGGTCGGGATTGGCCGGCTGCCCGCTTTGGGCCAGCGCGCCGCCCAAGCCGAGCATCAGGGCCAGTCCCGGAACAACGAAATAGCGCAAAACCGCAAACCGACCCTGAAGCACCCGCTGACGCATAAATTCCCCGATTTGGTTCCTGCCCAAGCCGTTCCTGCCCAGATTCTTGTCGATTCCTTTGCCGGAAATCCCGGTCGACACGTTCTGGCGGATACGAACCCGCTGGTTACGCTTGCCGCCCAAATAGGTCTCGAATACGGCGGCACCGCATGCTGGAATCCCATGACGGAGATTTTGGATTTTGTCCAGCAAACCCACAACTTTATCGTAGTTTGGTAAAACTGTCGCAGGCGATCAGGCCCGCCATCGCCTCGGCCGCCCTTGGCAGACGGCTGATGACCGGCTAATCGACGGTCCCTACCCGACAAGGATGGAACCGATTTCTTTTCGCACGCCGCTGGCGCTCCTCATACTATCCTTGGGTTCAATCGCCGCGGTGTGGTGGTGGCTTGCCACGCCGATAACGCTTTCGCGCGCGCCGATCGATCCCAACGCCAAACTGCAGTGCGTGTCTTATGCGCCCTTCCGCGGCGAGCAGACGCCGTTGTCGGCGACGACCCATATTTCGGCCGGGCAGATCTCCGAAGACCTCGCCCAGCTCGCCAAAATATCCGACTGCGTCCGCACCTATTCGATCGATCACGGTCTCGATCAGGTACCGGAACTCGCCGCCAAAGTGGGGCTGAAGGTCATTCAGGGAATCTGGCTGAGCAGCAACCGGCAGAAGAATTCGGTTCAGGTCGCGACCGGCGTCAGGCTGGCCAAGGAATTTCCTTCAACCATTACCGCGCTCGTGGTCGGCAACGAAGTCCTCTTGCGCGGGGAAATGACCCAATCCGATCTCGCCGCCATGATCCGCTCGGTCAAGGCTCAGGTTCCGGTGCCCGTGACCTATGCTGACGTCTGGGAGTTCTGGCTGCGCTATCGCGAGATTTATGACGCGGTTGATTTCGTCACCATCCACATCCTTCCTTATTGGGAGGATTTTCCGATCCGGGCGAAATATGCCGCCGCCCATGTCGAACAGATCCGGCGTCGGATGGAAGTGGCGTTTCCCGGGCAAGGAAATCCTGATCGGCGAAACCGGCTGGCCGAGCGCCGGGCGCATGCGCGATGCGGCCTTGCCCTCCCGCACCAACCAGGCGCGGGTGGTCTCAGAAATCCTCGATCTCGCCAAGCGCGAAAACTTTCGCGTCAACCTGATCGAAGCCTATGACCAGCCCTGGAAACGCGAGCTGGAAGGAACCATGGGCGGCTATTGGGGCCTGATCGATTCCGTCCATCGGGCACTGAAATATCCGCCTGGGATCGCCATCAGCAATTATCCCTCCTGGAAGCTGCAAATGGCCGGCGGCATGGCTCTGTCGTTTCTGGTGTTCGCGGTGGCCTGGCTGGCGTTGCGGCGCAAGCCCTGGACACCCCGCTTGCCTCCTGGATCGCCGTCGGCATTTCGGCGACCTCGGCCGGAACGCTGCTGGGGGTCGCCACCGACAAGATGCTTTACGAAAGCTATGGCATCGGCGGCTGGCTGTTTTGGGGCTTCCTGCTGGCAGCCGGTATCGCTTCGCCTGTGCTTGGCTCGCATGCCCTGATGTCGGGCCGTAGTTTGCCGACCTTCCTGGAACTGCTCGGCCCTTCCGACGATCGCGACCGGACGTGGATGGCGGTGATCCTGGGGCTGGTTCTGGCCGTCACCGCCGTGATCGGCGCCGATACCGCGCTCGGCCTCGCCTTCGACCCACGCTACAAGGATTTCCCGTTTGCGGCGCTCACCATGGCTGTGGTGCCCTTCGCCATGTTGAGCCTGCTAAATCGCCCGAAAGAGGGGGTGCGCCCCATCGCGGAGACGACCTTTGCCGGATTGCTTGTGATGGCCGCGATCTTTACCGGCTTCAACGAAGGCCCGGACAATTGGCAATCGCTGTGGACCTGCGCGATTTACGTCCTCTTGGGCGCTACGCTGTGGCGGGCGCGGGCCGCGCAAATCCCAAAATAAGCAGGCCGACCGCCAGTCCCGACAAGACGACATTGTAGAGCACGATGCCGAACCCCGCGGCGATCAGGCCGAGCGTCAGCAGAACGATCGACGGCCGGATCAGGTGCAGCGTCGCGATCACCACCGCGGTAATCCCGAAAACGGAATTGCGAAACAGGTTGGTGGCCAGCGCTCGCGCCTTGCAGAGCAGGGATTGCAGGCCGGCATCGCACGCCAACGCCGTGCCGGAAAACTCGATCGCGAGGTATCGAATATAGATCGCGTAGCCGACAGTGACGAAACCCACGACCAGCAGCCATTGCACCTGATACGGGGTGAGCCGGAATGGGGTTTTCTTCACGAATAAATCCTTGAGGAAGCAAAAGCGGGTTTGCCGCTTTTGGCTCCGCCGTGCAAGGCCATTTTGAGATGGCGCCTTTGAAAGCACGTCAAGGATTGACGCCAATCTGCTCTAAAGACTGGGCTTTTGGCCGGCTGGATCATTCCTGCTTGCGCCTGCCGAAGATCAGAGACGAAAAGGTCGAAGGCTCCGGCTTTGGAGGAGCCTCTTCGGCCCTCGGGTGCTTTCCAGGATAGTAATGCTTGTGGCCCGAAGACCTGGACGTAGCCGGGACCAGCTTGTTGTCCGGCTCCGCCTCCGCTTTGCTGGACTCGATTTTATCGGCCTCGTCAGCATTCACAGCCAAACGCTGGCCCTCGAATACCGCCGTGGAGCAATTCCGATCGCTCACCGTCAGCGAGGCGCAGATTTTTGCCGCCGCCGCGGCATCGGTGATGGGACCCGCGACCAGCCGCAGCTGCATGCCCAGGCCATTGGTATTTTCCTTGATGACGATGATGGGGCGCAGTTTCGTCAGCGCCGCATTGGCCCTCGACTTGGTGAGTCCGCGCCAAAGCGCGCGCAAACCGGCGATTGAATTGGCGCCGCCGACATCGACGCCAAACTCGGTACGCCGAACCGTGAGTTCGGGCGACGCCGAAATCAGCCTCGGGTTCGGTTTCCGCGGGCGCCTTCGGTGCCACGGCGGCGACTTCGGGCATCGGCGCACTGGTCGAAGCCTTTGGCGGCGCGGCCGGTTCGATCAGCTTTCCGGCCGCGGGGTCCGGCGGACCCATCATCGATTTTGACGCCACTAGCGAGCCCGACGGCGGCTGGGTCGGCGCTGACTGCTGCTGAGAGAGAGGCGACGGCAGGGAGCGCCGGCTCGGCCGGTGTCGGCGGCCTTGAGGCTTGCTTATCCTGTTTTTCCTTATCCTGCTTTTCGATGACGGCGGCAGCCGTTGCCGCCACCGGCGCAACGACAGGAGCCGGCGACGGCTTCGCGGCCGGCGCATCAACCGAGGCGGTCGGGGTCGTCGCCGGGGAAGTCGCAGCCGGCTCCCTGGCGGAGGCGCCGGCCGGCGTGGTCACGCTTGCATTGACTTGACTTGCATTGGCCTGATTTGCGCTCGCCTGACTTGAACTGGCTTGGCTTGAACTGGCCTGGCTTGCGCCGGCTGGCGGAGACGACGAGGCGGAGCCTTGCCGCGCGATCGCACCGGTCACGGAATCGAGTCCCTGCTCGAGAACGGCCACACGCGAGTAAAGCCGATCGCGATCGCTGTTAAGCGTCTCGACAGCGGAGGCCAGCCGCCTGGTTTCGCCTTGGCTTTCCCTGGCGGTGAGTTGAAGCTGTTGCGCTTGCTTCAGCAGATCGGCCGCCGCGGTCTGTTCGCGCCGCACGCCGATCGAGGACTGGTTGGTGATAAGGGCCACAATGACCGCGCCGACCGAGACAGCCGCCCAGGTCCCGAGCCGCCAGAGTGCGCGCCGGTCAAATTCGTCTTCCTCGGCGAGCAAACCGGAAAGCGCACCGCCGGTCTCTCCAATGTCGAAGCCGCGGCGCAGCTTATCGGAATCCTTCGCCATACGATGTCTTCGGCCCCCCTCAGGCCCCAACCGAATCAATCGGTAAACATTAACAGGAAATGGGCCGTCATCTTGAGTCTGTGAGATCAGGCCCATGGCGAATTGGCTTTCCATCCAACCCGAAAACGCTCTATGAGGGCGCTAGTGGAGTGGATTTGACATTCGCTACCCCGGGCCGGAACTTCGTAAAGCGAATGTCAAATCCAAACTCCACTAGAAACCTGGATTTGCTAGTGGTCCTTTGATTCTAACATTTGCAAATGTGCCAGCCACACCGGGATGCAAATGTTAAAATTGGACCACTAGACCAAGGGACGTCTTTAAGGGAATTCGGATGAGCGGCAGGACCAGCCTGACCATCGTGCTCGCGGCCGGCGAGGGCACACGGATGCGGTCATCCGAGCCGAAGGTTCTGCATCCTGTCGCCGGCCAATCGTTGCTGGGCCACGTGCTGTCGGCGGCGCCCGCCGGTCACGGCACCGCGCTTGCGGTCGTGATCGGACCGGATCACGACGCAGTCGCCAACGAGGCAAAACGCCATCGAGCGGATGCCGAGACGTTCGTTCAGCGCGATCGCAAAGGGACCGCGCATGCGGTGCTGGCGGCACGAGAAGCCCTGCTGCGCGGCGCGGATGACCTGATCATCGCCTTTGGCGATACGCCGCTGATTTCCGCCGCAACGTTCACCCGGCTGCGCGTGGCCTTGAAGCAAGGCGCCGCACTCGCCGTGCTCGGCTTCCACGCCGCCGATCCGACCGGCTATGGACGGTTATTGGTCGAAGGCGGACGCTTGATGGCGATCCGCGAGCAGGCCGATGCAAGCCCAGCCGAGCGCGACGTCACGCTCTGCAACGCCGGCGTGATGGCGTTTGACGGCCGCAAGGCGCTCTCGATCATCGAGAAGATCGGTAACGCCAACAGCAAGGGCGAATATTATTTGACGGACGCGGTTGCTATCGTTCGGGACCTGGGATTGGAGGCTGTCGTGATCGAGACCAGCGAGGATGAAGTGCGCGGCATCAACACCAAGACGCAGCTGGCTGAGGCAGAAAATGTCATGCAGCAACGTCTGCGCAAGGCAGCCCTTGAGGCCGGGGTGACCCTGATCGCGCCCGAGACGGTTTATCTCGCCGCCGACACCACATTCGGCAAGGACGTCACGATCGAGCCGTTCGTCGTCATCGGGCCCGGCGTTTCGATTGCCGACGGCGCCGTCATCCATTCCTTTTGCCACATCGTCGAGACGTCGATCGGGAAGAAAGCTTCGGTCGGCCCCTATGCGCGGCTGCGTCCGGGCACATCGCTCGGCGAGGGCGCCAAAATCGGCAACTTCGTCGAGACCAAGGCCGCGACACTTGATGCCGGCGTCAAGGTCAACCATCTGAGCTATATCGGCGACGCCCATATCGGCGCCAACGCCAACATCGGCGCCGGCACCATCACGTGTAACTATGACGGGTTCAGCAAGCACAGGACCGAGATCGGCGCCGGTGCTTTTGTCGGCACCAACTCGTCGCTGGTGGCGCCGGTTAAAATCGGCAGCGGCGCTTATATCGGCTCGGGGTCGGTGATCACCCGTGACGTGCCCGACGATGCGATGGCGGTGGAGCGCAGCCAGCAAACCAACCGCGAGGGCGGCGCGAGGCGTTACCGGGAGATTAAAACCCGCACTAAGGCGCCGAAGGCCTGACAATGCGGTTCGTTAAGCCTTCCACTTAACGCTGTCTCAATCGGCAATAATTATTGAGTATGTTAGCGCGGCCGAACTTCGTTAAGGAATGGCCGGGGTTTAATGGAGCAGGGACAACAAACCGCATGTGCGGCATCATCGGCATTCTCGGGCGCGGACCGGTCGCCGAACAATTGGTGGATTCACTCAAACGCCTCGAATATCGCGGCTATGATTCCGCGGGCGTTGCGACGCTGGAAGGCGACCGCCTCGATCGCCGCCGCGCCGAAGGCAAGCTTAGAAATCTCGAAGCGCGTTTGAAAGATGCGCCGCTCAACGGCCACATCGGCATCGGTCACACACGCTGGGCCACCCACGGCAAGCCGACCGAAAGCAATGCGCATCCTCATGCCACCGCGAATGTAGCCGTGGTTCACAACGGCATCATCGAGAATTTCCGCGAGTTGCGGCAAAACCTCGAAAAGCAGGGCGCGAAGTTTGCCAGCGAAACCGACACGGAGGTCGTCGCCCATCTTGTCAATGCTTACCTCGTCAAGGGCGCCTCGCCGCAGGACGCCGTCAAGGCGACGCTGCCGCAACTCCGTGGCGCGTTCGCGCTCGGCTTTGTGTTTCGCGGTCATGGCGACCTGTTGATCGGCGCGCGCCGCGGTTCTCCGCTGGCGATCGGCTACGGCAAAGGCGAGATGTATCTAGGCTCGGACGCGATTGCGCTCGCACCCTTCACCGACACCATCAGCTATCTCGAAGACGGCGACTGGGCGGTGCTGACGCGTGAAACCGCCGTGATTTACGATGTGCATAACGCGGCCGTGAATCGCGAGATTCTGAAATCCGGCGCGTCCTCTTTCCTGGTCGACAAGGCCAATTATCGCCACTTCATGGCCAAGGAAATTCACGAGCAGCCTGAAGTGGTCGGCCATACGCTTGCGCGCTATGTGGATATGGCAACCGAGCGGGTTTCGCTGCCGCTGGCGCTGCCGTTCGACTTCAAGAATATCCAGCGAATTTCGATCACCGCCTGCGGCACGGCGAGCTATGCCGGCTATATCGCCAAATACTGGTTCGAGCGGTTGGCGCGCGTTCCGGTCGAACTCGATGTTGCATCTGAATTCCGCTACCGCGAGCCGCCGCTGTACAAGAACGATCTGGCGATTTTCATTTCGCAGTCGGGCGAGACCGCCGACACGCTGGCCGCGTTGCGTTACGCCAAATCGCAAGGCCTGCACACGCTCTCCGTCGTCAACGTGCCGACCTCGACCATTGCGCGCGAAAGCGAAACCGTGTTGCCGACGCTGGCGGGCCCCGAGATCGGCGTCGCCTCGACCAAGGCCTTTACATGTCAGCTGATGGTACTGGCCGCGCTCGCGGTGGCTGCGGGCAAGGCGCGTGGCGCGCTGTCCGAGACCGACGAAACCAAGCTTGTTCACGGCCTCGTTGAAATTCCGCGGCTGATGGCGGCGGCCCTCGCAACAGAGCCGCAAATCGAAAAACTCGCCCGCGACCTTTCGAAATCCACCGATGTGCTCTATCTCGGCCGCGGCACCAGCTATCCGCTGGCGCTGGAGGGCGCGCTGAAACTGAAGGAAATCTCCTACATCCATGCGGAGGGGTACGCGGCCGGCGAACTCAAGCACGGGCCGATTGCCCTGATCGATGAAAAGATGCCGGTCGTGGTGATCGCGCCTTACGACCAGGTGTTCGAGAAGACGGTCTCCAACATGCAGGAAGTCGCGGCCCGCGGCGGCCAGATCATTCTGATGACCGACGCCAAGGGCGCGGCGGAAGCGACCATCCAGTCGCTGGTCACGATCGTGCTGCCGGATATGGGAGCGATTTTCGCCCCGATGGTCTATGCCGTTCCGGTGCAGCTTTTGGCCTACCATACCGCCGTGGTCATGGGCACGGACGTCGATCAGCCGCGAAATCTGGCCAAATCGGTAACCGTGGAATAACGCATTCCCGGAGCAAGCCGGGTAGGGGTCTTCAAAAGTCTGCTAGGATGGCTTAGCTGGCATGTTAGACGTGCCGCTTCGACCGACCTGGAACCCTGATGAAACTCGACGATCTGCCCCAGCCTGGACCGCCGGAAGAACCCGCGGCTGACGTCCACAGCGGCTTTGTGGCCCGATTTCGCAACTATTTCCTGACCGGCCTGATCGTCGCCGGCCCGATCGCGATCACCTTCTATCTGACCTGGTGGTTCGTCACCTGGGTCGACGGGCTGGTGCGGCCGTTTGTCCCGATCGCCTACCGGCCGGAAACCTATCTGCCGTTCGGCCTGCCGGGATCGGGCCTGATCGTCGCGGTGATCGCGCTGACGCTTCTCGGCTTTCTCACCGCCAACCTGATCGGACGCACGCTGGTCGATCTCGGCGAACGGCTGCTCGGTCGCATGCCGGTGGTGCGCGCGATCTACCGCAGCCTCAAGCAGGTGTTCGAGACATTGTTCTCCGGCAAAGGGTCGAGCTTTCGCCGCGTCGGTCTGGTCGAATTTCCGTCGCCCGGCATGTGGTCGATCGTGCTGATCTCGCAAGCACCCAGCCAAGATATCGCCGCAAGCATTCCCGGGCAGGAAGAGCATATCTCGGTGTTCCTGCCTTGCGCGCCGAACCCGACTACCGGGTTCTTCTTCTACGTGCCCAGGAGCAAGGTCATCGAAGTCGAGATGAGCACAGAGGATGCCGCAACGCTGATCATGTCCTGCGGCGTGGTGCAGCCCGGCTCCGGCTCCGACCCGCAAAAGAAGATGGCGGCGCTCGCCGGAATGGCCAATGCCGCACGGACAGCGAATTCCCGGACCTTGTTGCCTGAACCCGCAAAGGCGGAATGAGGCTTGCCTGCTCGTTCTGAGGTGCGGACAGCCGGTCTCTCCCCGTTGAACCCTCGCCTGAAACCGGATTAGTTCTGCGCTTTGGGGAATGCCGGCGGGCCGCTACGGTTAGCCGGTGACGGGGGAAAAGCCATGCAGCCATCTCTCAGTGAGGCGCACTCCCTGGCGAAGGCGCGCCGCCGCCGCGCCGTTTTTATCGCGCTATTTGCAGCCGCGTTCATGGCGGTGGGCACCAGCCGATCGCAAGCCGACTATCGGCAGGCCGACTGGGAGGATTGCCGCTCCGACGATTTCGACCGCGTCATTGCCGGCTGCACCCGCATGCTGGAGTTGCAGATCACCCAGATCGATCGCGCCGTCGCACTCACCAACCGCTCCAACGCCTATCGCCTTCACGGCGACCATGATCGTGCGATCGGTGACGCGAATGACGCGATCCGGATTTATCCCGACTACGTGCTGGCCTACGCCAATCGCGCCAACGCTTATCTTGGCAAAGGCGACACCGACAACGCGATGAGCGACGCCAACGCCACCATCCACGGCGCGCCGACCTATCCCGGCGGCTATTCAGCCCGCGCCGATGTCTACATGGCGAAAAAGGCTTTTGATCTTGCCGTCATCGACGACACGACAGCGATCGCGCTTGCCCCGAAATATTCCGGCCTCTGGCGTTGGGGGCCCTTGGCGACCGTCTATGCCGACCGAGGGCGGGCACTTGAGGGCAAAGGCGACCGCGACCGCGCGCTCGCCGACTACAATGAGGCGATCCGGCTCGATCCCGGCTATGCGCGGGCCTATGCCCGCCGGGCCGACATCTTTGCTGCAAAAGGTGACCGGGATCACGCGATAGAAGATTTCTCCGAGGCGATCCGGATTAACCCGAAATTTGGCTACGCGTACAACGCCCGCGGCAATAACTATTTCGCCAAAGGCGACTACGATCGCGCGCTCGCCGATTACAACGACGCGATCCGAACCGAGCCCGGCATGATCGACGCGATACGCAACCGCGGCCTCGCTCTTGCCAAAAAGGGCGACCGCGCTGCCGCTATCTCAGCCTTTGGCGAGGCGATCGCGGCCAATCCGAATTTTGTCCGGGCCTACGAGAGCCGCGCCGAATCCTACGTCCAGACCGGCGACTTCGACCACGCCATCGCCGACTACGACGCGGTCATCAAGCTCAAGCCCGATATCGCCGGCTACTGGATCCATCGCGGCGCCACCTATGTCAGCATCGGCAACTTCGCGCGCGGGATCGCCGACTACGACCAGGCGCTGAACCTCGACCCGAAAGACCCGGCGGCTTACTTCTCCCGTGGCATCGCAAACCTGTATGGCGCGTCGCCTGCGAAAGCCGTGGCCGATTTCGATTCTGCGCTCGCTCTCAATCCGAAGGATTTCCTACACGGCGCTATGGCGCGACATCGCCGCGCAACGCGACCATCAGCCAAGCCGGATTGCCGATACGCTTTCCGCCGTCGACATAAAAACGTGGCCCGCACCACTGCTCCGGCTTTACGCGGCTGGACAGCTCACACCGGAGGCGGCCAATAGCACTGCCGATGAGGCCAGCCTTAACGCGGTCGCCCGCCGGGGACGGCTCTGCGAGATCAACTTCTACAGCGCCGAACTGGCGCTTCAGAAGGGCGCAAAAGACTCCGCATTGCCGCTTTTGAAAAAGGCGGCGGCCGACTGTCCGCGGGATTTCGTCGAATACACCGGTGCGAAGGCGGAACTGAAGCTCAACGGCGCCGAGTGACGGGTTCACCCGTCATCCCGCGCTCATCAGGGGGATGGCTTCGCCGCGCTCGTACAAATAAAGCAGGCAGCGCAACGCTTCGCCCTGGGGCCCGGTCAATTTTGGGTTTTCCTTCATGATCCGCAGCGCCTCATCACGGGCCTGCACGATGAGCTGGCCGTGCACTTCCGCTCGCGCAATCCTGTAACCGGGAAGACCGCTTTGCCGCACGCCCAACACGTCGCCTTCGCCGCGCAGCTTGAGATCTTCCTCGGCGATCCGAAAGCCGTCGGTGGTCTCGCGGATCACCTTCAGCCGGGCTTTTGACATTTCACCGAGCGGCTCCCGATAGAGCAGGAGGCAGGTCGAAGCTTCCGAGCCACGGCCGATCCGGCCACGCAATTGATGTAACTGAGCAAGCCCGAAGCGTTCGGCATTCTCGATCACCATGATGGTGGCGGCGGGCACATCGACGCCGACTTCGACGACCGTGGTTGCGACCAGGAGGCCGATTTCGTGCGCGGCGAACTGTGCCATCGCGCGATCCTTCTCCGTGCCCTTCATCTGACCGTGGACGAGGCCAACTTTCTCGCCGAAACGCTCCCGCAGGCTTTCGAATCGCTCGGTCGCGTTGGTGAGATGGCCGGTGCCCTCGGCCTCCGATTCCTCGACCAGCGGACAAATCCAGTAGACCAGCTTGCCGGCGCTTAAGGCCCGCCCGACCCCTTCCATCACCTCTTCAAGGCGGTTCATCGGCACCGCGCGGGTGTCGATCGGCTGCCGGCCGGCCGGCTTCTCGCGCAATTCGGAGACGTCCATGTCGCCGAAATAGGTCAGCACCAGCGTGCGCGGGATCGGCGTTGCGCTCAACACCAGCACGTCGACGGCTTCGCCCTTGTCGGTCAGCGCCAGCCGCTCGCGCACGCCGAACCGATGTTGTTCGTCAACCACCGCCAGCGCCAGCGATTTGAAAATCACGTCGTCCTGAATCAGCGCATGGGTGCCGACCAGAAAATCGATCTCGCCGGCTTCGAGCCGCGCCAGAATGTCTCGCCGCTCCTTGCCCTTTTCGCGGCCGGTGAGGATGACAACCCTTAATCCCGCACGCTCGGCGAGCGGCGTAATGGTCTTGATGTGCTGGCGCGCCAGGATTTCCGTCGGCGCCATCAGTGCGGCCTGCTTGCCCGCCTCGGTGACGGCGGCGGCCGCCAATAACGCGACGACAGTCTTGCCGGAGCCGACGTCGCCTTGCAGCAGCCGCAACATACGGACCGGCTGCCGCAAGTCCTCGGCGATGGCAGCCGCCGCCTCACGCTGCGAGGACG
Organism: uncultured Alphaproteobacteria bacterium; assembly: GCA_963748805.1. Taxonomy (GTDB): domain Bacteria; phylum Pseudomonadota; class Alphaproteobacteria; order Rhizobiales; family Xanthobacteraceae; genus Bradyrhizobium. The sequence goes on along the minus strand of CAVVLH010000024.1, from coordinate 2,334 downwards.
TCAGCGCATAGGGCAACGCGTCGATGATTTTGTTGCGCAAGTGACCGTCACCGGCATGACGGTCGCCCGCGGGGCGTCGTAGCTGCGAGCGCACCAGTGCCAGCGCCAATTGACCGGCGAGCAGTTCGTCGAAGGCCAGACGCGACCAGAACGGCCCGTCCGGGAGGATATCGGTCAGTTCGATCGGGATATGGACGCGATTGAGCGCCTCCTTGATCGGCGGGAAATGGCAGCGGCGGATCACCTCGGGGCTGATCCACTCCGGTAGATCAGGCAACTTCAGTAGAGCCTGCGCGATCGCCCGCCGCAGCGAGCCCAGCGCCAATCCCTCCGTGAGGGGGTAGACGGGATCGATCCCGGTCAATTGGGCAAAGCCGGCTTCATCGACGACGCGATCGGGATGCACGATCTGCGGCACCCCGTCGAACATCTGCAAGGTGCCGGAGACATAGCGTTTCGAGCCGACCGGGAGCAGCTTTTCGATATAATCGGCTTTGGCGCGGAAATAGGTCAGCACCACGTCGCCGGTGTCGTCGCTGGCATAGACCAGATAGGGCGCGCGGGCGTTGCGGGGCGGCGACGGCCGGTGGCGGTCCACGGTCACTTCCAGCGTGACGACGGTTCCGGGCACCGCATCGCGGACTTTCGGCCGCGCCCGCCGGTCGATCACGCTGGCGGGCAGATGCAGCAGCAAATCGACCAGCCGCGGGGCCTCCTCGCGGCCGAGCAGGTAGCGAAACAGCTTGTCCTGCTTCGGGCCGACGCCGGAAAAACTCGTGACCGGCGCAAACAAAGGATTGAGCAGGAGAGGGCGCATTGAGAGAGCCTAGAGTTTTCTTTCACCGTCATGCCCGGCCATAGTAGCCTGCTTTACGCAGGCTACGTAAACCTGCCTGCGTTGCCGGGCATCCACGTCTTTTTTCGGCCCATGCCCTGAAGAAGACGTGGATGGCCGGGCATAGGCGAGCGGAAGCGACGCCGTGCTTCGAACGGCTATGCCCGGCCATGACAATATCGTGGGTAAATCAACGAACGAGACGGGCTGACAACGGTCATTCGGATCGCTATATCACCCCCGCCCGGCACGTCCGGGCTTTCGGCGTTGGATGGATTCGAGAAATGACGGGAACGACACGATCGAGCGGGGGTCTCGACGACCGCCGCAAGCGGCTTCTGTTTCGCTGCTGGCATCGCGGCACCCGTGAGATGGACCTCATCCTCGGCCGGTTTGCCGATACCACGATTGCCGACCTTACCGACGATGAAGTGACCGAGCTGGAGCATCTGATCGAGCTTCCCGATCCCGACCTCTACGCCGCGCTGACCGGCGATGCGCCGCTGGCTCCACAATATGCCGGGGCGCTGTTCGACCGCATCAAATCGTTCCGTCCTGGGGATCAGGGCGAATGAAACAGCAGGGACAGTCGCCGGCGCAATCGCTCGTTCCCGGTCGCGCGCTGACATTTGCCAACGTCGCCGAAGGCGCCGAGGGTCTCATCGTTTCGGATTTGGCGCGCGCGGTCGCGGCGCGGCCAAAGCCGCCGGCCGTGAAGTCTCGCGGTGGTGTGCCGCGACGGGCCCCGGCTTCAGCAACTCGCCCGCGCGCTGTCATTCTTCGCGCCCGATCTGCCGGTGCTGCAATTCCCGGCCTGGGACTGCCAACCCTACGACCGGGTGTCGCCGCATGGCGGCATCCTGTCTCAGCGGATGACGACACTGGCGCAATTGTCACGCCTCGTCGGCAGCGAGAAGCCGCTGATCGTGCTCACGACCGTCAATGCCATCGTGCAACGGGTGCCGGCACGCGATATCGTGGCGGCGCAGGCATTGTCAGTCGCCCCCGGCCATGTGGTGCCGATGGATTCCATCGTCGCCTGGCTGGAGCACCGCGCTCGAGCCAACCTCCATGAAGCCAGGCATTTTGCCGGCGCAGGGCATTCGCGACCTAATCGAAAAAGGCCAAGTCATCGCCGGCATGCCGATTGAAGAAGGCCAGATTCAACCGGCAAGCCTCGACCTGCGTCTTGGGCGCACTGCCTATCGCGTCCGCGCCAGCTTTTTGCCCGGTAAATTCTCGACAGTGAATGAGCGCATCAAGGCTCTCCACATGGCAGAGGTCGATCTGACCCGGCCCGCAGTTCTTGAAAAGGGATGCATCTACATCGTCCCCTTGCAGGAGCAGCTCAATCTTCCACCAAATACCTCGGGAAGAGCCAACCCCAAGAGCACGACTGGCCGATTGGACGTATTCACTCGCCTGATTACCGACTACGGCATCGAGTTTGAACAAGTCCGCTCGGAATACAAAGGCCCGCTTTATGTCGAGATTGTTTC
>CAVVLH010000023.1:0-152908 GCA_963748805.1 uncultured Alphaproteobacteria bacterium | reverse complement strand
CGGCCGCCGTCACCGCCAATCTCCTGGCGCTCGGATTTTTCAAATACACCAACTTCGCCATTCAGATTTTCGACGCGATCACCTCCTCGCGATATCCTTCGCTGGCGATCATACTGCCGCTCGGGATCTCGTTTTTCACCTTCACCCAGATCGCTTACCTGGCCGACGTCCATGCCGGCTATCCCTACGAACGGAGTTTCGTGAAATACGGCCTGTTCGTCACCTATTTTCCGCACCTTGTCGCAGGTCCCATTCTTCACCACCGCGAAATGATGCCGCAATTCGGTTCGGAGGCGAACCGGAGGATTTCACTCGAGAACGTCGCGATCGGCCTCACCATCATCGCCATCGGCCTTTTCAAGAAGTCGTTCGTCGCGGACGGCTTGGCGCTGATCGCCAACCCGGTGTTCCAGACCGCGAAGACGGCCCATCTGCATGTACTGGACGCGTGGGCGGGCGCGTTTGCCTATTCGCTACAGATCTATTTCGACTTCTCCGGTTATTCGGACATGGCGATCGGGCTATCGCTTTTGTTCGGCATCAGGCTGCCGTTCAACTTTGACGCGCCGTATAAATCGCGCAGCATCGTCGAGTTCTGGCGGCGTTGGCACATCTCGCTGTCGCGTTTCCTTCGCGACTACCTCTACATTCCGCTTGGCGGAAGCCGCCGCGGCGAGCGGCGGCGCAATATCAACCTCGCGGCCACGATGGTGCTTGGCGGACTTTGGCACGGGGCCGGCGCCACCTTCGTGCTATGGGGTGCGCTGCACGGACTGTTCCTCACCATCAATCATCGCTGGACCGAGCACACGAAGAAGCAGCCCGCGCTTGCACGAATGACCAGAGCCTGGTGGTACCCCCTCGCCGCACTCGGTCTGACGCAAATTGCGATCGTCTTTGCCTGGATCTTCTTTCGCGCAGATAATTTCTACGATGCCGTCCGCGTGATCCAGTCGATGGCGGGTTTCGCCAACCAGCAGCGGGTCAGCGCTCGTCTCGTGGAACGTCTACGGGGGTGCAGCGATTGTTCTTGGCTATATGGCCTGTCTCGTCCTGCCCAACGTCAACGCGATGTTCGCTCACTGGAACGTCGGACTTGAAACCTACAGGAACCAGCGCCCCTGGAGCATTCTCAATCTCGGCTGGCGGCCGTCGGTGCCCTGGTCGGTAGCGACCTCGCTGATTCTGGTTGTTGCGCTGGTAGCAAGCTTCCTCGGCGGAGACAATTCACCGTTCCTGTATTTTCAGTTCTGACCGGTGACGGCTCCGCAACAGAAGTCCGGACATGCAGGGACCCAGACAAATGGATGCGGGATCGGAAGTAGTTTCGTCCTCGCAGCCGTTGCATGCCCAATTAAGTCGGCCGCTACAGCGGTACCTTACCATCATCGGCGTATTGTCTTTCGCACTTCTACTTGCAGCACTATATTTTATTGAGTGGGCAGCGTGGAAACTTGGGGCAACTGTTCCGCTGTCAACAATTGCGGCGGAGCAGCAGAAAGACCAAAGACTGCTCTGGGCCGGCGGGTTTCCTGATTACGCTCCTTACAAGATTGAGAGGATCAAGCTCATTCAGCCAGAAGTTCTCTTGGTCGGCAGCTCGCGTTGCGAAAATGCCCGGGAGCAGATGTTCAGGCCTTACAAGACTTTTAATGCATGCCTGACAGCGTGGTCTCTTGAACGGTTGTCTGAGTTCATTGATCGAGCAACCAGCGTCGCTCGGCCGAAGGTGGTGATCGTGGCGCTCGATTATTTCCTGTTTGGAGATCAGCTGGCCGACGCTTGGCGCAAAGAACGGCCCATGGACTACCGGCAGGGAGTTAATTCTCATCGACGAAAGCTCCACGACATGGCCGAGTTCGCAGCGCGCAAAAACTGGCGGCTCGATACCATCCTTGCAGCCATCGAGCACGATCAATTTGAAACGATCGACCACAACCGTCTGCTCGGAACGGAAGCCATACGTGCTCGTTACGGTTTCCGCAGCGACGGTTCCGTATTGGTGCCCCCTGTATACAGAGAGATATCTGCGTCTCGACTGGCCAGGGGCGCCGAATTCATAATAGGCAGCTTTCGCGGCGGAGAGCATTTAAGCGAAAGGCAATTCGAGTATCTCCAAAAGCTCTCTGAACTCGCGAGCCACCGCGAATTCAGGCTTGTTGCGATCCAGTACCCAATTTTGAAGGTTGCTACAGATTTCCTAGATACAGACAACTCATACTGGACCTACGCGGGCCAATGGCGCGAATTGAGAAGCGACGCTACTGCCAAACGCCTCGCAGAGCTGGGAATCGAATTTTTTGATATGAGTCGTGATCCGTTGAATGCCGACACCGCCAACTTCGTCGATCCGGCTCATTTAACCGAGCGGGGCATGCTACTTACCTTCATAAAGCTCTTGGACCGCAAGGAATTCAGCGAGCTGTTACCACGAATTCGACAAAAGACTACTTGAAGACGACATCGAGATGAACCTAAGAGCGGGAGAAAAATTCGATCTATATCACTGAAGTTCTGGCCTCTGGTTTAGACCACCCATTCGCTCCGCGAAGACCTGCCGGAATGCGACCGTCTTCACGAGTTCGCGGGCCAGGTAGCTTGTGAATATTTTCGCGCCATTCTTGTCGAGATGCCCTCCCCCATCGACGGTGGTCAGACCATCGAAAGGCGGCGTGATCAGCTCCAGATTTAGCGCCTTCGCCAGTTCGGCTGCTTGACCCCGACAGGATTGGCTGTGCGGCACCAGCATGAGCACAGCGTGACCGCCAATCGCCTTTAGAAACGCTCGAGCATAATCGATCACTTCGGGATTGATGTGACAGTCCTGATCGCGCGCAGACAGCATTGGCTTGTTATTATCAGCGAGATAAGCTGGATTGACGTCGACCGCCATGTCGCCGTTCTCGATATTTCGATAGATGCCCGTCTGCGAAAAATGTCCGTCTCGAAGCATTGCAAGCATGTCTTCGATGCGCCACCGCAAGTTTCGTCTGGTGGCCGTGAGATACCCGTAGAGCCGGTTCCGGCGGATGGCATCTATCGGCGTTTTTTGAGGCCCCAGAGTGACGTTCAGATCAGAGCTGAAGAAATGCACGAACTGGTCATCGACGTTAATGATCCAAAGTGGAGCATGGATGTCCCAGCGCTCGATCACGCGGCGGGAAAATTCGCCACCACGGATTCCGACAAAGGCCATATTGTAGATTTTGAGCTGCGAAAGCGGCGTTGATGCGCGGAGCGTATCGCGGTCGATAGCATAGCTTACAAAGGAAGGTCCCAAGAGGACAATATCCGCGATTTTAGCCGCAGCAACCGAAGAACCGACGTTACTGTAAAATATGTCCTGGTCCTGGATCTCAGGAACGTAGCGTCCACCAAAATCGCGGTACCAGCTTGAGGCTCCGTACCGGGTAATTTGAGACAAATAGTCCGGCGCCGCGGCAGTGTCTTGAGGAGGCAACGACAATAGCGCCAACAGTGAGAGCAGCGCGACCGAAAGGCTTACGAGCAGGTAGTTACCAATCGCCCGAGCGTTCGGCCTAGTTCCAGGTTCGAACCTCTTGGCTTTCGCAGTCACCATGATGGAACACCTTCTATCCGGCCGTCGAAGGAGAATAGTCCTACGCCGACGGGAACCAATGCAAACCCTTGAGTTCGCAGAATAAAGTTGCATTTGATCGCGCTGCACCCATCAATATGCTTCTCCCGCACGTTCAGCTAGGCTGTAGGTTGTACAAAATTACCCAGTGATTCGATCGGGCGGATCGAGCGCATGCCGCCTGTTTGCAGAGACACAAGAGGCGGGGGCCCAGTTGTTGGACCGATTGACCGACAGCTCTCATATCGATCCAGTCTGCCAGACGATCCGGAATTCATCCGAACCCGGTCAAAGCGTTGCGTTTGTGTCCGGTAACTTCAATGTCGTGCACCCCGGGCATCTGCGCCTTTTGAAATTCGCGGCCGAGCAGGCCGATATCCTCGTCGTCGGCGTAACGCCGGACGCTGCGCCCGGCGTGACGCTGGAGCAGGATCTGCGGCTGGACAATGTCCGACCGATCTCCTTCGTGCACCATGTGGTGCGCCTGGAGGATTCGGCTGCCTCCTTCATCGCCCGATTGCAGCCGACCGTCGTGGTCAAGGGCAAGGAATTCGAAGACCGCTTCAACCCTGAACAGGCCGCGGTCGACACTTATGGTGGCCGCCTGGTGTTCTCCTCGGGCGAATTGCGTTTCGCCTCGCTCGCACTGCTGGAGAGAGACGCCGATATCGATATTTCCACGGTGCGCAAGCCGCTCGAATTTCCCAAGCGCCATGGTTTCGATATTTCGCAGCTCAAGGCGCTGCTCGGAAAGCTGGCTGGCATGCGTGTCGCCGTGGTCGGCGATCTCATCATCGATGAGTACGTCACGTGCGATGCCATCGGCATGTCGCAGGAAGATCCGACGATCGTGGTGACCCCCCTGATGACGCGAACCTTCGTGGGTGGCGCCGGCGCGGTGGCCGCGCACGCCCACGGTCTGGGCGCCGATGTCAGCTTCTTCACCCTGGTCGGCGATGACGAGGCGGCTCGCTTTGCACGTGACACACTCGATAAGCAGGGTGTGAGCCTCAAGACGTTTGCCGATTCGACCCGGCCGACCACGCGCAAGCAGCGTTTCCGCGCGCTGAACAAGACGCTGCTGCGGGTCAATCACCTGCGTCAGCATGCCGCCGACGGCGCCATTCAGCGGCAGATGCTGACTGCCGTCGAGCGCGCCCTGAAAAATTGCGATCTTCTGCTGTTCTCCTGCTTTAATTACGGATGCCTGCCGCAGGATCTGGTCGATGCCATCGCCGATCGCGCCAGGAAGAAGGGCGTGATGATGGCTGCCGACAGCCAGGTGTCTTCGCAGACGGGTGACGTTTCACGTTTCAAGTCCATGACACTGCTGACACCAACCGAACACGAGGCCCGTATCGCCTTGAATGACTTCACCTCCGGCCTTGCGGTCGTCAGCGAGCGTCTTCTGGAGCGCGCCCGCGCCGGGCACCTCGTGATTACGCTCGGGGCTGAAGGCGCGCTGGTCAACACGATGGCGGACGGCACGTTCACCTCCGACCGCCTGCCGGCGTTCAATCCCTCGCCGAAGGATGTCTCCGGCGCCGGCGACAGCCTGTTCATGGCCTGCTCGATGGCGCTGCGGGCCGGCGTCGACATCTGGCAGGCCGCCTACCTCGGCTCGCTGGCGGCCGCGTTGCAGGTGTCGCGGGTCGGCAACATGGCGCTCTCCACCGCCGAGTTGATCCGGGAAATCGACGAAACCGGCTTCAGCCATGATTGACGGATAGGCCCATGCGCGCGCTACTGCTCGCCGCCGGCACCGGAAGCCGGCTGCGCCCCCTCACCAACACCACGCCGAAATGCCTGGTGGCTGTGCATGGCCGGCCGCTGCTCGATTATTGGCTCGACCTCGTGTTCGAGGGCCATGTCCAGCGCGCGCTGGTCAATACGCATTGGCTCGCCGACCAGGTCCGCGCCCATGTCGCAGCGTCGCCCTGGCGTTCGCGCGTGGATCTCGTCCATGAAGATCAGCTTCTGGGCACCGGCGGCACCATCCTCGCCAACCGGGACTGGTTCGGCGGAGAGGCCTTCCTCGTCGCCCATGCCGACAACCTGACCGATTTCAACGCCGCAAGGCTGATTTCCGCTCACCGCGATCGCCCCGCCGGCTGTGTCATGACGATGCTGGCCTTTCGCACCGACGATCCTGCGTCCTGCGGCATCCTGGAACTGGACCGTCAAAATCGCGTCACCGCGTTCCACGAGAAGGTCAAAAACCCGCCGGGGAACCTCGCCAACGGCGCCGTCTACATTTTCGAGCCCGATGTGATCGAAGACATCGCCCGGCTTGGCAAAAGCGCGGTTGATCTATCGACCGAGATCATACCAAACTACCTCGGCCGCATCCTGTCGGTGGAGACAGACGGCTACCACAGGGATATTGGAAACCCTGAAAGCCTGCGACGGGCCCATTCCGAGTTCAGGCGCGCACCCTCTTACGCAGGTCGGCAAGGATAGGCTGAGGATAGGCTCGGGGTAGGCTCAGGTGGCATTCGACTTCTTCACGATTCCAGACCAGCGCGAGCGGCAATCAGCCGGACCGGACAGCCGGTGGCAGGGCAACAAATGAAGATTTTTCTGACTGGCGCGTGCGGCTACAAGGGCAGCGTGCTCGTGCCGAAGCTGTTGAAGGCCGGCCACAGAGTGGTTGCCTTCGATATCATGTGGTTCGGCAATTTCCTCGAACCGCATCCCGATCTGACGGTCGTGCGCGGCGACGTCCGCAACGTGGACGAGATCGACCTCAACGGCATCGACGCCATTATCCATCTGTCGAGCGTGGCCAACGATCCCTGCGGGGATCTCGATCCGAAGCTGACCTGGGAAATCTCCTGTCTGGCGACCATGCAGCTCGCCGACCGGGCCCGCCGCCATGGCATCAGGCGCTTCATCTATGCGTCGTCCGGCAGCGTTTATGGCGTCAAGGAAGAGGAGCAGGTTACGGAAGATCTCGAGCTGTTGCCGATCTCCGAATACAACAAGACCAAGATGTGCGGCGAGCGCATCGTTCTCTCCTACAAGGACGATATGACCATCCAGATCGTGCGGCCCGCCACGGTTTGCGGCTATTCGCCCAGGCAACGGCTCGATGTTTCCGTGAACATGCTGACGATGCAGGCGCTGATGAATGGCCGCATCACCGTGTTCGGCGGCGACCAGACCCGCCCCAATATCCATATCGACGATATCACCGATCTCTACCTGTTCCTGCTCGACCATCCCGAGCACACCGGCATCTACAACGCCGGCTTCGAGAACATCTCGATTCTGGACATCGCCCGGCTCGTCACCAAGCACGTCACGGCCGAGATCGTGGTGACACCCTCCAACGATCCGCGCAGCTACCGGGTCAATTCCGATCGGCTGCTGGCGACCGGCTTCCGGCCGAAGAAGACGGTGGAGGATGCGATCAAGGAAATCATCGGCATGTATTCGCAAGGTCAGCTGAAGAACGAAGATCGCTGGTACAATCTGAAATGGATGGAACAGGAGATCGTGAAATGAACGCGCTCGCCTTCCAGACGCCGGCCAAACTTTTCAGCGACTATTCCAGCCGCCTCAGCGCCGTGTTGCAGGGCTTCGACTGGAGCCCTGTCGAACGCCTGGCTTACGACCTGCGCGACTGCTGGCAGAGCGGCCGGCAGGTGTTCCTTTGCGGCAATGGCGGCAGCGGCGGCAACGCCAATCATCTTGCCAACGACCTGCTTTATGCGCTGTCGAAGACCAAAGGCTCAGGCCTGCGCGTGCATTCGCTGTCGGCCAATCCGTCCACTCTTACCTGCCTTGCCAATGACGAGGGGTACGACCAGGTATTTTCGCTTCAGCTTGCCGTGCTGGCGCGCGCAGGCGACGTGCTTGTGGCTTTTTCCGGCTCCGGCAACTCGCCGAACATCGTCAACGCGCTGGAGGAAGCCAAGACGATCGGCATGACCAGCTATGCGGTGCTGGGCTATTCCGGCGGCAAGGCCAAGGCGCTTGCCGACGTGCCGATCCACTTCGCGATCGATGACATGCAGATCGCCGAGGACGCCCAGATGGTGATCGGCCATATGTTGATGCAGTGGCTCTACGCCCAGCGCGGCGACATCTCGTCGAAGCGCGCGGGCTGACGGGGACACGATGGCCGCGCATGAAAAATATCTGATCCTGGGCTCGAACTCGTTTTCGGGGGCGACATTCGCCGATCACCTGGCGGCCGCCGGCCACGACGTGATCGCAACCAGCCGCTCCGACGAGCCGCACGAGGCGCTACTGCCCTACAAATGGCAGAAGCGTCCGGGCCGCGTTCGCTTCAGGCGCATCGACCTCAACCATGACCTCGATGCGCTGAAATCGCTGCTCGCCGCCGAACGCCCGACCCATGTGGTCAATTTCGCCGCGCAAAGCATGGTCGGCGAAAGCTGGCTTCATCCCGACCACTGGATGATGACCAACGTCGTCTCGGCGGTGCGGCTGCACGATCTCCTGCGCAATTACGACGCTCTGGAACGCTACGTTCACGTCACGACGCCGGAAGTCTACGGTTCGACCGAAGGCTGGATCCGCGAGGATGCGCCGTTCAATCCGTCGACGCCCTACGCGGTATCGCGCGCCGCGGCCGACATGAGCCTGCGCACGTATTTCGCGAACTACCAATTCCCCGTGGTCTTTACCCGCGCCGCCAATGTCTATGGCCCGGGCCAGCAGCTCTACCGGATCGTGCCGCGCACCATTGTCGCGGCCATGACCGGGCAGAAATTGCGGCTCGACGGCGGCGGCCAATCGGTGCGCGTGTTCATCCACATGAGCGACGTCGCCGGATGCGACGCTCAGGATCGCCCGCAAGGGAACGCCTGGCGAGACCTATCACATCTCCGGCTATGAGCTGGTCTCGATCCGCACGTTGGTCGAAATCATCCTGAAGCGGCTCGACAAATCGTTCGAGGATTGCGTCGAGATCGGACCCGAACGTCCGGGCAAGGACACCGCCTATACGCTCGACAGCTTCAAGCTGCGCACCGAACTTGGTTGGCGTGATACGTTCTCGCTCGAGCGCGGCATCGACGATGTGGTGGCCTGGGCGGAACGCTTCCGTGCCGATCTGGCGAAACTGCCGATCAAGTACCAACACAAACCCTGACGACCGCGCGCCTTTGGCTCGCGTGACTGGAGACCGACGATGAACCTTGCAGTTCGGCCCGCCGCCGGGCAGCCCGATGCCGCTGCCCTGAGGCTGCAGGCAGCCCGGCTTCGTGGCAAGATCATCGAGATGTCGCACGCCGCCCAGGCCGCGCATCTGGCGTCCTCGCTATCTTGCGCGGACGTGCTGACGGCGGCCTACTGGCATGTGCTCAACGTCGATCCGAAACATCCGAAGGATCCGCTGCGCGACCGCTTCATCCTGTCCAAGGGACACGCCGCCGCGGCGCTGTATGCGACGCTCGCCATGAAAGGCTATTTCCCGCTCGAAGAGCTCGACACCTTTTGCAAGGATGGCGGGCGGCTCGCCGAGCATCCGCCGGCAAACCTGTTGCCGGGCGTCGAGGCCGCGACCGGCTCGCTCGGCCACGGGCTGCCGCTCGGCTGCGGCATGGCGCTGTCGGGACGGATCAAGGGCGAGAGCTTTCGTGTCTTCGCGCTGCTCTCCGATGGCGAAAACAACGAAGGCTCGGTGTGGGAGGCCGCGATGTTCGCCGCCGCGCAGAAGCTCGAAAACGTCTGCGTCATCGTCGATTACAACAAGTGGCAGGCGACCGCGCGCTCCAACGAGACCTTGATGCTGGCGCCGCTGCGCGACAAGTGGGCAGGCGTTCGGCTGGGACGCCCATGAGATCGATGGCCATGATGTCGGCGCGCTGGCGGAGGCCATGCAGAAGATTCCGAACGGCTCCGGCAAGCCGGTGGCGATGATCGCCCACACCGTCAAGGGCAAGGGCGTGTCCTTCATGGAGGACGACAACAACTGGCATTACCGCGCGCCATCGGCCGAAGAGGTCGTCAAGGCGCACAAGGAGCTTGGCCTTACATGAGAAACGCCTTCGCCGACGAGCTCACCAACCTCGGCACCGAGGACGCGCGTGTCGTGATGCTGTCGGGCGATATCGGCAATCGCCTGTTCGACAAGTTCAAGGACAAGCACCCGTCGCGCTTCTTCAACTGCGGCGTGGCGGAAGCCAACATGATGGGCGTCGCCGCAGGCATGGCGATGAACGGCCTGCGTCCGGTCGCCTATACCATCACGCCCTTCGTCACCACGCGCTGCCTGGAGCAGATCCGCACCGACGTCTGCTATCACGAGGCGCCGGTGACGATCGTGGCGGTCGGCGCCGGCCTCGCCTATTCCGGCCTCGGTCCGACCCACCACGCCTGCGAGGACATTTCCTTCCTGCGCTCGATCCCCAACATGGTGGTGATCTGCCCGGGCGATGCGTTCGAGGTCCGCGGCGCGCTGCGCGCCGCCCTGCAGCAGGACCGTCCGGTCTATATCCGCATGGGCAAAAAGGGCGAGCCGGTGGTGCACAAGGGCCCGATCGCCGATTTTGCGATCGGCAAGGCGATCACGATCTCCGAAGGCAGCGACGTCTGCCTGCTCTCGACCGGCAACATGCTGCCGGAGGCGATCGAGGCCGCGCACCAACTGAAGGACAAAGGCATCTCGGCCGAGGTCGTCAGCTTCCACACCGTGAAGCCGCTCGATGAAGCCTGTCTGAAGACGTCGTTCGCGCGCTTCAAGCTGGTCGCCACCATCGAAGAGCATTCGCTGATCGGCGGTTTTGGTTCGGCCGTCTCCGAATGGCTTATCGACACCGAAACGCCGCACCAGAAATTCCTGCGCTTCGGCACGCCCGACGCTTTCTTCAAGAAATCCGGCGAGCAGGAATATGCCCGCGAGGTGCTGGGCCTGACCGGGCACCAGATCGCCGACAAAATCCTCCATGCATTGCACTGAGATCAAGGCCTGATGAAAACCGAAGCCGCATTGCTCGTCCAAACCGGCAAGCCGCTGGTTCTGGCGGAAATCGAAATTCCCGCGCTGAAGCCCGGGCAGGTCCTGGTCGAAATCGCCTATTCCGGCGCCTGCGGCACCCAGGTGATGGAATGGCGCGGCGACAAGGGCGAGGACAAATGGGTGCCGCATTGCCTCGGCCATGAAGGCACCGGCACGGTGCTCGAGGCCGGCCACGCGGTCACCAAGGTCAAGGCCGGCGACAAGGTGGTGCTGTCCTGGATCAAGGGCAACGGCATCGAGGCCGGCGGCGCCGTCTATGACTGGGATGGCAAGAAGGTCAATGCCGGCGGCGTCACCACCTTCCAGCGCCATGCTGTGGTCAGCGAGAACCGCCTGACCTTGCTGCCGCCGGACCTGCCGATGGATGTCGCGGTGCTGCTCGGCTGCGCGGCGCCGACCGGCATGGGCGCGGTCTATAACGTGCTGAAGGTTCAGCCCGGCGATGCGGTCGCCGTGTTCGGCACCGGCGGCATCGGGCTGAATGCGCTGATGGCGGCCTCACTGGCCGGCGCCATGCCGGTGATCGGCATCGATCCCAACCCGACGCGACGCGCGCTCGCCAACATCTATGGCGCCACCCATGTGATCGACCCCTCAAGCGCCGACGTGCTCGCCGAGATCAGGAAGATCGCGCCACAAGGGGTTGATGTGGCCGTGGAATCCTCCGGCGTTCCCGCCGTGATGGAACAGGCCGTCAACGCCACCCGCCAGCAGGGCGGCCGTGCGGTGGTGATCGGCAACGCCAGGCACGGCACGACGCTCTCGCTCAACCCCGCCGTCTTCAACCAGGGCAAAAGCCTGCTCGGCACCTGGGGCGGCGACAGTTTTCCGGACCGCGACTATGGCCGCTACGGCCGCCTGTTGGCGTCCAATCGCTTTCCGGTACGCGATCTCCTGTCGAAGCCCTACCGGCTCGCCGAGGCCGATCAGGCGCTGACGGACCTCGCAGCGGGCAAAGTCGGCCGTCCGCTGATCGACATGTCGCTCGGTTGAGGTCATGCGGATCGGGATCGACTTCGACAACACGATCGCCTGTTATGACGGCGTGTTTCATCAGGCCGCGCTGGAGCGCGGGCTGATCCCACCCGATCTTGCCCGCGACAAGAACAGCGTCCGCGATCATCTCAACGGAAGTGGCCGCAAGGACGATTTCACCGAACTTCAAGGCTATGTCTACGGCACCCGCATGGAGCTGGTCTCGCTTTATCCCGGCTTTGCCGAATTCATCGCGCGCCGCCCGAAACGCCGGCCACGATCTCTACGTCGTCAGCCACAAGACCCGGCATCCGATCCTCGGGCCGAAGCATGACATGCACGCGGCAGCGCGCTCTTTTCTCGCCGGGCGAGGTCTGACCGGCGCGCAGCCCGACCAGATCGACCCGGGAAATGTCTTCTTCGAACTGACCAAGGAAGAGAAGGTCGCCCGCGCCCGTGATCTTGCCTGTGACGTCTTCATCGATGACCTCCCGGAGATCCTCAAGCTAAGCGGATTTCCGCCGCGAATGCGCAAGATCCTGTTCGATCCCCAAAACCGGCTCGCGGCCGAGGCCGGCGCGTTTGACCGTCGCATCTCCTGGGCTGCCATATCAGCGGATCTGACCCGTGCCTGAAACGCCGGCCGAAGGAGACGCAGCCCTGATGGCGCTTGCCCGCCGGCTGACGGAACGGGCCGCCCGCGGCCACGCACTGAGCCTGACGCGCCTGGCCGGCGGCCGCAACAACCGGGTGTACCGCCTCGAAACCGATACTGGCCCGCTGGTACTGAAGCTCTATTTCAGCGATGTCAGAGACACGCGCGACCGGCTGGGCGCCGAATGGAATTTCATCACCCACGCATGGTCGCGCGGCCTTCGCAACCTGCCGGAGCCGCTGGCCTGCGAAGCCGCGGAGCACGCCGGGCTGTTCGGGTTTGTCCCCGGCCGCAAGCTCGCCGCATCCGAACTGACGCCAGCGCATGTCGATGCTGCGATCGATTTCGTGTTGGCGGTCAACACGCGCCCTCGCCCGGCGCTGGCGGCCGGATCGGAAGCCTGCTTCTCGCTTTCCGAACATATCGCGATGGTGGAGCGGCGGGTCGAGCGGCTGAGCCTGCTCGATGCGACAGCGCCGCACCTGGCCGAGGCACAATCCTTCGTCTCGACGCGGCTCTTGCCGGCATGGGCCGCGGTCAAGTCGCGGCTTATCGCGGACGCGAGCGCCGCCGGCCTTTCGATCCATGAGCCGATTGGCGCCGACGAACGCTGCCTGTCGCCATCGGATTTCGGTTTTCACAACGCGCTGGTGGACGACGAGGGACGCCGTCAACTTCCTCGACTTCGAATATGCCGGGCTTGATGATCCCGCCAAACTCGTCTCCGACTTCTTCTGCCAGCCGGAGGTGCCGGTGCCGCTCGCTTTTCATGCCCACTTCATCGAGCGGATGGCGCAGGGGCTTGCGCTGGACGCATCCGCCATCGCACGCTGCCGGTTGCTGCTGAACAGCTATCGCGTCAAATGGACCTGCATCATCCTGAATGATTTTGTGCCGCTCGATTCTGCGCGGCGGGCCTTTGCAGGCGAAGCCGATCGCGCGATCCGCTCCGCCGGCCAGCTCGCCAAGGCCAATGCCAGGATGGCCGAAATCGAGGCCGCCATCTCGTGAGACAACAACAAGCAAGGAGCCTTCATGGCCTATCGTGAGTTCGTCGGCCTGATTCACAAGTCCACCAAACGCGACTATCTCGCGCGCGTCACCCAACGTGACAAGGCCGAGGTCGCCGAGATGGCGATCCAATACGACTACGACTACTGGGACGGCAGCCGCGAAACCGGCTATGGCGGCTACAAATATGACGGCCGCTGGCGCAAGGTCGCCGACGCCATGATCGCCGCCTACGGCATCAAGCCGGGCATGCGCGTGCTCGACGTAGGTTCCGGCAAGGGCTTTCTGCTGCACGATTTCCGCGAAGCCATTCCCGGCCTCGAGGTCTGTGGCATCGACATTTCCTCTTACGGCGTCGAACACACGATGGAGGACGTCAAGCCGTTCTGCCAGGTCGGCACCGCGGCGAAGCTGCCCTGGCCCGACAAGCATTTCGACCTCGTGATCTCGATCACCACGCTGCACAATCTCTATAACTACGACCTCGATGCTGCGCTTGCGCGAGATCGAGCGCGTCAGCCGCGGCGCGAAATATCTCTGCGTCGAGGCCTATCGCAACGAACGCGAGAAGGTGAATTTGATGTACTGGCAGCTCACCTGCCGCATCTTCCACACGCCCGAAGAATGGGAGTTCGAGTTCAAGCGGAGCGGCTACACCGGCGACCACGAATTCATTTTCTTTGAATAAGCGGAAGCGCACGGACGTCCTTCAGCCTTCCCGCGGCGCAGGACGCCCGGGTCATGGAGGTGATCACCGCCCTCGGATGCGAGAGGGCGCAGGGAAGGCCGGGGTGCCGCCGCACCCATGGCCCCCGTGCGGAAAAAATGCACGGGGCAGGAACCACAGGTTTGGTCGGGATATCCCGGCCTTCCCTGCGCGGTGGTTTGACGGCTTACTTCGCGCTCTCCCTGGTGCGCCGGGCTTTTTGGCCACCATATCGCGACAACGCGCTAAGCACGTTGCGCGGGACACCAGCGTCGGGGTGTCAGGACCACGCGACTTGGCCGTCCGCAAGACCATCGTTCGTCGGCGCGAACACGCGCTCCGAAGTCTCACGGCCACTGCCACCCGCTTCCACGTATCGTGACGACGCGTACGCCCCTCTGCATGAGGCGGGTTGCGGGAAAAGATGCCGGTGATTTGCCCGACATGCCAAGCGGAAAATTTTCGCGCGACATCTGGACTGGGTGTTCGGATTGAACTCGTTTGCGAAATTGGCTTTTTGGCGCAACGTCTAGGACTACCTTCGAGTGGGACCACGCCTTGAAAATGCGCTCTGCGCGCCGCCGCAGGTTCCGACGTGTGACTTCGAGCAACGCCACGAGCCGCTCGCGTCGGCTTGCGGCGATCGTTTTTGACGCCACCTCAGGACCAGTTTCTCGTCGCGTCCACTGCGAAACTGTGCAAATCCATAGCAAACGTGGATTTAAGATTTGAACAACCTTCGGGCCGCTAATAGGATCAATCTATCAGCCGATGAAAACCATCACGCCGTATTGACAAGCCTCGCGGATAAGTATGGAAAAGTTCTGTCCAACTATCCACGGTTGACGAATGAATTCATTAATATTTTTGCAACGCGGCTACCGTTACCTGCGCTCAGAAGTAGCGTGGCACCTTGCTCGCTTTCAAAGAACAAATCGCCGAATTGCGTTGGCTGTTGAAGACATTGACGCCCGACTGAGGGCTGGAAAAGCAAGAGAGGCGCTGCGCCTATTCCGGCAAAACCGCTGGCTCATGGCACCCAACAGCCCTCTCGTTCAAGAGCTCTGCTCGGGGATGATAGCTCGAAGAATTACGCGCGATCCGATCGAGATCCTCCGACGGTCGGTAAAGAGAGAATGTGCCCTTGGAGTTGTCCACTCTTTCATTCTGGGCCTGTTTCAAATCAGGCATTATGCTGAAATTGAAGAGGTTCTTGAAAGCCAACTTGCTAAGCCAGAGAGGTCAGACCTTACGAGCAAGGTCCTTCTGAGTGAGCTTTATATCCGGCTGCTGCAGCAAACGGAACGTTATCGGGAGGGATTAAAGTTCGCCGAAGCGGCGCAGAAAAGCGGCCTCCCTATCAGGGCTGATCAATATATTGGGATTTGCTTGGCTGCCTTGGGCAGACACAAGGAGGCCGTATCTCGCTTTCTGGCAGTTGACGGAGATAAGTTCTCAATCCGAGGACGTTCGTTTTTTATACGATCATTATTTGAACTCGGCGATTTCGATCGCATTCTTTCCGAGTCCTCTAAGCTGAACACGGTAGTAGGTTACGAGTTTAGCTCGTACGCCCATATCTATTTCGAGGATTGGAGCGGAGCTGCGCGCAATTTGCTGGAATTAGTTAGACTTTACCCTGCAGCCCACCGTCCGCATGTTAACCTGGCAGCTCGCGACCCAGCCAACTACCTTCCTACGTCGATCGATATATCACTTTCTCCCGAAGTCTCTAATTTTCGATCAGGCGAACTTCGTTGGCGAGCGCCTCACGCATATAGGACACGGAGATCACAGCCTTCGAGTGTTCTCTGCTGCGTTGCGCGCGCAACGTCGCATGAAAGCGACGTGGCCGAAGCCGTCGATTGCGTTGGAGAAGACGCTGAGAGACTTCGGGATTGATTTATCGGAAGTCCGTACCTTCGGGCCAGAGTGGAACGCGCAGATCGGACACCTCGGAATGGTCGATCTCGCGTTGAAAATGCGCAAAATAGGTTGGTGGTCCGGGCGCCCGGTTTTCCTCGCTCGGTTCAATCGAATAGCAAATAGACTTCTCTTTCGATTACTAACCGAAGGCCACGACGTCCTCTATGAGGACGAGCAAATTGCAACAATCCTTTGGTCAAACCTGAGATCGCTTCAGCGATTGGTGTCATTTCCGTTCAATGTCTTTGAAGACGACGAAGGACGTGTGCGCAGCTGGAACGAAGCCGGCGCCCTCCTGACCAGAACATGGAACGGCGGCTCTCCACTTAAAAATTCATTTGACGCTTGGTTATCGCAATCAGATGAATTTCAACTCGATGCTTCCAAAATGAGACGAGAGATTGGAATGGATTGAGGCGGATGGCATGTTTGTCTTCATGTACGGGATGACGGCTTCCACAAGGATGAAGGTCAAAGCCACCGTAACGCCAGCATAGAAGCATATTTGGATGTTGTTGAATTAGTAAGGCAACAAGGAGGCGTTGTTGTTCGCATGGGTGCGCCCAGCGCTCCCCGTGCGCCAAAGACGGCCGGGCTAATCGACTACGCACACAGCAAGTGGAAATCCGACGAGATGGATCTTTATCTCATGCGAACGGCTCGCTGTTTTGTCGGTTCCGTTTCTGGCCTGTCCAATCTTGCGGTGAGTCTCGACCTACCAAGCGCCTTTGTGAACTGCATCAGCTACGACGCGCAAATGTGGCATTCAAAGGCGCGATTTATTCCAAAGTCCATTTACACCCGCGAAGGGAGAGCACTATCTCAGCATGAGATTTCCTCGCCTGCTTGGCGCTGGCATCTCTTCGGTTCGGACACAATGAACAACGCAGGCCTCCGATCGGAAGACAATTCTCCTCAAGATGAAATCCGAGCCATTGTCCTTGAACTACTTCGGGACTGCTCCTCTGGAGACTTTAGCTGCAGGTCGGACGTCGTCCGGCAGTGGCAAAATGCCCTCGCGATACCGCACTATTATGGTGCGGCTCAACCAAGTGAGCATTATCTCGAAAAGCACCGTCGCATGTTCTTACGCGTTTAGCGCTACAATCCCAGCAAGAGATCATTCTGAGGTCGCCCCGGATCCTCGCAATATCTCTGGAGCACTTCATTAATAGGCCTGCCCGTATAGTCAAAATTACGCGCAGCGTAGGCGCTCGAAATGATGAAGCCATCCTGCTTTGTCCCCCGACCGTTACGCGGCTCCTGATCTGGTTGCATGAACGAAAAATTCCATTGCTTCGTGGACAGTCATCGTTGTCGACGCGGCAAGGGGAAAAGCATGGAAGCCGGACCAAGCCCGACCGGCAAGCTGCAGGCAGAAATCCGCGATATCGTCGACGTGCACAGCGTTGTTGAATGGATTGTCCGGATTATAAAAAATGATGTCGTTACCGGCGAGCGCACGATGCACTACGGTCGGGACCCAAGCTCTGTGAGCATTGCGGCCTAGTACACCGGGCAACCTGAGAGCGACTGCAGGCAGATCTATAGAACGCGCAGCGATCATACGCTCGCACATAAACTTGCTAACCCCATAGGGGTGCGGTTCCAGAGAGCGACGTGGTCTCAGCTAAAACTGGAGTGGTGACATTCCCATACACAGAGACGCTCGATATGAAGATAAAGCGCTTTACGCCATTTCTCAGCGCAAATGCATGTACGTTGTGCGTCCCCACGATATTACATGAGATCATGTCTTCCACCGTAACAGTTTCGGTGGGGGATACCGCCGCCACGTGAATAACCGTGTCTACCTGATCGCGAATTGAGTTGAACGCAGCAGGCTCGGCAATATCGAGTCTGAAAAGCTTGACCGAAGGCCGGTTTTGCAGTTCCGCGATCCTCTTGTCTTCGGTCCGATATGTACCAAAAACCACCTGCCCGGCATCAGCCAGCCTCCGGACGAGGTTAGAGCCCAAGAATGAATTTGCACCGGTGACTAGGATCGTCATAAGACCAAAAACTCATTTCTCATCGAATTTATGCATGACGGGAAACGGCTCAAGAAATAACTCGAAATAAGTTTCGGTGACCTCCTTCTCGAGGAGCTGAGGTACACTTAGAAGACTTTTAAACAGATCCAAAAGCTTAGTTCGCAGTACGACGACCAAAGGGTCCTCCAGAAGATTTGCCAAATGGAGGCCATGACTTCTGGTCGCTTGCAACAACGCGTCCACAGCCAAATCCGAGGCCCCATTGAAGAGCAGGAAGAGCGAATATCTGATTATATTATCGTGCAGTTCGTTCGGATTCGATGACCATAACTTGTCGTTATTTATTATCCACACGGCATCACTGCTTAGAAGCTTCCCGTATCTGCCCGGAAGCGTGAAGCGTCCGGCCTTGTTGCCAGCCCCCATATAATCGAGATTGAGCAACTCGAAGCCGTGCTCGGCCAAAAGATCATGGAGGTGACCGAACAGCTTTGCGCCCTTGAAAATCGGGGCAAACAACACCTCGCATCTGATGCCAAGAACAGCTCTATCGAGAGTTTCTCTTGCACCCTTCAGCGCCGAATATTCGGCCCCTTCAATGTCCAGCTTGAGGAAATGAACATCCTTGCCGCGGAACACAGAATCTAGAGCGCGCGCTGGGACTGATCTCTCTTCGGTTTGCCTGAATTCCTTGATCATGTACGCGTTGGCTTCGAGCAAGCTCGAATTCGCTTCATAGACAGAATTCAGCGCGTGGTGCTCGCTCACCCTAAACTTCAGCTGCGTGTCACTCTCGTACAGCGCGGTTGCGTAAACTTTTATGTTGCGGCGGTTGCCATACTTCTTGGTCAGGCGTGACGCCTCTCCTTCATCCATCTCAAAAAGATGAAATTCCGCGACGCTCTCCATGCTTTGCCAGGTCGGATGCAGGCCATATCTCGCGCCAGCATCCACAACGACGCAATTAATCACCCTCACCTCCTAGGAAATCGTTGCGGTATCTGACCCAACGCGACGTACTCTCGATCGGAGGAACCCCAGCGCTGAACCACCCTTTCTGCGACTGACGGCGCGAGAGGCACGAGAATGCGCACCTTCGTTGGCACCTTGGCCGGATGGAATATTGGAAGCCCGTTTACTTCATTGCCAACTTTAGCTGCATCTTCATCGACGAAGAATTTCACGCAGTCCTTCATAGCCCCATACAGCCAAATACCTGCCATCGAGGTGCCGAAAATGCCAATCGGTCGATCCATCGGCGTGGAGCGTGCGTGAGCCAGCACCGAGCCTATCCAACCCACTATTCGTTTGGCCCGATTCATGCCATCGTCGGCGCTAAAATCTTCTATCCCAGCTGCCCCGCGGGTCGCCAAGGCGGTAACCTCCTTCGGCACGAATTTGTTGGATATCAGCGACGATCGTAGGCCCGCGCGTGATAGCGCATACCCCAGCGTCTTCATCGAGAAATGCGTCAGGTGGTCCGCAATGATCAAATCGAATGGGGAAGTTTCCACGTCTGGCACTTCGATAAGCATCGAGCCGGACGGTTCGATCAGATTTGCGCAATCAGAAAGGAACTAAATTGGCTCCAACACGTGCTCTAGCACGTGAATCATTGTCAACGCATCGAACCGGAGGGGAATGTCCCTGATAGCGGTTGTGAAAAGTGATTGGAAATTTGGGATCTGTGCAATGAGGCTTCGTTTCGATCGGATAGCTCCGAACCCCACAATTTCGTGTTTGGCAACCTGCGCGATAACGTTCGAAGCGCCGCTCCGTTACCGCAGCCGATATCGATAACCTTAGCGAGTTTCGAATAGTCGAACTTCTGCTGGATCAAATCAACCAGGATTTCTGATCGCCGTCGCGGAGCGCCGCCCACGAAGATCACTTGCTCCGTACCTTCAGCGAGCTCGTAAAGGTTATATGAGTTATAGATACCATCAATTTCATCGAGAAATTTTTGATCTGGAAGCTTCTGTACGGTCCCACAGTTCGCGCACGCACTCAACGTTCCACCCGCTGCGAAGGTCTTCGCGTCCGAAGTCACCCGGGGGAGTGCGGAAAACTCCTTCACAATCTGAAGGTCGGGTTCAGAGCAAATAAGACAGCGAAATGGCACCGCCTTGACAGCGCCAGATGCTGGACTTGCTTGCCGATGCGCGGAAGTATGCATGTGGGGGTTCCCGCGTGCGCTCGAATATATCCTATTCTAGCTATTAGCGGGGTGACAACGGAGATACAACCCATTCATCTTAACTCTCGCGGAACGCGAGTACGTTCGGCGGGGGCTTGCTCAATCTCTCAGCAAAACCACTCGGGAAATAGCCCATGGGCTCGCAACAATACGCGAAATGCCAAGCTAGGCGGGTTCTTTAGGAAAGCATCCCGCCTGCTTCCCTTAGGCGCGCTCCGTGAGTATTCGCTTATGGCATCGAACAATGAAGAGCGTCAAACGGTTTAGCTCGACTCCGAAAACATTGTACAATCAATAATTGGGACCAACAATTGGGACCTGCTTTCTCGATCGATGCCCCATACAACATCTCCGACGAACTGAATAAGCGGTCCAATCGAAAGCATGAATGCTGCGCCACCAAGCCAATGTCGCCTATGCGGTGAGCTGATCGCGACTGTACCGTTGTCGGTCGGCCACATTCCGGTTTGCAATCAATTTACCAGGACCAGAAAGGACTCTGTATTTGCCGACATCGATGTCGCCGAATGCGAGACCTGCCAACTGATCCAGCTTCGCGAAACTGCGCCGATCGACGTGCTCACGCCGCGGCTGCCGTGGATTCGCTACCGCGAGCCCGAGGGGCATCTCGATGCGGTGACTGACGCGGTGCTGGAGCTTCGCCCGCAGGCGCGCCGGGCGCTGGGCGCCGGGCCATTCGAGCAGCCCCTGCTTTCTCGGCTTTCCGCGCGTGGCCTTTCCACCGCAGCCCTCGAACTCGACGTCGCCCCCGCACAAGGCCGCTACCCTTATCTGGAAACCTGGCAGGCCGGCCTCAACCGCGCAGCGGCTTGCGGAGACAGCGGCCAGGCTCGGGACATTCGACCTCGTCTCCTGCCGCTATATCGTCGAGCACACGCCAGCGCCGGTCCAGGCGCTGGAAGCATTGAAACACCTGCTCAGTCCCGATGGTCTTTTACTGATCGAGGTCCCCGACAGCAGCAAATTCCTTGCCGCGCGCGACTACAGTTTCCTCTGGGAGGAGCACAGCTGCTATTTCGTCGAAGATACGTTGCACCGGCTTGCCGAAACCGCCGGTTTCCGTGTCCGGAAGCTTTTGCGTTATCCCGGGGCGCTTGGAAGATGCGCTGGTGGCGGTTCCTGCAGGTCACGGATACGCACACCTCAACGCACCTTTGGCGACCGCCGGGCTCTTCGTCGGCATCTTGTTCCAGGCCTATCGCGATCTTTCGGCGCCGACGCGGGAACGCCTGCGGGCCAAGCACCTCGCCAGCGCCGCCGGGCCGGATCGAGATGGGGTCGCTCTGTTCGGCATCGGCCACCATGCCATCATGTTTGCCAATGCCTTCGGAATCGCCGATTTGATCGCATATGCGGTCGATGACGACCCGGACAAGGCCGGGTTTTTTCCGCCAGGCTTTCGGGTGCCCGTGGTAGGCTCGCAGGCGCTGTTTGAAAACGCGCGAATCACGACCTGCCTTTTCGCCGTGGCGCCCCACATCCAGGCGAAAGTGCAGACGAGGCTCGCGCCACTCGCCGCACGCGGGGTAAAATTCCATTCGATTTATGCGGCGCTCGAGGATTCGATCATGAAGGATCTCGCGTGATGACGCTGGTTCAGAAATCCCCGGAACTGTTTCTGGCCGAAGGCTCGATCTGCGAAGTCGGCGACAGCGAGATCACGACGCTCAAGGCGGCGGTGAAGGCCAGCGCCAAGCGGCGCGCCCGCATCAACGCCCATCCCGACGGCGAGGACGCGCTGCATGAGATGATCATCGCCATCGATCAAGCCTCCTACATCCGTCCGCATAAGCATCCGGGCAAGAGCGAGGCCTTTCATATCATCGAGGGCGAAGTCGATATCGTGGTGTTCAGCGACGATGGCGAGATCGATCGTGTCATCCAGCTCGGGCAGCCGGGCAGCGGACGGGCGTTCTATTACCGGATGTCGAAGCCGTTTTTTCATACCCTCGTCATTCGAAGCCGCATCCTGATCGTCCATGAGATCACCAACGGCCCGTTCCGGCCCGAGGCGACGATCTTCGCCGATTTCGCGCCGGAGGATTCCGATCCCGTGAGGGCCGACGCCTATCAGGCTGATCTTGTCCGGCGCGTGGCCGCGCATCAGGGGACGGCCGCATGAGCGAACCGCATGCTGTCGTTGTCGGCGGCACCAGGGGGCTCGGCCGCCTCGTTGCCGAAAACTTCCTCGCCCGTGGATTTTCGGTCAGCGTGGTGTCGCGGCACAAACCGGCCGGCTTTGCGGAGAGCGCGCGGCTGCGCCATGTCGCGGCCGACCTCGAAAAGTCACCGGGGCTCGCGCAACTGCCGGCTCAAATTTGCAAGACCCACGGCCCCGTCAGCTATCTCGTGCTGAGCCAGCGCTATCGCGGCGAAGGCGATCCCTGGGCCGGCGAAATCCAGGTCGGGCTCACCGCCTCGCGCGATCTGATCGAGGGTTTCGCGCCGCATTTTATCGGCGATGGCGACCGCGCGATCGGCGTGGTCTCTTCGGTCTATGCCGAGTTTGTCGGCAGCTCCCAGCCGGTCGGCTATCACGCCGTCAAGGGCGGCCTCAACGCAATGGTCCGTCACTATGCCGCGACACTTGGGCGCAAGGGCATCCGCGTCAACGCCATCATGCCGCTGACCTACCTGAAGCCGGAATCTCGCGCCTTCTACGAGGACAACGAGAAGCTGATGGACCTCTATCGCCGCCTGGTACCGCTCGGCCGCCTCGGCACGGCGCAGGAATCGGCCCACGCGATCGATTTTCTTTGCAGCGATCGCGCTTCCTTCATCAACGGGCAATGCCTGTTTCTCGACGGCGGCGTCTCGGTGGTCTGGCCGGAAGAGGTCGCCAAGACTTTCGCCGGCCCGTGAAACACGGCCCACCGTCTCTCGCTTCTTCGGATTCCAGGACTGCCAAGAGATACGCAAGGCATACAGCAGGACATGCAGCAAGACATGCAGCACGTGAAGCACAGGACCCGGTGCCGCCTCTGTGGCTCCGCCTCGCTCGAACGCGTTCTGCCGATCAGGCCGTCGCCGATCGGCGATGCCTTTGTCACGGCCGAGCGAAACAGCGAGCCGCAGGATCTCTACCCGCTCGACTGCTACCTGTGTCTCGACTGCGGCCACCTGCAAAACCTCGATGTCGTGGACCCCGACGTCCTGTTCCGCGACTACACCTATCGCACCTCCGTCTCGCTGGGACTGGTCGAACACTTCAAGCGCTATGCCCGTTCGGTGGTCGAGAGCCTCGGCATTCCCGCAGGCAGCCTCGTCGTCGAGATGGGCAGCAATGACGGCTCGCTGCTGAAGGCCTTCAAGAGCGAGGGCATGCGCGTGCAGGGCATCGATCCGGCGCGCAACATCGCAGCCAGCGCCACGGAAGACGGCGTGCCGACCATTCCCGACTTCTTCACCAGCCGGCTTGCCGCCGCGATCAAGGCCGAACAGGGCAGCGCCGCGGTGTTCTGCGCCAACAACGTGTTCGCGCATATCGACGACATGTCCGACGTCGTGGACGGCATCCGCCTGTTGCTGGCCGATGACGGCGCCTTCGTCTTCGAGGTTTCCTATATCGTCGACATGATCGACAACATGGTGTTCGACACCATCTATCACGAGCACGTCTCCCACCACGCGCTGATCCCGCTTGAGGCGTTTCTCAACCGGCACGACATGACGCTGTTTCACGTCGCGCGCACCGGCACCAAAGGTGGCTCGATCCGGGCTTTCGCGCAGCCCAGATCGACCGGAAACCGGCCGCGCTCGGCCGAATTGTCCGCGCTGATCGCCGAGGAAGAGCGGCGCGGCATCACCAAGCCGCAGATCTATCGCGACTGGTTCGACGCTATCGAGAGCCGCAAGCGCAAGGTGTTGAACCTGCTCGATCACGCGATTGGCGAAGGCAAGACTGTCGCCGCCTATGGCGCGTCCACGACTACGACGACCCTGCTCTATCACTTCGAGCTGGAGAAGCGGATCAGCTACATCGTTGACGACAATCCGCTCAAGCAGGGGCGCTTCAGTCCCGGGGCACATATTCCCGTGCTGCCGTCAAGCGAACTCGGTACCAAACGGCCGGACATCGTGGTGATCCTGGCCTGGATCTATGCCGAGCCGATCCTCAAGCGCAACCAGGCTTACCTTGAGACCGGCGGCAAGTTCCTTGTTCCCCTGCCCGAGCCGCAGCTCATCGATCGCGGCGGTGCGAGCATGCTCTGATTTGGACGAAAACGGAGGTATTGCCCGGCCGTGGCGTTGTTGACAGCCTTCCGGTAAAATGGTCCAGACATCATCGCGTGGAAGATATCGGAGAGGTCTGCATCTGAAGGTTTTTCTTGCGATTTCGACGTTGGGAGCAAAATGACGACATTCGCCGACCGGCAAGAAGAACGCTATGTGATCGCAGGCCAGCGCGGTCTCACATGGGCGCGCTGCCGCTCCGACATCGCGCCTCTGTTTACGCGCCATGTGACCTGGCGCGCGCTGGCGGCCGGCGACATCAAGTCAAAATACCGGCGCACCTTGCTCGGACCCTGGTGGATCACGGCCACCAACGCGTTCACCGCACTGATCATGGGTCTCGTCGCCGGCCGCTTTCTCGGGGCCGACATGAAGACCTATCTACCGCACTTCATGGTCAGCATGACGATCTGGAACTTCATTTCATCGTCATTGAACGAGGCCTGCTACACGATGATCAACGCCGGCGGCATGATCAAGGCGGTCGATATGCCGCCGCTGATTCATGTCATGCGCATGGTTCAAAGGAATTTCATTATCTTCCTGCACAACGCCGCCATTATTCCCCTCATCTGGCTGGTTTACCCTTGGCCGATCGGCGTCCAAAGCTTGCTTCTGCCGCTTGGCCTTTTGATCGTCTACGCATGCGTTGTGGGCGGTTCGGTGGTCGTGTCGATGATCTGTGTGCGCTATCGCGACGTCCCGCCCTTGATGGCATCGCTGTTGCAACTTTTGTTTTTCGTCTCGCCCATCATCTGGATTCCCTCACAGATCAAGGGGGGCGAGCTTTTCGTGGAATTGAATCCGGTCGCCTATCTGCTCGCAATCACCCGCGATCCCATCATGGGGACCTCGCCGCATTTGCAAAGCTGGGGAGGGGCAATCGGCGTTGCCGCGGTTGCATTTGTTGCCATGGCCTATGTCTATACGCGCTACCACTCGCGGGTCGTCTATTGGTCCTGAGCAACAAACATCCTGCGAAATATCGGTCCGACCAGCCATGCCGCTGATTGAAGCAAGCAATATTGGAATTGAGTTTCCAGTAGCGCCGCCGAATGCACGATCGTTCCGGCACCTGGCGATCCGAACCGCCTCACGCGTCGGCGGCCGGGTCTCGAAAAACGATGGCGCGTTCCGCTTCGTGCAGGCGCTCGACGGCGTCAGTTTCACCCTCAAGCAAGGCGACCGCCTCGCTTTGTTCGGCCGCAACGGCGCCGGCAAGACGACGCTGATCCGGGTGTTGGCCGGCATCTATCAACCCACTTCGGGATCGCTGCGTGTGGCCGGCCGCATCATGCCGATGTTCGACATCGG
Source organism: uncultured Alphaproteobacteria bacterium (assembly GCA_963748805.1). Lineage (GTDB taxonomy): Bacteria > Pseudomonadota > Alphaproteobacteria > Rhizobiales > Xanthobacteraceae > Bradyrhizobium. The sequence goes on along the minus strand of CAVVLH010000023.1, from coordinate 127,287 downwards.
CCTTGGCATGGACGAGGAAGCATCCGGCTACGAGAACATACGCATCCGCGGCCTCATTCTCGGCCTGACGCCGGACGAGATCGAAGAGCGTCTGCCGGAGATCGCCGAGTTTGCCGAGCTCGGCGACTATCTGGAACTGCCGATCCGTACCTATTCCTCGGGCATGCTGCTGCGGCTGGTGTTCGCGATTGCGACGTCGATCCATGGCGATATTGTGCTGATGGATGAGTGGATCGCAGTCGGCGACGCCGAGTTTCGCAAAAAGACGCATGACCGGCTTCAGGAGATCACCGCCCGTTCCGGTATCGTCGTTCTCGCATCGCACGATTACGGCCTGTTGCGGGAAACCTGCAATCTCGGACTTTATCTCGAAGGCGGCCGCGTGCGTGGCTTCGGTCAGCTCGGCGATGTGCTGGAACAGCTGCCGCCTGCGTAAAACGGTTGGCGAACGCGCCTTACGGAAGACCGCAAATCGATGGATAACCGGCCCCAATCCCCAAGTGTGACGGTTGTCGTTCCCAACTACAATCACGCGCTCTATCTTGCCGTTTCACTCGAAAGCCTCGCATCGCAGGTGCGAGCGCCCGATCGGGTACTAATCATCGACGATGCATCAACCGACGACAGCGTCGCGGTGATCTCGCGCTTCACCGCGCAGCATCCGACCTGGGAATTGATCCGGCATGAAGAAAATCGAGGCGTGACGCGGCGCCAGAACGAGGCGCTCGCAGCCGTCGATACCGAATGGATCGGGTTTCTCGGCGCCGACGACGCCTTGCATCCCACGTATCTCGAGAAAGCGGTGGCCGCGGCCGCACGTCATCCCGGCGTGGGCCTGATCAGCGCCTGCTGCGAAATCATCGGGCCACCCGGTGCGCGAATGCTGCGGCCCATGATGCTGCCCGCGCGGCAATCGGCGGCACTTTCGCCGCAAGACGTCCGCAGCGCCCTGCTGGCAGGAGACAACTATTTCCCCGGTACCGTCTCGCTGTTCCGGCGCAGCGCGATCCAGGCCCTCGGCGGGTTCAATGAAGATGCCGGCTCGTTTGCGGACGCCTTGCTCGCGCGGCAGCTCGCCCTTAGCTTCGGTTTCTACTTTATCGCGGACATTCTGGGTTATTGGCGCATTCATGGCGATAATTATTCGATGACAAGTGCAGCCGACCCGGTCGCGTTATCGGCCATGGTTGCGAGGATCGGCGACGTGGTCGCGCACAGCGAGCTGTTTCCTCCGGGCTTTCAGGACCTGTTCGAACGCCGCACCCGTTTCGGCGCGGCCCGCATGGTACTCTCGGCCAGCACGGCGATCCCGGTGAGGGCGGCACGTATCGCCGCGCTCCTCAACGGCGGCGACAATGAACGACGATTTTTGCAGCTCCTGCTCCATCTCGGACGTCCGGGGAATGTCGCAGCCCTGGGCTGGCTGACCTTGCGCACCCGTCCGATGTCGATCCTCCGGCTCATCGGCCAGCTCGCTACGCGCCGCGCGATCATCGCCGCGACCGCGGCCTATCGCGCCAAATGACCAGCGTGTTGATCGTCGCCGACTTGCGGCGTCGCCTCGCCAGCCTCGACACGATCGCGCCCGCATCGCCGCCACCGCCCGCGGCCTCCCGCGGCCAGACGCGCGCACGACTGGCCGGTTTGGCATTCCGTATCTACGGCTTCCTCAGTGCCCGGCGGCGGAAGCTGCTGCCGCTGACGACGCACGCGTCAGATTTCGTCGATCGGCACGTCATCACCGCCCCGTTCGGCGCCGTGCTTCTGCGATTCACGTTGCGGCAGCTTGACCGGCGCTCGGTGTTTGCTGCTGCCTCGGCGCGGCTGCTTCTCGTCGGGCTTGCTGCAACATCTCAGATCCATCTTGCCGCAAGCCACAAGCCGAATGCGATGCGTTCGATCAGGCTGCTCAACCTGATCTTCCGAGGCCAGGTGCGGGCACGGCGCGGACTGGCCTCATCGGCCTATTTCAGCACGCTCGCTTTGTGCAGCGCCTATGACCGGATCGTGCACGAGATACCGCAGCCCGAGGCGGTCGACAGCTTCGCAATCAATTTTGCCGCGGGCCTCGCGCACATGTACCGACACAGCTATCCCGCCGCCCTGCATTTCCTCACCACCGCCTCGGCGTCCGGCAACAGCAACGCTTTGCGCCGGCTGGGTTGCGTGTATCTGCTGATGGGCAACACCCCGAAGGCCGCGGAGAATTTCCAGGCCTCGGTCGACCGCGATCCGCGCTCGGTGATGGCCCATCAGAACTCCGCGGCCGGATATGATGCGAACGCCTATCAACCCTGCCGGTGGGAGCTGGAAAACGCCGGCGAATTGTTGATCTACGATAATCTGATCCAGCTCGGCGAGAGCTTCTACCACCAGGGACGCTACGAGGACACGATGCGCTGCTATCAGGCCGCGCTCGACCACCAGGATAGGCTGGCGCGAAAATGGTCGCTTCCCGACGCGCTGGTAAATCGGATCGCGGCCATCAGCGCCAACTTCAAGGCCAATCAGCCGGTGAGGCTGCTCGGTTATGAGTGGGTGACCATGATCGGCCATATCGGCTTCATCGACTGCCATTTGCGGATGGTCGAACTCGGTGTCCTGCCGCGCGCCAACTATGTGTTGCTGGCCCCGCGCGGCAAGGTCGTCAATCCAGCCTTCCTCGCGCTGTTCGCCTCGCGGCTGACGGTGATCGAAGACAAAAGCCTGCTCGATGAACTTCTGCCTTACCAGCGCCTGGTCGGCGACCAGTTCATCGCCGTGCGCGGCAACGGAGCCTTGGCCGAACCGTGGGCGCATGCGGCGGCACGGACGCAGGTCGAATGGGCCAGGATGCGGCGTGGTCCGCTGGTCACGGTCCCGCAGGACCTGCTTCAGCGCGGACGCGCCCGCTTGCGCGCGGCCGGCGTTACCGCCGAGTGGTTCGTTGCCCTGCACATTCGTGAAGGCGGCTATCATGGCGACGGGCCGGGCACGACCCGCCAGCACCGCTCGGCCAGTATCGGCGATTATCTCGACGCCATTGCGCAAGTCACCTCACGCGGGGGCGCGGTGGTCCGGCTCGGCGACAAGTCGATGACGCCGCTCGAGGGCATGCCCGGCGTGTTCGACTATGCCCTTAGCGACATCAAATCCGCCGAGATGGATCTGTTCCTCTGCGCCCAGGCCCGGCTGTTCGTCGGCACCACCTCGGGCCTGACCACGGCAGTGCAGGCTTTGGGAACTCCGATGCTGCTGGTGAACTGCATCTCCAACGACAGCCAGTTCTGGCACGATAAAACCGATTTCACGCTGCGCCTCGTCCGAGATCGCCGCACCAACCGGTATCTCTCGCTCCGTGAGACCTACCGGCAGCCTGTGCAGTCGCTCCTGATCGACACGGCGCTGCTGGCACGTCGTGGCCTGGAGATCGACGCGAACTCCCCGCAGGAAATCGCAGGCGCCCTCGCCTACAAGCTCGATTGCCTCGATGGAAAAGCGCGGCCCTTGCACGGCGACTTGCTCGGCCGGTACGAAAGGGCCATGAGAGACAATCCCTACAATTTCGGAGCGGCCTTGCCTGTACCGGGGTTCATCGAGAGTCATCTCGAGCTGATCGAGGACGGCTAGCCCCCATCGGCAATCCAAGCTAACGTCCATTCTAGGCCGAATCAGCGAGGGCTGATCGCGCCTCCGCGTAGAGTAGCCGGAATGTGCCATGGGCGCGCCCCGCCCCGAGAAGCCGCTTTCCAAACGGCTTGAATTCAAGGCACCCGGCATTGCCAAGAATGCTCACGGACCTAAAGGCGCACCCCGAACATGACCGCTGAAGCCGGCACTGCCCAGACCTTCGAATCCATTCTCGGTCAAATCAGGAACCTCGCCTACAAATATATCCAGGACAAGGACTTCACCAGCGCACAGCTCGCTTTCAAGAAGCTGCTTGAGCTGGACAACAAGGACCTGACCGCGCGGTATGTCTACGCCCAGCTGATCGACGACGGCTCGCACAAGAAGCGCGCGGAAGCCCGCGATTTGATGCTGTCGATTTTGGATGAGCAGCCCTCGATATTTGACCATCCGACCGCCGACAATCTGGACTTGATCAGAAACGCTGCGGTGAGGTGCAGCCATGTCGGGCCGTTCCCCAAGTCGATCGAGCTGTTTCGCAAGCTGGCGCACGGCTCGAACCTCGCCAGCGACTATTACCATCTCAGTGAAATCCTCACCAAGGGCAACTTCTTCGAGGAGTCGATCAGCAGTCTCGAAAAGGCCATGGCGCTCGATCCCGCGAATTTCGACACCCCGGCCAACCGCGAGACGCTCGAACTTTCGAAATCGCAACTGAACCGGACCACAGCCAAGACGGCAAGCGGCAAGTCGACGGTCGGCCGCTACCCTGACACGGCGGATTTTCTCGGCGATTTTCAGAAACTGATGAGTGACCATATCGCCGTCAACCTGAACCGCGAGGAAAAGTTCGTCAACAAGGACACCCGGTTCTTCACAATGGGCTCCTGCTTCGCCAGGAATCTGGCGAGCAGCCTCAACAGCAGCGGCTATGTCAGCCATCACATGGAAATTTCCGAATACATCAATACGACGTTCGCCAATAAAGTATTCGTCGATTGGCTGAGCGGCGCCGAGATCGATGACGCCATCCGCGACAGGATCGTGGAGCTGTTGCCCTCGGGCTGGAGCAAGGAAAATACCCTGGCGGTCATCAAGAACAGCGACGTCTTCATTCTGACGCTTGGCGTTGCCGCGGCGTTTTTCGACAAGGCTACCGGCGATTTCGTGTTGCCTCGGCCGAGCGCGCTGAATTCCAGGGCACTGGCGGAAAAGTACCGGTTTCGCACCGCGAGCGTCAAAGAAAACGTCGACAACGTCCTCTATTTAATCGAATTCATCCGGAGCATTTCTCCCAACATCAAGGTCGTCGTTACCGTCTCTCCGGTGCCGTTGCTCGCGTCCTTCGAATATAAGTCAGCCGTTCAAGCCGATTGCCTGTCGAAAAGCACGATGCGGCTGGTTGCCCATGAAGTGGTGAACAATTCGAACCTCTCGAATGTCGTCTATTGGCCGTCCTTCGAGGTCTTCCGATGGGCGGGTTCGAATGCCAGCAATTATTTCGCCGCGGACGACGGCGCCGCCTGGCATGTCTCCGAAGAAAAAGTCGCGGGCACCGTGCGCGCCTTCGTGGAGATGTTCTCCCCGCAATGACCGGGTGAAGGATTTGCGGCTGCTTGCGGTTCAGGCGCGGCAGTATCTGCGCCACATATCCCGGTAGGCGTCCTCGACCGCTTTGGTATAGGAGCGCGGACCGCAGCGCCGATCGATCAACGCCGGCAGATCGCGGCGAAGCGCTTCCAGTTGCGCTCCCGTCGGACGCCGTGCGATCTCGAAATAGTCCGTCTCGTTCGTGGCGACCCAATCGGTCAAGCCGATCGCGGACAGGATAGCGCCGGCGGCACGGCTAGCGACGCCGTCACCCAGTTTCGCCACCACGGGAACACCCATGTAGAGCGCTTCCCAGGTCGAAACGCCTCCTCCATGCGGATAAGGATCGAGGCAGACATCGACATCGCGATAGGCGCCAAGATGCGTTTCGCGATTCGTCGATCCGAGCAGCGAGATGCGCGCGGCATCGATGCCGTGGGCGGCGAAGCGGTCGAGCAGGTTCTGGCGCGTCCCGGCGTCGTCGAGCATCATATCCTTGACGATCAGCCTGGAAGCAGGGTCCGCCGACAACAGACGGGACCATAGCGCAATCGCTCCATCGGAGAACTTGCTGACGCGGTTGAATACGCCGTAGGTCAGAAAGCCGTTTCGCAGGACCGGCGGAAGGTTCGTTCGGGCATGGACGGGCGGCGGCTCAAGCGGGATCAGACACGGCAGATCATAGATCTGTTCGGCATAGTGATGACGCACCTCTTCTGGAATGGCGACGGGATCCGAGAACAGATAATCGATCGCGGGGATCCCCGTGCCGGTTGCGTGCCCCCACGCCGTGACCTGGACCGGAGCCGGCTTGCGCGCGAACACACGCAATCTGTTGCTTTCGCCATGCCCGGACAGATCGACCAGTATATCGATTTTGTCGCGCTGAATGCTGTCTGCCAGTTGGTCGTCGGACCATTGCGAGGCATCGTGCCAGCGGTCGGCGGAGCTTTTGAAAGTCTCCGTGACATCGTCGCTGGTCATTGAGTTGGAATAACACACGACCTCGAATTGGGCCCTGTCGCGGTTTTCGAGCACCGGACGGTAGGTGTAAGCCGCCGATCGTCGCTTGAATTCGGCGGAAACATATCCCACCACCAGCCTGCGTTCCGGATCGCGGTCGATCGCCCGAAGCGGCGCAGCCCGTTGCACCTCCTTCGATCCGACCTCCCGCCACCAGTCCGCGCGGGCGGCCTGATGATGAACGAAGCCGGCTTTCGTGCTGAAGTCGAGCGTGAAGATGCGATTGGTCAGCGCTCCTTCATGAGCGGGATCAATGGAAAGGGCCTTCTCGAAACAAGCAATCGCGGCATCGGCATCCGCCTGAAAGGCGTGGCACTGTCCAAGCTGGACAAGGCCCTGGACCGACACCGGATCGATGGCAAGCGCAGCCTCGCAGGCGCTTTTTGCTTCGGCATATCGCCTGAACAAGGTCAGGACGTTGGCCCGCCCAAGCCAGGCTCCCGGCGATTTCGGATTCAGTTCGAGCGCGCGATCGTAACTCGCAAGCGCGTCGTCGAGACGATAGCCTCGCACCAAGGCCTCGCCGCGATTGATCCAGGCATCGAGGTTTTGCGGCGCGAGCGCGAGCGCCCGATCGAGGCCAAGAAGCGCTTCATCGATCCTGCGCAATTCGATCAGCGCCGCGCTTCGGTTGACATAGGCCGGTGCAAATCCGGGATCGAGCGCGAGCGCCTGATCGTAACACTTGATGGCCTCGGCGGGCTGGCCCATTTTGTTCAGCGCGTTGCCGCAATTGTTGTGAGCGCCGACGTGTTGCGGATTGATCGCGACCGCCTTGCCGAAACTCGCAACGGCGTCATTGAAATGTCCCAGCGCGAGCAGCGCATTGCCGCGATTGTAGTAAGCATCCACGAAGGCCGGATCGAGTTCGATCGCCCTGTCCGACGAGGCCACCGCCTCTTCGAGCCGTCCCAGGTCCATCAACAGCGAACCCAGATTTAAATGCGCCGCCGCGGATTTTGGATCGACAAGCAAGGCGCGCTTGATCAGCCGCATGGCGGCCTCGAAATTGCCGAGCTGCTGTTCCGACACGCCGAGGAGATGCATCGCGTCGAAGTGATTGGGGTGCTTCTTCAGGATCTGCCGATAGCCCTTTTGGGCCTCGGCCAAAACACCGCGCTGATGACAGTCCAGCGCGTGCGCCAGCGTGCCGGCGACGTCGTGGCGTCTCTGGGCTCTAGACGCTGGAGCCCGGGCGGCTGAACCGTGCGGAGCCATGGATCGGTTTCCTCAAATTTGCGCGCCGCGCGTTACCCGTGCGCGGCACAATAGCGCCGCCAGAACTGCCGGTAACCGTCCTCGACGCGGCGGGTATAGAATTCGTTGTTGGCGGCATCCGAACCGGCTGCCTTCGCCGGCAGTTCGGCGCGCAACTTGCGCAGCTCGTCGGGCCGGCTCGCGAAGCTGACCGCGATCGCAATGTAGCCGCTATCGTCTTCGGCGACCCATTCGTCGAGACCGACCGCCTTCACGATCGCGCCGCCGGCGCGCGAACAGGCGCTGCTGCCGAGCTTGCAGATCACGGGAACGCCCATGAGCAGGGATTCCCAGGTGCTGACGCCGCCGTTCTGCGGGAACGGATCGAGCGACATATCGATATCGGCGAACCTGGCCAGATGCTCGGCCTGCGGCGACGACCCGAGACAGGTGACGCGCTCGACCGCGATCCCATGCGCGGCAAAACGGCCAAGCAGCGTGTCGCGCAGAAGCGCGTCGTCCAGCGCACCGTTCTTGACCACGATCCTGGAATTGGGAAGTTGCCGAAGGATTTCGGACCATACGGCGAGCGCGCTCTCGGAAATCTTTTCGGTGCGATTGAAGACGCCGAAGGTGACGAAGCCGTTGCGCAGCATCGGAGGCTCGGTCGGCGGCAAGCCGGGCAGAGGCGCGATGGTGATCCCGCACGGCAGATCGTAGATTTCTTCCGCAAACAGGTGACGCGCCGATTCCGGAACAAAAATCGGATCGGCCAGCAGGTAATCCATGGTCGGAAGGCCGGTGCCCGTCACGCTGCCGCAGGCGGATACCTGCACCGGCGCCGGCTTGCGCGCGAAGACGGGAAGCCGGTTGCCGCTCGAATGGCCGGAAAGGTCGACCAGGATGTCGACCTGATCGCGCTCGATCCGATCGGCGAGTTCGTCATCCGACAAACAGGAACCGTCGACCCAGACGTCGACCAGCGCGCGGCATTGATCGGTGGTGCCGTCGCGGACAGTCGAGCAGGAATAGGCGATGATCTCGAATTGCCCGCGATCATGATGGCGCAGCAGCGGCATGAAGGTCAGCGCGGCCGAATGCGCCCGGAAATCCGATGAAACATAGCCAACCCTGATGCGTTTCTCCGGATCAAGTCCCGACCGACGCAACTCCCTGCGCGGCAGCTTCGCGCCGATCCTGTCCCACCATTCGCGCCGTACGGCCTGATGGGCGGCGAAATCGGCGCCGGGCAAAAAATCCATCGCGAAGATCTTCCGCAGCATCGCGTCTTCGAAGTCGGGCTTGAGCACCAGCGCCTTGTCGAACAGCGCAAGCGCGGTAGTAACGTCTCCCTGCGCGGCATAGCATGATGCGAGCGAGGCGGTTGCGAATTCCGATGCCGGATTGATCTCCAGCACCTTGTGACTGGCGTGAACCGCCTGCGCGATCCTGTTGGTCAGAAGGCCGTGATTGGCCTTGCATTCCCACGCGGTTTCGAACAGGGGATCGATCGCAAGCGCCGCATCGAAATCGGCTCCCGCCTCGTCGAACTTTCCTAACAACATCCTCAGCCGGCCGCGATGCACGAGGGCCTCGGGGATACGCGGATTGATCGCGAACACGGCATCGAGTGCGCGCTGCGCTTCCTCGAAATGACGAAAGACCGTGCTCGCCATCGCCTTCCCCACCAGAGCCGCCGCATGACGCGGCTGCAAGGCTAGCGCGCGGTCGAAACTCGCTGCGGCTTCCGCGTTTCGCTCCAGCAATAACAGCGCCATGCCGCGATTGTTGTGAGCGTCGGCATAATCGGGCTTGAGCCGTATCGCCTTGTCGTGAGCCTCAACGGCCGCCTCGTGGCGCCGCAGTCGCATCAGCACATTGCCGAGGTTGGTCAGGGCGGTCGGAAAATTCGGATTGAGCGCGACCGCCCTCTCCTGGCATTTTCGCGCCTCCTCGAACCGCTTCAGCTTGGCGAAGGCCAGACCCAGATTGGAATAGGCCTCGGCCGAGCGTGGATCGACCTTGACGGCGCGTTTGAGATATTTTTCCGCCTCGTCGAAGTGAAGGCAATTGAGTTCGGAGACGCCGAGCAAATGCAGGGCATCGAACTCATTGGGGCGGTCGCGCAATATTTGCCGGCAGAGTGTCTGGGCCTCGGCATGCTGGCCCCGCTGAAAGGCGGCGATGGCCGCCGGGAGCAGGGTCTCGGCGAGATTTGGCTTTTTCTGAAGTCCTGCGTGATGGAACGGCCGAGAGCCAAGATTCCGCGACAAGCGCATCCCCGGATGGAAGGTGATTTGCTATCACTACCACAGCGCGGCTGATTCGACGTTTCCGCGCTCGGACTAAATTGCACACTGCCGCCCCCTGCAAACCGCCTTCGGCAGCGAAAAGCCCGCTCGGCGCGCAGCAAACCGCGTTCAGTCATCAATCCCCCCACGCGCTTCGATGTCAGAGCTCGCGATCGCGGTTGTTCCGGTCAAATTAACGGCTTGTTCGAACGCAGGCCGTCTCGCTACTATGGGGGCTTTGAAGCGGCTCAAATTGCACCAAGGGTTTGCGCTATGTTTCATATTGAACGCGTTGTTGCGCAGGCGTCACGTCTGGCCCCCCTGCTCGCATTTCCGCTGATTTTGACCACCGCGCCCGCGTCGGCTCTCACCAAAGAGGTCGCGATCGAGAATTGCCGCATGAAGGTCGGCAGGCCCATTGTCATGGCGTGCATGCAAGGCGGCCGAGGTTCTCTTGAAGGCTGCCGCGAAAAGGCTCATCCGCAAGTCGTCGCCTGCGTGATGGCCGCCCTCAATGCCGCCAACGGCCGCGCCAATGTGGCGGTTGCGGTTCCGACCGAAGCCGCGCCGAAGCCTTTGCCGGGTACAGCCTTGCCGGCCGGGTTTGTTGCCCCGCCGCGGACGATTTCCGATATCACCGCGATCCTCGATAGTGAAAAGCCTGATGCTGCGGTGATCGAGAAATCGAAGGCCACCGCGAACGCCGTGCCGACCGGCAAGGAGTTGCGCGCCGAACTATCGCAATTCTATTTCGATCGCTCCACGGCGCGCTCGCAGCTTGGCAGGCTTGCGGACGCCATCACTGATGCGAACAAGGCTATCGAAGCCGGGCGGGGTGCCGTCGACGCCTTTACCATGGGACGGAACACCCAACTCCTGGCGCTCGATTATTTTTATGCCGGCGATCTGAAACAGTCGCTCGACATCTACCTCCGCATGCTGCGCGAAACCGACGTACACGGCGCCAAGGGCTACGCCTTCAGCACCTACCGTCAGATCTCGAACGTGCTGGCGCAAATGGGCGATGTGCCGCAGGCGGAAGCCTATCTGCGGCGCAGTCTGGCGCTGATCCAGCAAGCACGCACCAGCGGCCTTCCCGGCTGGCGCGAGTCCTACCAAAAATTCGGCCAGAACTGGGAAGCCGAAGTGGAGTTCAACCGCGCCCTGGTGTTCGAGGCGCGCGGACAATTCCGCGAAGCCGAGGCTTCTTATCGAATCATGGAGCAGCGCAAGCGCGCCGGAATGCAGGCCGTTCTGGCGCTGGAGAACGCTCCGACCCAGTCAACCATCCTTCAATCCATCAACGCGGCCGTTGCCGGTCAGGCGCGAATGAAGGCGCGGCTCGGCCGCCTGGCGGAAGCGGAAGTCGATGCGCGACGCGCGCTGCTATCGAGGCTTCAGGATACCGGCAAATACAACCCGGCCACCGCACGCTACGTGATGAATCTCGCAGACGTCCTCGTCGAAGAAGGCCGCTACGGGGAAGCCGAGCAGTTGACCCGCGTTGCCGTCGACATCAACCGGACAGTTGGCATCGCCGACGACTCCCAGGCCATCGTCACTCCGTTGGCGCACCTCGCCGGCATCCTGAGGCTGGAGCGCAAGAACGAAGAGGCCAATGCGATCTTCAACCAGATCGATGCGGCCGTCGCCAAATGGGATCCGCAGCGCCGGCAGGCGTTCGAGCTCAACCCATCGCGCATTCTGTCGCTCTATGCATCGGGCCAGGTCGACGCCGGAATTGCCGCCGCCGAGCAGCTGGTCAAGCGGCAGGTCGGGCGCGTTGGCGAAAATCATTTCGACGCCGCATCCGCTCATGGAACGCTTGCGATCGGGCTGATGCGCGCCGGACGCGACGCAGAGGCCATCCGCGAATTCCAGGCCGCCATCCCCGTCATGCTGGCGAACGCGCAGGAAAACGCCGACGACGAAGACACCACGCTGGTGGCTGCGCGCAGTCTGCGGCTCCAAACCGTTGTCGAAAGCTATTTTACCCTGTTGGCTCGCGCGCAAGGCGCAACCGATGCGGTCGGCGAGGAGACCTTCGGCCTCGCCGATTCCGTCCGCGGCCACACGGTACAGCAGGCGCTGGCCGCTTCCAGCGCGCGGGCGGCCGCCCACGATCCGGCGCTGGCCGAGCTGGTGCGCAAGGAGCAGGATCTCACCAAGCAGGTCAACGCCCAGCTCGGCGCTCTGAACAACGTGCTGGCGATCCCCTCGAGCGAACGCGACGAGAAGGGCGTCCAGCAAATCCAGGCGGCCATCACGACCCAGCGCGCCGAGCGCGACAAAGCCCGGCTGGAGATCAAGCAAAAATTTCCCGCCTATGCCGAACTCGTCTCACCCAAGCCGCCGAACGTACCGGAGATCAGGGCCACGCTCGCCGATGATGAGGCGATGCTGTCATTCTATTTCGGACAGGATAGCGCCTTTGTCTGGGCCGTTCCGAAGTCAGGGCCGATCGCTTTTGCGACGGTGAACGCCAGAATCGGCGATATCGAAACGAAGATTTGCAAGCTGCGTGAGGCGCTCGAGCCGCAAGCGGCGATGATCTCGGATATTCCGCCCTTCGATCTCAAGCTCGGCTACGAGCTTTACGAGCTGTTGCTGAAGCCGGTCGAAAGCGGCTGGAAGCCGGCGAAAAATCTCATCGTCGTCACCAATGGCGCGCTCGGTCTGCTGCCGCTGTCGCTGTTGCCGACGGCCCCGTCAGAAGTAAGGGAAGACGAAGAGCCGCTCTTTGCCGGCTATCGCCACGTGCCGTGGCTGGCGCGGACCCACGCGGTCACGAGCATTCCGTCGGCGGCGGCGCTGCGCACGCTGCGGCGGTTGCCGCCCGGCAAGGCGGGCCGTGGCGCACTGGTGGCCTTCGGCGATCCCTACTTCAACAAGGATCAGCAGACCGAAGCGGAAACGTCCGCGCAGACGGTCGAGACCAACCTTGACACTAAAAAGCTCGACGTCAACAAGCTCGACGTGAAAATTCAGACCGCCGATGCCGGCAACAGCGTTACCCGCGGCGCCCCATTGAAGCGGCGCAGCAGCCCGAAGCTCGAGGGCGTCGATAGCGCCGAGATTGGTCTGTTGCCGCGGCTGCCCGATACCGCCGACGAGTTGAAGTCGATCGCGCTGGCGCTGCAGGAAGACCCCTCCAAGGTGCTCTTCCTCGGCAAGGACGCGAAAGAAAGCGCGGTGAAGACGATGAACCTCTCCGGCTTCAAAATCCTGGCTTTCGCCACCCACGGCCTCGTGCCTGGCGAACTCAACGGCTTGACCCAGCCGGCGCTGGCTCTGTCCGCGCCTTCCGTGACCGGCGAAGACGGCGACGGGCTCCTGACCATGGAAGAAATCCTGGGCCTCAAACTCGATGCCGACTGGGTGATCCTGTCGGCCTGCAACACCGGCGCGGGTGCCGGAGCCGGCGCGGAAGCCGCGTCGGGATTGGGCCGTGCGTTCTTCTATGCGGGCACGCGCGCACTTCTGGTCACGAACTGGTCGGTGCATTCCCAATCGGCGCGGCAACTGGTCACTGATTTGTTCAAACGGCAGGCCGAAGACCCGAAAATCGGACGCAGCGAAGCGCTGCGGCAGGCCATGCTTTCCCTGATGGACGGTCCCGGCTACCTTAACGGCGAGGGCAAGACGGAATTCGCCTATGCGCATCCGTTGTTCTGGGCGCCCTACACCATCATCGGCGATGGCGGCGTGCGATGACGTTGCGCTGGGAGCGTTGGGCCGTAAGTAGAGGATGAGTAGATCAATGATGAAGCGGATGTGGCTCGGCATCTTCGCAGGTACCCTCCTTAACCTGGCGACCGCGGACGCAAGCCCGTTGATCACCGACGAGGAAGCCAGGCTGCCGCCGCCAAAGGGCGCGGTCTTGGCCAATACGCGCGGCATTCTGCGCGGACCAAAAGTGGAAGTGATTTCGCCGAGCGAGGCCGGCCACTCCCCGCTGCGGCTGCAGCTTAAATTCGAGAGCTTCGGCGGCGCCAGGATCGATATCGAGTCGGTGAAAGTGCTTTATCTGCGCACGCCGAATGTCGACCTGACCGCGCGCGTCCGGCCGTTCATTCAGGCCGGCGGCATCGATATGCCGGATGCCGAATTGCCTCCGGGCGAGTATATGGTGAGGGTGGACGTCAAGGACAGCGACGGCCGTCCGGGCAGCACCAGCTTCGTCTTGAAGGTTACGCCGTGATGCCAAGATGAATTGCCCGTATTGCCGATCCGAGACCGACGAGGATGTGCTGGTCTGCGCCGCCTGCGCCCGCGATATCGCCGTGCCGCCGACGCTGATCGCCGAACGCGACGAACTCCTGCGCAAGCGGGAGGCGTTGCGCGATGAGTTGAAACGTCGGCGGAGCGACATCGAGACCATCATTCGTCGCAGGAAGTCGCGTTAAAAAGGAAGCGGCACTCGATATGGAATGCCCGTTCTGCGCCGAAAACGTCAAGCATGAGGCCATCGTTTGCAGGCAGTGCTCGCGCGACCTGCGCGTGGTCCGCCCGATGCTTTTGGAAATCGACGATATCGTCGCCGACATCGAAGGATTGAGAGATGATCTCGATCGCGTCAACGCGGTGCTTGAACGTTACCGGAATCCATTTCGGTATTACGTGACTTATGCCGTTCTTTACGTGCTGATTCCTGCGTTGCTGCTCGTCATCGCCCATATCCTGGTGACGATCGTATTCGACATATCGCCGCTTTGGCTGCGGCTCGCCTCAGTCGCGATTCCGGTGCTGTTCGGCTTTTTGGCCTACCCGCTGCACAAGGTCTCGATGAACAGCGCGACCGTGCTCGGCGTTTCGGCAGCAAGCGTCAGCGTGCTGGCGATGCTGACGGTCACCGGTCTCCACGACAACGTGCCGATCCTCCCTGAAGTCTGGGTCGAATGGCGCGAGGTGTTCGAATATGGCGCCAGCATCCTGCTCGCCTTTGTCTCGGGCAACATCCTCGGTGTCCTGATCTTCCAGGTGATGCCGCGCATCCTGGCGCAAGGAAGCAAACCCAATGCGCTCGCCTTGAAGACCGCGCGCCTGCTCGGGCCGCATGTCGGCGACGAGCAGTTGCGGCGTAGGGCGCGGCTGATCCAGAACCTGATTCAAACGGCCGGACCGCTGGTCGGCGTGGCCGCCACCGCGGTCGGCTCGATTTATGCGGGATTGAAGGGCATTTTGAGTTGAAGGTCCTAGCCTTCCCTGTCCCCCATGGCCGTGAACCTTGGCCGCGCGGCAGGCGACAAACAAGCGCTTTCGCCCGCGAAAGGCCTCGCGTGCAATCGCGCGACGCAAATTGTGGTTGCCCATGCCGATCGTCAAAATCCTGCTGGTCCTTATCGCACTGGTTTCCTCGGCCTTCGCCGAGGACGGCTTGATCGATGCGGCCGCCGCGGACGACGCCGCGCAGGCCTTCCGGGTCTACGTCGACGGTGTGGCGAAGAAGGGCGAGCGGCCCGACCTGACCCGGCCGGAGATCGCCGCCCTGCTCGGCCGCATCTTCGATCTCGATGCCTTGAACGCGCTGCCGCCCGCACAGGGGAGCGATCTTCCCTGGCTGCTCGACTGGATGGAGGCCGCAAACACGGCCAACAAATTGATCACCCGCTACGGCTCGAAGCCGGGGCCCGGGCCCGATCTGCCGGCGATCGGGCGCAACATGGCCGAGTACGAGGACCAGATCGCGGCGGCGCTGAACTTCTTGATCCGCGGCCAGGCGCGCGAGGCGGTTTCGAGCATTCTGTTCTGGGAGGGCCTCGCGCCGGAGCAGCGCACGCGCGTGCGCGAGCAGGGATTCGCGGGCGCCCGCAACTCCAACGCCGAGTTCATCCTGAGCGCCATCTGCTCGGCGATCACAAGCGGCGGCAAGCCCGACAACGCCCGTCTGGTGGCGGCCGCCATCCGCGACACGGCCTAGATCTGGGCAAGCTATTTCCTGCCGCAGCATCGCGCCCACATCCTCGAACAGCTCGCTGAATATACCAAGCGGGTGCCGGATGAGACGGCGCGAGCCGATCTCACCACCTTCGCGGCCACCCTTCAAACGAAGAGCTGACGTCTTTAAGCCGCACTGGCTACGCCGGCCGGGCTACCGAGTGCAACTCGTTGACAAGCACGCGCATGTTTTCGCTGTAGTCGACAGGCACGACAACGAGATGGACGCCGCCTTCCCTGAAGGCAGCTTCCAGCATCGTCGAGAGTTCGGAGACTTTGCCGACGCGCGAGCCCTTGGCGCCATATGACTTCGCATAGGCGACGAAATCAGGATTACCGAAGTCGAGGCCGAAGTCGGAAAAGCCGTCGACCTCCTGTTTCCAACGGATCATGCCGTAGGCGTGATCTTCCAGCACGAGCACGACGAGGTTCCGCTTGAGCCGAACGGCCGTCTCAAGCTCCTGCGAATTCATCATGAAGCCGCCGTCGCCGCAGACGGCGAGCACGCGTTTGTCCGGATCGATCAGCGACGCAGCGATCGCCGAAGGAAGACCCGCGCCCATGGTCGCAAGGGCATTGTCAAGCAGCAGCGTATTGGCGACGCTGGTGCGATAATTGCGGGCGAACCAGATCTTGTACATGCCGTTGTCGAGGGCAACGATGCCGTCCGGCGGAATGACCTGACGAACATCATGCACGATGCGCTGGGGCGTCAGCGGAAACCGATCCTCCGTCGAACCCTCGGCGAGGTGGCTGAGAATCCCCTCCCGCAGACCCAGCAATGCCGAGGCGTTGGGAAGTTTGCCTTCCAGGCGATCGGCGAGATGAGCAAGGCTGGCGCCCACATCGCCGACGATCTCCGCCTGCGGGAAGTATACCTGCTCCACCGTCGCCGGCGTGGCGCCGACATGGATCACCTGTGGTCCATTACGGCCCATCAGGAAAGGAGGCTTTTCGACGGTGTCGTGGCCAATCGAAATAATCAGGTCGGCCTTGTCGATGGCCTCGTGAACCCAATCCCGCTCCGACAGAGCGGCCGTGCCCATATAGAGATTTGAGCCCGCATTGACGGCGCCCTTCCCCATCTGGGTGTTGAAGAAGGGAATCTTGCATCGCCGCACGAACGCGGACAACGGCTCGGCGAGCCGCGGGCGGCTCGCAGCGGCGCCCAGCATGACGAGAGGCCTGCTGGCGCCCATGATCATGGCCGCGGCGCGCTCGATGGCTTCCGCCGGCGCGACCGGAAGTTCGACGACATGCGGGGAAATGATATCGGCGACCGCTTCATCGGCCGCGATATCCTCCGGGAGTTCGAGATGCACCGGGCCCGGCCGCTCCTGCTGCGCGACCCGGAAAGCGTCGCGGACCAGCGTCGGAATACTTTGGGCAGCGACGATCTGCGTCGCCATCTTGGTGAGCGGCCGCATGGTTGCGACGATGTCGACGATCTGGAAGCGGGCCTGACGGCTGCTCCGGATCGCCTTCTGTCCGGTGATCATGACCATCGGCATCGCGCCCAAATGCGCATAGGCCGCAGCCGTCGTCAGATTGAGCGCGCCGGGCCCTAGCGTCGTCAGGCAGACGCCCGCGCGTCCGGTGAGACGCCCGTAGGTGGCCGCCATGAAGCCGGCAGCCTGCTCGTGTCGCGTCAGTACAAGCTTGATCTTCGAGCGCCGCAGCGAATCCAGCACGTCGAGATTCTCTTCGCCCGGAATGGCGAAGATGTATTCTACGCCCTCGTTCTCGAGGGCCGCCACCAGGAGATCGGAGCCTTTCGTCACGCCGCCGAAGCTCCGCTCGCCCCTGATTCAGCTTTCTCCGCCCGGCGTGGCAACGTCCAGTTCGGCCGGATGAAGTGACAGGTGTAGCCGTCCGGATATTTCTCCAGATAATCCTGATGCTCGGGTTCGGCCTCCCAGAACGGTCCGGCGGGCGCGACCTCTGTGACGACCTTGCCCGGCCAAAGGCCGGAAGCATCGACATCGGCGATGGTGTCTTCCGCGACCCGCTTCTGCTCGTCGCTAGTATAGAAGATGGCGGATCGGTAGCTCGCGCCGCGGTCGTTACCCTGGCGGTTCAACGTCGAGGGATCGTGGATCTGGAAAAAGAATTCCAGCAGCTTTCGATAGCTGATGACTTTCGGATCGAAGACGATCTCGACGGCTTCCGCATGGTTGCCGTGGTTGCGGTAGGTCGCGTTCGGCACTTCGCCGCCGGAGTAGCCTACCCGCGTTGAAATGACGCCGGGATAGCGGCGCAGCAGATCCTGCACGCCCCAAAAGCAACCGCCGGCGAGGATTGCTCGTTCCGCCGAAACTGTCATGTCTGTCCTCCTTCGGTTCGCCGCGGGCGTGGTTCCCGAGGCTCTCTCAGAATAGCATAGTGAGGCGGCACGATACAGAAGCGCAAATAGGTCGCCCTAAAACGCCGTCACCAGCCGATTGAAGTCGTACCGGCATTTAAAAGTTCGCTGGCCCGAGATCGTACCAGCCCCGGCCTCCGCGAACATAAACCCTGGCAGCCGCCGCGCATATTTTTTCGCGGTTCGCGTCAAAGGCGTTTAGCAAACCCGGCTCATCCAACCGGATGCCGGGTTGAATTCGCGCAAGCGCATCCTGGCTGATAAAGAACGACGCCTCGATCGCGCTATCGTGCCCCCAAAACCGCACAACGCGCCGCGTCGGATCATAGGAACGGCTATGGTTTGGAAAATCAATCACGCCGGTGAGCTCGTCTTTGCCGATCAACGACGACTTTGATCGGCACCAGGACACCCCTCGGCTGAAACAGACGTGCTGCGGAAGCAACGATCTGTTGCGGCCCCCGTTCCAGAAGATCAACCAGCGCGGCCACCTTGCGCGCGATGCGACGACTGACGCTGAAGAAGCTCATGGCTTAACCTCGCTAGCTTTACCTGATCCGTCCTAGCTAGGCATTATTCCGGCAATTGCGAGGGCATAGCGCCAGGGAACGGCCGCGTCGGAGGCGCGAGAGCTGCGATATCAGCAATGTGCAGCCATGCGTCGGCCAATTACCGATCGAAATTGCTCATCAGCAATCATTTGACAAATATGACACAACGGCGCTCCCCCGGACTGAGGCGGCGGTGCGTCGCGCCCTTGGGGCGAATGAAATAGGTTAGCGATATAGACTAATCTTAGGTCGATCGCGCCGTTCAGGGTGCCACTCGGGCCAGATGATAGACCGACATGGCGTTGCTGACGCCCTTGAGTTCGGCCTCGCTCTTCGCCACCTTGTATGGCGCAATGATTTCCGCCACCGCCGGCGCGCCGTAGACTTCTTCGGTGATGCAAATCTCGTCGCCCTCGGCAAGGTTCTGCACCCGCGCTGCGATATTGACCGTCTGGCCGAAATAATCGAGCCGTTCGTTGAGCGTAACCGCGATCGCGGCTCCACGATGGACGCCGATTTTCAGGATGAAATCACGCTGCGGGCGGTCGCGATTGAGCTGATCCACGGCCTCGCGCATATCAAGCGCCGCCTGCACCGCATCGGCCGCCGTCGAAAACGCCGCCATCACGGCGTCGCCGATGGTCTTGGTGACGGCGCCATTGTGCCGAACCGTGGCGTCGAGCAAATGCTGAAAGTGTCGCTGCACCTGAATGTAGGCGTTGAGGTCGCCGATCCGCTCGTACAGCGCGGTCGAGCCCTTGAGATCGGTGAATACGAGCGTCACGTCGAGAACCGCGATGCCCTCCGTCGCGCTGATCACCTCCGAGCGGAAGAAGTCGCGAAAGGTTTGCGTCATCAGCAGCCGCTTGCCGGATAGGGACGGCGCGAAGCGAAGTGTCGGGCGCTGAAACGCCGCCACCGGAAGCTGAAGGATGCCGAAGATCGCCGGCAGTTTGCCCGCATTGCGAACTTCGAACACGACCTTGCCGGGCGCGATGTTTCCCCCAGCAGGCTCGCATGTGCCGCCGTCGACGATGACCGGCACATGTATGAAAGGCACTTGGGGCGTTACCTCCGCGCCCTTTGCGACCGGGAAGAAAAACTGCGCGTCGCTTTCGAAATTCTGGCCGAGAAGCGCGCCTTCGGTGGCGTCAACCTCGAGATCGGCCGCGGAACCCGGCTCGATGCGGACGAGCGCCCTCACCAGCCCTTGGGAAGCTTCGCGCCACGGCACGCCGTCAGGCAGGATGCCACCCGGCGTAAATTTATAATGGAAGAGATAATCCCAGGCCGAAAGCGCATCCGGATTGTGGAAGCGGATGCTGCGCACGGCCGGCGAAACCGTAAACATCACCGAGATGTAATCGTCGAGCGCGGCGTCGTAATCGCTTTGACAGAGATGGCAGTGGAAATGCGTGTGCAGTTTGCGCAGGCTTCGGAAGCTCTCGACCACGTCGGAGCACATCGGACAAACCAGCAGCCAGTCCATGTCGAACAGCCCCACCACGCAGGCATGGAGGAAAAGATCGATCGCTTCAGGCTCAGTGATCGATTTCTCCGTGGCGAACTGGATCGGATTGATGCGGTAGAGCGCCTCGTCGGTGCCCGAGCGCAGCAGCGTCTCCAGCCGCGAGACGACGCGCGGACTCCAGGATTTGGCCGCTTCCAGCGCGACCAGGCGCTCCTCGAGCTTTTTTTCGTCGATCATCGCATCACACCGCGATAAGCCCCGATCATGTCAGGCGTTGCCGTTGAACCTGAATACACAATTGATGGGCCGAGGGCGAGCCCATCAATTCAGGTCAGTCGCAAGGCGAAAGCCCTATTCGACGGACATCGGGACTCCTTGTCAATCTTACGGAATGGATGCGGTTGCTTCGGAGATTTACTCGGCAGATTTACTTGGCAGATTTACCCCGCAAATTTACTTGGCAAATTTACCTGGCAGACGCCTTTGCCGCCCGTTCGATCAAAGCGCGCCACTTCATTTGGCCTGGAGACGTAGACCGCGTGGCTGGCGGGAACCTCGATCGTTTCGCTGCCGGCCCGCTTGGCCATGCTGCGCTCGAGATCGGGATTGATGTTGTGGTCGCGGGTCGCGATCAGCGCCCAGCTCTTCTTCTGGTGCCAGGCGGCCGCCGTCACCGGCGCGCCGCCGGCGGCCTTGGCCAGCATCGGCTGAGAATGGGCCATGAAGTTCGCCTGAGCGGGCGCGACGTCGGCGGCGAAATCGGCGGGGAAGGCGGCCGGGTCGAGGTACAGGAAATCGTCCTTGGTGGCGCGCATGTCGTTGTTGGCGGCGGGGGCCTGCGAGAGCAGGCTGACGGCACTCTCGCCGTTGTCGGGGATGAAAGCGGCGATGTAGACGAGGCCGCGACATTAGGCGCATTGCCCGCTTCGGTGATGACCACCCCGCCATAGCTGTGGCCGACCAGAAGGGTGGGGCCCTGTTGCAGACTCCAGCACCCGTTTGGTCGCCGCGACGTCGTCGGCGAGTGATGTCAGCGGCTCCTGCACCACGCTGACCGTATAGCCGTCCTTGCCAAGAATGTCGGCGACGTCGCCGCCATCCGGAGCCGTCGGCGAAGGCCCCGTGGACGAGGACGATGTTCTTGACCGGCTCGGCCCGCGCCGGGGCGACGGCGGCCGACAGAAGTGCGACCGCTGCGGCCGCAGCGGCAACGCGTTTATTTGGCATCGAGCTCTCCCTGCATGATCAGCAATATTCAACCTATTGGTTGAATAAAGCGTCGGCTTGACAATTGTCAACCGTTGGGTAGAATAATTTCGGAATCGGAAAATCGAGCGGATAGAAAAAGCGGGTAATAAAACCGCCATGATCGAGATCGAAGCCCGCAAGGAAGCCGCTTCGCGCACCGCGCGCCTCGATGCGGTATTCGCCGCATTAGCCGATCCGACGCGGCGGGCGATTATCGAGCGGCTCTCGCGCGGCGAGGCGCGCGTGACCGAGGTCGCCGAACCCTTCCACATGTCTTTGAACGCGGTGTCGAAACACATCCGCGTGCTGGAAGCGAGCGGCGTGGTCGAGCGGCAAAGGAAAGGGCGCGACCACATTCTCTCCATCAATACCCATTCGCTGGACGAGGTCGATGGCTGGATCGAGCGGACGCGCAGCTATTGGGAGAAGCGGCTGGACGCCATGGAGCACCTGCTGCGCGAGCTCAAGAAGGAACAGAAGCCGGCGCCGAAGGATCGCAAGCATGGCCGGCGGTGACACGACGGGCCCGATCGTGCAGCTGCGCCGGCGCGTGAAGGCCACGGCCGAGGAGATCTTCGACCTGTGGACCAAACCCGGATTTGATGGTTCGGTGGATGAGCCCTTTTCCGGGCGCGGTCGATTGCAAGGCAAGCTGTGATCTCCGCCCTGGCGGAGCTTCAGCCTTGTCATGTCATCGCAGGAATCAAGCCGCGAAGTATCCGGCACCTATGTGCAGATCGACCGGCCGCGCAAGCTTGTGTTCACGTGGATGGGCCCGCTGACGAACCATGTGAATACGTTGGTAACCCTCGAACTCAATCCGCGCGGCGACGAAACCGACCTCGTGCTGACCCACGAGCGTCTGCCGACGCCGGAAATGCATGCAGGCCATACCAAGGGCTGGGGACACATATTGGACCATCTGGCGGAGGTGGTTTCAAAGGACGTTTAGGTCGAAACTTCCCGTTGCCTTCGTCAAGAAGGGCGCCCCCTTGCAATTGCATGCCATCGATAGCTTTCCAGTCGCTACCTGCGTGACGGACACCGACGGTTTCATCGCTGACCTCAAGCTGGCTTGCATCTACTTCGCGGGACCGCTGATAGCGATGTCCCCGTGTTTGGACTATCCATGAGTTCGGGCCGTTTAATGCATGATCGCTCAAAGAAGGAACCGAGGATGAAGACGATAAAAATCGCGCTGACTGCGGTGCTTGCGCTTTCGAGCTGTCTATCCGCCGCTCAAGGCGCCCATCACGGCAAAAGAAACCGGCACTCAGCCGCCCGGTCCATGAAAGCACCGACATCGGCTGGCAGGCCTTCGCGCGAGTGCAGAACGATACCCAACATGAGTTCGAACAACTGGTTTGGCGTCGACAACGACGTAAATGTGTATAGAGACAGACCTCAGTGCAATTAGCTGCCATTCCAGGGCCGGTCTCATCATGCAGCTCACCATCAACGAAGCGCATCAGCTTGCGGTTCGCATCATGTCCGCACTCGGACACGATGCGGCGGACGCCGGTCTGATCGCCGACCATCTGATCGATTGCGAATTGCGGGGGCTGAACTATGGCGGGCTTGCGCGCGCCATCAGCATCGCCGAGCGGCTGGCGCGCTCGGGCGACCGCCGAAGCCCGATCCGGATCCGGCATGAGACGCCGGTGTCGGCGCAGATCGATGGCGGCGATCATCTCGGCTATATCGTCGCGCATCGCGCCACCACGATCGCCGTCGAGAAGGCATTGACCACTGGTATCGCCGTGGTCGGCGCCGACGACACCTGGTACACCGGAATGCTGTCTTATTATGCCGAGATCGCCGCGGCGCGAGGCCTGGTCAGCATCATCGCCTCCAACGCCTCGCCCTGGGTTGCCCCGCATGGGGCGACCGAAGGCAGGTTCGGCACCAATCCGATCTGCTTCGGCTTCCCAAGCGCGGACGAGCCGGTGATCTGGGACGTCGGCACGTCCGCGATTATCCACGCCGAGGCCACGCTGGCGCAGCGGCTCGGTCAGCTTTTACCGGACGGCGTTGCGTTCGACCGCGAGGGCCAGCCGACGCGTGATCCCGCGGCGGCACTTGCCGGCGCGTTTGCCGCATGGGGCGGCCACAAAGGCTCGGGCCTTGGCACCGTCGTGCAGTTGCTGGGCATCATGGCCGGATCGCCGCCGATCCCGCCGGATCTCGCCGGCTTCGGCTTCGTCATCGTGGCGATGCGGCCGGATCTGCTGGGGCCGCAAGAGACGTTTCTGCAAAACGTGTCGGCCTACGCGCAAGCGGTGCGAACCGCGCGCCCCGTCGCAGGTGGCGCCGCGGTGCGGATGCCGTTCGATCGCTCGCGGCAGGATCGCCAGCGCCGGCTGGCCGACGACCGCATCGAGGTGCCTGACCTGCTGTTCGAGCAATTGATTGAGATCGCCGCACGCAAGCCGGCATGAGCGCTCTGGCATTTGTCGCGCCCGGACGAAATTCGGGTCAACAGGAAGACCGGTCCCGAGACCTTACGCGTCCTCGGGACACTGCCCGAGCTTGCCCTGCGCCCGCTCCAGGCGCGGCCGCTCCCAATGGGCGAGATCAGCGGCCGCTTCGTACGTGCTTTGCAGGAATGCCAGGAGCGCCGCGTCCGGATCCGCGCTGGAACGAACCGCAGCGTAAGGCAGCAGGAATTCTCCGAGCTTTGTATCGAACGTCGCCGCCTCAGGCTCGACCTTGGCATTGTCGAAGCCGTCCGGCGCGGGATAAGCGTAGCTGTAGAAGGCGGGTTGATCGATGCCGGCCCAGAAGCCTGCGCTTGAAACTTCCCGGCAATACGCCTCGCGGGCTACGGCGTTCGGCACATGAGGCATGCCGCCCGGGTGCGGCGGAGCATCGCGGCCGGAAAAGCGGGTTACCGCGAGGTCAAAGCTGCCCCAAAACAGATGGATGGGACTGCATTTACCGATAAAGCGCGAGCGAAACAGCAAAAAGACCCGCTGCACTTGCAGCATGGCGCGCCAGTACGCTCTTGCGGCGTCCGCGTCGTAGGCGCGCGGCGCACGATCCTCGCTGAAGGCGATGGCGTCCGGAATTTCGCAGGGCATTCGGCGGATGTCCACCGCCAGTCCAAGCTCCGTGAGCGCCGCCATGGTCGCCTCAAAGAACGCGGCAACACTCTGCGCTTCCAGTTTCACGCGTCGCACCTCGCCCTCCGCGGTGTCGATCCGCAGCACGTCGTTCAATAGATCGAACTCGATTTCAAACGCGCGCGCGCCGCGATAGATGGGCCCGGTGGTGAAGCCGCGGCCCGACAGGTAAAAGGTCGCCTGCCAGCTATGATTGATCCAGGGTGTCAGCGTCAGCCGCACTTTGCCGGCGATCTGGCTCCAGAGATGGAGGGCATCGATGGTCGGCCGAAGATCGAACGCCGCCAGATCAGGCCATGGATTGTTGGACGTTTGGGATATCATCGGCATCTCCTTGGCAAGGGCATTTCGCGTTATCCAGCCGCCCTCGCCCGCTCGGCAAAAGCCGACGCCAGCGCCGCGGGATCAGCCTGCAACACGCCGCGTTCGGTGATCAGTCCGCTGACGAGCCGCGCCGGCGTGACGTCGAAGGCGTAGTTGGCGACCGGCGAGCCGTCCGGCACGATCCGCACCGTCTCGATCTTCCCCTCCCTGGTGCGCCCGGTCATGGTGGCGACTTCTTCAGCGCTGCGCTGTTCGATCGGAATTTGTCGCAAGCCGTCCGAAATCGAAAAATCGATCGTCGGCGACGGCAGCGCGACATAGAACGGCACGCCGTTGTCGTGGGCCGCGAGCGCCTTCAAATACGTGCCGATCTTGTTGCAGACGTCGCCATTGGCGGTGACGCGGTCGGTGCCGATGATGACGAGATCGACCATGCCGTGCTGCATCAGATGGCCGCCGGTATTGTCCGCGATCACGGTATGCGCCACGCCGTGATGCGACAGCTCCCAGGCGGTGAGCGAGGCGCCCTGGTTGCGCGGACGGGTCTCGTCGACCCAGACATGGACGTTCAGGCCGCGGTCGTGCGCCAGATAAATCGGCGCGGTCGCCGTTCCCCAATCGACCGTGGCGAGCCAGCCGGCATTGCAATGGGTGAGGATGTTGATCGCCTCGTCCGGTTTCTTTCGTGGCGCGATCGCCTCGATCAGGGCCAGGCCGTGCCGGCCGATCGCCTGGTTGATCGCGACGTCTTCCTCGGCGATTTCACCGGCGCGCTGGTAGGCAGCCTGTTGCGCGCGCCGAAGGCGGCAAGCGGCATAAGCGCCTTTCGCATTTCATCCAGCGCCCATTTCAAATTGATCGCGGTCGGGCGTGTTGCGATCAATATCGCGCAAGCCTGATCGAGCGCGGAGTCGGAAGCATCAAGCGCGCATCGCGAGCGCGACGCCATAAGCCGCCGCAGCACCGATCAAAGGCGCGCCACGCACGAGCATCGAATCGGATCGCGTCAGCCGCCTCCGCGCATATCGTCATTCTTGCGATGACGAATTCATGCGGCAGACGCCGCTGGTCGATCGCAGCGATCGTCCAGCCATCGGCCTCGACCCAGATGCTGCGAAAGGGTTTTCCGTCGACTTTCATATGCGCAACACCCGCCCCGCGACCGCATCCAGCTTCTTCAACAGTTCCGCATCGCGCGCTTCGGGTGCGGTGATCAGCGCGGAATCGAGCGCGCGGTCCGAGCCGATCGGACAAGGTTCATGCGCACGCGGAAAATCCCGCGCCAGACGCGCCACCAGCCGGCTTGCCTTCTCGGCATTGGCGTTCAAAACGCGAATGATGTCACTCACCGTGACCGCGTCGTGGTCCGGATGCCAGCAATCGAAGTCCGTCACCATCGCCACGCTCGCGTAGCAAATCTCGGCTTCGCGCGCGAGTTTGGCTTCCGGCATGTTGGTCATCCCGATCACCGAATAGCCCTGTGCCTGATAGGTCAGGCTTTCGGCGAGCGTGGAAAATTGCGGCCCTTCGATGCACACGTAAGTGCCGCCGCGCGCGAATGGAATCCCTTCGGCCTCGGCGGCAGCCGCGAGGTGAACCGGCAAGCGCGGCGAGACCGGATGCGCCATCGAGACATGGGCGACGCAGCCTTTGCCGAAGAACGAACTCTCGCGCCGATAGGTGCGATCGACAAACTGATCGACCAGAACGAAGGTGCCGGGCGGCAACTCTCGGCTTGAACGACCCACACGCCGACAGCGAGATCAGGTCGGTGACGCCAGCGCGCTTGAGCACGTCGATATTGGCGCGATAATTGATGTCGGAGGGCGACAGCCGGTGGCCCTTGTCGTGCCGCGTCAGAAACACGATCGGTAGCCCTGCGAGGGTGCCGTGGCGCAGCCGCGCCGACGGCTCGCCCCACGGGCTTGCGACCACCTCGTCGCGGGCATCCTCCAGCCCCGGAAGGTCGTAAATGCCGGATCCGCCGATAATGCCAAGTACCGCTTCCGTCATGACTTACTCCGGTTAATTCTCGACTCGCCTGTATGAGCCATATTCGACTATGTCGTTCCACAGCAAAGTCTCTCAAACCTTCTCATTTCGTTGGAAACGCGATGTCTTCACGAACGACCGGGAAGGCACATGTCAAGACAACAGCGACAACGAAGCCGGTGAAGGCCAAACGCCAGTCGAT
This sequence comes from uncultured Alphaproteobacteria bacterium, assembly GCA_963748805.1. Taxonomy (GTDB): domain Bacteria; phylum Pseudomonadota; class Alphaproteobacteria; order Rhizobiales; family Xanthobacteraceae; genus Bradyrhizobium. The sequence continues at coordinate 100,368 of CAVVLH010000023.1, read as the reverse complement.
CATCGACGCCTGCAGGCAAATGAACAGTCTCGGCATCAACCAGGGCACGTCAGGCAATATCAGCCTGCGGATGGCGATGGAATGCTGATCACGCCGACTTCCGTGCCCTATGACACCATGCAGCCCGACCAGATCGTGTTCATGAAACTGGACAGCGAACCCGGCGCCGGACAACGGCCGTCCAGCGAATGGCGTTTTCACCGCGATATTCTGAAGGCGCGCCCTGAGGTGAACGCGGTGGTCCACGCGCATCCGCCCTATGCAACGGTTCTCGCGATCATGGGGATGGAAATCCCTCCGGTTCATTACATGATCGCCTGCGCCGGCGGCGACACGATTCCCTGCGCGCCCTATGCAACCTTTGGCACCGAAGAACTGTCGCGCCACGCGGTCGCGGCGCTCAGGGATCGTTCGGCCTGTCTGTTGGCCCATCACGGCATGATCGCGGTGGGCGCTTCGCTCGCCAAAGCCATGTGGCTGGCGGTCGAGGTCGAGACGCTGGCGCGGCAGTATCACGGCTGCCTTCAGATCGGCACGCCGCCGCTTCTGTCGAAGGCCGAGATCGAAAATGTCCGCGCGCGGATGGCAGGCTACGGCGTCGGTGACGGCGAGAGCTGAGAAAGACGATTCGCGAGATTTCGAATTCGTTTTCGAAAAACTCGAATTCATTCCATCGGATCCAGGTCAGGTTCACGTGACCAACTGTGGTTTCACCTGCAATCTCCACTTCGCAGAGAATCTTCGCATCAAATCAACGATTTGGCGAGGTATCCAAATTTTCACCACAATCTCAGGTGGCGCCAATTATAGGCTGCTGTTGCTTGTCCGCGTGACAGCCGGCGGCCGCCCCGCGGCAGTATCCTCGTCTCCAATAATTTCAGGTTGGGGATTTGCAATGAAACGTTTGTTGATCGGAATTTCCGCCGCCGCCTCGCTGTTCGCGACCGGCGCACTCGCAGCCGACCTGCCGGTGAAGACGTATACGAAGGCGCCGGTCTATGTCGATCCGGGTTTCGACTGGACCGGTTTCTACATCGGCGGCAATATCGGCTACAGCGGGGGACAGTCGCGCGACACGTCGACCATCACCAACACCGCCGGCACGGTCCTGTTTACCAGCACCGACAAGACGAGCCTCAACGGCGTCGTTGGCGGCGGCCAAATCGGCTACAACTGGCAGATGCAACGCATGGTCGTCGGCCTTGAAGCCGACATCCAGGGCACCGACGAAAAGGGCTCGCGTTCGTTCACTTGTCCGCTGAACACCTGTACGCCACCCGTGGGCGGTCTACTCGCTTTGGTCATCCCAGGCCCCGCCGTGCCCGTCACCTTGAACCAGAAGATCGACTGGTTCGGCACCGTTCGCGGCCGCGTCGGCGTTCTTGTCGATCCGAAGCTGCTGCTCTACGCGACCGGCGGTCTTGCCTATGGCGAAGTCGACTCCAGCGCCACCATTGGCCTTGTGCCGACCGGCTTCGGGACCGTCTCCAACACCCATGTCGGCTATACGGTCGGTGCCGGTATTGAAGGCGTGATCGGCGGCAACTGGACCGCCCGCCTCGAATATCTCTATGTCGATCTCGGCCGGGTGAACGGCTCGTTCCAGACAGCGATCGGCGGACTTGGCGGTGGCGTGCTCTCGAGCAACTACTCGTCGCACGTCACCGACAACGTCCTGCGCGTCGGCGTCAACTACAAGTTCGGCGGACCGGTGGTGGCGAAGTACTGACGCTAAAGCCGTTCGAACACGCAAAAGCCCGGCCTCGCGCCGGGCTTTTTTGTTGGTGGCGGTTCTGCGAACCGACCGGCGGCTTACTTGCCCTTGAAATTGGGCGCCCGCTTGTTGAGGAAGGCGTCCATGCCCTCGCGGAAATCCTCGCTCATATAGGCCTTGAGGATCAGGTCCTCGCCCTCGTCGCGCGATAGCGTGCGGCGAATTCGTCTCACGGCTTCCTTCGTCACTTCCAGCGTGATCGGGGCGTGGCCGGCAACCAGCTTGGCGGTCTCGTCGGCGCGGCGCTGCAACGTCTCGACGTCGGGCACGATCTCACTGAGGAGTCCGACCGCCAAAGCTTCCGGCGCCTCGATCAGGCGCGCCTTGAAGATCAGGTCCTTGGTGCGCGCCGGCCCGATCAGCGACACCACCCGGCTGATATTCGACATCGAGAGGCAATTGCCGAGCGTGCGCGCGATCGGAAAACCAATTCGTGTCGTCTCGGTACCGATGCGGATGTCGCAGCAGGCCGCAATCCCGGCGCCGCCGCCGGTGCAGGCGCCGGCAATCGCCGCAATCACCGGCACCCGGCACTGCTCCAGCGTGCCGAGCACGCGGTCGATGCGTGCTTCATAGTCGAGCGAGTCCTGCGCGGTCTTGAAGGCACGGAACTGCGAGATGTCCGTGCCGGATGCGAACGCCTTGTCGCCGGCGCCGGTGATGATCAGCGCCTTGATCGAACGATCGGCGTTGATGTTCTCGCAGATCACAGCCATCTGCTCGTACATCGCAAAGGTCAGCGCATTGCGGGCCTGCGGACGGTTGAAGGTCATCCGGGCGATACCGTCGGTGACGGAATAGATCAGGTCTTCATTGGCGGTGACGGGGGCGTTCATGTCGCGCTCTTTCTGTTCTCGATATCAAATCTGATCCGGCATCATGTTGGCAGTTCACCTCTCCCCGTCGGGGAGAGGTCGGATCGCCCCTGGCGATGCAAAGCATCGTCCAGCGATCCGGGTGAGGGGCGCTGCTCGATCGAGGGACCGTAACCCCTCACCCCAACCCTCTCCCAAAGGGAGAGGGAGTTCAACCACCGTCGCGGCAGGATTCGGACTTAACCTCATCCGACCTTACGCCACCGCCGCCTTTGATTGCGGCATGGCGACCACGTCGCGGCTCTTCAGGATGTCCATGGCGGCGAGCACGCCGCCTGTGCGATGCGGGATCTTGGCGAGGTCGAGCCCCATCTCGACGCCCGACAGCGTACCCATCAGCATCAGATCGTTGAAGTGGCCGATATGGCCGATGCGGAATGCCTTGCCCTTCAGTCGGCCCAGGCCCGTGCCGAGCGACATGTCGAAGTTTTCCAGCACGACTTTACGGAATGCATCCGCATCGTGTCCGTCAGGCACCATGACCGCGGTCAGCGACGGCGAATAGGCCTGCGGGTCGAGACAGACGAGATCGAGGCCCCAGACCTTCGCCGCGGCGCGGGTTGCTGCCGCATGGCGCTTGTGGCGGGCGAACACGTTCTCGAGCCCTTCTTCCTCCAGCATCGCGATCGCCTCGCGCAGCGCGAACAACAGGTTGATCGCAGGCGTATAGGGGAAGGTGCCGATCTTGTTGAACTCGAGCATGTCGCGCCAATCCCAATAGGATCGCAGCGATGTATTGGCCTTCGAGATCGCAAGCGCCTTCTCCGAGACCGCGTTGAAGCTAAGGCCCGGCGGCAGCATCATGCCCTTCTGCGAACCGCCGACCGAGACGTCGATGCCCCAGCCATCGTGTTCGTATTCCATCGAAGCGAGGCCCGAGATGGTGTCGACCATCAGCAGCGCCGGGTGATTGGTGCGGTTGAGCGCTTTGCGCACATCGAGCGGATGGGTGACGCAGCTGGTCGAGGTCTCGTTATGGATGACGAGCACGGCCTTGATCTGATGCAGCTTGTCGGCCGCAAGCCGGGCCTCGATCTCGGCTGTATCGGCGCCGCGGCGCCAGTCGGTCGGCATGAATTCGAGGTCGAGCTTGAATTTCTCGGCAATACCCTTCCACAGCACCGCGAACTGGCCGGTCTCGGCCAGCAACACCTTGTCGCCGGGCGAAAGCGTATTGACGATCGCCGCCTCCCAGGCGCCGGAGCCCGACGACGGGAAAATGATGACCGGCTGTTTGGTGCGGAAGATCCGCTGCATTCCCGAAAACACGGCATAGCCGAGCACGGCGAATTCCGCGCCGCGATGGTCCATCGCCGGCATATCCATGGCCCGCAATACCCGGTCTGGTATATTGGTAGGGCCTGGAATCTGAAGAAAATGCCGTCCTGTATGCAGGGCCATGGGGCGTCCTTCCCGGGAATCTCTAAACGAACGCTTGCGTATCACCTTTTGGCGGCCTTGTCCCCCAGCAGGCAAGCGCCGTCAATGCATAAGAAGGGATACAGGTCCGCCCCCGATAAGGCCCGGGGTGGCCTCGAAGGATAAGGCCGAAATTCGGGCCTCATTTTTTGCCGCCGTTCGCTAACGGCCTCGCGTAGCTCTCTGCTCGGCCTGCTCGGGCGGACAACTACTCCGCGGCGACTGTCCGGCCTGCCGGGATGATCGGCCCGGCCTCCTCGAATGGCCGCTCCGGGTGCATCAGGAAGGCGCAGAAGGCAGCCCAACAGCAACAGCCCGATCGTCATCAGGAACGGCAGATACCAGTTGCCGGTGACGTCGATCACGAGCCGGCCACCAGCGGCGAGACGATCGCGGCAAAGGCCGAGCCGGAATTCATCAAGCCGGCAGCCGTGCCGGAATATTTCGGCGCGATGTCCATCGGCACCGACCAGATCGGGCCGATGATGATTTCGGAAAAGAAGAAGCCGGCGGAAGACATAGCGCCACGAGCGTGATGTCGTGAATGAAGAACATCGGCAGCCAGCGACAACAACGCGCCGGCAAAGCCGACCACGATGACGCTGACGCCGGGCGAAACGCACATTGCCGGTCCTCTTGAAGAATGCGGTCCGACAAAATTCCGCCGAGGCTGTCGCCGACCACGCCGGCGAGAAACACGCCGGAGGTGAACAACGCGGAATTCTTGATGTCGAGGCTGTAGGTGTTCTTGAAGAACAAAGGCAGCCAGTTCAGGTAAAGCCACAAGCACCAGCCGTAACAGAAGTAGGTCAGCGTCACCGGCCACATCCGCTGCAACAGCGGCCCCCACGGCACCTTGGGCTTCGGACCCGACGGGCGTGGCGGCAGCGAAGCCAGCTCCTCCGCCGTAATCGAGGGATGATCCTTGGGTTCGTTCCGGAAATAGAGCACCCAGACCACGCCCCAGATCAAGCTCACCAATCCGAGCACGATGAACGAGCCGCGCCAGGTCAGCAGGCCATCAGAGGCCACGATCAGGCGGCGTGATCGCGTTGCCGAGCCGCGAAAAGGAATGGGTCAAGCCCTGCGCAAAGCCGCGCTTGTCGGCCGGCGTCCAGTACTGCATCGCCCGCGTGGCGGTCGGAAACGTCGCGCCCTCGCCGAAGCCGAGCGCGACGCGCGCAATGAACAGCGTCGTAAGCCCGGTGACAAAACCGGTCAAGATGGTCGAGGCGGCCCAGATCAGGCCGCACCAGAACAGCGTCCGGCGCGGGCCGAAATGATCGCCGACCCAGCCGCCGATCACCTGGAACAGCAGATAGGGGTAGGCGAAGGCCGAGAACACCAGACCGAGCTGGGTGTTGGAGAGATGCAGTTCTTTCTGGATCTCGCTCGCCGCGGTGCCGATGTTGACCCGGTCGACATAGGTGATGAAGTACATCACGCAGAGCATGCCGAGCACGACATGGGTGGCCTTCAACCGAAGCCGCATCTGCTCAACCTCCCAGACATATTTTACTTTGCAACGTTTACTGTGACTCTGACCGCTTTGATCTACCAGCACAATTGCCGCCGATCGAGGGCGACAACGATCCGACTTAAGGCTGGACGATCTTCAGATGGCTCGGCGCATTGGACGTGTCGGAACTCTCCAGCGCCTTCATCGCCGCATCGACGCCGCCCGAACGATGCGGCACGCCGGCTGCCGACAGGCCCATCTCCACGCCGGAGAGCGCCCCTAACAGCGTGAGCTCGTTGCACTCGCCGAGATGGCCGATGCGGAACACCTTGCCGGCGACTTTCGACAGGCCGGAGCCGAGCGAGATGTTGTATTTCTCGAGCGCGATCTTGCGGAACTTGTCGGCGTCATGCCCCGGCGGCATCAGCACGGCGGTCAGGACCGGCGAATATTCCGCGGGCTCCTGACACAGCACTTCAAGTCCCCAATGCGTCACCGCGGCGCGGGTCGCCGCCGCCAGCCGCTTGTGGCGGGCGAAAACATTATCGAGCCCTTCCTCCAGCATCATCGCGATGGCTTCCTTCAGGCCGTAAAGCAGGTTGGTCGCCGGCGTATAGGGGAAGAAGCCGTTGGCGTTGGGCTTGAGCATTTCCTCCCAATCCCAATAAGAGCGCGGCATTTTGTTGGTCTTGGAGGCAGCGCGCGCCTTGTCCGACACCGCGTTGAAGCCGAGCCCCGGCGGCAGCATGAAACCTTTCTGCGAGCAGGAGACGGTGACGTCGACCTTCCATTCGTCGTGCTTGAAGTCGACCGAGCCGAGCGAGGAAATGGTATCGACCAAAAGCAGCGCCGGATGGCCGACCTTGTCCATGGCTTTGCGGATTTCGGCGATCCGGCTGGTGACGCCGGTTGAGGTCTCGTTATGCACGACCATCACGGCCTTGATGGCGTGCGACTTGTCGGCGGCAAGCTTCGCCTCGATCTCGGCCGGGCTCGCGCCATGGCGCCAGTCGCCGGGAAGAAACTCGACATTGATGCCCCAGCGCGCCGCCATCTGCTGCCACAGCGTGGCGAAATGGCCGGTCTCGACCATCAGCACCTTGTCGCCGGGCGACAGCGTGTTGACGATCGCCGCTTCCCAGGCGCCGGTGCCGGAGGACGGGAACACGATCACCGGGCCCTTGGTCTGGAAAATCTGCTGGCAGCCTTCGAACACTTGCTTGCCGAGTTCGGCGAACTCGGCGCTGCGATGGTCGATGACCGGCATATCCATGGCGCGGAGCACGCGATCAGGGACCGGGCTCGGGCCCGGAATGTTCAGGAAATGGCGTCCCTGGTGCTGGCTCATAGGGTCCTCCTCGGCTCGGCTTCTCGGCCGGTCACCCATATTGCATTCAATTTATGGACCGGCAACTTTAAAATTGTTTACGATTTTGGTCGACGGCCTTATCTCCGCCACGTATGTTCCGGCCTATGAAAATGCATCCCAACGAGACCCCCTCGCTGGCCCTCAATTCGGAGCGGCCGAAGGACGAACCGTCGCTGCACGACGAAATCCTCTCCCGCCTGCGCGACCACATCGTCGAGGGCAACATCGCCGAGGGCGGCCGGGTTCCGGAGCGGCAGTTATGCGAGATGCTGAAGATCTCGCGCACACCCTTACGCGAAGCGCTCAAGGTTCTGGCCGCTGAAGGGCTGGTCGAGCTGTTGCCCAATCGCGGCGCGCGGGTGCGGGCCTTGAGCGAACAGGACCTCGGCGAATTGTTCGACGTGATGGGCGGGCTCGAGGGGCTGGCCGGCAGGCTCGCCTGCGAGCGCATTACGGATGAGGAAATCGCCGAAATCGAGCGGCTGCACTATGAAATGTACGGCTTTTACCTGCACCGCGACATGCACGGCTATTTCCTCGCCAATCAGTCGATCCATCAGAAGATCGTCGAGGCCTCCCGCAACGAGACGCTGAAAGCGGCTTACGCGAACTTCGCCGGACGCATTCGGCGGGTGCGCTATTCCGCCAATTTCGCCCGCAAGCGCGAGCGCTGGGGCGAGGCCATGCGCGAGCACGAGATGATCCTGGAAGCGTTGCGCCGCCGCGCCGGCAACGAGCTCTCGGACATCCTGTTCAAGCACCTGCGCAACAAGCGGACCGCCGCGGTCGAGCATCTCAAGGCCGGTGGCGAGAAGACTGGTGGCGAGGCTGCGTCCGAACCGGCCTGATCGCCTTCGCGCTGGGGTCGAAAAGCCACATTTTGCATTCAAATCGAAAAGCAGGTGTAGCGAATTGGATTTTGGCTTCCTCGTACCGCACGATGAGCACTTCACCTCTCCCATTGGGAGAGGTCGATTTGCGAAAGCAAATCGGGTGAGGGGTAAAGGTCCCTCGGGAGAGCTGCCGCCCCTCACCCGGCGCTGCGCGCCGACCTCTCCCCATCGGGGAGAGGTGGACCGAGCCCTTCAACGGCGTTCGCGCCTGGAACGAACATGAGAGATACTTCGCCTATCGAGCGCCGCCTGCGGTCCGAGATCACGGGCGACGTGCTGTTCGATTCTTTCAGCCGTGGCCGCTATGCGACCGACGCCTCGTTCTACCAGATCGTGCCGGCCGGCGTGGTGGTCCCCCGCACCGTCGACGAAGCATTGCGGGCGCTGGCGATCACCCGCGATGCCGGGCGGAAAGTCACGCCGCGCGGCGGCGGCACCTCGCAATGCGGCCAGACCATCAACGACGGCATCGTCATCGATCTGTCGAAGCACCTCAACCGCCTGCTCTCGCTCGACGTCGAGAACAAGACCTGCGTGGTCGAACCGGGCATCGTGCTCGACGATCTCAACCGGCAACTGAAAAAGCACGGCCTGTGGTTTCCGGTCGATGTCTCGACCGCCTCGCGCGCCACCATCGGCGGCATGGCCGGCAATAATTCCTGCGGTGGGCGTTCCCTGCGCTACGGCACCATGCGCGACAACACGCTGTCGATGGATGCGGCCTTGGCCGACGGCACGCTGATGCACTTCGGCGAGGTGTCGCGCGATCAGCCCGGCTCAGACGAAAAGACGTCCCTGCTTTTCCGCGACATGCTGGCGTTAGGCAGCCGCGAGGCCAATGAGATCGCCGACAAATTCCCGAAAGTTCAGCGCCGCGTCGGCGGCTATAACATCGATGCGCTTACTCCGCGCAATGTGCCCAACAACATGGCGCATCTGCTGGTCGGCTCCGAAGGCACGCTCGCCTTCACCACGAAAGTCGAGCTGAAGCTGTGGCCGGTGATCCGCAACAAAGTGCTCGGCGTCTGCCACTTCGGCAGCTTCTACGAGGCGATGGACGCAGCCCAACATCTGGTGAAGCTTAAGCCGATCGCAGTGGAACTGGTCGACCGCACCATGATCGCGCTCGGTCGCGACATCGCGATGTTCCGCCCGGTGATCGAGGCCACCGTCAAAGGCGATCCCGACGCGCTTCTGATCGTCGAGTTCGCCGAGGAGGACCAGCCGCAGAACCTGGACAAGCTGAAGCAGCTTTCCGAACTGATGGGCGATCTCGGCTTCGGATGGAACAACGACAAGCGCAAATGGGGCGGCGTGGTCGATGTCGTCGAGCCCGCCGTGCAGGCCGCGATTGCGGATTTTCGCACCTCCGGCCTCAACGTCATGATGTCGATGAAGCAGGAGGGCAAGCCGGTCTCGTTCGTCGAGGACTGCGCGGTGCCCCTGCCCCACCTCGCCGACTATACCGAGCGGCTCAATGCCGTATTCGCCAAACACGGCACCCGCGGCACCATGTATGCGCATGCCAGCGAAGGCTGCTTGCATGTCCGTCCGGTCTTGAACCTGAAGCTCGAGAAAGACGTCAAAGCGATGCGCGCCATCGCCGAGGAAGCCTTCGCGATGGTACGCGAGTATAAAGGCTCGCACTCCGGCGAGCATGGCGACGGCATCGTCCGATCGGAATTTCACGAGAGCATGTTCGGCTCGCGCATCATCGCCGACTTCAAGGAAGTGAAAGAGCGCTTCGACCCGGGCCACACGCTCAATCCCGGCAAGATCGTCGATCCGCCCAAAATGGACGACCGCTCGCTGTTCCGTTATCCGCCCGGCTATGCGATCGGCGACCTGAAAACCGAGCTCGACTGGTCGGCCTATCCCGGCGCGGGCGGCGGTTTCCAGGGCGCGGTCGAGATGTGCAACAACAACGGCGCCTGCCGCAAGCTCGAAGGCGGCGTGATGTGCCCGTCCTATCGGGCGACGCGCAACGAAAAGGACGTCACCCGCGGCCGCGCCAACACGCTGCGGCTCGCGATCTCCGGCCAGTTGGGGCCGGATGCGCTGTCGTCCGACGCGATGATGGACACGATGAAGCTTTGCGTGTCCTGCAAGGCCTGCCGGCACGAATGCCCGACCGGCGTCGACATGGCCAAGATGAAGATCGAGGTTTTGTCCGCGCGGCGCGCCACGCACGGCCTCTCGCTGCGCGATCGGCTGGTCGGCTTCTTGCCGCATTACGCGCCGCTGGTTTCGCGGCTCGCCCCGCTCGCCAACTGGCGCAACAACAGCAAACTATTACGCGCGCTGTTCGAGCGCGTCGCCGGTATCAGCGCCAAACGCGCGTTACCGGAATGGCGGCGCGATGTGTTCGCGCCCGAAGGCGAGATATTCGGACGGGCGGATGGGCATGAGGTGGTTCTGTTCGCCGACACCTTCAACCGCGCTTACGAACGTGAAAACCTCGAGGCGGCGCTGAAGGTGCTGGTCGCCGGCGGTTATCGCGTTCACATTCCGAAGCCGGCTGATCAAGGCCGTCCGCTGTGTTGCGGGCGCACGTTCCTCTCGGCGGGTCTCGTCGATCACGCCCGCGCGGAACTCGATCGACTGGTTGCGACCTACGCGCCGTTCGCCGCGCGCGGCGTTCCGATCGTTGGCCTCGAGCCGAGTTGCCTTCTGACGCTGCGCGACGAACTGCTGTCGCTGCGATCGGATGAGACCGCGAAAGCCGTCAGCGCGCAGGCGCTGATGTTCGAGGAATTCTTGGTGCGCGAGGCGGCTGCGGGGCGGTTGAAATTGCGGCTAGCCGCGATCGCCGACAAGGCCGTGGTCCACGGCCACTGTCACCAGAAATCCTTTGGCGCGTTCAAGCCGGTCGAACAGGCGCTACGGTTGATTCCGGAATTGCAGGTCGAAACCATCGAATCCAGCTGTTGCGGCATGGCCGGCGCGTTCGGCTATGGCGCGGACACCTACGACACCTCGATCGAGATGGCCGAACTCTCGCTGCTGCCCGCCGTGCGCCGCACTGATTCCGAAACGCTCGTGATCGCCGACGGCACCTCCTGCCGCCATCAAATCAAGGACGGCACGGAACGTACCGCCCTTCATGTCGCCCGTGTGCTGGCCATGTCCATCGCTCGCGGCGAGACGAATTCCGCAACCTCTCTCAATTAAACCCGATTAAAAAGGAACGTACCCATGTCTGAACTGACCCTCGACGTTGCCCGCAAGATCCTCGATGCGGCGCTGGCCAAAGCCGTCGAGAAGAAAATCAAGCCGCTCGTCATCACCGTGCTCGATGCGCGCGGCGCGGTGAAGGTTACCGCGGCGCAGGACGGCACCAGCCTGATGCGGGCCGAAATCGCGCACGGCAAGGCCTATGGCGCGCTCGCACTCGGCATGGGATCGCGGGCGCTGTTCCAGCGCGCGCAGGAGCAGGCTTACTTTGTCAGCGCCGTGAATACGATGGCCAGGGGACAGCTGGTGCCCGTGCCCGGCGGCGTCCTGATCCAGAAAGACGGCGCCCTGCTCGGCGCGGTCGGCGTCTCCGGCGATACCTCCGACAATGACGAGATCTGCGCCATCGCCGGCATCGAGGCGGCCGGATTGAAGGCCAATCCGGGGTAGTCAGCCGCGCCAGTCGAATTCTTCCAAGAAGTTACATTCGTCATCGCGAGGAGCAACGCGACGAAGCGATCCAGTTTACTTGCTGGATTGCTTCGCTGTCGCTCGCAATGACGGAGACACGAGATGTGCACGATTGCCGGCATCCAGTCCCTGGCCAGCCCTTCAATCGCAAATGCCGTTAACTAAGTCTCCAACGGCTGAGCCCCGACAGCCGATTCAACCTTGCGAATAACGATCCATTAAGGTTGATTGATCGGGGAAGGCGCGAGCGGAAGCGGACTTCCAAATACAAGGCCGACGTTGAATCATCGACCAGATTGGGGCGCGACATGCAGTGGTATGTCTACCTGATTACGATTTCTGCTGTCCTGTTTCTGGGCCGGGTAACTGTTGAATTGATCGGCCGACCGATACGGACGGTCCTGCGCCTTCGGCAGGTCGCGCTCGAGCGGATGCTTGCGTTCCGAAACATGCAGCTGCCGGAGCCGAGAGAGTTGGCGGTCAGCTCTCTGGAAATCCGCAGGCATGACCAGGCCCTGCGAAACGTGCGGCAAGCAGGGCGCACTTTCGCCGCACTCGGCATTCGACTCCTCGCCTTTGGTGAAAGCGAGCCCACCGTCTGCATTCTGCTGGCTCTGTGCGGTCTGGATGTGCTGCTGGCGGGCCACGAACTGATCAATCTCGCGGACGCCTACGCGGCTGCGAAGATCGACAATGACGAACACCGTCGGGCCATCGAACAAGCTCATCAGGCAACCATGACTGCGCTGGCAGGTTCTCGCCGGCTTTCAGGCGACGGATTGATCAGCATTCGGCTTGAACCGATGAACCTGCACGATGCGGCTCCTTCACGTTATCGAAAGAGGCCGATCGGCCGGCACCGCGAGGTCTCCCGTCGCGCCCAACCGCGCGTTAGATCCGTATCGACTCCGGCGACAAGGTTCGCAAGATAGACGTTACGGCCCCGCGTTAGCCTGTCCACCGGCACCATGGACAATGCCGGCCCGGCGGTATTCGGCGTCTTCCACGCCGATTTTTGTGCGTGTCATGTTACGTGGCGAGAGGCCAGCCGATCCCGGATGATCTTTTTCAAGCGGCCAAACGACCCGAAACCCACTCGCTGACAATCTCTTTGGCAGCTTTCGACAATCTGAATTCGATTAACGTGGCGTCTGCCTCCTTGCGACCGAGAACGCCGTTTAACTCAACCTTGTTGCCATCAACGATCAGTGTAATCGGAGTCCCGAGCGGGACCGTCGGGAAGGCTTGCTCAATCATAGCGCCACCCAAAGAGACATTGAGCACAGTAACCTTCACCGATTTGCCCTTTATTCTGAGCGTCGCAAGGCGGCGCATGTCGACGCGGGACGAAACACGGCGGTCGACATCTTTCGTCGAGGTGCGGATTACCCGCACGAGGGTGGCACGAAGCAATTCTACCTTTCTTGCGATTTCCGCGGACCCATCACGGATCTCCGACGCGCGCCGGCCGGTGTCGACAGCCTCGTCGGAGACCGATGCGATTTGGGTCGCTACCTCGCGAGCGGCAAGCGCGGTCTCTTCAACCGTTCGGGAGATTTCCGACGTAACGATGTTCTGCTCTTCGATGGCCCTGGTAATGGTGGAAGAAACAGCCTCGACATTGCGGATGACTTCACCGATGCTGTTGATCGACGCTACCGATGCGCGCGTCGCACCCTGAATCTCGGCGATCTGCTGCGCTATCTCGCTGGTGGCACCGGCCGTCTGCTGCGCGAGAGATTTGACTTCAGCCGCTACCACGGCGAAGCCGCGGCCTGCATCCCCCGCTCGTGCGGCCTCGATGGTTGCGTTGAGCGCAAGCAGATTGGTCTGAGCCGCGATTTCGCTGATCAGGCTGGTCACCGCACCAACCTTGCCGGCGGCTTCAGACAGCTTGGCTATCGTCGATTGCGCCTGGCTTGACGCGGTTACGGCCTCAAGCGTCAATGCGCGTGACGATTTGATCTGGGATTCGATCTCGGCGATCGAGGCGCTCAACTGCGCGGAGGCCTTGGCCACGGTCTGCGCGGTCGCAAGCGCCTGCTCGGCCGCTGCGGCGACACTGCCGCTGTTCTGTCCGAGCAGTAACGCGCTGTCGGTCATCGAGAGCGCATTCTCGGCCATTCGATCAGTCCCGGACGCGACGTCGCCAACCGCGGCGTTGGTTTCTCGTTCGACAGTCTCGGCCATTTCCTCCAAAGCCCTGGCTTTGGATTCTTCGGCAACCTGCCGCCGCTCTTCTTCGAGAACAGCTTCATTGCGGGCCTTCTCGGCCGACTTGTCCTTGAAAGCCTCCACCGCACGCGCCACCTCTCCGACCTCGTCGCCGCGATCGAGACCGGGAAGCACGACGTGAAAATTTCCCGATGCGAGTTCGTGCATGGCGCCCGTCAGCAACTTCAGCGGCCGGACGAGCGACCTGGTTCCGAGAAAGCTGGCGGCCATGGCCAGGAAAATGGCTGCGATTGTCGAATAGATGATGATCGAGAGCGTGCTGTGGGCGGCTTCCAGAAAATCGGCTTTCTTGATTCCGACATACAGTATGCCGATGACCTTGCCGCTCGCATCGAGGATCGGATCGTATGCAGTCATGTACGGGACGCCAAGTATCTCCACCTCGCCGCGAAATGCGGTTTTTCGGTCGATGACCGCCTCGTAGGCCGCGCTCCGAGCGAGCCTCGTCCCTACCGCACGCGTCCCGTCAGGCTTCAGTACGTTGGTTGCGATTCGAAGATCATCGGCGAAAACGGTACAGGTGCCACCGACAAGGCCTTTGACGGTGTCAACGCTCGCCTCGTCATTGTTCAGGATGTGACTGCCTACGAGCAGCTTGCCGTCGACGCTTGTAAAGTCGCTGCCATTTGCGCGCAGCACGTTCCAGGCAACGCGCATGTTCGCGTCAACGCGCTCCATGGCGGATTTGGTGGCAGCGGCCTGCAGCACGTACCACGCCACGGCCGTCAGGCATGTGCCCAGCAACAGGATACCCATGACCGACAGGATCATTATTCTCGGCGCCAGCCGGAGGGTCTTGCGCAAGCTATACCGAGTTGGTCCCGAGGTCGCTTGCATGACAAATCCTTTGCTTGCCGATCCAATTGGCCGGTCCGACAATCTGCCTGCGAAAGATTTCGTTTACGTTAGTTTCCTTCGCGCGGAGCTGGGCCCCGTAAAGATACGGGTCAGACAAATCATGCAGCGGGCAATGGCGGAAGCTGCGCGATGGCCACGCGCGGAAACAGCGCAGGCAGCGCCGGCTTGTACGGTTCTTGCTACGACAGGCACGAGCGCAGCCGGCGCTTCGTCTAAGAATTGCGATGGTTGCGCTCCCCTTCCGCATCAGGGAGTCTCGAAGCCCTGCGCGGTTTTCGAACCCTACCCTGTTGCGATTGCCGCGGCTTCCGCCGCCGCCCGCTGCATGCTCGACGACATCTCGCTTGTCACCGTGCTCTGCTCTTCCACCGCCGCCGCGGTCGAGGTGACGTACTCGCTGACATTTTGAATGGCGTTCTTGATGGATGCGAGCGCGTCGACCACATCGCTCGAAATCCCGTTCAGACTGCCGATCTCCTGGCTGATCTTGTCGGTGGCATGCTTTGCCTGATTGGCGAGATTCTTCACCTCGGCAGCGACCACCGCAAACCCCCTGCCAGCTTCACCGGCACGGGCCGATTCGATCGTTGCGTTCAGCGCAAGCAGATTGATTTGCCCGGTGATGTCCCCGATGATCTCGACGATCCCGCTCATGGAATTGGCGGCGCTGGAAAGGCGCTTTGCCTGTTCATCCGCTGCAGTCACCTGGTCCACAGCGACGTTCGCCGTCTCCCTTGATTTGACCATGGCTTCTGAAATCTCCCGCACGGAAGCGTTGAGCTCTTCAGAACCGGCGGCAACAAATTCCATCATCGAGCGAACACGCTCGTTGCCCAGGCGGGCCAGGACCTGGCTCGTCGTATCCGAAGCGTATTTGACCACCTTGAAGGGTTTGCCGTTGAGATCGAGGATCGGGTTGTAGGAGGCCTGAATCCACACCTCCTTGCCGCCGCGTCCGATGCGCTTGAACTCGCCGGCCTGGTATTCGCCGCGATTCAACGCTGCCCAGAACGCGCGGTAGCTTTCGCCGGCACGCTCGGAATTATCGACGAACATGCTGTGATGGCGGCCCTCGATCTCGTTGAGCGAGTAACCGAGCGCGTGAAGAAAATTGTCATTCGCCGTGATGATGGTGCCGTCCATCTTGAATTCGATGACAGCCTGGGATTTGTGGATCGCCGCAATCTGGCCGGCAAGATCGGCACTTCTCAGCTTGTCCGCCGTTACATCGGTCGCGAATTTAACGACCTTGAACGGCTTTCCCTTCTCATCCAAAATGGGGTTGTAGGAGGCGATGATCCAGACTTCGCGGCCGCCCTTGCCAATGCGCTTGAATTCGCCGGCTTGATATTGGCCGTTGTTCAGATTGGACCAGAACTCCTGGTACGCCGGACTGTTTTGTTCTTCCGGGCTGACGAACATGCGATGATGCTTGCCCTTGATCTCATCGAGGTTGTATCCGAGCGCCGAAAGAAAATTCTGGTTGGCCGTCACGATCGAGCCATCCATGTTGAATTCGATTACGGCCTGGGCTTTGCCGGCCGCGGCCAACTGGGCGGCGAATTCCTGGTTCTGCAAACGGATAGAGGCATCGCTCCACTCGACCGCGATACCGCTGCGTTTTCCATCCTGCCCCTTGATCGGCACGGCGACCAGATCGAAGATCCTCCCCCCGACTGTAATGGTCGCGGAGTGGACGCTGTTCAGCTTCTCGAGCATATGCCGCTGGTGCGCGGGATTTTTGTGAAAGAAGTCGATGTTCTTTCCGATGAGCTCCGAAACGCGGAAATTCGGCAAGTCCCTTTGTATTTCCTCTTCCGCGCCGGCAAGCAGATCCTTTACCGACGGATTCAGGTAAACGATATTGAGCGATTCATCCGCTATCATGACGCAATCGGCGATGGCATCGAGCGTCGCCTGGGCCCGGTAAAAATCTGCTCGTGACTTCCTGCCAAACATATTGTTCCTCGCGATCATTAAAAAACTGAATTGAAAGCCGAACCGGAAATTGCCTTCGTTTTCAAAGATTGAACGAAAGGGGTTAATCCGGGCTTTGTACGATTGTTGCCACGACAGGCCACGAACACAGCCGGCGTATCGTCACAGGGCGGCGACCGTTGAAGTCACTGTCAGCATCATTTGTTTCAGATTGTCGATCTGCTGTTGCAGAATCGCCGTCTCGCATCTGGATGGGTCCAACGCCAGCATCGAGTCATCCAGCAGGTTTATCTTCAGATCCAGCAGCGACAGCGCCAGCCCCAGATCAAGTTTCAAGCGGGTCTTGATTTGATCGATCTGCTCGACTCTGGCTATCGCTGCCTGATCAGCATCGAGAGGCCGGCGCTTGCGCGCCGCGCTGTGAAAATCGATCGTCATGCCCATCTGTGCGACTCCTCCTGCGCCTCTGTTGATTAGGTCACAGCGGGTTAGCTTTCTGTTTGTCCGGTTCCTGCCATTCGCGGTCGCTGGGGTGGCATTTTTCGGCCAGTTCCGGCACAAAATGGACAAGCGTCGAAATACCGCGCGCAATCGGGTTTGATGCCGTAGGAAACTGCCTATAAAATCTCCCACGGAGGATTGAACTCTTGACGTATCTGCAGCGCTATCCGGTGGTGCGGTCGCACGACTGCGAGTTTGCACGCCATCAACTCATCAGCACATACGGCCCGATCGGTTTCGAGGCGCGTAATGTTGAGTTCGGAATGCGGGCAAGCTACGCGCGCCTCTCCGCGGTCGGTATTGCATTCTGCGCCTATGACAGCGCGGTTTCACTTTCGTTTCCCGAAGACGGCATTGTCCGCCAATTTTTTTCGATTGAGGGCGCTGCGGGCTTCAGCACGGCCAATGCGAGTCAACCGATTGGGGCATGGAGCCCTGTCATCCCTGGAGAATCCAGACTTCGATTGGACTTCGCGCCGCGCTATAAACAGCTGGTACTGAGGTTCGACGGACTGGTGCTCGAGCGCGCGATAGCCAGCCTGTTGGGAGACGCCGACGGCAGAAAATTGGTCTTTTCCAGCGACAGGCCGGATTCGTCGCGCATGGCTTTCGTCCGCCAGGACCTCTTTCGAGTTGTGGACGAGCTTGACCGGTTCGGGCCGGATTATTCGCCCATAGCTCTCAGCGAGATCGAACGCAGTCTCGTCTTCAGGTTTTTGCTGGCGCACAAACACAATTTTACCGACCGCTTGCAGCAGGAGCCGCCGAGCGCAAATCGTGCCGTGGTCGACACGGTCGAGGCTTTCATCGAGGCAAACTGGGACAAGCCGATTGACGTTGAGCAACTCGCCAAGCTCGCCGGCATCAGTGTCAGGACGATGTTTCGTCAATTCGCTCTCGCAGGCCGCGATTCGCCCGGGCAGTTCGCCAAGAGCATCAGGCTGCGGAAGGCGGCCGAGCTTCTGAGAATGCCGAATGAGAAGACGACCGTAACGGGCGTGGCGTTCAGATGCGGCTTTCAGAATCTGGGGCGCTTTGCCTCCGAATACGCGCAACTGATCGGCGAATTACCGTCAGAAACACTCAAGCGTTCAGTTTATCGATAGTAACGTTTATCGATGGTACCAATGAGGCGAGTTCCGCGATCGTCAAGGATGCTGCGTGGGGGCCAGCACCATGTCTCACCGGTCGCAGTCCTGAATCTCGCTCTCTAACTCTGGTCGATGTCGGAAATGGGCGAAAAAGCCGACACCGCGAAGCGCGTCACGGGCGACCTCTCAGCGGCCGGGGCTCGAAAGGTGAGGCGGTTCGGTCGACCCCTCCGCGAGAGATCGTTGCACCATGACGGTATCGGCCCAGCGGCCGAATTGATAGGCGACGCCTGGAAGCACGCCGACCCGGCGAAAGCCGAACTTCTCGTGGATCGCAAGCGAGGCGGTGTTGTCGGCGTCGATATAGCCGATCATTTGCCGAAACCCGCTTGCCGCGCAGACGTCGATCAGCTCGCCCATCAGCCGCCGCCCCACGCCGCGCCCGACATGCTCGCGATGCACATAAATCGAATGCTTGACGGCGTAGCGATACGCCGGCCGCTTTCGAAACAGCACGACATAGGCGTAGCCGACCACCTCGCCCTCATAACAGGCGACCAGATGCGGCAGACGGTGACTGCGCAGGTTCTTGCGGCGGTCGCGCAAATCATCCGGCTCCGGCACGCCGCTGTCCTCGACCCCCTCCTCGACGCCGCGGCGGATATGGTGTCGATAGATCGCCAGCATCGCCTCGACATCGCCGTCGCGGGAGGGGCGAACGAGCAGCGGCTGATCGCTGGTCGCGGCTTGACCGGTCTCTTGACTGCTCTCTTGGCCATTCTCTTGAACCGTCTCTTGACCGGTCTCTTGGCCGTTCGTCACGATGCGCTCGTTCATTCGCAGACCACATAGGTGTGCAGCCGGGTACGGCCGGAAGCATCGGTTTCCCGGTAGACGCCCTGAATCTCGACATCGAAGCCGGGAAACGTGTTGAAGCAGCTCTCGAACATTTTGAGGTAATCGATCATGGGTTGCGCACGCCCGGTAAGCCGCTCGCCCGGCACGATCGTCGCGATCCCGGGCGGGTACACGACGAAGGGTGTCGTGGCGATGCGGCCGGCGATGGCGTCGATCGGCAGATAGTCGACGTCGTTGCGCACCAGATAGCGCGCCGCATCCCGTGGCGACATCGCGATCTCCGGCAGATGCTCGGCGAGAAATTGCCTGGCTTGCAGCGCACTCACCCCGGCGTTGCGGAAAAATCCATGCATGTCGGCGCAGAGATCGCGCAGCCGCACCCCGGCATAACGCGCGGACCGCCGCTGGTAGAATTCGGGGATCACTTCTTCCAACAGCGCGTTGTCGTCGTGCAGTTTCTTGAAGGCGACGAGACCGCTGATCAAGGTGCCGGCCTTGCTGGCCTCGACCCCGGGGGTGAGCAGAAACAGCAGCGAGTTGAGGTCGTTCTTTTCGGCCACGATGCCGTTTTCGCGCAGGTATTGCGCAACGACGGGCGCCGGAACGCCGTGATCGGCGTAACCGCCATTCGCATGATCGAATCCGGGTGTCAGCACCGTCAGCTTGTTGGGATCGGTCATGGCAAAGCCCGCGGCCAGATCCGGGAAGCCGTGCCATTTCGATTCCGGGCTGAGCTGCCAATAGGACGATTTGGTGGCGAGCAGGTCGGTGCTGATCGTCTCCCAGGCGACATTGTGAACGGCACCTTCGCGCGAGGCGTCCGGAATCTCGACGCGGTCGGGCACGAACGGCTCAAAGAACCAGCGGCGTTCGGCGCGGGTTTCCTTCTCCTCGAATTCACGCCGCACCGCGCGGATCTTCTTGCGCAGCTCGATGCCAAGCCGGATCGTGTCGTCCCACAGCACCTCGCCGGAACGGCCCTTCATCATCTGGGCGCCGACGTCGAGCGACGCAAACAGCGGGTAGAACGGCGAAGTCGAGGCGTGCTGCATGAAGCTCTCGTTGAAGCGCCGGTGTTCGATGCGCCGCTTCTGACCCTTGATATGGCGGTCCTTGATGTGGATCTGCGAGGCCTGCGAGAAGCTCGCCAATTGCTTGTGGGTCGACTGGGTTGCGATGATGCCCGGCGCTTCGGGGCCGAGATCCGACAGCCCCATGGCAAAGCGCCCGGCATAAAGCGGATGAAACTTCATGAAACCTGCCCAGGCTTCATCGAAGAGAATGTAATCGCAGAGATGCCCGATACGATCCAGAATCATCTCGGCGCTGTGAATCGTGCCGTCATAGGTGCATTGTTCGACGACCGCGACGCGAAACGGGCGCGGCTTGCGCCAGGCCTCGGTATCCTTGACCAGCGGATGGTTGCGGATGCGCTCGCGCAGCGCGCCCTCGTCAAAGGCATCCCAGCGCATCGGGCCGATCAGCCCCCAGGCGTTGCGCACCGTCGGAATGTAAATTGGAATGCCGCCGGCCATCATCAGCGCGCCATGGTGCGCCGCCTTGTGATTGTTGCGATCGAACAGGACGAGGTCGCCGTCGGCGACAAGGGCACCGAGCACGACCTTGTTGGAGGTCGAAGTGCCGTTGAGGACGAAGTAGGTTTTTTCCGCACCGAAGATTTTCGCCGCTTCTTTTTGCGCCTTCAGCGCCGGGCCTTCGTGGGTCAGGAGGTCGCCAAGATCGAGCACCGAATTGTCGAGGTCGTCACGGAACACCGCCTCGCCCAGATGTTCCACGAACACCCGGCCGATCGGGCTGCGGTTATAAAACATGCCGCCATTGTGCCCGGGGCAGGTCCACAGCTGGTTGCCCTCTTCGGCGTAGTCGACGAGCGCGCCGAAAAACGGCGTTTTCAGCGTCTCGGCATATTGCTTCAATCGGCTGATCAGGCTTTTGGCGATAAAGGGCGGCGTCTCCTCCGACAGAAAAACATAGCCGTCGATGAAATCGAGCACCTCCACCGGCAGATCCTCGAACCGCTTGCGGCGGATCAGCAACACGATCGGGAAGTCCAGACCGCGTCGCCGCATCAGATTGATGAGCGCGGCGGTCTTGCCTTCCAGGCCTTTTTTGCCCCAGTCGACCACCATGCAGCCGATCGCGGCATCGGTCTGCACCGCGATTTCGGCATCCTCAAGCCGCCGCGCCCGGACGACCTCAAAGCCGGAGCGCTCGATTTCGGTGATGATCTGGTTGAAACGAAGCCCCTCAAGATCGTCGGCATCAAAAACGGGTGCTGCGAACAGAAAAGTAAAGCGGCGAAAGTAATCCATTGGTCCCTCGAAGACGTTTCGAAAAAACCTTTGTCGCACTCGATGACAGATCGATGACAGCGGGCTATTCGATCACAGGCCATTCACAGACCCTGCGATCCATTGTGGATTCACCGGTTGAGTATGTCGGGCCGCTTAGGCCTCCACCTTCCAGGCGCCATTCGCGCCGCGAGAAGCGAGAATGATGACGCCAGCCGGCAACCGCCAGATAGTTCCCCAAGATTCAAAAAGAATCCCGTGCAGTTCCGGCAACAACGGACCTTGGCGCGTGTTGTCTCCCCGAACGAAAGGAGCAATCAGATGCGAAAAATCATCCTGACACTTGCAGCCGTCGCGGCGGTTGGAACAGCGGCAGTTGCGCCGGCTGAGGCCCGTGGTTTTGGTAGAGGCGCTGCGATTGGCGCTGGCATAGGCGCTGCCGCTCTGGGTGCGGCTATAGCAACAGGCGCATACAATAACGGCTACTACGGCAACGGCTACTACGGCCCGGGCTACGGCTATGCCCCTGACGATGGATATTACAGTGACCCGGGCTATTACAATGATGGTCCGCCCGTCTATCAACGTCGATACTATAACGTCCCCGGCAGTTAAGTAGGATAAGCAAGACAGGAAAGCCCGGCCTTGAGCCGGGCTTTTCTTTGTTCAAGGCGGACAGACCGCTCTGCCTGCCGATAGCGCCCCATCATCACGCCGCGGTTACAGGAACGACTACAAGAACCGTGTCGGCCACAGCATCGTGCGCCACATATGCGCCGACGGGCTGCTATCGAGGCCGAGCCCCTCTTTCGGCTGCTTGAAGTGGCGGCCGATAATGTCGGTAAAGTCGTCAAGGTCGACCTTGGCATCCGGATCGAATGAATAGAGGTCATGCAGCGTAATCAGGCGCGCGGTCATATAGTGCTTGTGATTGCGGGCGCGCTTGTACTCATCGACGATATAGGGCTCGGGCTGAAAATCGGGACCAAACCATTTCACGTAGGCTTGCGGATATTCGTAGCCGACAAATTCGTCGGGAAAGAAGCGCAGCGCCTGATGCGCGCGCACGGCCCAGCTCACTTCCTCGTCGACATAGGGCTCGATCATCTGGGCGCCCCAGTAGCCGTGATCGCACCTGATGAAACTGGCAACCGCGATGTCGTGCAGCAGGCAGGCCATGACCACCTTCTCGCTTTGGCCGGCCTTTTTGGCGTGCGCTGCGCTCTGTAGCAAATGCGAGGTCGAGGCGAAGCGGCACTTGAAATAGTCGATCAAAGTGGGCTTGGCCGGCATTTTCGGAAGGCGCGGATCTTCCTTCATGATCACGTATTTGCCGGGGTTGCGTGCCAGCGTCGAAGCGGTGTCGTCGGTCACCTTGCCGTCGGCCAGATCGAACAGCGCCGACTTGATGACGATGCGTTCGAGCTCATGCATCATGTGCTCTTCGAGCTCATCGGCGCGTTCGGATAATGTCATGGCTGGCGCGTGATCATTCATCTCGACCTCCTCGCTGTGCGGATCGGCCCACGTGCCCAGAACTTTTCGAAGATTTTTTCGAAGGAATTTTTCGCACGAATTTTCGACGGCCGAATCAAAAATAACGCTGCGATGAGTATTCTATCAGAATCGTCCGGCCAGCCGGCAGCTTTCAAACAAATCGGCGCGGGCGCGCTGCTGCTTTTCCATGCACGCGGAACTTAGTTTCGTTTAAAAGCCCGGACGCGAAACATACCGAACGGCGTGAGCGGTCGCGTCAAAAATCTGATGTTCATCTGCCCGGTGACGCGCCAATGGCGAACGCGGCCGAGAGCGATCATTGTGCCGGCTACATGGTTGTAGCCGACACAATTGGTATCCGCGCGATCGCGTCGCGCTTGACGCGCTACTTTTTCTCTTCTTCACGCGCGGGCGGACGCGCAGCGGGGGGTGCTGCACGTGGCGGCTGTTCGCGCGCGGCCGGAGGCCGTGCGGGTTCTGCCGGCGGCGCCGGTCGGCGTTCTTCCATCCTGGGCTCGGCTTTCGGCGCTTCGCGAGGCGCCTCGACCGGACGTGGCTCCGCAGCCTTCGGTGCTTCCCTGGGCGCTTCTCTGGGTGTTTCCTTTGGCATTTCCTTGGGCGCTTCCGCCGCCGGGCGGCGCTCCTCAACCCTCGGCTCGGCCTTTGGTGTCCCCTCGGGCGGACGCCGCGGCTCTTGAACAGCGGGGGCTTTTTCTTCCGCCCTCGGGGGCTCACGGCCCGTCTCGGTCGCGCGCGGCGGCTCCTGTCCCGGACGCTGCGGCTCTTCCTGCCGGCCGGGTTCGCGACCCGGCGCTCCGCCGGAAGAAACCGGCGTGCGGCTCGCCCGCGTGACACCTTCACCCTGCATGACACCGGGACGCGCCGTCGCTGCTACCGCCGGTTCACCGTGATTCTGCTTCGAGAACAACGCGCGGTCCTTGCTCGCGGCCTCGATGTGCTGACGCTGTGCCGGCGTCGCCTCGACATGCCGCTCCCGCGCAAAGGTTTCTTGCTGCGGTGTCGGCCGTGCCCTCGTGCCGCCATTTCCACCGTTGAAACTCGCGCGATTGACCGTGTTGTTCACGACCACCGTCTGGCTGTAGACGTTGGTGATCCTCACATTCGTGATGTTGTTGACCGCGCGGTTGTAGAAGAATGCGCCGTGGTCCCAGTGGCCGCCGTAATAGCCGTCTCCGGTATAGCCGAAGCCATAGTCGATACCGCCGTAGAAGCCGACTTCCCGGCCCCAGTATCCGGGCCGAAAGACGTAGCGGCCGCCGACCCAACCCCAATAGGCTGGCGTCCACAGCAATTCCGGCTGCGGTGGCTGCACCCAGGTGCCCGGCACCCAGTAATAGTCGGCGTCGCTGGCATCCCAGGCCCAGTAGCCAGGCACCCAGATATAGCCCTCGGCCGGAATGATCGGCTGCTCGTAATAGGGAAGCGGCGGCGGTGCAATCTCGACACTCACATCGACCGAAAGCTGGGCTTGAGCCGGCGTGGTCAGATAGGCGGGGATGGCTGCGCCCAACATCAGGGCGAGAACCGACGATCTGAAGAATTTCATATCAATGCTTCCATGTGATGAGGGCGAGACGTGATGGGACAGACGGTCGGCGCCGGGGAGGGCCAAGCCACCTAACAGAGGAACGATCGATTGGTTCCGTACTCCGCGTTGAAATCGTCCGCTTCCGCGCGTCCAAGAAGCCACCCGGCCGCTGAATGCAGCCTGAATGAAATAGGTCGAAAAATGGCCGAGAATTTATGACGACCAGACGGTTTGACGATGAAGCTTGCGTCGTCGATCCAATACGC
The DNA here is from genome assembly GCA_963748805.1 of uncultured Alphaproteobacteria bacterium. Classification (GTDB taxonomy): domain Bacteria; phylum Pseudomonadota; class Alphaproteobacteria; order Rhizobiales; family Xanthobacteraceae; genus Bradyrhizobium. The sequence goes on along the minus strand of CAVVLH010000023.1, from coordinate 75,829 downwards.
TTTGGCGTCCCAGGCGCGTCCCAGGGATTCGCGCCGTCGCCACTCTCTGCTATTGGTTTGAGAGATGGGCGCCCGTCGCCAGATCTCTCCGAACAACGAATAAGACGAATAAATAAGGATTGCCCATGAAACTGTGGACCGAACTGCGAACCGGACTTGCGATCGTCGCGGCCCTGACCTTGAACACCGCCGCCTTCGCGCAAGCACCCGCGCCCGCCGACATCGTGTTCGTCAACGGCAAGGTGTTCACCGCCGACGCGCAGGATCATGTGGTGCAGGGTTTCGCGGTCGCGGGCGACCATTTCGTGGCGGCCGGGACCGATAGCGAGGTGCGCCGTTATGCCGGCCCGCAAACCAAAGTCATCGACCTGAAAGGCCGCTTCGTGTCGCCGGGCATCACCGACGATCACTTTCACAATGAAGGCGGAGGCGCGGGCGTCGATCTCAGTCATGTGCGCTCGCTCGGCGAATTGTTGACGACGGTCGCCAATGCAGCGCCGCCGCGCCGGCCGACACCGTGATCGTCTCCAATTCCGACTGGCACGAGGCGCAGTTGAAAGAGCAGCGCCTGCCGACGGCCGAGGAGATCGAACAGGCAGCACCCAACAAGCCGGTGGTACTGGTGCGCGGCGGCCACGAATACATCCTCAACACCACCGCGTTGAAGAAATGGAACATCACCAGGGATACGCCGGTGCCGGCCGGTGGACAGATCAGCCGCAACGACGCGGGCGAGCTGACCGGCGAATTGTTCGACGAAGCGAGATCGATGGTGACGCTGCCGCGTCCAAAACCAGTCAGCATGGACGATATCCTCGCGACCCAGAAGGCGGTGGCGCCTTACGGCATGACCGCGCTTCGCATCCCCGGCTCCTACAAGGGCAACATGATCGACGCCTACCATCTGATGAAGCAGGCCGAGGCAGAGGGGAAGCTGACGCTGCGCTGGACCGTCTATATGCCCGGCTTCTCGCTGCGTTCGGCAGAAGCCGCGCGCAAGGCGATCGAGAGCTGGGGAACGCATCAAGGCGAAGGCGACGATTGGGTCAAGGTTGACGGCGTCAAGCTGATGGTCGATGGCGGTTTTGAAGGCGGTCACTTGTCAAAGCCGTATCTCGAGCCTTACGGCAAAGGCGGCACGTTCACCGGCCTCGTTGTGTCGCCGCCGAACGCCTACACCGAAGTGGTGCGCGAGCTGAACAGCAAGGGCTGGCACGTGATCACCCATGCGGTGGGCGATGCCGCGCTCGATGAGGTTCTCGACGCTTATGCGGCGGCCGACAAGGATACGTCGATCAAGGGCAAGCGCTGGTCGGTCGAACACGCCTTTGTCTCGCGGCCGGAACAGGTCGCGCGCCTGAAGGCGCTCGATATCGCGGTCTCGGCGCAGGATCACCTTTATCTCGCAGCGCCCGTGCTGAAGAAATACTGGGGCTGGGACACCGCGAGCGAAGTGACCCCTGTGAAGACCTATCTTGACGCCGGCCTGCTGGTTGCCGGCGGCACCGACAGTCCCGTGGTGCCGTTCAATCCGTTCTGGAATCTCTATCACATGGCGAGCCGCGACACGATTTCGGACGGCGTCTACGGCGAAGACCAGAAGATCGCGTCACGGCCGCTGCTGCTGAAGCTCGTCACCATCAATTACGCCAAGCTCATTGGAGAGGAAAAAACGCGCGGCTCGATCGAACCGGGCAAACTCGCCGACTTCGCGGTGCTGACGGACGATTTTCTCACCGCCAATCCGGAGACGATCCGGGACATGAAGGCGCTCTCGACCTGGGTCGGCGGCCGTGAGGTCTATCGCGCGCCGGGGTATGAGTAGCATCTACCTCATCGGCTAGAATGGCTCGCGTTTTTCCACGAATGCCTTCAGGAACAAAAGCTAACGCTTGGCAACGTAATCGCGGAAATTATCCATATCGATCGGACCGTTCGCATTTGTTTCGGTGTCGGCGAAATTGATCTTCAAACGCGACAGCGCAGCCAACGGACAGAAATGCGGTGTCAACTTATTCCGTTTAGTTGGATCATCCGCAGCCAGGATGAGAATTGGGTCAGCGGGAGCGTCGCCACGCGAAATTTTAAGGATTTTTTTGATCGGAATTGGTGGCCCGAGATCGCACTTGAAATCGTTGCCATCCTGACCGACGAGCGTTGCCGCACCGTAGGAAAGCTTCCTCGTCGGCCTTCCATTCTTTGATGCGGGCCGGTTCTTGTCAGCTAGCTCAATAATGTCGTGCTTAAACCCGATCACCTTGGCGATGTTGAAGACGCCGGATGTAAAGGCACGCGATTGCAGCGAATAGTCGTAATCGGTACCTATCTGAATCCTCGTCTTGATCACGGAGGGATTTTTTTCAAATTGACTATTGCCAGCAAGCAGGCTCGCGCCAAACGACACCAGCGGGGCAGCCGCCGAGGTACCGGTGATCGGCTTTTCGACAATTCCGATCACATTTTTATCGCCGTCTAGTTTTAGAACGTAAGACGGCACTGCGCATCCGGGCGCGAAAAGATCGACGCCCATACCATAATTCGAGAAGTCCGCCGGCTTTCCCTTGCCGTCGTGCGCACCGACCGTGATGAACATCGTCATGGTCCGATCGTCAGTCGCAACGGCGCCGCCCAGGGTTGCCGGCCAAACGCCATCCTTCGAAGTCGAGTTTAATTGCCTTCCGTCATTCCCCGCTGCCACCACAAAAGTCAGGCGCTGTTTGTCGATCGAAAGCTGGTCCCAGATATCCTCATGCACCTCCGAGGAAAGACTTAAATTGATTATGTCAAAGTCGTTTTGCTCGGCCTTGGCGAATTTCACTGTCTTGCTGACGAAATCCGCAGTCAGATAGGGAGGATCAAATTCCGGAACCAGGTTGATCTCGCCGATTTCGACTTTCACCTTGTCGGAACTGCGTAAGCCATCGAGCTGTCTTCCCCCCATCGCCAGCGTAGTCACCGACAATCCGTGCTCCCGAAAATCAGAGCCAGCGATGGAACGTGCAGATTTCGCGCCGCCGGCCCTTCCGGCGAGGTTGTCTCCGGCCCAACCGCCATTGCCGTTCACCCCATCATGATTCCAATCGTCATCGTCGTTTGGATCCTTCTCATGGGGAAACACATGAAAGTTCTTTCGCAAGAAAATATCTTTTGTCTGATCGAGCAATACCTTTTTATCGAACTCGTCGCCGGCGAAATCGAAGCCCGTATCAGCGATGAGGATTTTTCCGGCAGCACCGTGTTCGATGTCGCTCAGTCTGGCAGCTCTTTGAAACTCGGCGACGTCGAATGGCCATTTGCCGTCATTGAGGTCGGCGGCGCCTGTACACGACGGATCGGTTGAATTCGCTTCGGTCACAAATTTGAGTCCAGCTTCCTGGCCCGTCTGCACTTTCGGCCTCGGCAGATTTGCGTTATCGCCCTGCGCCGTCGAGCCGCGCCCGCCTTGATCGGGGAGGATGTCATTTAGCTGCGTATTCCTTATTACGGACGCCACCTTTTTTACCTTCAATACGGCATCGCAGATACGGCTCGATACGTAGGTGCAAAAGGCGAAGCCTTGGAATTCGATGTTGGCATCTGCCGCTACCGCAGCGTCGTTCAACGGCACCCGATCGAGTTGCGCCGAATTTGGAGCCTTGATGCCAGCTATCGGCACGGATATCTTACCGCGGAACGAATTAGCGTCCTTTACCTCGACATTGGCACCGGCGATCGTCAACGCGTTCAGGCAGCCGAGATAAGACAATACCGGGCTCGTCTGCTTACAAAACCGATCGGACAACAGACGAAATTCGTCAAACGCTCCGCTTGTTCGCGCATGCTTCACCGCATCGGCCAATTGAGTGTGCAAATCGCCCCGCTCGACCGCACTGGAAAAGGCCTCGGAACTGAACGGAATTGAAAGTGTCTCTGCAAGCTTCGAGATACCCCCTTCCGACACCAATATTTCACCGGCGAAAGATGAAAAACCCGCGCAGGCGGGCAAATCGAGCGCGATGTCCCTCCCCAATTCGAACAGATCACGATGGGAGATATCTGAATTTCGATTCTGCTGTAGCAGAATGCTTTCGTATTCAGGATGAAGCTCCATCGTGGCAGCCGACAGACCACATTTTTTTGCAATGAAACGCGCGATCCTCGCGCCGGCCTTGAACTTTACGTTTTGGGATAGCCCTCGGGCCGCCACTTCCCTAATGGTTTCTATGCTACCGGAGGCCGGTCTCGGATAAACGCCGAGTTGCATCGGCTCACCCAACCTGCGAATAGCGCCGAAGGAAACCGACGCGCCCGAGATCGCCGCGAGTGCGGTCATACAAACGATCCAATGCTTTCGCCAGAAATTGCCCTGTCTAGAACGCACAGTTTTTCGCTCCTGGATCGAGGCCGCAGATCGGTGCTCCGTTCGACGCCGAGAAGTCCGCTAGAAACTTGGCTATGCGAGCGTCCTTCAAATTCACGAGCGAACTCCCGTTTGATAGGTTTCCCCGTGAATTGATGCCGACGATTTCCCGGGATTTCGGGTCATCGCTGGTGTAGCCGGCTCCGCCGCTATCGCCGTAACAAACTCCCGCTCCTTTGGTCTGGATGAACTCGTCGAATGATTTGTCTGGATTTTTAGATGCGTCGGGCACCGAGCTGTGTAGAACCTCGGCCGATCCTATCGAGAGATCGCCACCGGCCCTGGTATTAGCATCGACGCAACCATACCCGAGCAGCGCAATATTCTTGTGTTCGACCACCGCCGGCGGCAAATGCTTCACGCGTTCAAAATGGCCGACGTACTCAGAAAATACCTTACCTTTTTCGGTGTGACACAACGCGACATCGGCCGTGCATGCGGCGATCTCGTTTGCATAAACCCGTAGATGGCAAGGCAAGTCATCTTTCGATCTCGGGCTATCGCTATATTCTGGATGCACCTTGCAGTACATCCTCACATTTTGATTATCCCAGACGACATGCCCGGAAAGACCGTCAACGACACAATGCGCCGCGGTGATCAGAATTTGATCTCCGATGACGGTAGCCGTGCATAGCTCTCCGCTATCGGTCGTAAAGACCAATGTCGCCGGCCACTTCTCTCGGTCTGCTCGCGTGCCGCCGAGTATCTTCGGCGACGCGCGAAAATTATCCGGAATGGCCCGCATGCTGAATTCACCGGCGTTGGATTCGCCGACACATTGGGCCGCAGTGAGTGCAAGAAACGCTACTGTGAAAATGCAGCGCATTCGGTCAAAATCCCGCAATTACGGGTGCTACCCGTTCAATTCGTCGTCTGCAATCGAAGCGTATCAAGATGTAGGTTGTTGAGCATCCGTTCCTGCTCAGGACTTGCATTGACGGCGCCAGCGGGCGCACCCATTGCAATATTGAGTGTATGCGTCCGTGTATCCGTCAGCGATGCGAAACTACCCGACGCCCCCGGTCCCTTGAAATTCACGAGAGTCCAGCTCGGCGTGACATTCCCGGTCGCAACGACGATGAACTGGACCTGATGCCCAATCGAGTCGATCGGCGAATCCTGCGGGATCGATTTCCAGATAGCGTTCGCGGCGATTTTGGCTGCATCCGCACTCTGGCCGTACAATTTGGTGTCGGCGACATCCTGGTCAAACTGCTGCCGTTGTCCGTCAGTGAGCGATTTCCTGTCAACGTCGGTTAAAAGCTTGGCGGCGGTCACCCCTTTTTGCACCCAGTCCGCCGCGATCTTGGCCTGCGTTAACACATCCTCGACCTGTACGAAGACTGCTTGCATATCCTTTCTGATGACCGGAGGAGCAGCCTGTTTCGCATCGACGAGATATCGAGCGGCGAGATCGCGGGCACGCTGCACGGACGCTGTCGCCTTGGCGGAATAGGTTTTTGCATATGAGGCCGCTTGGCGAACCTGATCGATAGGTTTGTCACCGGTGGCGAATTGGGCCTTATCGGCGGGTTTCGCATTTGGAGCAGTATGCTTGCCGATGGTCAGGTACTGCCGGTCGACCGGTCCGAGAGCGGCTGCGACCCATTCCTTGAGCCCCAGATTGCCATAGAGATCACTTGCAGGCGGCAACACGCAGTCACCCGTGTATTTCCGGTTGCGTAACTCCGCGATCGAAAGCGTAAAACTCATCGTTTCATTGCGGATCGCATTGGCTGTTACGCCACCACCGACACCGAAGGTAAAATTACGCGAGACAGTTCCTACCAGCGGCACAACCGCGCTAGGCAGCGGCTGAATGAAACTCGCATTCGGCGTCACCGCAGATTGATCGTTGGTAATCAATGTGAGGTCCACCTTCGCCGTCCAGTCAGCCATCCATTGGTAAGGGCCGGTCGGATACGGAGGCTGCGGTTCCGGGACAGCAAGTGCCAGTTCGCATTTGACCCGCTCGACAATCGCCGAGACAGCTACGGCATCTTCGTTCAAGGGCGGTACAACCGTACAGCCGGAGAACACAACAGCAATTAACCCAAACGGGGACCCACAATACGACAAGCGCATACGCAATACCCCTAACCCGGTGACAATATGCAATCCCCGTCAATCACAATCAATAGTAGAAAACAAATTTCTACTCCGGATGGAGCCGGAGCTCGATTTTGATGACACGCATCTATTTCCCCGGCCACACCGGCTTGCGCTTTTCGGCAAATGCCTTGAGCCCTTCCTTGGCGTCTTCGGTCATCGCCAGCAGCGCGATCTGGGTCTCGGTATAGGCGATCGCCTCGTCGAACGACATCGAGGCGATCGCGCGCATCGCGTATTTGCCGCGCCGGATCGCGGTCGGCGACTTGTCGGTGATGCGGCCGATCAGCCATTCGATCTTGGCATCGAGTTCAGCCTGCGGCACCACGTAATTCAACAGCCCCGCGGCTTGCGCGACTCTCGCGTCGAACGGCTCGCCAGTGATCGCCCATTCGTTGACAATTCGCCGCGGCGCGATCGTCTGCAACAGGCTCAACACCTGCATCGGAAATACCCCGACCTTCACTTCAGGCAGGCCAAAGATCACATGGTCGGAGGCGACCGCCATGTCGGTCATGCACAACAGCCCCATGCCGCCGGCCATGCAGACACCGTTGACCCGTGCGATCGCGGGCTTGGTCGCGTTCTGCGACAGCCGCAACAGGTCGGCGAAGTCGACATTGGGCCGGGAAAAATCCTGCGCGAACGCGCCGCCGGTATTCTGCAAATCCGCGCCGGCGCAAAACGCCTTGTCGCCGGCCCCGGTCAGCACGATGACCCGCACCTGCGCATCGTCATGGGCGACGCGGTATCCCCTCGCGATGCCGGCGATAACATCGGCATTGATGGCGTTGCGCTTCTCCGGCCGGTTGATGGTGATCCAGAGGCTAGATCCGCGCTTTTCGACGAGCACGCTTGAAGTTTCGGTCATGAGTGTATCCTCCGCGTCATTGCGAGCCAACGGGTCGCGCGATGCGCGCCCGATGACAGGCTCCGCGAAGCAATCCAGTAAGCCACGCGAAACGGCTAGATTGCTTCGTCGCGCTGCTCCTCGCAATGACGGCGAAAATTTAGACTGGCTTTTTGGAAAGAGTCTAGGGCGTTGGAATCGCGTCCGCGTCGGCTTTCTTCAGCCAGACCTTGTTGTCGTGGAACGCAGCGCCGCCGACCGGAGCGACGGCCTCGGCGCCGGTCAGCATGTTGATGCCGCGGCCGCCGATATGGGCCTTGTTGGGATGCACGGATTCGGCGATCAGCACGCCACGGCGCACGCCATCGAAATATCGCGCGGTCAGGCTGGTCTCGCCGCGGAGATTGCCGAGCGTGACGGCGTCGCCGTCCGCGATTCCATACTTCGCCGCGTCGTCGGGGTGGATCATGACGCTGGGTGCGCCTTCGCGGGCCTGCGACGACGGCGTCTCGTTGAAGGAGGTATTGAGGAAGCTGCGCGACGGGCTGGTCGCCAAGCGGAACGGATGCGCCTCGTCCGCCTCCTCGATCGCGGTCCAGTGATCGGGCAGCGACGGTATCTGGTCCCACGCTCCCATCATGCCGGCATTGGCGAGTGGAACATTCGCCCAGTCGGCCTTGAAATGGAATTTGCCGTCCTTGTGCGCGAAACCGTCGAGATAATGCGAGGTGCGGAAATCCGGCTGGAGATCGCGCCACAGATCGGCCTCGAGCTCGGCGATACCGCCATGGCCGCTCTTCTTCAACGTCGCGTCGATCAGTTCGCGCGGCGACATCTCAAAACCGGGATGAGAGATATTCAGCCGCTTGGCGAGGCCCTGAAGGACCTGATGGTTGGAGCGGCATTCGCCGGGCGGATCGATCAGCTTGGCGCCGACCGAAATGTGCTGATGGCCGCCGCCATAATAGAGATCGTCATGCTCCATGAACATCGTCGCCGGCAGCACCAAATCGGCCATCTGCGCGGTCTCGGTCATGAACTGCTCGTGCACCGCGACGAACAGATCGCCGCGCGCGAAACCACGGCGCACCAGCGCTTGCTCCGGCGCCACGGTCATCGGATTGGTGTTCTGGATCAGCATCGCCTTGACCGGCGGCCCATGATGGAGCGCGGCCGGATCGCCGGTGAGGATGCGCCCGACCTTGGACTGATCGAGCACCCGGGTCGTGCGGTCGATCGCGTCGTGGCCCTCGATGATCGACTTGTCGAACTTCCAGAGCGCGGCATTGTTGAAGAACGCGCCGCCGCCTTCATGCTGCCAGGCGCCGGTCACCGCGGGAATGCACAACGCCGCGTGCATCTGAGCCGCGCCATTGCGGCTGCGGGTAAAACCATAGCCGAGGCGGAAGTAAGTGCGCTTGGTTTCGCCCACCATGCGCGCGAAGGCTTCGATCTCTTCCACCGGCACGCCCGAGATCGCCGATGCCCATTCCGGCGTGCGCGTCTTCAGATGCGCTTCGAGCTCTCTCGGGAAATCCGTGTAACGATCCATATACTCGCGATCGGCATAGCCTTCGCGGAACAGCACATGCATGACGCCGCAGGCAAACGCGCCGTCGGTGCCCGGCCGCACCAGGATCTTGATGTCGGCCTGCTTCATCGTCTCGTTGTTGTAGACGTCGATCACAGCTAACTTGGCGCCGCGCTCTTTCCGCGCGCGCATCGCATGCGTCATCACGTTGACCTGGGTGTGCACCGGGTTGGTGCCCCAGATCACCACGAAATCGGAAAGCGCCATCTCGCGCGGATCGACGCCGGCGACCTTGCCGGTGCCGGCGGCAAAGCCGACGCGCGCAATGGTCGAACAGATCGTGCCGTAAAAGCGCGAATATTTCTTCACGTGCGCGAGGCGGTTGATGCCGTCGCGCATCACCAGCCCCATCGTGCCGGCATAGTAATAGGGCCAGACGGATTCAGCGCCGAACTCGCGCTCGGCGGCGTTGAAGCGGCCGGCGATTTCGTCCAGCGCATCGTCCCAGGAAATCCGCGCGAACTTGCCTGATCCTTTCGCCCCAACGCGGAACATCGGATAGGTCAGCCGGTCCGGATGGTGGATGCGCTCGGCATAGCGCGCGACCTTGGCGCAGACCACGCCCGCCGTGTAAGTCTGGAGCTTGGAACCGCGGACACGGCCGATCGAGGTATCGTCGATCACCTCGATGTCGAGCGCGCAGGCCGACGGGCAATCGTGAGGGCAAGTCGAGTGCCGGATGGCGACCTTGCCGCGCGCGGCCGGAGCCTCGATTTTGGCGTGCTGGTTCATGACATTATGAATAACACCAAAACCGGAAGTCGCCAGCGCAAGAAACAGGAAATTCCTGCGCAAAAGGCGGGCAGGCCATGCAGATCGGCAAGGCATTACCCGCCGAAATACGCCCCGCCATTGGCGTGGATCGCCTGGCCGTTGATGTAGCGCGCGGCCGGGCTGCACAGGAACCTGACCACAGCCGCGACATCTTCCGGCTTGCCGCGCTCGCCGGTGAGGGTCCGGTGGATCAAATGATGCGCCGGTTCGGGCGTGTTCCTCGGGCGCGGCGTGCCGATGATGCCGGGCACCACGCAATTGACGGTAATGCCATCCGGGGAAAGATCGTGGGCCAGCGCGCGGGTGAAGCCGACAATGCCGGCCTTGGCCGTCACCACATGGGCGCGATCGGACGCGCCGGTATGCGCACTCAGGCCGCCGACGTTGACGATGGTCCCTGCCCCGCTCGCTTTCAGATGCGGCAGACAGGCCTTTACGCAATGAAAGGTGCCGTCGAGGATGACGTTCATCACCTCACGCCAGTCGGCATAGATCATTTCGGCGAACGGCTTTTCCCGCCGCAACGCCGCGTTGTTGACGAGGATGTCGATGCGGCCGAATTCTGCCATCGCCAGATCGACCATGGCCTGCACGGCCGCGGGATCGGCGATGTCGCCGACATGCACAATCGCCTTTGGGCCGACGGTCTCGATCTCGCGCGCGACCGCCTTGGCCTCGTCGCGATTGCTGCGCGTATTGACGACGACAGCGGCGCCGTCATCCGCCAGCGCCAGCGCGATCGCGCGGCCGATGTTGCGGCCGGAGCCGGTCACGATCGCGACTTTTCCGGTGAGTTCGCCTGTACTCATTGTTTCCCCCGTCGTCTCCTCCTCGTCATCGTCCGCGAAAGCGGACGATCCAGTAAACACCAGCGCCTGCGATTAATCCGATAGGCCTCGGCGTACTGGATGCCCCGCCTGCGCGGGGCATGACCGTGTTGGCTAATTGCGCAGCCCGCTCAAATCAATCTTCCCGCCGTAAAGTCCGCCCAGCCGTTCCAGCGCCGTCTCGCCCTGCACCCGGCTCCAACCACCGTGCTGGACGTTGAGCGCGAATTTATCGGTGACATCCTGGCGTGTCAGCGGCTCCTTGACGCCGCCGCGCAAATAAGGCTGCCGCTCTTCGATCACGCGGCCGTCCTTCAGCGTCGCCTTGATATGGCCGGTATAATTGTTCGGATAGGGATTGTCGGGATCGATCGCGAACTTCACTTTTGATGCGAGCGCCAGCACGCGTTCGTCGCGGATCGCGCTTTCCGTGAATGCGCCCAAGCCCACGCCGCCATGGACGAAGCCCGCCGCCAGCAAATACGGCACGGCGAATTTCGCGGAGTAGCCGTTGCGCGGGCGTTGCTTGTCCGCGAGCGGCTCCCACAGCCGATGCACCGTTCCTTCCGCGACCTCGCAAAGAATGCTCTCGATATCTTCGGACTTGATACCGCGCGCGGCGAGCCGCCTGGCGCAATCGATATAAGGCTGCGCCATCGTCCCGCAGGGATACGGCTTGAACGCCAAGGTATCGGTGACCCAGCGCGTGCCGAAATCGCCAACCAGCGCGTCGTAATCGCCTTTGGTGGTGTGAGCAAAGCCGTGAAACAGCCCGTGCATGCCTTCGAACACGGTGCGCGGACCGACAAAGCCCTGTTTGGCGAGCAGAGCCGCGCGAATGCCCGACTGCGCCGCCCAGCCGGCATGCATCCGCTTGGTCCAGGCGCCTTCGGCGAGATATTCGATAATACCGCTGGACATACTGCCGGCAATGCCGAGCGCATCGACGATCTGTTTCGCGTTCAAGCCCAGCGCTGCGCTGACGCCGGCGGCCGCCCCCGTCGCGCCGAAAACTGCGGTCGGGTGAAAGCCGGCTTTGTGCACGGCCTTCGGCACCACGAGGCTGAGCCGACAGAGCACTTCGGTGCCGACCGCAATCCCGGTCAACGCATAACGGCCGTCCGGATGATGGCGCTCGCAGGCGGCCAGCACCGCCGGCACGATCACCGCGCCGGCATGCACGGGACCGCCTTCAAAGGTGTCGTCGAAATCCTCTCCATGCGCTGATGTGCCGTTGACGAACGCGGCACCCGAAGCGGTCAAGGTGCGGGCATGACCAATGACAGTGCAGGGTCCGTCGTCGTCACAGCCGGCGAGTGCTGCCTTCACATAGTCCTCGTTGCGTGCGGTAACGCAGAGGCCGACGACGTCGATCAGCAGGTCTTCGCATTTGCGCAGCGTCTCGGCCGGCAAGACGCCGGGCTTCAGCGCGGCAATTTTCCCGGCTAACGTTTCGGCGACGGCTATGTCAGGCAGTTCGGAGCTCATGAAGGGGGGCCTTGAAAGGGAGACTGAGCGGGAAATCAGACGCGGAAGATGCGGGTGTAGTGCTGCCTGATGGCGCTGCCCTGTTGCTCCACGGCAGCAGGATCATCCTTCAAGGTCTTGATGTCCTTTAGCGGCGTCCAGCCGTCCTTTTCCTTGGCCTGCGGATGCACCGAACGCAATCCGCCGACATCGATGATGAGTTGCTGGGCTTCGCGGCTGAAGCAGAACGACTGAAAGAGTTTCGCCGCATTGGGGTTCGGCGCGCCCTTGAAAATGCCGTTGGGACCGATAATCATCGGCGACCCTTCCGTCGCATAGACCGGCGCGACCGGACGGCCGCCCTCTCTCAGTTGCAGGATGTTGTATTCGTTGCCGTCGGCCATGACGGCGCGCTCGCCAAGCTCGAGCTTCTTCGGCGGATCGGCCGAGGATTGCACCTGCATCACGTTCTGCTTGGCGAGTTGCTCGAACCAGGGCCAGCCGATGTCGCGCTGCAACTGATAGGTCGCGGTCATGATGGTGCCGCTGTAGCCGGGATGGCCCTTGACGATCTTGCCCTTCCATTTGGGATCGAGCAGATCGGCGAAGCTCTTCGGCGCATCGTCCGCCTTCACCATGCCGGTGTTGTAGGCGATGATGGAAAGCCAGATCCGCCAGCTTGCGAACTGGCCGTCAGGATCGCGATGCTCGGGCGGATAGAATTTGGCGACGTCCTCGGGCACGTAAGACTCAAGCAGGCCATCGCGCTTCCAGACGATGAAGTGCGAGGCATCGGACGAATTCACCACATCGACGGCGTGAATGTTGCTCGAATATTCCTGGCCGATGCGCTGGAACACCCGCTCGGCGCCGGTGCGCTCGACACGCACCGAGATGCCCGGATATTTCGCCTCAAACGCTTTTGCGAGTTTCTCGGCCACCGGCAGGTCGGTCGAGGTGTAATGGACGACCTGGCCTTCCTTCTTCGCGGCATCGATCAGGGCCGGCGTCACCGCCCCGGCCGGCGGCGCATCCGCGAGCACGCGGGTCGCAAAGGCAGAGCTTGCGAGCAACCCTCCGGCCGCCTTCAGCGCGTCCCTGCGGGAAATTGTCGTCTTTTTCATTTCGTCCCTGATTGATTTTATTGGCCGGCTTGAGCCGGCTTAACTCCGGTCATTTTATTCCGTCCACAAAGCCCAAGTCCATGAAAAGTCTGTCGCCAACTCCCTGTTCCCTTTACTAGACTTGACCGGCCATTCGCGCCAAAACATCAGCTCAAAGGGCTCATCGGGAAGGGCTTGGGAGTTCAAGAATCTTGGGAGTTCAAGAATTTTGAGGCCAGCTAAAAAAGAGATGACGGGCTGCAAGAGCGCCGCCGGGAGATTTTCGACCGGGATGGCGTCCATTTCGGCGCTAGCGGCGATTTTTCTTGGCGTGCAGGCGTTGCTCGTCGCGCCAACCCGCGCACAGGACTATCCTGCCCACGCGGTGCGGATCATCGTTCCCTTTGGCGCCGGGGGACCTGCCGACGTCGCCGCCCGCGTGCTCGGCAATGCGCTTGCCGAAAATCTCAAGCAACCTTTCGTGATCGAGAACCGTCCGGGCGCAGGCTCTGTGATCGGGACGCAGGAAGCCGCCAAATCCGCACCCGACGGTTACACGCTACTGTTGATGTCGAATGCGCAGACCGCGAATGAATCGCTGGTGCCGCAGCGCAAATATGAGCTGATGCGCGACCTCGTGCCGATCGCGCCGCTCAATGTCGCCGATCTCGTGATCGTCGTGCATCCTTCGGTGCCGGCGACCACGCTGAAGGAATTCATCGCGCTCGCCAAATCCAGGCCGGGCAAACTCAATTATGCTTCTTCCGGACAGGGCACGCCCTACCACATGGCCGGCGAGCTGTTCAAAACCGTGGCCGGCATCGACGTCGTTCACGTGCCCTATCGCAACAGCGGCGAAGCGCGCAGCGGCGTCATCGGCGGGCAGGTTCAGATGATGATCGATTCCGTCACGACGATGGCGCCGAACGTCGCGCAGGGCCAGGTTCGCGCGCTTGCGACCACCGGCAACACGCGATCGAACGTCTTGCCTGATGTGCCCACGGCCGAGGAAGCCGGCGTCAGCGGATATGAAGCCACGATCTGGCTCGGCCTGATGGCGCCGAAGGGAACGCCGCAAGCCATCGTCGACAAACTCAATGCCGCCGTGAACGAAGCGATCCAACGGCCCGAGATCGTCAAGCTGTGGGCGGATCAGGGCGCCGTGCCGATGTCGATGACGCCGGAGGCGTTCGACAAATTCCTGCGCGGCGATATCGTGAAGTGGGCTGAAGTCGTCAAGCAATTCCCCGACCGGCCGTAAAATCAGGACTTGCTGCTTTCGATGCCCAAGATTCATTTTCGCCTGAATGGCGCCGAGACCGAAATCGACGCCGATCCCGATACGCCGTTGCTGACAGCCTTGCGCGGCAAGCTCGGTTTAACCGGTTCGCATTTCGGCTGCGGCGCCGGCGAATGCGGTGCCTGCACCGTCATCGTCAACGATCACGCCATCAATTCCTGCGACACGCCACTGTGGTCCGTCGCCGATAAAGATATCACCACCATTGAAGGCCTTGGCAGCGAACAAAGCCCGCACGCGCTTCAGCGCGCCTTCATCGCCGAACAGGCGCTGCAATGCGGCTATTGCCTGTCCGGAATCCTGATGAGCGCTGCCGCGTTGTTGAAGCGAAATTCGAATCCGACCGTTGCAGAGGTCAAGGCCGCGCTCGACCGCAACCTGTGCCGTTGCGGCTCTCATAACCGGATGGTGCGCGCCATCCTGCGCGCCGCTGCCGAGATGCGAGCGCCATGACGGCCAAACCCACTTCCCCGCCGATGTCGCCATTACCGCCAAGTCTTGCGGCCAACCCGAAACTGTCGTCGTGGATCAATTTCGATTCCGACGGACAAGTGATCGTCTCGCCTGGCAAGGTCGAGATTGGCCAGGGCATCGTCACCGCACTGGCGCAAATTGCCGCCGACGAACTCGACGTCGAATTCGCCCGCGTGCGGATGGTGCGGACGTCCACCGCCGGCAGTCCCAATGAAGGCGTCACCTCCGGCAGCCTTTCGGTGCAACACTCCGGCCGCGCCATCCGTTTTGCCTGCGCCGAAATCCGGAAGCTTTTTCTCGAGGCGGCCGCCGAGCGCCTCGGGGTAGCATCCGACGTGCTAACGATCCAGGACGGCACGATTGCCGGTCCCGGCAACGTCTCGACCAGCTATTGGGAGCTCGCGGGCGACATCTCGCTCGATCGCGACGCCACCGCGGCCGCGCCTCCGAAGTCATCGGAGCAGCGGGCGATCGCCGGCCATTCGGTGCAACGGCTCGACATTCCCGACAAGATTTTCGGCCGCCCGCGTTTCATTCACGACCTCGCTCTGCCCGGCCTGCTGCATGGCCGCGTGCTTCGCGCAGATCTTGCCCAAGCCACCCTGGTCGGACTGAACGAGGAGCGCACGCGCAAGGTCGAAGGCCTGATTGCCATCGTGCGCGACGGCAATTTCGCCGGCGTCGTCTGCGAAACCGAGGCAGGCGCTGAAGCCGCCGTGGCCGCGTTGCGCAAGGGCGCCACGTGGAAATCGGGTGAAGCGCTACCCGACGAAGACGGCTTTGCAGAGTGGTCGAAGAGCCAGCCCGCGGAAACCGCCGTCATCGCCAGCAAGAAAGCAACTTCGCCTGCGGCCATCGCTCGCACGCTGAAGCGGCAATACACCCGCCCCTATATTGCCCACGGCTCGATCGCCCCGTCCTGCGCCATGGCGCAATGGGATGGCGAAAGCGTGAAGGTCTGGACCCACAGCCAGGGCGTCTATCTCCTGCGTTCCGATCTGGCGCTGGTGCTGAAACTTCCCGCCGACGCCATCACGGTCGAACATGTCGAGAGCTCCGGCTGCTACGGCCATAACGGCGCCGACGACGTCGCGCTCGACGCGGTGCTGCTGGCGAAAGCCGCTGGAGGACGCCCGGTGCGCGTGCAATGGTCGCGCGCCGATGAAATGTCGCATGCGCCGTTCGGCGCGGCGATGACCATCGAGATCGAGGCCGATCTCGACGCTCAAGATGAGATCGTCGGCTGGCGTCACTCGATCTGGGGCAACGGCCATACCGCGCGGCCGGGCCGCGCCGATCTCCCGACATTGCTCGCGGCATCCGAACTCGCCACGCCGTTTCCGCGCGCGATCGCGGTCGATCCGCCGGCGGGTGCCGGTGGCGGCAGCGATCGCAATTCGATTCCGCTGTATGACTTTCCGTCCTGGCATGTCGAGGCGCATCGCCTCACCACGATGCCGATCCGCGCCTCGGCGCTGCGGACGCTTGGCGCGCAGGGCAACGTGTTTGCGATCGAATCCTTTCTCGATGAGCTCGCTTCCGAGCGTGGCGAAGACCCGGTCTCGTTTCGTCTGCGGCATCTGTCCGACCCGCGCTCGAGGGCAGTCGTTGAGGCCGCCGTTCGCCGCGCCAACTGGAAACCGGCCGCGCAGGACGGCACAGGCCAAAGTATTGGATACGGCATCGGCTTTTCCCGCTACAAGAACACCGGCGCCTATTGTGCCGCGGTGGCCGAAGTCGAAGTCGGCGAGGATATCCGCGTGCGGAAATTGACGCTGGCCGTCGATGTCGGCGAAGCGATCAATCCCGACGGCGTCATCAACCAGATCGAGGGCGGCGCGATTCAAGCCACAAGCTGGGTGTTGAAGGAGCGCGTTCGCTTCGACAAGACGCGGATCACCTCTAATTCCTGGACGGAATATCCGATCCTGCGCTTTTCCGAAGTGCCCGAGGTCGACGTCGAGGTGATCTCGCGCCCGGAGATCGATCCGGTCGGCGCCGGCGAAGCCGCGCATGGTCCTGTCACCGCGGCGATTGCGAACGCCGTATTCGATGCGCTGGGCGTGCGCCTTCGCGATTTGCCGATCACGCGCGATCGCCTGATCGCGGCCATGGAGCTTTCATCGTGAGAAGTTTGAACATCCTGAGCGGCGGCGCGGCGCAAGGCCTCGTCGGCAGCCTTGCCGCCAAATTCAAAGAGCAGACCGGCCTTGAGATCACGGGCGAGTTCGGTGCCGTCGGCGCGATGGCGACTAAATTGCGCGAGGGCGCGCGAGCCGACATTCTCGTCCTCACCTCGGCGTTGATCGCGACGCTTACGGGCGAGAAGCTTGTCGATGGCACGTCAGTGAAAGATGTCGGCCGGGTCGAGACTGCGCTTGCGGTTCGATCGAGCGATCCGCTGGTCGCGGCTGGCGACGCCGCCAGCCTGCGCGCGGTATTTCTGGCGGCGGATGCGATCTTCGTGCCGGACACCAAAGCTTCCACCGCCGGCATCCATGTCGCGAAAGTCCTAAGTCAGCTCGGCATTGCCGACGACGTCGCAAATCGCGTGAAGATCTATCCGAACGGCGCGACCGCGATGCGCCATATGGCGGAAAGCGATGCGAAACGCCCGATTGGCTGCACGCAAGCGACTGAAATTATCGCTACCCAAGGCATCCAGCTTTCGGGCGCGCTGCCGAAGGGGTGCGATCTCGCAGCCGTCTATACGGCCGCGATCACGGCGAAGGCTGCGCATACGCGCGAGGCGCAAGCGCTGATCGTTCTCCTGACATCAGCGGAGCAGCGGCCTTTGCGCGAACGTGCCGGCTTTCTGCCGGTTTAGTTCGTCGTTATCTGCGATTG
Source organism: uncultured Alphaproteobacteria bacterium (assembly GCA_963748805.1). Taxonomy (GTDB): domain Bacteria; phylum Pseudomonadota; class Alphaproteobacteria; order Rhizobiales; family Xanthobacteraceae; genus Bradyrhizobium. The sequence continues at coordinate 58,085 of CAVVLH010000023.1, read as the reverse complement.
GACCTCAGACCGCGGCAAGGAAGCCAGCAACAGCACGGCACAGACGCACAGCAAAACGATATCCTTGAACAGGAACTCGCCCGTCAGGTTCCAGGCCATCGGATCGGTCGACCAGCTCCACTTCACGACACCGGGCGTCGTGAAAAAGAACGACCATGTCACCGCAAACGTGACCACGCCCATCAGCGCACTGATAGCCGACAGGATCGGGCTGAACGCACCGGCCACGAGCAGCGCCGCGATGGCAAATTCGGTCACGCCGAGGAAATAGGCTTCGCCTCGCAGGCCGAACACAGAGAGCCAGGAAATAAACGGACTATTGGTGATGAACTGGGCGATGCCCTGCGCCGACTGCAATGTGAATTTTTGCATGCCAAACGACACAAAGATCACGACCATCACCCAGCGGAGGATGGCGAGCGAACGGTACGGCCCGCCTCCGCTTTCGGCGATATTGAAGGTTGTCCTCATGTGGGTGACTGTTCTCCTCGAATCTTTTTTGTCGTGTACAGCCCGCGTACCGATTGCGTTTAAGTTTTCTGGCCGGCGGCCTCGAGGATCAGATTCGCGATTGGCTCAGGCTGCGATATCAACGCCAAGTGGCTCGCTTTCACCTCGATGGTCTTGGCGCCCATGCGCTTGGCCATGAAGCGTTCAAGATCGGGATTGATGGTCCGGTCTTCGGTCGAGACCGCATAGAAACTCGGCTTCGATCGCCACGCCGCATGGGTCGTCTTGCCGGTGAGCAAAGCCTTCTGGAATGGCTGCTGGACCGCATAGAGCACTTTTGCTTTGGCCTCGGGCAGGTCGCCCGCGAAATCGCGCAGGAACGCGGCCTCGGAAAGACGCCCTTCGTCGCCGTCGAAGACGATCCCGGCGGACGCCGGCGGCGTCGGATAGGTCTTGGCCAACGCGGTGTAGTCCTCCGCCGCATCCGGCGCCCGCGCCGCCACATAGACCAGAGCCGACACGTTCGGATGCATGCCTGCTTCCGTTACGATCATTCCGGAGAACGAATGTCCGACAAGCACCGTCGGACCATCCTGTCGCGCCAGCACCCGCTCGGCCGAAGCGACCGCCTCGGGCAACGTCGTCAGCGGATTTTGCACGGCCGTGACATTGAGCCCTTTCGCCTGCAATCGCGGAATCACCTCCGACCAACATGATCCGTCGGCGAACAGCCCGTGCACCAGGACGATATTTCGGGCCGCAGCCGGCGCCGACTGCTGAGCGGCGGCCGCCGGGATCAGCGTGCTGACCGCGCCCGCAGCCGCCACGCTCATGAAAGTGCGTCGATTCATCGGATATCTCCACTCTTCGAATTGATTTAAATTGCTGGACGAGCGTACTGCGAAACCATGTTCGACGCCGCACAGGCCCGCGCCGTAACACCTTTTCGTCCGAACTCATCATCGCGTTCGTGTGTTTATTCTGAATGAGGCAGCGCTTGTTACGCAGCGTCACAGCGTTGTGATTCTGCGGTTTCGCGTTAGGTATCCGGATATGGCCGGCGGCGATGGATGGCCTGGCCGCGTTAGGTGACCGCTTTCCTCGACGCCAGTTCGCGATAGCGCTCGCGGCTCTTCAAAAGATGCCCGCGCATGGCGTCTCGGGCTTTCTTCGGCGAATGGGCGCCGATCGCCTGAAAGATCACTTCATGCTCTTTCTCGATGCGGGCAAGATATCGGCGCGGGCCTTCCGCATCGCCCTCGAACGAACGAATGCTCTGCCGCGGAATGATCAGGCGGCCGAGAAAATCCAGAAACTCGACGAAGCGGCTGTTCTGCGTGGCGGTTGCGATCGCCTGGTGAAATGCGAAATCTTCCTTGATTGCGCGTTCGCCCCCGGAAATGGCGCGGCTGAAGACACGATGGGCCTCGCCGATCGCCCTGATCTGCAAAGCTGTGGCCCGCTCGCTCGCAATCGCGGCGGCTTCCGTTTCCACCGCCATGCGTAACTCCAGAATATCGAGCACGCTGTCGAGCGAACCGAGACCTTCCGGATCGATCGTATAGGGTTGCCTGGTGACGTCGCGATCGACGAAGGCCCCTGCCCCTTGCCGCGTGACGACCAGGCCGCGGGCGCGCAGCGCCGACACCGCCTCGCGCACCACGGTGCGGCTCACGCCCATGCCTTTCATCATTTCCTGTTCCGACGGCAACCTGGCGCCGACCGGCAACTTGCCGGACATGATCTGTTCGGCCAACCGGTCAACCACCTCGGAGCTCAGGCTTTTCGGCGCGCCCAACGGGCGCAGCAGCCGCTCGCGCTGACGCTGCGCGGTATCGGAGGCGGCCGAGCTCGAGCTCAAGCTTGACTGATGTTGTCGGGTCATCGTACAACTTTTAGCACAGCCCCGGCGGGCCGGCAAATCCACCAGAAGTCGATTTCGGATTTGTCCGGCCCTGGGCGGCCTGCTAGCGCGAATGTCAAATCCGCTCCACTAGCTACAACATCAAATCAAGAAGACAGGTCAGCAAATGACCGCGCACTGAGCACCACCGGGAGGAGAGCGATGAGGCGTCGCGATTTCATGAAACTTGGCGCAGGCTTTGGCGTTGCGGGTTTGGCAGGCGTCCTGCCGTTCGAGGCGAACGCGCAGACCAGGGCGGTGTTCAAGGCGTCCGACGTGCAGCCTCCGGGCTACCCGACGGTCGCCGCCACCGAAAACCTCGGCAAGAAACTCTCCGAGGCGACGCAGGGCCGGCTGTCGATCCAGATGTATCCGTCGATGCAGCTCGGCGGCGAAAAGGAAACCATCGAACAAACGCAAATCGGCGCGATCCAGATCTCGCGCGTCAGCGTCGGCACGATGGGGCCGATCGTCGACGACATCAATGTCATCAACATGCCGTTCCTGTTCAAGAACACCGTGCATGCCAACAAGATGATGGATGGGCCGATCGGCCAGGAATTGCTCGACAAGATCACCGCGAGCCCGAACGCCAACCTGGTTGCCTTGTGCTGGATGGATTCGGGTGCGCGCTCGCTCTACAACACCAAGCATCCGGTCAAATCGATCGAGGACGTCAAAGGTCTGAAATTCCGCGTCATCGGCAATCCGATTTTCGTCGACATGATGAATGCGCTCGGCGGCAACGGCATCTCGATGGGCTACGACCAGGTGTTCAGCGCGCTTCAGACCGGCGTGATCGACGGCGCCGAGAACAACATGCCGAGCTACGTCTTTTCCAATCACTACACGGCGGCGAAATATGTCACGCTGACCGAGCACCTGATCATTCCCGAAATGCTCGTATTCTCGAAACGAATCTGGAACACGCTGTCGGCCGACGACCAGAACCTGATCAGGAAATTTGCCCGCGAAGCCCAGCTCGAAGAACGCGAATACTGGAATCAATACGAACAGAAGGCGCTGGAAAAGGCCAAGGCCGCCGGCAGCCAGATCATCGAGATATCGGACAAGACGCCGTTCCAGAACGCGGTCAAACCGGTCTGGGATAAATACGGCCCGAAATACCAGGATATGATCAAACGCATTCAGGCCATTGCGTGACGCTTTGGCACGTGCGCACGCCGTCATTGCGAGCGTAAGCGAAGCAATCCAGTTGGGTCGGCGCAATACCATGCTGGATTGCTTCGTCGCTCACGCTCCTCGCAATGACGTTTCCAAACATGAAGGCACTCACCGATCTGGATCGACAACAGAGGCAGCGTAACGCCATGGCAGCCACATTCCGTCGCGCGATGGACGCCCTCTATCTCCTGTGCGTGATCGTCGGCTGCACCGCACTGGTGCTGATCTCGGCGATCATCCCCTGGGCGGTATTCACCCGCTATGTGCTCAACAGCGCGGCGTCTTGGCCGGAGCCGCTCGCGGTGCTCCTGACCATCGTGCTGACCTTTATCGGCGCTGCCGCGGCCTACCGGCTCAACCTGCACATGAACGTCGGCTATTTCGCCGACCAGTTGCCGCTGGCGTATCGCAAGCTGCTCGAGCTTCTGGTCCAGCTCCTGATGGCGCTGATTGCGCTGTTCATGATCGTGTGGGGCGAGAGCCTCGTCGAGGTGACCTGGCACAACACCATCGCCGATTTCCCGTTCCTGTCGGTCGGCGTCACTTACTTGCCGATTCCAATCGGTGGCCTGTGCCTGCTGTTGTTCATCGTTGAGCGGATATGGCTCGGGATTCCGCCTGATCCGATTCCATCGCACGGCGACGCCGCCGCGCCGTTCGAATAGGCGGGAGACGATCGTCCATGGACATCTTCGTTCTGCTTGCCACCATGATCGCCTGCTTCGTGATCGGCATGCCGATCGCCTATTCGCTGGCCTTTGCCGCGATCGCCGGCGCCTGGTCGATCGGCATTCCCCTGGAAGCGGTGATGCTGAAAATTTCCGACGGCGTCAGCAAGGTCGCGATGCTGACGATCCCGTTCTTCGTGCTCGCGGGCGCGATCATGGCGGAAGGCGGCATGGCGAAGCGGCTGGTCGCGTTTGCCGACGTGCTGGTGGGATTCACGCGGGTGCGCGGCGGGCTTTCGATCGTCAACGTGCTCGCGACGACGTTTCTGTCCGGCATTTCCGGCTCGGCGGTGGCCGACACCTCGGCGATCGGCTCGGTGATGATCCCGCAAATGGAAAAAGCCGGTTTTCCGCGGGTGTTCGCCACCAACCTCACCATCACCTCCTCGGTTCAGGCGCTGCTGGTGCCGCCGAGCCACAATGCGGTTCTGTATTCGCTCGCGACCGGCGGCACGATTTCGATCAGCGCGCTGTTCATGGCCGGCGTCTTTCCCGGGCTGCTGCTCGGCTTCTCCCTGATCATTCTCTGTCTGGTGTTCGCCTATCGCGACAACCATCCGCGCGGCCAGACCGTGGCGGCCAAAGATGCCGTGCGCATCACGATCGATGCCGCCTGGGGCCTGATCACGCTCGTGATCATTCTCGGCGGCATTCTCGGCGGCATCTTTACCGCGATCGAGGCCGGCGCGGTCGCCTGCATCTGGGCGTTCTTCGTCACCATGTTCATTTACCGCGACTATAAATGGCGCGACCTGCCCGTGTTGCTGCACCGGACGCTGCGCACGGTGGCGATGGTGTTGACGCTGATCGCCTGCGCCTCCAGCGTCGGCTATGTGATGGCGCTGACGCAGATGCCGGCCAAGATGACGGCGTTCTTCCTGTCGATCTCGGACAACAAATACGTCATCCTGTTCCTGATCAATATTCTGCTGCTGGTGCTCGGCACGCTGGTCGACATGGCGCCGTCGATCCTGATCGCCACGCCGATTCTTTTGCCGGTGATGCAGAACTTCGGCGTCGATCCCGTTCATTTCGGGATGATCATGCTGCTCAATCTCGGCATCGGCCTGTGCCATCCGCCGGTCGGCGCGATCCTGTTCGTCGGCTGCGCGGTCGGCAAGGTCACGATCGAACAGGTGATGCGGAAGATCTGGCCGTTCTACGGCGTGATGTTCTTCGTGCTGATGCTCGTCACATACTTACCCGAAATCTCGCTGTGGCTGCCGCGGCACGTGCTTCGCTGACAGGGTGATGATTACTTCATCGACTCGCCGGTGGTTCGCGGTCCTGCGAGCTCGCTGATTTCCATCTTGTTCGCGGTATCGATGACCTTGAGATAGGCGCGCCCTACCGCCTCGATCCCCCAGGCCGGCACGAGGTCCACCGTATCGGCATCCGAGTGATAGAAGATGTGGTCGATGACGTGAAAGCTAGGGGCGCGGGTGTAGATATGCTGAAGCTCGCCGCCCGGCCGTCCCTCCGGCCGCGCATAGACTGCGACGCCGAATTCCTTCATCGAGCTCAACACCACCCGTCGCAACGCCTCGCTGCCGCCGACGAACCAGCGCCGCGCGCTCGTCTCCGTCGAGGTCATGAGGCCCGCGCCGAGCCGGTAGGTCTGGGTTTGCGAGGGATGCTCGCAATTGACAATCAGCGCGGTCTTATCGAGAAAATCTCGCATGTTCTGATTGATCCATTTGATGCCGGACGCGCCGTGATGGTGATCGGGCGTAGTGACGAAGGTAATGGTGCGCCGGCGCTGCTCTTTCGGGAGCGCCGCATAATGACGGGCGATACCGAGCATCATCACGATGCCGGAGGCGTTATCGAGTGCACCGTCGAACATCGCGTCCGTATGCGCCATGATCAGGATGTTTTCGTCGCTCATGCCCGGCAGCACGCCCCAGACGTTGGCGGTCTTCAGTCCGCTCTTGCGCTCGATATCCGCGCGCAACCGCAAGGTGACGTCCTTGCCGGCCTCGATCGCCTCGCGGATCGCGGTCCCCTCCTTCATGCTGATGGTCAGCGTCGGCACCGTGGTGCCCGCGCCCGCCTCCGGCTCGGTCGTGACATTGCCCGGAATGTCCATGACGATCAGCACCAATGCCGCGCCGGCCTTGTTGGCGCGCATCATCGAGCCGCTCCAGCGCGCGAAATGATCGCGTCCGCCGGGCGTCGGGTTGCTGTAGAGAATCACGGCCTTGCCACGGACATCGCGGTCCTTGAAATCGGCCGGCGTGCCGAGCCCCAGCCAGATCGCGGGCGCCTCGATCGTCTTGTTGCCGGTGCCGACCGTGTCGGTGATCGGGAACGTGGTCTTCAGCGGGGTGACGGCATCGCCCACGACCAGGCTCGCCTCCCACGAATTCGGATACCACAGCGGCGACATGTCGATCTCCTGCCGCCTGACCTGCTCCAACCCGATCGCCTTGAACTGCCCGGCGACCCAATCCTGGATCATCCGGTCCGACGGCGTGCCGGCGATCCGGCCCCAGAACTGATTGCCGTCCTCGCGGCTCTTGCGCGAGATCGCGGTGATTTCAGGGATCTGTTTTTTCATCGCCATGCCGTCGATGTCGGCATAGGCCTCCTCCCCCGGCGGCAGCGGCCAGCGCAGATAGGCCTCGTCGGGCAGGAACAGCTTGGCCGCATCATCCGGCAGGCGCAGATTGTCTTCGTAAAGTTTTTTGACCGGCGGGGCCGAGGTGTCCCTGGTCAATCCCTCGGTCTGGGCCTGGGCAAAACATGGCCCCGACGCGCCAACCAGCAACATCGCCGCAACAACAAGCTTCTTCATAACAATTGCGCTCCCACCCTGATCATCCCTCGATACAGGCGGCCTGCGGCCGGTTGAAGCGCAATTCGACGAGGGCAGCCCTGCAACTGAACCCGCAGCACCGCATTCGCTGCCGCACTGCACGCGCCGCAGCTAACTAAAGCTGCGTCTTAAACATGATGGTTTAGGCTTTCCTAATCCGGTCAATCAATTGCGCGTCGATCCGCGACAGGCACCTTAAAATTTCAAGCGTATGAACGGCCCCCGGGTGGGAAAAATAAAAACGGCGGGGGCCAACAATGACCATCGAACTGCTTGTGTATCCGGCATTGGTGTTTTTGGCGGTCACGTTGACCACAAAACTCATCGAGCGCCAAGGCGACGTGCTGTACGGACCTTTTATCCAGGGCCGCAAAACCGCCGTGGCCGATTGGCGCGATCAGCTGGATGCGTTCCTGTTCGCCATCGGTGTGAAGCGGGAATACGGCCGCCTGGCGATGAAGTTTGCGACCGTCAGCATCTTTGCATCAGCGATCATCGGCTGAGGCGAATGTGATGAAACTGGCCGACCATCCCTGTAACGCCCGGCCCGGCCTGAAGATCGTCTGCGAGGTCTGCGGGAATTTGTCGATCAAGCCGATCGATCCCACGGACGCGCTCGACGGCACCAGCGTCTATTGCCGGCGCTGCAACGCCGTGCGCGGGACGGTCGCCGACCTGCGCGCCCTGGCGCAGCAATCGACCGGCGAATTTGAGTTCTAAAAGAACCGGAAATTGATCGTGGCGAGGCTGTCGATCGGGGCCTCGAGCGGGCGCGGCCGAAAGCGCAACTGCTCGGTGCGTATGTTCAGGAAACCCCGCAAATCGACCTCGCTTTGCCGGATCCGGTTGCGGATCTCGCGGCGGTCGAACTGGGTGAGTCCGGGGCTTGCGAGTTCGCGCCAGGCGTCCCGTTGAAGCGCCATCAAGGCACCGATTTCGCTACTCAAAACGTCGGGCTCAGTCATGTCATCCGACCTTCTGGTTGAGAAGAATTTGCCCCTCCAATCTCGCCTGCCAATTGCTTAAAAATGGTTAACGAAAGCCTTACGCGCGGCCGGACGCCGCCAATACGCCGCGCGGGCGTTGCGCGGCGGCACCCTTGATTGCAAGAAGGTCTTCATCGGCGGCGAGAATTCGGTCGCGGCGTTTTCCGTCAATCAGACCACCGGCGAACCGACGCTGATCCAGAACGCTGACGCATGGCGAGGCAGGCTTAAACTAACGCTGGCGTCTTGATCCAACGCATTGGCCTGAGCTTTGCTTGGTGTTTAGCGTGATGATCACTGACCCGTTTTGAGGAAATCATGTCCGAGCGCCCTGCCAGCCGTCCCAGCCTGATCTCGCGCCGCTCCCTGTTGGGCACGGCGGCCGCGATGGCCGCCACGCCTGCGCTGGCGGAAGAATGCCGGGTTGGGCCACCGCCGCACGAGAAAGGGCCGAAGGTCTGGATGGATCTCGATCAGGTCGAACTCGACGCAGCCTACGACCAGACCGTCTATGCGCCGATGATCAGCCAGTTCAACAAGCGCTTTGCCTCCTCCAGCGAGACCACGCGAAAACGGCTCGGCGCGCCGAAACGCTTTGCCTATGGACCGACCCCGATCGAAGGACTCGATGTTTATCCGGCGCGCACGGCCAATGCGCCGATCTTCGTCTACGTGCACGGCGGACGGTGGGCGCTCGGAAGGGCCAGCGATTACGGCTATCCTGCCGACCTCTTCGTCAATGCCGGCGTCAATTACGTCGTGCTCGATTTCATTGCGGTCAACGCCGCGGGCGGCGACCTGCGACCGATGGCCGATCAGGTCCGCCGCGGCATCGCCTGGGTCTACAAGAATGCCGCAAGCTTTGGCGGCGATGTCAAGCGCTTCTATATCGGCGGTCACTCTTCCGGCGGCCACCTCGCCGGCGTCGCGATGGTCACCGACTGGCAGAAGGACTTTGCGCTGCCGGCAGACATGATCACCGGTGGCCTTCTGATGAGCGGCATGTACGATCTGAAGCCGGCGCGGCTTTCCGCCCGCAGCAACTACGTCAAGTTCGACGACGACATGGAGCAGTCGTTAAGCGCGATCCGGCACATCGGGATGTTGCGCGCGCCGATCACCGTCACCTACGGCACCTTCGAGACGCCCGAGTTCCAGCGCCAGTCGCGCGACTTCGCCGCCGCGGTCAAAGCCGCCGGCAAGCCGGTCGAGCTTCTCGAAGCGCCGGACTACAATCATTTCGAGATGTGCGAGAGCATCGGCAATCCCTACGGCCCGAATGGCCTTGCCGCGCTCAAGCTGATGAAGCTTGCGTGAAGCGCGCCTTTTTGCCGTACCGATCGCAGCCAGTGTGGCGACACTGACGTTCCTTTCAGGGCCGCCGCGACAGGATACGAATGTCAGAACCGGGACACTAGATACTCCCGCAGCGAACTCTTTTGGGCGAGCTTGACAGCGCGTATCTGCCGCTCTCAACTCAGGCCAACCAGCTAAAAAGAGAGGGAGCGCCATGGCGCGAAGACTGATCGATATCTCGGTGCCGCTGCAAAACGACGTGCCGGCCGACCCGCCCGGCATCAACCCGCGCATCGAGTATCACGACCACCAGCAGAGCCTGCCGCGCATGCTCGGATTCTTTCCGGGCCTCAAAGCGCAGGATCTGCCCGATGCTCAGGGCTGGGCGATGGAAACGGTGCAACTCTCGACCCATAACGGCACCCATCTGGACGCGCCCTATCACTACCATCCGACCATGAACCGCGGTGAGCGCGCCTGGACCATCGAGGAAGTGCCGCTCGAATGGTGTTTTCAGCCCGGCGTCAAACTCGACTTCCGGCATTTTCCCGACGGCTATGTCGTGACCGCCAAGGACGTCGAAGCCGAACTCAAGCGCATCGGGCATACGCTGTCGCCGCTCGAAATCGTGGTGGTCAATACGTCTGCCGGCGTCAAATACGGCCAACAGGACTTCGTCAATTCCGGCTGCGGCATGGGATACGAGGCAACGATGTATCTGCTCGAGCGCGGCGTGCGGCTGACCGGCATCGACGGCTGGAGCTGGGACGCGCCGTTTGTCTTCACCGCGAAGAAATATGCCGAGACCAAGGATGCAAGCCTGATCTGGGAGGGCCACAAGGCCGGACGCCATATCGGCTATTGCCACATCGAGAAGCTGCACAATCTTGAAAGTCTGCCGTCGACCGGCTTCACGGTGTCCTGCTTTCCGGTCAAGATCGAGCGCGCTTCGGCGGGGTGGACGCGCGCGGTTGCGATTATCGAGGAGTGAAAACTCCGGAAGCGCGTTAGCCTTTCGTCTCATCACACGCAGGCCTGCGCCCGCGGATAGCGCGAAATGATCGAGAAACTTGCGCTCATCGAAAGCTGCGCGCGTTTTCCGCTGGCGAAATTCGAGTCACCCTGGCTGCAATCGTAATTCATTGAATTCAGAGGATAAAACGCCGCTGTAAGAGTGGTTCCCGACCGGCGCGCGGCCTCGTTAACGCTGCCCCGAAAGCGAACGGGCTGCGACCATTTTGGACTTCCCAAGGAGATATCGAGGTCGTACCACCGAAACAGGTTGTTGCCGTTTCGCTTGCTGGGGACGCAAGCCCAGCTACAATAACCTCAAGGCCGACAAGGCCAGAAATAACAGCCCGGCGAGGTCAAAACCGCCCGGGCCTTAAAAGACATGGAGAGGAACGTCATGACATCAATATATCGGACGCCGTTTTTCCGTTCGCTGCTCGGCGCGACGGCGCTTGGCCTGGTGCTGGCTGCTGCCGGTCCGGCGCTCGCCGCCGACCCGATCAAGATCGGCGTCATCGCGGAAGCACAAGCGATCGCCGGCGCCTCGATCCCGCAGGCCGCCCAGCTCGCCGCCGACGAAATCAACGCCAAGGGTGGCGTCGACGGCCGCAAGATCGAAATCATCACCTATGACAACCACTCCTCGTCGGCCGATTCCGTTCGCGCCTTCCAGCGCGCGGTGAACGAAGACAAGGTCAACATCGTCATCGCAAGCTACATCAGCGAAGTGGTGCTGGCGCTGGAGCCCTGGGCCTCGCGCCTGAAGACGCCGTTCGTCACGCCCGGTGCGGCCTCCAACGAGATCAGCAAGAGCGTGCACGCCGACTATGAGAAGAACAAATACACCTTCCACGGCTACCTGACCTCAGCAGCACTGGCGCTGTCGGTCTGCGATGCCGCCAAGGAACTGCTGGTCGACCAGAAGCAGATGAAGACCGCGGTCATCATGAGCGAGGACGCGGCCTGGACCAAGCCGCTCGACGTCGGTTACGAGGAATGCCTGCCCAAGATCGGGCTGAAGGTGCTCGACCATATCCGCTTCTCGCCAGACACCACCGACTTCACGCCGATCTTCAACAAGATCGAGGGCGCCAAGCCCGACGTGATCATCACCGGCATTTCACATGTCGGCGTGCAGCCGACCGTGCAGTGGAAGAACCAGCAGGTTCCGATCCCGATGTTCGGCATTTCCTCGCAGGCCACCAACGAAACCTTCGGCAAGGACACCAACGACGCTTCCGACGGCGTGCTGTATCAGGGCGTGTCGGGACCGGGCGTGCCCGTGACCGAGAAGAGCGTGCCGTTTGCCAACGCCTTCAAGGCGAAGTTCGGCAACTTCCCGTCCTATGCCGGCTACACGGCCTATGACGAAGTCTACTACATCGCCGATGCGGTGAAGCGCGGCGGCTCGACCGACGCCGACAAGCTGGTCGAGGCGCTGGAGAAGACCGACTGGGTCGGCACCATCGGCCGCGTCCAGTTCTACGGCAAGGACGATCCGTTCACCCACTCGATCAAATACGGCAAGGGCCTGATCACCGGGTTGATGCTGCAATGGCAGGATGGCGCGCAGGTCGCCGTCTGGCCGAAAGAAGTTGCCAAGGCCAAATTGAAGTTCCCGGCCTTCATCAAGGTCACGTCAAACTAAACGCTGCAATCATGCTCCCGGAGAAACTTCTCCGGGAGCATTTTTCTTGATGTGACGTTCTCTTTTTAAGAGGGACAGCGAGCGCTGTTGCGGCGAGATAGATGCTTGCGTTTCAGATCCTGATCGACGGTTTTGCCATCAGCGCGCTCTATGCGCTTGGCGCCACCGGATTTACCCTCATCTTCGGCGTCTCCGGCGTGCTCAACCTGTCCCATGGCGCCATCATGGTGCTGGCAGCGGTGGCCGCATGGGCGGCGGCGAGCGTGCTGCATCTCGACACTTATTCGGGGGCGCTGGTCGGCGTCGCGGTGGCGCTGGTCTCCGCGCTGATCACCTATTTCGCGGTGGTGCAGCCGATCCAGAAATCGCGGCGCATCCCCAATGAAGAGAAGGAAATCTTCGTCCTCACCGGCACGCTGCTCTGGGGCATCATGATCCAGGAGTTGATCGCCTATTTCTTCACCAACAACGCCAAGACCGTGCTGCCGATCGTCGAAGGCGTTGTCGATATCCTCGGCGTGCGCACGCCGAAGAACGAAATCTTCACCGCCTTTGTCTGCTGCCTGGTGATCGCGCTGCTGTGGCTGCTCGTGAACCGCACCCGCACCGGCAAGGCGGTGCTGGCGGCCTCGATGAATCCGCGCGGCGTGACGCTGCTCGGCCTCGAACTTGGCAACATTTACGTCGTGGTCTGGGCGATCTACGGCATCCTCGCCGGCATTGCCGGCGTGCTGCTCGGCATGTTTCTGGGCGTCAGCTCCTACAGCGTCGGGCCGCTGACGGCGAGCGCGTTCTCGATCGTGGTGCTCGGCGGTCTCGGCAGCGTGTCGGGCTCGCTGATTGCCGCCTTCGTCGTCGGCTATCTCGAAACCCTGACCGCCTATCTGGTCTCGCCCGCTTACCGGACCATCCCTGCGCTTCTGCTGCTGGTCGCCGTGATGTATGTGCGGCCGCAGGGCCTGCTCGGGAGAAGATGAAATGGGCGGGTTCTTCACGTCACGGCTGTTCTTCGTCTCGCTGGCGATCGTCATCGTCGCATCGACGCTGCCGCTCTATGTCTCCGGCTACATCCTCGGGCTGCTCACCGTCGCTTATTACTTCGGCGTGTTCGCGATGTCGTGGGACCTCCTGTTCGGCTTTGCCGGCGAGGTCAATTTCGGTCCGACATTTCTGATCGGCGTCGGCGCCTATACCGCCGGCATCCTCAACAACCAGTATGGCTGGTCGGTCTATCTCTGCATCGTGCTCGGCGCGCTCGCTTCCGTCGTCGCAGGCGTGGTGCTGGCGCTGCCGGCGCTGCGCGTGCGCGGCCCTTATTTTGGCCTGACCACGCTGGTCGCGGTGTTGATGCTGCAAAATTTCATCGTCGTATTCGCCGATCTCACCGGCGGTGAAATCGGACTGACCATTCCCGACGTCATCACCATCAACGCCAGCGCGAATTACTGGATCGCGCTCGGCTTTATGACGATCAGCGCACTCATTCTCTATGGCCTGTCGCAATCGCCGATCGGCCTGGTGTTGCAGGCCAGCGGCCAGGACCCGGTACAGGCCGGCGCGCTCGGCTTCAACATCGTCAAGCACAAGCTCGCCGCCTTCATCGTCAGCGCGTTCTTCTCCGGCCTCTCCGGCGCGCTGTTGGTGTTTTATTTCGGCACCGCCTCGGTCGGCACCGTGGTCGACGTCGCGGTCGGGGTGAATGTGATCGTCGCCGCGGTGCTCGGCGGCCGCCGCACCGTGCTGGGCGCAGCACTCGGCGCCATCTTCCTGATCGTCGCCGGCGAATTCCTGCGCCCCACCGGCGAGCTTGCCACCTTCATCGTCTCGGCGGTCGCCCTCCTCGTGGTGCTGTTCTTCCCCGGCGGCTTCCTTGGCGCGGCCCTGTCGCATGAAAGTCGCTGACATGGATGCGAGCACCACCAACAACGCGCCGGTTCTTGAAGTGCGCGGCCTCACCAAGCGCTTCGGCGGCCTCACTGCCGTAAAGAACCTCGATCTCGAGGTGCGCGCCGGCGAGATCTTCGGTTTGATCGGCCCGAACGGTTCCGGCAAATCGACCGCGATGAAGTCGATCATGGGCATCGAGCGCCCGACCGCGGGCGAAGTCATCTTCCAGGGCGAGAACGTCGCTGGCCTCCCGGCGCATCAGATCGCGCGCAAGGGCTTTGGCATGGTGTTCCAGCACTCCCGGCCGCTTAACCGGCAGACGGTGCTCGAAAACATCATGGTGGCGTTGCTGCCGGACTCTCTCTTCATGCTGTTCCCGGACAAGGCGCTGACCGAGCGCGCCAGGTGGATCGCCAACCGCGTCGGCTTGGGTGCCGTGATGGATCGCCGGCCGCCGACGCTGCCATTTGCCGATCTCAGACGGCTGGAGCTCGCCAAAGCCATCGCCAGGGATCCCAAAGTGGTGCTGGTCGATGAACCCTTTGCGGGGCTCACGCTTGCCGAAGTCGGCACCTTCTCCGAGCTGATCAAGAGCTTTCGCGACGAAGGCCGGGCGGTGCTATTGGTCGATCACAACGTCAAGAGCGTCGCGGCGCTGGTCGATCGCGTGCTCGCGATGTATCTCGGCGAGAAGATCGTCACCGGCCGCGCCGACGAGGTCATGCGTAACGAAACCGTGCGACGCGTCTATCTCGGCGGCGCGATCGAGACCTCGGCGCGGGCCGAGATCAGTTTCAAGGACAAGGTGCCGTTGTTGCAGGTCGAGAATGTCAGCGTGTTCTACGGCAAGGCGCAGGCGCTGGAGAACGTCTCGATCCATGTGCATCAGGGCGAGTTCGTCTCGGTGGTGGGATTGAACGGCGCCGGCAAGACCACATTGTTCAACACCATCTCGGGCTTCCTGCCCTATAGCGGCGACATCATCCGCGACGGCGAAAAACTGCGCGGCACCAGTCCCGCCCGGATCGCGCGCAGCGGCGTCGTACAATGCCCGGAATCGCGCGAGTTGTTCGGCGAGATGAGCGTGCGGGAAAATCTCGACCTCGGCGGCCAGCATTTGACCGAGGAAGTCCGCGCAAAACAACTCGCCTGGCTGTTCGAGCTGTTCCCGATCCTGAAAGAGCGCCAGGGCCAGATGGCGCAAACGCTCTCCGGCGGCGAGCAGCAGATGCTGGCGATCGGCCGGGCGCTGATGATGCAGCCCAAAATTCTGATCCTGGATGAGCCGACGCTCGGCCTCGCCCCGGTCATTCTGGAACAATTATCCAAGGCGCTGGAGCGGCTGCGCCAGACCACGCCGATCACGGTACTGCTCGGCGAGCAGAACGTGACGTTCGCGCTTCCGCATGCCGACCGCGTCTATGTGCTTGAACATGCGCGGATCGTGTGGGAAGGCGATCCCGGCCGCTTCGCCGCGGAGGCCGGCGAAGGTTATCTCTGAAGCTTGAAAACGCGATGGGGCCGCCTCAATGGACGTTGACGGTCCGCATCGGAATGGTCATGCGCGGCTGTTGAACGGTTTCCACGGGCATGTCGTCGGCGACGCCGCTTCCGCCAAATTCCGCCTGCACCGCCTGCGATATCCAGATCGATGCTTTTGGATGGACGATGGCCAGAGTGATCAGCACAATCGCTATCAGCACGGGCAGGATGAGAAATCCAACGCCCCTTGTCGGGCCGGTGTCGTGGTCGCTCTTGCGATATCGGTCGAACGGAGCATGCATGGACGCCTCCACTTCGGGGATGGTCCCTCAAGCCCGGTTCTAACCTGATCGTCGTCATGCACGTGTGAACTGCTTCACAACGCGTGCGTTTGATTCTCGAATACCTGTTTTGGTTGACGGGTTGGATTGATTCCTCATCCTGAGGAGCGGCTGTTTAGCCGCGTCGCGAAGACGCGCTCCTCACCATGAGGAACTGGGCCATCGCGTATTAACTTTCCTGCACTTCCGAACCCGCGATTTCCTGCAACGGCTCGAGGTCGAGCACGACGATGGCGCCATGTTCGAGGCGAACCCAGTTGCGGGCAGCCCAGGCACGCAACTGCTTGTTGATGCTCTCGCGGGACATGCCAACCATCTCGCTGATTTCCTGCTGGGTGACCGCGATGGTGCGGCCGCCCTGCGCCACCTTGTGCCGCTCGGTGAGCCGGATCAGGGCGCTGGCGAGGCGGCCCGGCAGATCCTGCAAGATGACTTCTTCGACCTGGTCAGAGGTCCAGCGCAGCCGCGCGCATAACAATTCGATGAATTTCATCGCCAAGGCCGGCTGGCTGCGTACGAAGGGCAGGAACTCGCGGCGGTCGATGACGAAAATCTCGCAATTGCTGTTGGCGGTGGCATCGGCCGTTCGCGCCTGGCCATCGAGCACGGCGACCTCGCCGACAATCTCGCCGGGGCCGATCAGGTTGAGAATCGCGCTGCGACCGTCGGGCGAAGAAATGCTGATCTTGATCGTGCCCGATATCACTGCAATCAGGCTGTTGCCTGGATCGCCCCTGGAGAAGATCGTCGCCCCGCGTTTGTGGGTAGCATGCTTGGCATAACGGCAAAGCTGCTCGAAGGCCTCCGCGTCGAGGTCGCAAAAGATCGGGAGGGCGCGCAGCACCGCCAGTTTGCTGCTCGTTACCTGCCGGGGTTCGATGGTCTTTTCCTGAGGCACGGCCTGCCAGTTCTCCGGAATGCGAAAGCCCGGCGCGCCGACCCTGCCAAGTGGCCGTCCGATCGTCCGGCCGGGGCAACGGGTGTGACAGCCGGGTGCAGCTTTTAAGAAATCTGTCCCGAGTGAGGATTCCGAGAATTTTCTCAGTAGTGCCGCAAAGATCGTCTGGGAACAAGCCCTGTTGTCAATGAGACGCCCGCGGGGCACCCTGTTCCCATGGACGCAACCGTCGCATTTAAAGTTAAAACTTCGACAAAACGGGCCCCGCCCCTCCGGGGTTCGATGACCTGCGAGGCGGCGTTTCGGACCGCCGCAACTCATTATCTCCAGCAGTTGACGGCCGAGCTGCCGGGTACCTGCGCGGGCGACGCCACCGCGCTGCACGCCATGCGGGTCGCGATGACACGGCTCAAGACCACGATTGCCCTGTTCTCGCCAATGGTGGATGGCGACGAACAACTGCGGCTCGGCGCGGAATTAAAGTGGCTGAACGCCCATCTCGGCATCGTCCGCGACCTCGACGTTGCGCTCGAACGGCTGACGAAAATCAGGGATAAGACGCGGCCAAGCCACCGGCCCTGGAAACAGGAACGGGCGGCCTGCCAGCGCCATTTGACCCGCGCGCTTCGCTCGCCGCGATACCGGCGGCTGATTGCGGATCTGGTGGCCTGGATCGAGAACGGCGACTGGTCGCGCAAGCGCGCAAAAAAGGCCGCTGAGCTGCGCGCGCAGCGGGCAGACCAATATTGCGCGGACACCTTGAAGGCGTGGCGGGCAAAGCTCTTGAAGAAAAGCCGCAAGCTGAAGGAATTCGGCGCGCGCAAACGCCACCGGGTGCGCCTGGCCAACAAGCGGCTCAGCTACGCGATCGAGTCGGCGGCGGAATTGGCCCCGTCCGGCGAAACACCGGCGCGGCGCGCAATGTTGAAGCATTTACGCAGGGCCCAGAAGTCGCTCGGACAGTTGAACGACGATGCGCGTTTCCAGGCGCTTGCGGCCGCACTCGGCGACGACAAGGTGGAGGGCAACGATTTCGCGCTCGATGCCAAACAAAAAAAGCGCCTGCTGCGAAAGGCGACCAGCGCCTATGAAGAACTGGCCGCGCTTGGGCCATTGAAGATGGCATACGGATAGCGCGTTGGTGTTATTCATCCTTCGAGACGGCGCTGGGCCTTTCACCGGGTGCGCATTCGCGCGACCCGTTGGCGCCTCCTCGGGATGAGGCCGGCGATTTGCGGCTCGAATTAGACCCTCATGGTGAGGAGCGCCCGTTGGCGCGTCTCGAACCATGAGGCCCGGCTATCGGCCTCATCCTTCGAGACGCCGCTCGCGCGGCTCCTCAGGATGAGGGCAGCCTGTAACGCAACCCGCCAAGACAATCAGCGCGGCACGACCGCGGTGGCCTCGATTTCGACCCTGGCTGCTTTTTCGACCAGCCGCACGACCTGGACCAGCGCCATCGCGGGATAATGCGCGCCGAACACCTCGCGATAAACCTGCCCGAGCGCTTTCAGGCTCGCCAGATATTCGTCCATGTCCACGACATACCAGGTCAGACGGACCAGATGCTCGGGCCGCGCATCGCCGGCCTCCAGAATGGCCGCGATGTTGCGTAAAGTCTGGCGCACTTGTGCGATGAAATCCGCCGGCAAATGGCCGTGGACGTCCCAGCCGATCACGCCGCCGGTCACCACCAGCCGGCCCTCGGCGCTCATGCCATTGGCGTAGCCCTTCGGCATCGGCCAGCCGCTCGGTTGCAGAACTCGCAGGCCCGTCTCGCTTTCGGATGGGACTGCGGAAGCCGGGCCTTTCGAAGGGTTCACCGATCATTCTCCCTGTTCATTCGGCCGCCACACCACTCGATGCGCCCTGCGCAATCTGCCTTAGAGCAAAGCGCTTGAGCTTGCCGGTTTCGGTCTTCGGCAGTTGGGCGACATATTCGATCGCGCGCGGATATTTATATGGCGCGATCGCCCGCTTGACGTGATCCTGCAATTCGGTCGTCAGCGCCTCGCTCGCCGCCGCGCTGGACGTCAGCACCACATAGGCCTTGACGATCATGCCGCGCGCTTCGTCGGGCGCGCCGACGACGCCGCATTCGGCGACCAGTGGATGGCTCAAGAGCGCGGCCTCGACCTCGGGACCTGCGATATTGTAGCCGGAGGAAATGATCATGTCGTCGGAGCGCGCCACGAAAGAGAACCGGCCGGCTTCGTCGCGGCTGAAGGAATCGCCAGTCAGGTTCCAGCCGTCGCGCACATAGTTGGTTTGTCTATCGTCCGCCAGATAACGGCAGCCAGTCGGTCCGCGCACCGCGAGCTTGCCGATCGCGCCCGCCGGCAACTCGTTCATGTTCTCATCGACAATTTTGGCTTCATAGCCCGTAACCGGCGTCCCGGTCGTGCCCGCGGCGGCGCTGCCTGTTCGATTAGAGATGAAGATGTGCAGCATTTCGGTAGAGCCGATGCCGTCCAGAATGGTCTTGCCGGTTTTTTTGGTCCAGCTCTCGAACACAGGCGCCGGCAAGGTTTCGCCGGCAGAGACCGCCAGCCGCAGCGACGACAGGTCCGCGCCGTGATCCATTGCGGTCATCATCGCGCGATAGGCCGTCGGCGAGGTGAAGCAGATCGTGGCTTTGTAGGTCTCGATGATCCTGATCATCTCGGGAGGTGATGCGTTTTCGAGCAGCGTCGCGGTGGCGCCGAACCGCAGCGGAAAGATCGCCAGTCCCCCGAGCCCGAAGGTGAAGGCGAGCGGCGGCGAGCCGACGAACACGTCGTCCGGCGTCACTTTGAGAATCTCTTTCGCATAGCCATCCGCGATCATCAGGAGATCGCGATGGAAGTGCATCGTCGCCTTCGGCTCGCCGGTCGTGCCCGAGGTGAATCCCAATAGCGCTACATCGTCGCGGCCGGTCTTGACCGCCTCGAAACGAACCGGCTTGCTCAATGCGACGCGATCGAGTTCGGCGTCGTGGTTCGACGTGCCGTCGAAATTGACGACCTGCTTGAGGAATCGGCTGGTCTTGGCGCAGGCGACCAGTTCGTCGGCGATGCGGCTGTCGGTCAGCGCCAGCGCGATCTCTGCCTTGTCGATGATCTTGCTCAACTCGCCGGCGCGCAACAACGGCATGGTGTTGACGACCACCGCACCTGCTTTGGTCGCGGCCAGCCATGCGGCAACCAGCGCCGGGTTATTGCCCGAGCGGATCAGTATGCGATGGCCCGGCCTGACGCCGTAATTTTCCACCAGCGCATGCGCCAGGCGGTTCGACCAGTCGGCGAGTTCCTTGTAGGTGCGCTGGCGGCCGTTACCGATCAGCGCGATGTTGTCGCCGAAGCCCTTCTCGACATTGCGGTCGGTCAGTTCGACCGCGGCGTTGAGATATTCCGGATATTGAAACTCCGCGCGATCGAGTAGCAGTTCCGGCCACAGCTCGAACGGCGGCAGGTTTCGCCGGGTAAAATCATCGACGTGGCCGGATGGGCCAAGGAATAGGGAAATTCGACCAGACATTTCCGTCGTCCCCCGTTTTCGGGATCAGAGAATGCATTCCGGGCGCGCGAAGCATGATCCCGGAATGACGGCTTGAAAACATTTTATACTTAAAGCAATTCGGCGCAAGTGGGCCGCATGGGCCTTTTGTGGGCTATCGTGCTAGCGCGCTGCCAATTCCTTGAGCCGCAAGGTCATCGCGGAAGCAGGATCTGCGAGCGGCGCAATGGCGGTGAAGTGATTGGCGGCGGGAACCGTGCCGTATTGCGTGGCGATACCGGTCTGGCCCCACACCTCGACAATGCCCAGGCTTTGCCGGTGGTATTCCGCGCTTTCCGCTTCCCCCACCACCGCATCGAGGCTGCCATGGCCGGGAGGTTGCCAGAACAGCGGGCTTGCGGCGCGCGCGGTGGTTTGATCGAGCCCCAAGGCCTTGTTGATCGAAGTCGGCACTAACGGCTCAAGATCGAACAGGCCGGAGATCGTGTAAGCCGCGCCCACGAGATCCGACGGCAAGGACGCGTCGTAAGCCTTCCAGTCGGTCGCCAGCATGCAGGCGGCGAGGTGCCCGCCGGCGGAATGGCCGCTGACCACAAGCTGGCCGGAAAGCTCCGCGAGCTCGCGCATTGCCTCACGCATCTGCATGATGATGTCGGCCACCGAAACCTGCGGGCAGAGATCGTAGGTCGGAACCGCGACGCCAATTCCATGCGCGTTGAGCCCGCGCGCCATGTGGCTGAACCACGAGCCATCCAGCGCCTGCCAATAGCCGCCGTGAATGAAGACGACGAGCGGCGCTTTATTTTGCTCTGCGCCTTCGCCGGCAAACACATCGATGACATGACGCGGGCCCGGCCCGTACGAGATCCTGTGCGGCGTGCGCTGTTCGCGATAGGCGGCGGCATCGCTCGCCCAGCCCGCCATCAATGCGGGGTTTTCCGGTACGCGAGCCCGGTTGTTATATTCGACCTCGTAATCGATCCCGGTCATGGCGAAACTCACGCTTTGCCTTGCGCCGATTTGTGCGCCGAAGCCTTGGTCTTGGCCAACAGCCGCATCAACTCGCGCACCTCCTTCGGTGAAAGGCCGGAAAAAATATCGGCGATCCAGTTTTCATGTTCAGTGGCCATCTTGCGGAATTCGGCCCGGCCCGCTTTGGTCAGCCGGATCACCTGCACCCGCCGGTCGTTTGGCGAGGTTCGCCGGTCGAGATGGCCGGATTCGACCAGCCGCTCGACCAGCCCCGTGACGTTGCCGTTACTGACCATCATCCGCTTGGAGACGTCCGACAGCGTCATGCCTTCCGGCGCCTTGTCGAGCTGGGCCATCAGGTCGAACCGCGGCAGAGTGACGTCGAACCGCTCACGCAGGCGGCTGCGGACCTCGCCCTCGATCAGCGTCGTGCAGGTCAAAAGCCGCAGCCAGAGCCGAAGCTCACTGCCGTGATCTCCGGGAAGCTCGACGGCCTTGGTCTCGGAATCGAGGATCATGCTGCAACCATGCTTTATCTTAACATTTTAACCTTCACGTAGTTGAAGCGCCGCTTCAAGTCAAAACGCGTACTGATACGGCCGGTTCGGCGGGTTTTGCGAATTTCTTTAAGGTTCAAACAATTGGCGCGGCCCTTGCATGCTAGACCCCTGGCGGCGCGGGGCCGCGAGCGGTCGTCGCTTGCCGGTCACACCGTCATCGGCATAAGCTGCCGGCGGCAATTCAAGGGGTCCGTCCGTCACGCGGGCGATCAAGGGAGATGAGGTTATGCGTCAGCTAATGAAATGCGCCGCGCTCGCGGCTGTGTGCGGGGTTTTCGCTGCGCCAGCGGTCGCGCAGGAAAAGCTGAAAATCGGCCTGATCGTGACCCTGTCGGGTCCGGCGGCCTCATTGGGTGCACAAGTCCGCGACGGCTTCACGCTGGCGGTGAAGGACCTCGGCGGCAAGATGGGTGGCCGTGACGTCGAAGTCGTCGTCGTTGACGATGAACTCAAGCCCGACGCCGCCGTTTCCAAGGTCAAGGGCCTGCTCGAACGCGACAAGGTTGATTTCGTCGTCGGTCCGATTTTTTCCAACATCCTTCAGGCGATCCACAGGCCGGTCACCGACAACAAGACCTTCCTGATTTCACCGAACGCCGGCCCCTCGAGCTACGCGGGAAAGAATTGCAGCCCGTTCTTCTACGTCACCTCGTACCAGAACGATCAGGTGCATGAGATCCTGGGCAAGGTCGCGCAGGATCGCGGCTACAAGCGCGTCTATGTGATGGTGCCGAACTATCAGGCCGGCAAGGACTCCGCGGCAGGATTCAAGCTCGACTACAAGGGAGAGATCACCGAGGAAAGCTACATCCCGCTCGGCACGCTCGATTTCCAGGTCGAACTCTCCAAGATCGCCTCGCAGAAGCCCGATGCCGTCTTCACTTTCATGCCCGGCGGCATGGGCGTGAGCCTGGTGAAGCAATACAAGCAGGCCGGCCTGGCCGACAAAATCCCGGTGCTGTCGGCGTTCACGGTCGATGAATCCACGCTGCCAGCGCAGCAGGATGCGGCCGTCGGCATGTTCGGCGGCGCCGACTGGGCGCCGGACCTCAACAATCCCGCCAGCAAGAAATTCGTCGCTGGCTATGAGGCCGCCTATAACAGCGTGCCCGGCACCTATGCGATGCAGGGCTATGACGCCGCGCTTCTGATCGACAGCGCGGTGAAGGGCGTCAAGGGCGATCTCGCCAACAAGGATGCGGTCGCGGCTGCGCTGAAGAAAGCCGATTTCACTTCGCTGCGCGGCAACTTCAAATTCAACGTCAACGGCTATCCGATCCAGGATTTCTATCTGACCAAGGTGGCCAAGCGCGCCGACGGCAAATTCGAAACCGAGATCGTCGAGAAGGTGTTCGAGAACTACGGCGACCGCTACGCCAAGGAATGCGTGCCGGGCGCTAACTAGTGGTCTGATTCTAACATTCGCATCCCTTCTCAGCGGGCACTTTTTGCGAATGTTAAAATCGAAGGACCACTAGCAAATATATTTTTTAGTGGAGTTGGGATTTGACATTCGCTTTCAGAACCTGCGGTTAGGTGGGTAGCGAATGTCAAATCCACTCCACTGAGTAAGCGTAATAGAGAGGGAGTGAACCAGCATGACGAGCGAGATCACCGGCATCACCCGCGCCAATGAAGGCATTCAGGGCATCTCCTGGAATATTCTTGGCCAGACCTATGTGCCGAAGAGCCACACCGACCACAGCTTCTCATGGCATGCGACGTTCCCGCCCGGCACCTTCGTGCCGCCGCACATCCATCCCGACCAGGACGAATATCTCTATCTGCTGGAAGGCAAGCTCGACTTCATGCTCGGCGGCGCCGACGCACAAGCCACGCCCGGCGATCTGGTCCGGCTCGGCATGGGAATTCCGCACGGCATCTTCAACAAGTCCGATCAGGTCGTCAAAGTGCTGTTCTGGGTCTCACCGACGCAGAAGCTCTATGACCTGTTCTGGGGCATCCACAATCTGAAAGAACAAAATCCGGAAACCGTGGTCGCGCTCGCCGCCGAGCACAATATCCACTTCCTGCCCCCGCCTCCGGGCGCGTGAGGCAATAAGCGAGACTTGACAGAGATCTCTGGCCCTCATCCTGAGGAGCGACCTCTTGGTCGCGTCTCGAAGGATGAGGCCGGAATGTCAGACGGAGCTTATCTTTATGTTGTCAGATGCAGCGACGGAAGCCTCTACGTGGGCACGACACGGACATCGCTAGATGTGAGAGTTGCCCAACACAATGCTGGAGTGTTTGCGGGGTACACGTACTCGCGGCGCCCAGTTCAACTGATCTTTTCCGAGTGGTTCGACCAGATAACGGACGCCATTGCAGCCGAGCGAAAACTTAAAGGATGGAGCCGGGCGAAGAAGCTAGCCTTCATCGGCTGCGACTTCGCAAAACTTCGGACGTTGGCGAAACGACGATATTAAAATCATCCATCGAGACGGCCGCGCTGCGGCCTCCTCAGGATGAGTCCGGCGTTAATGACGACCAACCTCCCTCATGGTGAGGAGGCGCCCTTCGCGCCGTCTCGAACCATGAGGCCGAGCAATGTGCCGCTTAACGGCCTCATCCTTCGAGACGCGGCCAAGAGGCCGCTCCTCAGGATGAGGAACTAACAGCACGCTCTTACCCCCGCACCGCCGCCAGGCCAGGCACGGCGGCAAAGCCGGCTTTGCTGGCATAGCCGCGCACGATGGCCTCGCGCTGGGCGTAACTCAGCACCTTGTCGATATCGGAAAATCCATCAGGTGCTAGCTGCTCGACCGCATCGATCACGCCTTCCGGCCCGCCGCGGCGGTTGGAGCGCACGATCTCCGCCGTCATCGGCAGGCGCTTCTGTTCGTAGGCGACCAGCGCCTGACGCGGATGTTCGGCGTAAGCCAAGAGATCGGCGAGGCAGCGCGCATCGAGGATCGCCTGCGACGCGCCGTTCGACCCCACCGGATACATCGGGTGCGCGGCATCGCCGAGCAGCGTGACGCGTCCATCCGACCAATAGGGCAAGGGATCGCGGTCACAGGTCGGATATTCGTAAAACTCGGGCGTTGCGGTAATCAGGCTCGCGACATCGACATGCGGTACCGAGAACCGCGCGACATGCGGCATCAATTCCTCGCGGCGTCCCGGCCGCGACCAGTCCTCGCGGCGCGGCGGCGCGGAGTTGCCGTCGCCGACTTTCACCAGCACCGCCCAGTTGGTCAGGCGGTTCGAGGGGCTTGAGCCTTCCGCGATCGGATAGACCACGACCTTGGCGTTGAGGCCGCCGGCAACGATCATCGAACGGCCAGTCAAAAACATCGGCCAGTCGCGCGCCCCGCGCCACAGCATCAGGCCGTTCCAGCATGGCGGGCCTTCACCGGGAAACAGCGTCTCGCGCACGCGCGAATGAATGCCGTCGGCGCCGATCAGGATATCGCCGCGCACGGTTTTGATGTGGTGGCCGAAGCGGTCGAAGAAATGCGCGGTCACCCCGCCCTCGTCCTGGGTGAAGGCGCCGAGGCGATGGCCGGTGTGAATGACGTCCTTGCCGAGACGTTCCTCGACTGCCTGGAGAATGACGTTTTGCAGCCGGCCGCGGTGGATCGAGAATTGCGGCACGTCATGGCCGGCGTCGACGCCGCGAACGTCGCGCCAGACCTCCTGGCCATGGCGGTTGAGATAATAAAGCACGTCGGTGCGGATCGCGACGTCGTCGAGCTTTTGCAACAGACCAAGGCCGGCGAGTTCGCGGATCGCATGCGGCAGCGTGTTGATGCCGACGCCGAGTTCGCGGATGGTGTCGGCCTGTTCGAACAGTTCGCAACCGATGCCCCGCGCCCGCAACATCAAGGCCGTGGTCAGGCCGCCAATGCCGCCACCGACGATAATCGCCTTCATCGCTTACTCCACTCAACCCACTCTCTCACCTCTCCCCGCAAATGCCGGGCGAGAGATCAGATATAGCGTGCCACCCGGCCTATTCGGCCGCAAGCGGCTTTGTGGCCTCCGCCTTCAGCTCGGCCCGGGTCTTCGGCTTAGCCTTAATTTTAAGCTCTTCGAAATCCTGCCGGTCCCGGACGCTGTTGCGGAAAATCTGCTCCTTGCCGGGCAGATATTGCGGCGGGCAGAACGTATCGTTCGCGCCATACCAGGCCGCGGCCCTGATCGTGAATGAAGGGTCGACGAGATGCGGGCGGCCGAGCGCCACGAGATCGGCCCGGCCGGCCGCCAGGATGGTGTTAACCTGATCTGATGTGGTGATATTGCCGACGCACATGGTTGCCACCCGCGCCTCGTTGCGAACCTGATCGGAAAACGGGGTCTGGAACATGCGGCCATAGATCGGCTGGGCGTCGCGCACGGTCTGCCCGGTCGAGACGTCGACGAGATCGACGCCTCCTTCCGCAAACGCGCGCGCGACCTGAACCGCGTCGTCGCCGGTGATGCCGCCCTCGGCCCAGTCGGTTGCGGAAATGCGCACCGACATCGGCTTGTGCGCAGGCCAGACCGATCGCATCGCCTCGAATATTTCCAGCGGGTAACGCAAACGATTTTGCAGCGAACCGCCATATTGATCGGTGCGCTGATTGGTCAGCGGCGAAATGAAACTCGCGAGCAGATAACCGTGGGCGCAATGCAGCTCCAGCATATCGAAGCCACAGGCCTCGCCGCGCTGGCTGGCTGCGACGAACTCGGCCTTGACCGCATCCATCGCGGCGCGGTCCATTTCGCGCGGCACCTGGCTGTCGGAGAAGTACGGAATCGGTGAAGCCGAGATCACATCCCAGCCGCCAGCTTCCAGCGGACGATCGATGCCGTCCCACATCAATTTGGTCGCGCCCTTGCGGCCGGCGTGGCCAAGCTGGAGGCAGATTTTTGCCGCGGAGTTCGCGTGAACGAAATCGACGATCCGCCGCCAGGCCTTTTCCTGCTCGTCGTTCCACAAACCGGTGCAGCCCGGCGTGATCCGGGCATCACGTCCCACGCAGGTCATCTCCGTAAAGATGAGCCCGGCGCCCCCGAGCGCGCGGGAGCCGTAATGCACGAGATGAAAATCGCCGGGCACGCCTTCGTTGGCCGAATACATGCACATCGGCGAGACCACCGCGCGATTGGCGAGCGTCATCTCGCGCAACCGAAACGGTTGGAACATCGGCGCCAAGGGCTTGTCGACCTCGACGTCAAAGCCTTGATCGCGGACATGATGCGCAAAGGCCCTGTCGACTTCGCCGACAAATTCCGGCGCGCGCAGCGTCAAATTATCATAGGTGATGGCCTTGGCGCGCGTCATCACGCCGAACGCAAATTGCACGGGATCGAAATCCCAGAAGCGATCGACGTGTTCGAACCAGACCAGCGAAACGTCCGCCGCATGCTGGGTCTTCTCGACTTCCTCGCGGCGGCCGTGCTCGTATGTCGCAAGCGCAGCCTGGACGCTCGGCGCGCGCTCCATGGCGTCGGCCAGCGCAATCGCATCTTCCATCGCCAGTTTGGTGCCGGAGCCGATCGAGAAATGCGCGGTCGCCTTGGCGTCGCCCAGGAGCACCATGTTGTCCTTGACCCAGCGCTGACTACGGATCATCGGAAAATTCCGCCACATCGAGCGATTGGTGAGCAGCGGATGTCCCTCGAGGAACCAGCCGAAGATTTCCGCCATGCGATCGGCGGATTGCTTCTCGTTCAGGCCGGTCAGGCCGGCGCGCTTGAAGGTCTCCGGATCGGTCTCGAAAATCCAGGTCGACCGCCCGACCTCATATTGATAGGCGTGCGCAATGAACGGGCCCCATTCCGTTTCCTGGAAGATGAAGGTGAAAGCATCGAGCGGGCGCGTCGAGCCCATCCAGGCAAACACGTTGGAGCGCAGGTCCACTTCAGGTTCGAAATGCTCGGCGTATTTCTCGCGGAAGCGGCTGTTGATTTCGTCGGCCAGCACCACGAGGTCCGCATCAGCAAAGCGGGATTTGTCGTCGATCTCGGCTTCGAAGATCAGGGCGACGCCGAGCTCCCGCGCGCGCTCCTGCAAGATCAGGAGCAGTTGCCGGCGCGAACAGCCGCAAAAGCCATTGCCGCCGACGCGGTGCACCGTGCCGCGGAAGTGCACGGCGATATCGTCCCAATAGGCGAATTCCTGCGTGATCCGGCGATAGCTCGGCGGATCGTATTTCTCGAAATTGTCCAGCGTCGCATCCGAGAACACCACGCCGAAACCGAAGGTGTCGTCGGGACGGTTGCGTTCGTAAACCGTGATGTCGGCCTCCGGGCGCTGCTTTTTGAGCAGGATCGCCGAATAGAGACCGGCCGGTCCACCGCCGATGATCGCGACCTTCATGGGAACCTCGTCCGCCGTTTTCGAAAGCCGGAAATTGTTTTAAACCTAAAACAATTGGCCGGCAAGTCCCGAAGCATAGCATGGCCTCGTGGTTCGAGACGATGCTTCGCATCTCCTCACCACGAGGGTCTTGCCCCGCTTGCTTGGGACCTCATCCCGAGGAGCCGCGCCCGACGCGGCGTCTCGAAGGAAGGCCCAAAAGACCGCCCCCTCAATTCCCCTTGAAGACCGGCTTTTGCTTGGCCGCAAAGGCCTCGAAGGCGCGGGTGAAATCTTCCGTCGTCATGCACAACGCCTGCGCGATCGCCTCGGCCTCGATCGCCTCATCGACCGACATCGCCCATTCCATCGCCAGCATCCGCTTGGTCATGGTGTTGGCGAAGGTCGGCCCGGCGGCGATGTCGTTCGCGAGCGCAATCGCCTGCGGCAGCACGTCGGATGGCGCGACGACGCGGCTGAAGAAGCCCCAGCGCTCGCCTTCTTCCGCGCCCATGAAGCGGCCGGTGAACAGCAATTCCGAAGCGCGCGACTGCCCGATGATCCGCGGCAGGATCGCACATGCGCCCATGTCGCAGCCGGCAAGGCCCACTTTGTTGAACAGGAAGGCGACCTTGGCGCCGGTTGCCGCGAGCCGCATGTCGGAGGCCATCGCGATGATGGCGCCGGCGCCGGCGCAGATGCCTTCCACCGCAGAGATAATCGGCTGCGGACAGGCGCGCATCGCCTTGACGAGCTCGCCGGTCATGCGGGTAAAGGCGGTGAGGCCTTTGGTGTCCATTTTGACGAGAGGTCCGATGATCTCGAACACGTCGCCGCCGGACGAAAAATTGCCGCCGGCGCCCGACATCACCACCGCCTTCACCTCATCGTCGAAGGCGCAAGCGCGAAAGAAATCCGCCAGTTCGCGGTAGCTTTCGAAGGTCAGCGGGTTTTTCCGCTCCGGACGATTGAGCGTCACGGTGGCGACGCCCGCCTCCACCTTCAGAAGGAAATGTCGCGGCTGATATTGCGCGAGCGGCAACGTGACGGGATTGGCTGGCGTGTTCATGTGCTCTCCTTGCGAACCTACATTGTCATTGCGAGGAGCGAAGCGACGAAGCAATCCAGACTGCCTTGTTCGATTTCTGGATTGCTTCGCTACGCTCGCAATGACGTCAAAATTGAATTTACGCGCGTCAAATCTCCCCGCCGGCGACCGCAATCGCCTGGCCCGTGATCGCACCCGCGCCCTCGCCGCACAGCCAGAGCACGGTGTCGGCGACTTCCGTGGGCGAAACAAGCCGGCCTTGCGGATTGTGTTTGGTCAATTCGGCGATAGCAGCCGCGCGATCGCGGCCGGTCTTTTTCATGATGAGGTCGATGCTGCCGGCGACGAGATCGGTGTCGGTAAATCCGGGACAGACCGCGTTCACGGTGACGCGCGTGGTGGCCAATTCCAGCGCCAGCGAGCGCACCAGGCCGATCACCGCGTGCTTGGCGGCGGCGTAGGCACTGACGTAAGCGTAGCCTTTCAGGCCGGCGGTCGAAGCGATCGCGATGATGCGGCCACGGGGCTGCTCGCGCAGCGACGGCAACACCGCCTGGACACAGTGGACCACGCCCATGAAATTGACGTCCATCATGCGCTGGAACAACGCCGCATCGGATTTGGCGAAGCTTAAGGATTCGGCCGCACCTGCGTTGGCAATCAGGATATCGATCGGCTGGCGCGCGGCAGCTTCTCGCATCGCGGCGCCAACCGCGGCCGGATCGGTGACATCGGCAACGGCGGAAAAATGCGCAATTCCTTGCGCGACCAATTCGTCAAGGGCGGCACGCTGGCGCCCGAGCGCGGTTACGACGGCGCCAGCCTTGGTCAATTGAGCGGCGATTTCCCGTCCGATGCCACGCGCAGCGCCAGTCACAACCGCGTGCGGGGAATGCGGCAGTCTCGTCACGCGCCATCTCCCCGAATGATTTCAAAGACCCTTCGGGTTCGGATATATTTTATACTTCAAGCTTTGGCAAACAGATCCGCCGGTCCAAACGGGCGCAGAGAGCTGATTCATTTGGCCGGGCGCGCGCCGACCGCGATCGGCACCACGATCTGGGCCGGCGGCGCGGCGGGGGACGCCTGCTCGGTCGCGCGCTCGGTCACCGCGGCAAGGTTGGAGCCCGGCGAGTTCCACTGCTCCGCGCCGAGCCTGCCGGCGACCACGATCAGGATTCCCGCAAGCAACAGCCGCAGCGCCGTTTCGGGAACGCGGACAGCAAAATAGCTCCCGATCGCAATCCCCGGCAGCGAGCCGATCAGGAGCACGCCCATCAACTGCCAGTCGATCGCGCCCATCGCCCAATGTCCGATGCCGGCGATCAGGGTCAGCGGTACGGCGTGCGCGATGTCGGAGCCGACAATGCGCGCCATGGGCAGTTGCGGATAAAGCAACAGCAAGGCGGTGACGCCGACCGCGCCGGCGCCCACCGAAGAGATCGACACCAACACGCCGAGGCCGGCACCAACCAGCACGGTGGCCCGCGCGATCGTCGCCTCGTCCACACGCTCCATGCGCGCGCGCAGCTTGTCGATGACGAGCTTGCGGAAAATGAGCGAGGTTGCGGTCAATATCAGCGCAAAACACAATACGGAATTGACCAGGCCGCGCGCCGCTCCCGTCGACAGGTCAAGCTGCCAGAGCAGGAGCAACGTCAGAAGGCTCGCCGGCATGCTGCCGGCCGCGAGCCGGATCACCGCCGGCCAATGGATGGTGCGCGCCCAACCATGGACGGCGACGCCGCCGCTCTTGGTGGCCGCCGCATACAAAAGATCGGTGCCGACCGCCGTGGAAGGGTGGAACTCCGAACAGCAGGATCAGGACCGGCGTCATCAACGATCCGCCGCCAACGCCGGTCATGCCGACCAGAAGGCCGACGCCGAAGCCGGAAACCACATAGATCGGATCGATCACGCCGAAGGGACCCCACAGGTCGCTGCCTATGAGGTAGGATTATATTTCCCGACGCGGCAATAGTGTGGAAGAAAAAAGAATGATCTTTCCATGCATGGGGCAAAAGGGCGATTTCAACCTACGGATTTAGGCCCCGCTGGGGGTTGAAACCCATCCCGTTACCACTGGCTCTGGCATGCCAGGGTGCGGCCGGGCGGAACGGGAAGCGCATCGCACCGCTCAGAATCGTTTCAACGCCGTCAGGATCAGTTCCGGCGTCAGCGGAATTTCCGTGATGACGGCGCCGAACGGGGCCAGCGCATCGTTCACCGCATTGGCCACCGCAGCCGCGGCGCCGGCGGTGCCCGCTTCACCCGCGCCTTTGGCGCCGAGTTCACTCTCCGATGTCGGCGACACCACATGGCCGATGTCGATATCGGGCATCTCGCCCGACATCGGCACCAGATATTCCGCCATGTTGGCGTTGGTCAGTTGGCCGCGCTCGTCATAGAGACATTTCTCGAACAGAGCCGCGCCGAGCCCCTGCACCACGCCACCGCGGATCTGTTCGTCAACGAGTTGCGGATTGATGATGGTGCCGCAATCTTCCACTACCCAATGGCGGAGCAGCTTGACGAAGCCGGTGTCGGTATCGACCTCGAGCCATGAAGCCTGAACGCCGTTGGTGAAGGCGAACGGATATTGGCGCGGGACGTAGTGGCGCGTTGCCATCAGCTCCGGATGAATGCCCGGCGGCAACGTATCCGGCCGGAAATAGACGATGCGGGCGAGTTCGCGCAGTTCGATCCGCGGCGCGCCGTCGCCGGCATTCACCACGGCATTGTTGGCGATGTCGAGTTCCGATGGCGTGGACTGCAAAATGGCAGCCGCCACCTCCAGAATATTCCGCTTCAGCACCTTGGCAGCCTGAAGCGCCGCCTCGCCGCCGATACCGGCGCCGCGCGAAGCCCAGGTGCCGCCGCCATAGGGCGTCTGATCGGTGTCGCCGAGGATCACGCGCACCTTTTCCATGGACACGCCGAGCACGCTGCCGACGATTTGCGCCGTCAGCAACTCCGAGCCCTGCCCTTGCTCGGTGATGCTGGTCTGGCAGATTACCGCGCCTTGCGCATCGAGCCGGACCGCGACGCCGTCTTGCGAGGAGATTTTGGCGCCGCCGACGCCATAGAACGCCGCGCTCGGATTGGTGACCTCGATGAAGCTCGCAATGCCGATGCCGCGATGGATGTTCTGCTGGCGCAAGCTCGCCTGCTCGGCGCGCAGTGCGTCGTAATCCATCATCTTGAGCAGTTTGTTCAGGGATTGATGATGCGACAGCAGTTCAAACCGGAGCCCCGATGCCGACACGCAGGGATAAGCATCGTCGGCGATCAGGTTGCGCCGCCTGATCTCCACCGGGTCCATGCCGATTTTCATCGCGGCAAGATCGACCAGCCCTTCCGTCACCGAGCACGCAACGGGATGGCCGACCGCGCGGTACTGGCACATCACGTTTTTATTCTGGAATACGACGCGGGCGCGGGCGCGATAATTCTTCGTCGTATAGGGGCCCCCGACGAGGTTGACGACCTGATTGGCTTCGATCGCGCTGGTGCGCGGGTACATCGAATAGGGACCGATGCCGGTGAGATCGTCGATCTCGAAGGCGGTGATGGTGCCGTCGCGCTTGACGCCGATACGCCCCCGACAACGATGGTCGCGGGCGTGAATGTCGGTATTGAAGCTTTCCATCCGGTCGGCGACGAACTTGACCGGCCGTTTCAGCATTTTCGACAGCGCGTAAGTCGCCATCTCGTCGGCATAAATGTGGACCTTGATGCCGAAGGAGCCGCCGACATCCTTGCAGACCACGCGGACCTGCGCTTCCTCAAGGCCAAGATGCAGTGCGGCGATGTTCTGCACCATATGCGGCGCCTGGGTGCCCTGATAGATCGTGAGGCGGGCTTCCGCGGCGTTCCAGTCCGCGACCACCGCGCGCGGCTCCAAGGTCACGCCGGTGTGGCGGCCGAACACGAATTCGGCTTCCGCGATTTCGTCCGACTCGGCAAAAGCGGCATCGACGCTGCCTGCATCGAGCGCGCGTTCGAAAGCAAGATTGTCGCCGAGCGAAGCATGGATGACAGGCGTTTCAGAATCGAGCGCGGTGCGCATGTCCGTGACGACCGGCAGTTCCTCATAGTCCACGCTCACCGCTTCGGCGGCGTCTTCGGCCACGGCGCGGCTGGTGGCGACGACCGCCACCACCGCTTCGCCCTGCCAGCACACCTTGTCGATCGCGATCGCGTGCTGCGGCGCCGATTTCAGTCCCTTCAGATGCGAGAGTACGCCGACCCACGGCGTGATGACGGCGGCGAGTTCCTCGCCAGTGACGACCGCGACCACGCCGGGCATTTTTTTCGCCGCGCCGGTATCGACCGCGACGATCCTGGCGTGGGCATAGGGCGAACGCACGAACACCACATGCGTCATGCGCGGCAGTTCAAGATCGCTGACATAGAGCCCGCGTCCTTGCAGCAACCGGTCGAGATTCGGACGCGGCACTGTCTTGCCGATGTAAGAGTTGGGCCGGTCGAGTTCCGACAAGGTTTGCTGATCGGTCGCGGGCTTGTTCATGCGCGGCTCTTGTTGCTGTTCTTGCGCGCAATCGCGGTGGCTTCGACCGCATCGACGATCGCCTGATAGCCGGTGCAGCGGCAGTAATTGCCGGAGAGATGTTCGCGGATCCGCTCCCGGTCCGGCGCGTCTTCGGCTTTGAGCAGGTCCTGCGCCGATATCAGCATGCCCGGGGTGCAAAAGCCGCACTGCAACGCGTTGCGCTCGCGAAAGGCCGCCTGAAGGTCGGATATTTCGCCGGAGTCCGACAGGCCCTCGATGGTTTCGACCGAGGCCTCGTTCGCCTGCACCGCGAGCATCAGGCAGGAACGAACGATTTCGCCATTCACCCGGATGGTGCAGGCGCCGCATACGCCATGCTCGCACCCGACATGCGTGCCCGTCAGCTTGAGGTGTTCGCGCAAAAAATCGGCAAGATTGATCCGCGGCGAAATCAGCGCCTCGACGCGTTCGCCGTTGACTTGAAGCGAAATGGGATGCGCCGCCATCATGCCGGCTTCCAAGGTGCGGATCTCCCCCTCGATTTTCCAGGGATTAGACGGGGCGGCCCGTCAAAGGTCAAGTTTGTTTATCGAACGATTATTTCTGGTGGCTCGCCTTTCGGATATCGGCCATACTACGGGTAAACGCCTTGATAGTCTTCGGGAGCGAACGCACGATGAAATTGGGTTTCTTCACCATGCCGATCCATCCGATCGACAAGGATTGGCGGGTTTCGCTCCGGGAAGATCGCGAAGCGTTTGTTCTGGCCGACGAGCTCGGCTTCACGGAGGCCTATGTCGGCGAACACGTGACCGACAAGGCCGAAAACATCACGTCCTGCGTGGCGTTCCTGGCCTGGATCGCAGCCGCGACCAAACAGATCAAGCTTGGCACCGGCACTATCAACATGCCGAACACCCATCCGGCGACGACCGCTGCGAGTCTGGCCATGCTGGACCATATGCTGGACGGGCGGCTGATCTTCGGTATCAGCCCGGGCGGACTTCTGTCGGATGCCGAACTGTTCGGCAATCTCGACGCCAACCGCAACGAAATGTTCCTCGAAGCGATCAACCAGGTGCTTGAAATCTGGGCCGGCGGGCCGCCCTACAACATCAAGGGCAAATACTGGAACATCTCGGTCGAACGCACCTTGATGGCCGATATCGGCCAAGGTTTCATTGGCAAGCCGTTGCAGCGGCCGCATCCACCGATCGTGGTCACCGCCGTGGCGCCGTTTTCCAAAGGCGTCACTGAAGCGGCCGTTCGTGGCTGGGAGCCGATCTCGGCGAATTTTTTGATGCCGGCCTGGGTCAAGAGCCACTGGCCGAAATATGTCGAAGGCTGCGAACGCGGCGGCCGCCCGGCCGATCCCGCCAACTGGCGCGTCGCCAAAAGCATATTTGTCGCAAAGGACGTAGCGACCGCGAAGGCGTATGCGACCGATCCCGACGGTCCCTACGTTTTCTACTATCGCTCGCTTTTTACCAAGCTGAAGAAGAACGGCCGCCTCGAACTGTTCAAGACGAGGCGCGACCAGCCCGACGATGAGGTGACGCTGGAGTCGATCTGCGACAAGCTCATCATTTACGGCACGCCGGAAAGCGTCGCCGATCAGGTGTTGGCGTTTCAGGAGGAGGTTGGCACCTTCGGCACGCTTCTGTACGCCGGCAAGGACTGGAAGGACCGCGAGCTCGGCCGGCAGTCGATGATCCTGATGGCGGAAAAAGTCTTGCCGCGCGTCAATGCGGGGATGGCGAAGTAGGCGGCTAATCGGGCTAAGCCGTAGCCATAACGGAAGTGGACTCCCTCTCCCTTTGGGAGAGGGGTGGGGTGAGGGGTTACGGTCTCTCGTGAGGGCGATGCCCCCTCACCCGGATGGCGCTGGACGATGCTCCGCATCGCCAGGAGCCATCCGACCTCTCCCCACCGGGGAGAGGTGAAGCTGAAGCAATCTCTAAACCAGCGCCTTCACCTGAGCTCGGCGCGCATTCTCCTTCTCACCGAACACTTTGGCAAAACCGGCGAGGAACGCGTCGACCGCGTCGCTGATCATCTGTTCCTTGCTTTCGAGCACCGGCGCTTCGTAGATGAATTTGCGCACGCCGTAATAGAAAATGCCGGAGTGAAACACCCAGGCCATTTCGATCTCGGCCGCACTCGGCTTGCTTTGCGCCGGCAGCCCCACCTCATGCCGGCATTCCCGGATGATGCGGGACAAGATCTTGTCGCGGACGATGCCGACATAGGAGCGGTTGATCTCGAGCCCCTTCAGGCCGGAATAAAAATAGATGCGAAGCCAGGTGCGGCTGAAGATCACGTCGGTATAGGCCTCGTAGAATTCCTTCAAACGTTCGGGAAGCGACCGGGTGCGGTCGGCAAGCAGTTTCTCCCAGCCGTCGCCCAGCGGTTCGAGATAGACGGTGCGATAGACTTCCCTGATGAGGTCGTCCTTGCTCGGGAAATAACGATAGAGCAGCGGCTGCGTGACGCCGAGCCGGCGCGCCAGCGCCCGCGTGCCGCCGCCAAATCCTTCCTCCGCAAAGAACTCCGTGGCCTTGGCGACGAATTCCTGACGGCGGTCATCGGGTGACAATCGACGCTGTTTGACCCGCGAGCGTTTGGTGGCGGCTTTCTTGCTCATGAACCGGCCGTTACTGCGAACTGCCCGAAGCCGCCGCTCAAAAACAACAGCGGCTCCTGTTTGTTATAGGCGTAGGCCTCGACAGCACCGAGGAAAATCACATGGTCGCCGCCATAATAGCGGTTGGCGGCGCGGCACTGAAAATGCGCGACGCTGCCCGCAAGCAACGGCGCATCGCCGAGCCCCGGCTTCCAGTCGACGCCGGCAAACCGGTCGATCGCGGACTTGGCAAAGGTTTTGGCCAGCGTCTGTTGCGAGACGCCGAGCACATTGACCGCGAAATGACTCGCGTTCTGGAAGATCGGCAAGCCCTGCGAATACATCCCGAGGCTCCACAGCACGAGCGGCGGGTTGATCGAAACGGAGGCAAAGGAATTGCAGGTCAGCCCGTAAGGCTTGCCGTCGTCCGCCATCGCCGTGATGATGGTGACGCCGGTGGCAAAGGTGCCGAGCGCGTTGCGGAAGTCCCTGGGATCGAGCGCCGAACTGCCACTCGCCAATTCGTTGGCGGTCTCAGGCTCCGGCACGTGCGTTGGCTTGTCGTTCATCGTCTCACAGCGTCAGGTTTTCGGAAGGCAAGCCGAGCGCGACCCGCCCGTAGTTGGTGCCCGCCGCATCGAAATTGAAGGCGATGTGGGAGTTGATGGCGTGCGCGTCGCGGAATTGCCGCTGCAACGCGCCGGACATATAAAGCCCACGCGCGCCGCTCGCCGCAAACAACAGCGAAACCGCCTCGGTACAGAGGTTGACCGAGAAAGCTCCGTCGCGCCGCATCTTCGTCTTCGCAGCCATATCCGGAATATGTCCGCGCCGTGCATCCGCCAACGCCTCGATGCAGGTCGAGCGCATGATCAGGCGCGCCGCGTCGATCTTGGAGGCGGCTTCCGCAATCTTGATCTGGGTGGTCTGGAGATCGCCGATCTTGGCGCGGTTATAGGTCGAGGCGCGATGCCGCGCGAGATCGACATAATCGTCGAGGCAGGATTGCGCATTGCCGAGCGCCACACCGGACAGCACATAAGGAAACAGCGAGAACACCGGCAACGTATATAGCGCGTTCGGGTTAATGCGGCTGCCGGGCGTGGGCCCGCCGGCGACTTCGTGGACTCCGACCGTCATGTGATCGGCGACGAACGCGTCGGCGACCTCGACATCGTTCGAGCCGGTGCCGCGCAGGCCCGCCGCGTCCCAGGTGTCCTTGATGCGATAGTCACTCTTCGGAAGAAGGAAGATGCGATACTCGATGCCGTCGGCGTCATCCTCGGACGACACCACGCTCGCCAGCATGTTCCATTCGCTGCAATTCACGCCCGAAGAGAACGGCCAGCTGCCGCGCAGCGTATATCCGCCATCGACCTTTCGGGCGCGGCCGGCCGGAAAGATGAAGGACGAGGCAATCAGCGCGTCGGGGTTCTTGCCCCAGACCACGTCCTGGGCGCGGGCGTCGAACATCGCCAGCATCCAGTGGTGGCTGGCAAGATTGGCGAAGGTCCAGGCCGCGGATGCATCGCCCTGCCCGATCGCGTCGGCGCAATCGATCAGCGCGATATAATCCAGCTCGGAACCGCCGACGCGCTTCGGCTGCACGATCCGGAACAGGCCGCTCTCGTGCAATTCGCGTTCGGTGTCCTCGGCAAGACAGCGCAGTTGCTCCGAACTCCGCGCACGCTCGCGCAGGCGCGGCGCCAGGGCCGCCGCGCGCGCCACCATTGCCGCATATACGCGATCGTCCTCCCCGGAGGCGGACGCGGTCGTGAGCTTTGGACCGGGTGCTGTCATCTCGCGATCCTCCCGATCGCCGCTGGTGCCGACGTGTTCTTATAGCTCGTTCTTATAGCTCGTTCTTATAGCTCGTTCTTATAGCTCGATTCTTCTTTTAGGCTTGCATCACGGAAGCCGCTTGACCGGAGGTTGAGCCATTGTTTATCGCCTGATCACTAATTAAGGCGCGGCCGGCGTTGCCCGTCAATCGAATTCGGCGAAAAGACAGGTCGGCCCAACGACTGGATTTTCAGCGTT
The DNA here is from genome assembly GCA_963748805.1 of uncultured Alphaproteobacteria bacterium. GTDB lineage: Bacteria > Pseudomonadota > Alphaproteobacteria > Rhizobiales > Xanthobacteraceae > Bradyrhizobium. The sequence continues at coordinate 19,912 of CAVVLH010000023.1, read as the reverse complement.
TGGTCATATCGGCGGCGTGAGGGCGAACCGTCCCGGAGCGCGTGGCGGCGGAGCGATCGGCGTTGTCGGGAAGGCCTGTCCCGAACGTCCGTTTCAGCCGCACCTTGCTGGCATCCAGCGCCGCGAGATCGAGTTCATGCCGGTTGAAGGCATCGGACGATGAAAATCATCCCGGCATCAAGACAGCTCGGGAAGAAAAAATACGGCGCATAAAGCGCGAGATCGGCAACCGTAAATACCAATCCCAGAAGCCACAGCGTGACCACGATGGCGGATTTTTCATCTGGTGAACATTCTCCAAAGCCCCGCCGGGAATAGTGGCTTGGCGATTGTCTATCGATCGATCAATCGCTATTGAGAACACGGTCGCGCCATTTCCGGCGCGAGATTTTCTCTAGCGGGAATTCTGATGGACAAGACGGTTGGGATCATCGGGCTTGGCATTATGGGCGGCGCGATTGCGCGCAATCTGGTCGCGCGGGGCTGGCGCGTGATCGGCTTCGATACCGATGCTTCCAAATGCGCCGAGCTTGCCGAAGCCGATGTCGTCATCGTCGAAAACGTGGCCCATGTCGTCAAAAACGCGCCGATCATCATGACGAGCCTGCCGACGCCGGCCGCGGTGGAAAGCGTCGCGAACGCGATCGCCGATTCCGGCCAACCACCGTGCATCGTGGTCGAACTCTCGACGCTCACGCTCGCCGACAAGCTCCGGTTCGAGGCGATCCTGAAAAAAGCGGGTCATATCGCGCTCGATTGCCCCTTGAGCGGCACCGGCGCGCAGGCCAAGTTGCGCGACCTCATCGTCTATGCGAGCGGCGACAGCGCTGCGATCGCCAAATGCGTTCCGCTGTTTGCCGACTTCGGCAAGCAAAGCGCCGACCTCGGCGCCTACGGCAACGGCAGCAAGATGAAATTCGTCGCCAACCACCTGGTCGCGATCCACAATGTCGCCACCGCCGAAGCGATGATCCTGGCCGAGCGCGCTGGCCTCGATCCAAAGCTCGTGGTCGAAATGGTCGGTCCCGGCGCCGGTGGCTCGCGCATGTTCCAGATGCGGGCGCCGATGATGGTCGAGGGCAAATATGAACCAGCGACGATGAAAGTTTCGACCTGGAAAAAGGACATGGCGATCATCGCCGAATTCGCCGGCGATGTCGGCGTCGAGACCCCGATGTTCACGCTGACCCAGCCGGTCTATGCGCAGGCCATCACCATGGGGCTCGGCGATCAGGACACGGCTTCCGTGTTCGAAGTCCTGAAGAAGACCATCGTCACCGCTCCCAAAGGCGGCAAGAAGAGCGGCTAATCAAGCGAGCCCTTCCGGGCGACCGCCAAGGCCAATCGTCGCAGACGGCGGATTGGCGCTACCGCACCGCATCATAACGTTCAGCCAACGCCCGTTTCCGACTTAAGCGTCGCGGGCCTTCCCGGAACAGCGTGGTTATCACTTGATCATTTAGGGCTTCCGTCCGATAAATCACCCCAAGAAAAAACAAGCGGTGTTTCGGCTGAGTTGCCTCGGGAGGGGATCATGACGATTTCGCGACGACAATTTGTATCTGGCGTTGCCGGCGCTGGTTTTGCCACGCTGGGGAAACCCGACCTTGCATTTGCGCAAGGCTCCGGCCCGGTTCGGATCGGACTGTTGGCGGCCAAGACCGGACCGCTCGCCTCCGGCGGCATCGACATGGAACTGGCGCTGACCATGTTCCTCAAGGAACACGACTTCACACTTGCCGGCCGCAAGATCGACCTGATCGTGGCCGATACCGCCGGCGTTCCCGCCACCGCCCGCACCAAGACGCAGGAACTGGTCGAAAAGAACGATGTGCATTGCGTGATCGGCCCGCTCGCGGCCTTCGAGGCGCTCGCCATCATCGATTACCTGACGGAGAAGCAGGTGCCGACGCTGGGCGTTTCGGCGGCCGAGGACATGACCCAGCGGCACCCCTCACCCTGGTATGTCCGGCTGACCTCGACGGCGGCGCAATGCGCTTATCCGCTGGCCGAATACTCGGCCAAAGAACTCAAGTACAAGAAGATCGTCACCATCGCCGACGACTTCGCCTATGGCCACGAAATGTGCGCCGGCTTCCAGCGCGTGTTCGAGGACAATGGCGGCAAGATCATTCAGAAGATCTTCACGCCGCTCGCGACGCCGGACTATGGCAGTTATGTCGCGCAGGTGAAGAATGCGGACGCGATCTTCCTCGGCACCGCTGGCTCCAACGGTTTCCGCTTCCTGCGCCAGTTCGTCGAATACGGTCTGAAAGACAAGATGGCCGTGATCGGCGGCATGACCGCGCTCGATGAATCCGTGTTGCGCAATATGGGCGATGAGGCGCTCGGCATCGTCACCACGAGTTTTTACTCGGCCGAGCTCGACAATCCCCTCAACAAGGCGTTCGCGCCGGCGTTCCGCAAGCAGTTCAAATACGACCCGGGCTACTATGCCGCCAGCACCTACATTGCCGGCGAAGTGCTGGAAGCCGCGCTGAAAACCGTCAAGGCCAATGCCGAAGACAAGAAAGCCCTGATGGCGGCGATCCGCGGCACCAACGTCGATACGATCCGTGGCCCCATCAAGTTCGACGAGTTCGGCAACATCATTGGCGACGTCTTTATCCGCAAGGTGACGCGCACGGACGGCCGGCTGGTCAACGCCGTGATCAAGACCTATCCGGATGTCAGCCAGTTCTGGACTTACGACAAAACCGAATTCCTGAAGAACCCGGTCTACTCGCGCGACTATCCGCCGGCCAAGAATTGGAGCTGTAAAATCGCGAGTTAGGCAAACCCTAATCCGCGTCGGAAGTGGACTCCCTCTCCCTTCGGGAGAGGGTTGGGGTGAGGGGTTACGGTCTCTCGTTAGAACCATCCCCCTCACCCGATTTGCTACGCAAATCGACCTCTCCCCACCGGGGAGAGGTGAAGCAAAGCGGAAAGATATCGGGACGCTAGATGCAGTTTTGGATCATCCAGGGTCTCAACAGCCTGTCGCTCGGAGGCCTGCTGTTTCTGCTGTCATCGGGCTTCTCTCTGATTTTTGGCCTGATGCGGCTCGCCAACCTCACGCATGGCGCGTTCTTCATGCTAGGCACCTATTTCGGCGCCGTGGCGATGCGCGACTACAGCGGACTGAATATCTGGGTCACGGCGCTCGGCGCCGGAATTGTCGTCGCCGCAATCGGCGGTCTGTTCGAGCGGCTGGTGCTGACCCGGCTGAAGACCAATCCGCTCGGCCAGGTGCTGGTCACACTCGGCATGTCCTTCATCATTTCGGATGCGTGCCTCGTGCTTTGGGGCGGCGATTCCATCCCCGTGCCGACGCCACGCAGTTTGCAGGCGCCGACACGACTGTTCGGCTTGGTATTCCCGACTTATCGTCTGGTGCTGGTTGGGGTCGCCATCGTCGCCGCGATCGCGCTCTATGTGCTGATGGATCGCACGCGGCTGGGCGCCATGATCCGCGCCGGCGTCGACGACCGCCAGATGGCGCGCGCCGTCGGCATTCCCGTCTCGCGGCTTTTCACCATCGTGTTTTGCTTGGGGACAGGTATCGCTGGCGCGGCCGGCGTGCTCGGAGGGCCCATTCTTTCCGCCTATCCCGGGCTTGACGCTGATATGCTACCGCTCGCGCTGATCGTCGTCATCCTCGGCGGCATCGGCAGCCTTTTTGGCGCCTTCATCGGTAGCTTCATCATCGGTTTCATCTACACATTCGGCACCGCGCTGTTTCCCGAGCTCGCTTACGTCATCCTGTTCCTGCCGATGATCGTGGTGATCGCCTTTCGCCCGCAGGGCCTGTTCGGACACGCCGGCGCATGAAGTGGATCGGGAGCGCCCTCATTGCTGCCGCGTTGCTGTTGCCGCCATTTATCGCCGGCGATTTCTACATCAACCTGGCAAGCCAGATCCTGATCGCGGCGATCTTCGCGCTCAGTCTCAACCTGCTCGTGGGCTTCGGCGGCATGACCTCGCTGGGGCATGCATCCTATCTTGGCGTCGCAGCCTACATTTCCGCGCTTCTGACCAGCCGCTACGGCTTCGGGCACGGCACCGCCGCGCTTATCTCGATTTTGGGGACAGTCGCGATGGCGGCGTTCTTCGGCGTCATTGCGCTCCGCGCGACCGGCCTCGGCTTTCTCATGATTACGCTGGCGCTATCGCAAGTGCTGTGGGGACTGGCCTACCGCATGTCTGATGTCACCAATGGCGACAATGGGCTTGCCGGCCTGACCCGCCCCTCGCCGTTCGGCATATCGCTCGACAGCGCGGCCTCGTTCTACTGGTTCGCTTTGATCGTCGCGGTGATTGCGTTCGCGATGATGGCGATCTTCGTGTCGTCATCGTTCGGCTCTTCGTTGAAGGGCGTGCGGGACCAGCCGCGGAGAATGGCCGCACTCGGCTTCAATCCCTGGATGATCCGCTGGATCACCTTCATCTATGCCGGCTTCTGGGGCGGCGTCGCCGGGCTGCTCTACGTCTATTACAACAAATACATCCACCCGACCTCGCTCTCGACCACAAGTTCGGCCGAAGCATTACTTGGCGTCATCGCCGGCGGCTCGGGCACGCTCAGTGGCCCCGCGATCGGCGCAGCGCTGGTGTTGCTGTTGAAGAACTATGCCTCGGCCTATATCGAGCGCTGGAACATGCTGCTTGGTCTCGTGTTCCTGTTCATCGTGCTGATGATGCCGACGGGCATCGTTCCGGGCTTGCAGAAACTCGCCGCGCGATTGCGGGGGCGAACGCCATGACCGCGCCATCGTCCGGCCTCGCGCTTGAAATCACCGGGCTCAATAAAGCCTTCGGCGGCCTGAAGGTCACGCAAGGCGTGTCGCTCTCGATCCGGCCAGGCGAACGGCGGCTGATCATCGGCCCCAACGGCGCCGGCAAAACCACGCTGTTCAACCAGATCTCTGGCGACATGCGGCCGAACTCCGGGCAAATCAAACTGTTCGGCCAGGATGTCACGATGTACGCGCCCTATCGGCGCGCGCATCTTGGCCTGTCCCGCACCTACCAGATCATCACGCTGTTCGCCGGCGATACGCTCGAGCACAACGTCACGCTCGGCCTGCTCGGCCTGCTGCCCTCGCGCTGGCAGATGTGGCGGCCGCTATCCTCTTATCGCCATCTCGCCACCGAAGCGCGTCGCACGCTCGACAGCGTCGGTCTTCTGCATCTGGCGGATCACCCCGTGTCCGACCTCGCCTATGGCGAAAAACGCCGGGTTGAACTTGCGATGGCGCTTTCGCAAAAGCCGCGCGTGCTGTTGCTGGATGAACCGCTGGCCGGCCTCTCGAACAGTGAACGCGCCACCGTCAAGTCGGAGATCGCGTCGATTTCCAAAGACACCACTGTGGTCATGATCGAGCATGACATGGACACCGCGCTTGACCTCGCCGAGACCGTGACGCTGCTCAATTACGGCCGCGTCATCGTCGATGGCGAGCGCGACACGGTGATTGCGGACGAGCGGACGCGCGAGGTGTACCTTGGCGCCTGAGGCCCTCACCCTTTCGAACGTGCACGCCTTCTATGGCGACAGCCATATTCTGCACGGCGTCGGCTTTACGTTAAAGGAAGGAGATGTGCTGGCGCTGTTGGGGCGCAACGGCGCCGGCAAGACGACCTGCATTTCCACCATCGTCGGGTTCCTGACGCCCAAGCAAGGCGACATCCGCCTGTTCGGCGAGCCGATCGGAGGCTTGAGCCCCGAGCGCATTTCACATCTCGGAATCGGCCTCGTACCGCAAGGACGGAGGATCTTTCCCTCGCTGACGGTGCGTGAAAACCTCATCGTCGCCCGGCAACGCGAGAATACGACCGCCAAACGATGGAATGTGGCGCGCATCTTCGAACTGTTTCCGCGTTTGCAGGAGCGTCACGCGCAATTTGCCGGCACACTGTCCGGCGGCGAACAACAGATGCTGGCGATCGGCCGTGCGCTGATGGGCAATCCCCGCGTGTTGCTGCTGGATGAGCCGTCGGAGGGATTGGCGCCGTTGATCGTTGCCGAAGTCGGCCGCACCATCCAACAGCTGAAGGAAGAAGGCCAGTCCATCGTTCTGGTCGAACAGAACCGGAAACTGGCGCTGGAAGTAGCCGATCAGGCCGTCATTCTCAACACCGGACGCTGCGTCTTTACCGGTAACGCGACTGAGATCACCGAGGGGCTGATCACGCAGCATCTGGGCGTGTATCATGCCCATTAAAGAAACCACCGAACCGAGGTCAAAAAATGAAAGTCGGCGTTTGCGGAACGGGAAGAATGGGCGCGGCAATCGCGCAGCGTTTGATCGCGGTAGGACACGAAGTCGGCGTCTGGAATCGCGACGCGGCGAAAACGAAGCCGCTGGTTGATGCCGGCGCCAAGGCCTTCGCCTCTCCGGCTGCGCTCGGTGAAGGCTGCGACACCATCGTCGTCATGCTCTTGAATGACAAAGCGACGGAAGCCGTCTATCGCGGCGCGAGCGGCCTGTTGAAGGGAAAGCTCGCCGGCAAGCTCGTGATCGACATGAGCACGATCCGCCCGGAGACCATGAAATCAGTTGGCAATGCCGCCGCGCAACTCGGCGCGGGCTTTGTCGAATGCCCGGTCGGCGGCAGCACGGGCCCCGCGAAAGAAGGCAAGCTGTTTGGCCTCGTCGGCGGAACTGAAGCTGACGTTGCGCGCGCAAAGCCCCTGCTTCAACAGCTTTGCCGGCGGATCGAGCATGTCGGCCCGCTTGGATCGGGCGCAACGCTGAAGCTCGCAGTCAATCTGCCGCTGTTAGTATACTGGCAGGCGCTTGGTGAATCCCTCACCATCTGCAAGCCGCTCAATCTTCCTCCCGAACGGCTGATCGATATCCTGTCCGACACCGCCGGCGCGCCGGCCGCGATGAAAGGCCGCGGCGCCGTCATCGCCAAGGTGCTGGGGGGCGCACCGCTCGGCGAGACCGCCTTCGGCATCACGGCCGCCAAGAAGGACCTTGCCACCGCCGTGCAATTTGCCGCCTCCCTCCATGCCGAACTGCCGGTTGCGAAAAGCGCGCTGGCCTGCTTTGAGGAGGCGGAAGCGGACGGGCTTGGCGAGGCCGACGCAACCACAGTTTCCGTTCACTGGACCCGGCGCAAACCCAGATCCTGATCAACAAACCATTCGACCGTTCTAGCGCTTTAACCCAACAGTAGAGTCCTTCCATGATCGATGCCAAGAACCGCTATGGCCGTACCGCCGCGCGCAACCACGATGCAGACGGCCTTGCACGGCGTCCCTCCTCCGTGACGATCGACATTCACGCCCATATCGTCGTGCCGCAGGCCGCCAAGCTCGCTGGACCGCATGTCGATCTATCCCGCGTGCCGCTGGCGCATTTCGCCAATGCCGAGACCAAGGACATCAACGCGCAGCAGGAAAAGGATGTCGCCGAGGTCATGACGACGATCGATCGTCGCCTGTTCGATCTCGACAAGATGGGCATCGATATCCAGGTCGTGGCACCGGCACCGCCGCAATGTTACTACGCGGTCAAGCCTGACATCGCCGAGCAGGCGCACAAGCTCGCCAACGATGGCGTCGCGGAATATTGCGCCCGCAAGCCCGACCGTTTTGTCGGGCTCGGCGTCGTCACCTTGCAGGAACCGGAGCTTGCGGTGCGCGAGCTTGATTATGTGATGAAGGATCTGAAGCTGAAAGGCGTCGAAATCCTGACCAATGTCGACGGCCAGGAATTGTCCGATCCGAAATTCCGACCGTTCTTTGCCCGCGCCGAACAGCTCGGCGCCTTCATCATGATGCACCCGAACGGGTTCACCCATGGTGACCGCCTGACGAATTTCTACTTCAACAACGTACTCGGCAATCCGCTCGAAACGACGCTGGCGCTGCACAACCTGATTTTCTCAGGGACCTTGGCGCGCTTCCCCGATCTGAAGCTGATGGCCGTGCATGGCGGCGGCTATCTGCCGGGTTACTCCGGCCGCATCGATCATGCCTGGGGCGCGCGAAAGGATTCGCATGGCGATTTGCCGCTGCCGCCGACGACGTATCTGCGGCAGGTCTATCTCGACACCGTTGTATTCAGCTATCACCAGCTTGCGTACCTGATCGACGTATTCGGCCCCGACCGCATCGTGATGGGCACCGATTATCCCTTCGACATGGCCGAATATAACCCGATCGGACATGTCGCCGGCGTCCAGGGCATGGACGAGGCGATGCTGGCGCAGATCGCCGGCGGCAATGCCGCACGCGTGCTGGGGCTGGATGTGTAGGGATTGCCCGATCCCTCCCCCGCGTAGCGGGGGAGGGATGGCACTGCCGCCGTTCTTGAGTCTCAGGCTAATGCTTCGCGCCCGACGCGGTGTAGTCCGGTTGCTCAAACGGATGTGAGCTCGAAAATTCCGGTAGCTTGAAGAGCCGATCCGAAAGCTCCTTGACCAGCGGAAACGCATCGAGCCCGATCTTGACGTATTGCGCGCCGACCACCTGGCCGGCGATGCAAATATCGGCAATGCCGACATCCTTGCCGAGTGCAAATGGCGCAGGCTTCCGGCGGGCTAAAAAGCGCTCATAAGCGGCAAGTCCCTCGGTGGTCCAATGCGCACCCCATTGCTCGATCGCGTGAGCGTCGGCGCCGAAAGTCGTCGCGAGGTGCTTGCGTACGCGCGGCACGGTGAGCGGATGCGAATCGGCAATCGTCATCAGCGCCAGTGAACGCGCATAGGCGCGTTCCTTGATGTCGTCCGGCAACAACCGCGGGCTCGGCTTGATGTCGTCGAGATATTCCATGATCGCCATCGACTGATACAGCGTATGGCCGTCATGGATGAAGGTCGGCACCACATGCTCGGGGTTGACGGCGTCATAGCCGGGCTTGAACTGCTCGCCCTGGAGGATATCGACAGAGATTTCCTCGAACGGCAGCGCCTTCAACTTCAGCGCGGCCCGAATGCGAAAAGACGCGATCGACCGCCAAAACCCGTAGACCGTGATACTCATGGGAACCTCATTCGACAGTCCAAATGCTCGCATGCTCATAGCATTCGCGAGCAAATAGACAAGCACCCTGCTCTAGTGTCCCGGTTCTGACACTCGTATCCTATCGCGGCGGCCCTGAAAGGAACGTCAGTGTCGCCACACTACCGGTCGGGTTGTCTCGCCCCTCACACCAAGAGGACGGTCGATCCCGTGGTCTTGCGCGCGGCGAGATCGGCGTGGGCCTTCGCGGCATCCTTCAACGCATAGGTTTGACGTACGTCGATTTTGACTGCGCCAGAAGTCACCACCTCGAACAATTCCTTTGCCATGGCGCGGAGGTTTTCACTCTTGGCCGCGTAGGTGTTGAGCGTCGGCCGGGTCACATACAGCGAACCCTTCTGCGCCAGCAGACCGAGGTTGAGCGGCTCGACGCCGCCGGAGGACGCACCGAACAGTGCAGCGACGCCGAGCGGCGCAAGACAATCCAGCGATTTCAGGAAAGTGTCCTTGCCGACGGAATCGTAAACCACCGGAACTTTCTTGCCGCCGGTGATCTCATCGACGCGTTTCACAAAATCCTCGCGCGAATAGACGATGACGTGCGCGCAGCCATTGGCTTTCGCAAGCGCCGCCTTCTCGTCATTGCCGACAGTGCCGATCACGGTGGCGCCGAGATGCTTGGCCCATTGCGACAGGATCAGCCCGACCCCGCCGGCGGCAGCATGAAGCAGAATCGTGTCGCCCGCCTTGACGCGATAGGTCTGGCGGATGAGATATTGAACGGTAAGACCTTTAAGCATCATCGCTGCCGCGGTCTTGTCATCGATGCCTTCAGGCAGCTTGAGCAGGCGGTCGGCCGGAATTAGCCGCGCTTCCGCATAAGCGCCGAGCGGCGCCGCGCCGTAGGCGACGCGATCGCCGGGCTTCAAATCGGTGACGCCGGGGCCGACTTCCTCGACGACGCCCGCCCCTTCGCCGCCCAGCCCGCTCGGCAGCTGTGCCGGGGGGTAGACGCCCGAACGATTATAGATGTCGACGAAGTTGAGCCCGACCGCGGTGTGACGAATGCGCGCTTCGCCTGCGCCCGGCTTGCCGACGTTGACTTCCTCCCAGACAAGAACCTCGGGGCCGCCGGTCTTGTGAAAGCGAATGGCGTGCGTCATGGGAACAACTCCTTGGAGATTGGAAACGACAGGGCGCGCGGCGAGGCATGTATCGCCGCCGCGAAGGCCAGGATACACGCCCGGCACACTTGCGAAAGCAAGTCAAATTTCAAAGACGGCGCCTAAAACGAAAAAAAGCCCGGCGGCCGAACGGCCACCGGGCAACTTCATTCTCAATGATTTATCGCAGCGATCAGCCGGCCGCGGCCAACACCTTGCCGAACACGCCGGCCTCCGCCAAGGCGGCAATCCGCACCTCGTCATAGCCGAGCGTATCTCGCAGCACCTCCCTGGTATGCTGGCCGAGCAATGGTGCCGCCACCGGATCAATCACGGGCGTCAGCGACATATTGAGCGGGGTTTCGATATTCGGAACAGTGCCCGCTTTGGGGTGCGGGATCTCACTGACGCGATGACGTTCGCGCGCCTCGGGAGAGTTAAAGGCTTCTTCGACGGTGCGCAGGAAGCCGACCGGAATATTGACCGCCTTCATTCTCGTCACCCAATTCTCGCGGGTGTCCTTCGCAAAAACCTCGGTGAGGATGGCACGCAACTTGTCCTTGTTGGCGACGCGCGAACGGCGATCACCGAACTCGCCGCTAAAGAGATCGGGACGTTCGAGCACATCAACGACGAGGCGGCGAAACAGGCGATCATTGGCGCAGGCGATATAAAACGGCGCATCGGCACCGTGATACAGGCCGACGGCAGGCGAGCCATTCGGCGAATTGCCCTGTCGGCTAGGATTCACGCCGCTCATCAAATAGGCCATGCCGTAGAATTGGGTCATGGCCAGCGCGATATCGAACAGCGCCACCTCGACATGCTGGCCGCGGCCGAGTTTGTCGCGGGCGAGAAGCGCCAGCAGAATGGTGTTGCAGGCGGACATGCCCGTGAGCATATCGACCGCGGGCGGCCCGGTCCGCACCGGCGGTCCATCCGGAAAACCATTGAGCGACATGAAGCCGCTTTCGGCCTGTGTGATCGGATCAAATCCGGGGCGGGATGCGAACGGGCCTTTGCGGCCATAGGCCGAGATCGAGCAATAGACCAGCCGCGGATTGGCCGGCGCTACCGACGCATAGTCGAGGCCATACTTCTTCATCACGCCGGAGGAAAAATTCTCGACCACGACATCCGCCCGCGCGATCAATTCATGCGCGACCACACAGGCTTCCGGCTTGGTGAGATCGAGCGCGATGCCCCGCTTGTTGCGATTCATGCTGATGAAAGCTGCGCTCTCGCCGGCGAGATCGGCATGTTCGTAATGCCGCGAGTTGTCGCCACCTTCGGGGTTTTCGATCTTGATGACCTCGGCGCCGAAATCCGCCAGGGTTTGCGTGCAGAGGGGACCCGCCACGACCCGGGTGAAATCGACGACCAGTAAACCGTCGAGGGCGGTCGGAGCCCCCTTCTCTCTCGGCAGCCGGCCAGGCAGTTTCGGTCTCGCGGTCATAATCGGCCCGTTCCTTCCCTTATGCTCGATCCCCGACCTGTTCCAGCCGGGATCGTTGCGGAAGATTGTATACGGGCCTTTGCCGTCCTTCCAAGCGAAGTCGGCCTTGCGGTCGCGCTGTTATCGCCTTTTCGAATAGGTGCTATGAAGAGGCGCTGCCGGAAACGAGGCTCTTGCGCCAGTAAAGCGTATCCGGAAACGCCCACGGATGGGGCGGTCCATACATCCGGTAGCCGGCGCGAATGAAGTTGTTGGCGGAGACGATGTTGCGGGTCGTATCGGACACCACGCAGGTCCAGCCGTTGCGCCGCGCCCGCGCCTCCACGGCGCGCATCAGACGCAGTTGAAGCCGACGCCCCCAGTGCTGCTGCAAGACGCCGACCCGGCAGAAATATCCGGCGTTGCGGACATACGTCGATGACACCATGCCAGCGAAAGCGACCGGCGTCGCCTCGCGATAAGCGAGCCACCAATGCCCCTCATCGAACGGCGGGATCGAGGCTCCGCTGAAGAAGGTCAGGCCATGCAGCTCGGTCAGGACGTCCGCGATCTCGTCATCCCGGCCGTCTACCTCGCGAATCCGGTAAGCGCTGTTTATGATTTGACGCATCGCCGGGCGCGTTCGATATCTTTGGGTGAAAATCCCTTTGCGCGCGCCCAGGCTTCCGGTGCCGTCTCGCCATATTGGGCTACTGCGCGCTTGACGACCCAGCAGGGAACGGCATCTACCGGCGACGACACCAGCAGCGCCACGAACGGCAATACAAAAAGGATCATTTGCCGAGCGTCGCCTTGATACCAAGCCACACCGCACCGAGGAAACCCGCGACGATGATACTGATGACGGCCTTGAAGGTGAAACCCTGGGCCTGCTCGACGCTTTTGCGCCACCGTCGCAAGTGTTGGAAATCCGCGCGCAGCTCGCGGCGGTCTTCTTCCTCGATGCCGAAGGAGACGAGCACCGTGGCGATGGCGCGATCGACCACGGCATCGATATCGCTGTGATGGATCCGTTGCTGTTCGCAAAGCGTCTCCGCCACGACAGCGCGGATGGTCTCTTCGTTGAAGTCAGCCATGGCGGCACGGCGTCGCGAGATGATTCTGGATCATCGCTTGATGATTCTCGCGACATTCTCGAAGCCGCGTTTGGCAAAGTAAGACGCCACGACGAGATTCGCCGTTGTTGCTGCAAATCCGGCGAGCCCATCGGTCGTACCGAGGCCGAATACCTTGTCCCAGATCAAGAGTTTGAGCGCGGTGCGGGTGTGGCTTCGTGCCAGCGAGCGGATTTCGGTAACGGCCTTGGGCATATTGAATTTTGATCTCCTCGAGAGGCTTGCCGTCACGCCGGCGCGTCGTCGTCGCAGCCCATCTCAGGCGGCGGCGCGTATTCACAAGGCGCGGTATCGGCGTGAGCCATCGCGAGATCGTCTACCCGCCATGGCGACCACGACGACGGCGGCGGTGGGTTGATGTCGCGATCACGCCGTGGCCTTGGCACAAACTGAATGATCTCCGCGCTCATGACAAACCTTCCCAAAGGATGACAAGGATCAGTAACGTCAGCGCAGCGCGATCAGATAGGCGGCGGTAGGGGCCATGCCGGGTTTCCTTTTGACGATCTGTTTCGATGAAAAACGCGGCAGAGCGGCGCGACTTTCGCGCGCGGCTCATTTGGGGCGCGAACCCTGTCTCTCTCGGGAGGATGAGAGGCCGCGGCCGGTTGCGTTCGCGCGCACCGGCAAATGGGTTCGGACGGCGGCGCACTTCGATGGCGCCTCGCAAGGTGCGCTTCAAAGAGATTACTGCGCCTGGTGCCGCCTATTTGAAGTTCCTGCACCACAAGCGGCAAGTTCGATCCAGGAACTTCAAATAGAAAGCGGCACCAGAATCGTAGATTTGCTAGTGCCCTTAACTTTCCGAAGTTCGTGACGTGGGTGCAGCGACAGAGACGAACTTCGGAAAGTGGGCACTAGCTACTGCCGCCGCCCGATCTCGAAAAATGGAAACGAAAAAGCCCGCGGCCGGTCTCCCGGCGCGGGCTATATCTTCTGACAATGGACCTATGCCGGTGATTTGCCCGACGTGTCAAATCTATTGCTGAACGCGCCGCGCTAATAATAGCCGGAAAATAGCCGGACCAAGTCTTGGCTAAGTGATGCGAGAAGACTACGTATGATGGTGTCAAAGGCTTAAAGCCGGCGCGAGGCCCTGCCATGAACAACACAACACTGAAACGAGTGGCGATCGGCGCGGTCGGCCTCTTCATCGCCAGCGTCATGCCGGCCGACGCGCAGAGCACGCTCGGCGGCGCCAAGATCCAGCAGAACAAGATCGGCGGCGTGGCGAAGCCCGCGCCCGTGATCGGCGGCGCCGCGATCCATACGCCGCCGCCCACCCCGCCAAAGCCGGGTCCGGTCGTCAACATCGCCAAGCCCGGTTCAACCGCGGTGACACCGACCGCCAACACCGCGGCGATGGGTCAGGCGCCTGGCCCGCGGCTGAGCCCGCCCGCCACCCCGCCGAACAAGAGTGGCCCGGTCGTCACCTCGAACCTGAAATGCGCGTCGGGCGCCTGCACGTCGAAGGGTCCGAAGCCGTAGGGCCTTCGCATTTAGCGGCTACTCAGATCGCCACTTGCCGGCCGATCTCGACCACCTGATCGTTGGGCAGGCTGAAGAAGTCGCTGACATGGACCGCGTTGCGCTCCATCACCGCGAAGAACCGCTCCTGCCAACCGGGCATCCCCATGCCGTCGTCGCGGCCGATCACGGTCTCATGCCCGACGTAGTAGGTGACGTCGGCAAGGTCGACGGTGCAGCCGAGCGATTTACTGGCCGCGAGCAATGCCGGAATATGCGGCCGCTCCATGAAGCCGAAATGCGCCTCGGCGCGCCAGAAATTCGGCGCGACCTCCTCGATGGTAAGGCGTTCACCGGATGGCAGCCAGGGCACCGACATGATTTCCACGCGCAACACAAACACATGCTCGTGCAAGGCGCGGTTATGCTTGACGTGCCAGATCATCACCGGCGGCGTATCGCGCTCGGCCCGGGTCAAAAACACCGCGGTGCCCGGCACGCGCGGAATATTCGCAGAGCTGATCCGCGCCATGAATTCGCCGATCGGGATCAGCGCCTCGCGCATGCGGGCCGAGACCGCCATGGCGCCGCGGTGCCAGATCCACATCGCGCTATAGATCAGGATCGCGAGCAGCAGCGGCACATATCCGCCTTCGGCGATCTTGGTCAGGTTGGCGAGAAAGAACGCGCTGTCGACCACGAGAAAACAGCCGGCCACGAAACCGGCCGCCAGCACACTCCATCCCCAGATCTCCCGCATCGCGATGAACAGCAGCGCCGACGTCATCAGCATGGTGGCGGAAACCGCGATGCCGTAGGCAGCCGCAAGGTTGTCGGATTTTCCGAACACGATCGTGAGACCGATGGTGACGACCATCAACAGCCAGTTGACGACACCGACGTAAATCTGTCCGTAACCTTCGGATGACGTCTGCTTGATGTAGAGCCGCGGCAGCCAGCCGAGCTGGATCGCCTGCCGCGTCATCGAGAACGCGCCGGTGATGATCGACTGGCTGGCGATGATGGTGGCGATCGTGGCGAGCACGATCAGCGGCAGCAACAGCGGCGCGGGGCACAGGCGGAAGAAGATGTTGCCGTCGGTCGGCGCGCCCTCGAGCACCAGCGCCGCCTGGCCGGCATAGTTGAGGATCAGGCTTGGAAACACGATTCCGAACCAGGCGATCTTGATCGGCCGGCTGCCGAAATGGCCCATATCGGCATAAAGCGCCTCCGCGCCGGTGACGCAGAGGAACACCGCGCCCAGCACCAGGAAGCCGGTCAGCCCGTGCGAAACAAGATACGACAGCCCATAGACGGGGTTGAGCGCGGCGAACACCTTTGGATGCTGCACGATGCCTGACACCCCCATCACCGCCATCGCGACAAACCAGATCAGCATGATCGGACCGAAGAAGCGCCCGATTGCCGCCGTTCCCCTCGACTGGATCGCAAACAATACAAGCAGGATCACGACCGCTGCCGGCACCACATAGGGCTGTAAGGCGGGTGTGGCCATGTTCACGCCTTCGAGCGCCGACAGCACCGAGATGGCAGGCGTGATCGCGCCATCGCCATAGATCAACGCCGCGCCGAACAGGCCGACGGCGACGATCGAGGGGCGATGTTGCTTTTTGACGCCGAGCAGCGCCATCAGCGCCAGGATGCCGCCCTCCCCGTCATTGTCGACGCGCATGGCGAAGGAGACGTATTTGACCGTGGTGATGAGGAACAGCGTCCACAACACCAGCGAGAGTGCGCCCAAAACCGTTCCGGGATCCGACGGCATGTCGGCGGTGCCAAGCACGGTCTTGAACGTATAGAGCGGACTGGTTCCGATATCCCCGAACACGATGCCCAGCGCCGAAAGCGCCAAGGCCGACATTTTGCCCCGCGGGGCCTGCCGCACGGTGGATGTCTGCGCATCGGTACCCGGCGCGTCGGAGGCAGATATGGCTTGTTCGGTCACGGACCCGCCGTTCGTAGGAATGCTCTGTCAGCCATAAGGGCTGACCATTCCTACAAAGTATCGCCACCGATTGCGACAGCCAAGCGACCTTGACTTTGGATCTCTGGCCTGAAGGCGGGCTAAAATGTCGTCAGGCGCTGGCGGCACGCCGGGGAGCTGCCTCAGGCATATCCGTGTCCAGATCGGTGTATTGCCGAAAGCTGCCGATCGCAGCCGGCTTGCCCAGCAGATAGCCCTGAACCTCGTCGCAGCTTTCCTCCTGGAGGAAGCGCAGTTCCTCGTCGGTCTCGACGCCTTCGGCAATCACCGGCAGCCCGAGGCCCTTGCCGAGGCCGAGCACAGCGCGCACGATCGTCGCCGCCTGCTGGTTGGAATGCACCGACTTGATGAAGGAACGGTCGATCTTGATCCGGTCGAACGGGAAGGCACGCAGGTTGGAGAGCGACGAATAGCCGGTACCGAAGTCGTCCATCGCGATCTCGACACCGAGCGCCTTGACCTGGCGAAGCGTCGCCAGCGTCCGGTTGAGGTCGCGCACCAGCGCCGTCTCGGTGATCTCTATCTCCAGCCGCTTGCCGGGCAGACCGGTATCGATCAGGATTTGATGCAGATCCTTGGCGAAGGTCGCGGTGTGCAACTGCACGGCCGAGACGTTGACGGCCACCTTGAGCGGCGTTTTCCAGCTCGCCGCCTCACGACAGGCCTCCCGCAACACCCAGTCGCCGATCGGCAGGATGGCGCCGATTTCTTCCGCGATCGGGATGAAGACGCCAGGCGAAATCTCGCCGCGGGTCGAGTTCTTCCAGCGCAACAGCGCCTCGAAACCGACGACCTTGCCGCGACGGATATCGAGCTGCGGCTGGTAGGCGAGCCACAATTCGTTATGGGCAATCGCCTGCCGCAGATCGTGTTCGAGCAAGCGGCGGTTGCGCACCTCGGCGCCCATCTTGGCCTCGAAGAAGCGATAGGTGTTGCGGCCTTCCTGTTTCGCCCGGTAGAGCGCAACGTCGGCGTGATTGAGCAGCGACTGGCGATCGGCCGCATCATCCGGGCTGAGCGCGATGCCGATGCTGGTGGCGGGCGAGATTTCCGGCGCGTCAGGCGATTCGCGAAGCGCCTCCAGGATGGATTCGGCGAGCCGGCCGGCCGCCGCGGGGCCGGTGATGTCAGGCACCAGAATGGCGAACTCGTCGCCGCCAAGGCGCCCCATCATCTGACGGTCGTCGAGCAAGGCGCTGATGCGCGAGGCGACCGCCTGCAAGGTGCGGTCGCCGGTGGCGTGCCCGAACAGATCGTTGATCTCCTTGAAGCGGTCGAGATCGAGACAGAGAATCCCGAGGCTCTTGCCGGGTTCGAGCGCCGCGATTTCCTGATCGACACGGGCGTTGAAGAAGTTGCGGTTCGGCAGTCCGGTCAGCGCGTCATGGTGCGCGAGGAAATGAATGTGCTGCTCGGCGTCCTTGCGCGCCTTCAGGTCGCGCACCGCGATGACGTGGTGAGGCCGCTCGGCAAAGACGATCGGCCGCATGATCAGTTCGACCGGCGTCATCGAGCCGTCGCGGTGGCGCAACTCGGTTTCGATTCCGTAGTTGGGCTGCGACATCAGCTTGAAGCGGGCGATGGGATCCGGGAAACAGTTTTCCAGCGTGCCGCCGACCAGGCTGTCGGCTGCGATGCCCACGAGCTGCGAAAAACTTTTATTGGCCGAGACGATCGTCTGTCCGTTACAGACCAGAAGTCCCTCGACGGAAGCATCCGCGAGTTCCCGCATCCGGTCGGCCTCGAGCTCGGAACGGCGTTGATCGCGAAGGTCGATCACGACGCCCGCCGCCGCCAATCCGAGAATGGCAAGGCTTGCGATGGCCACGCCAAACGCCAGCCATCCGGCCGGCAATGCGGTTTGCGACACGGTGATGGACGGATCAGGAATAATTGACGCTGCGCCCATCGCGGTGAAGTGATGGGTGCAGATCGCGAGCGCCAGCAGCAGCGCGCCGCCGATCTTCCACGCTTCGCGATCGCTGTGCAGCCCGACCGGCAGCGCGATTGCGCCGATCACGGCGCCAAGCAGGATGGAGGCCGCCACCAGAACCGGGTCCCACATCACGATGCCGCCGACTTCGAAGGCCGCCATGCCGGTGTAATGCATCGCGGCAATGCCGCCGGCGACAATGGCGCCGCCGATCCACGGACCGTGACGCCAGTCGAGCAAGGATACCGAGAGGCCTAAACCGGTGAGCGCGATGGCGGCGACGAGTGACATCACGGTTAACACAATGTTATAGCCGACCGGCAAACCCGGCGTGAATGCGAGCATGGCGATGAAGTGGGTCGCCCAGATGCCAAAGCCGGTCGAGATCGCAGAAACCGTCAACCATATGCCGCGCAAGCGCCCGTTGGAACGACGGGCGTAACGCAGCAGCCTGATCGCAGCGACCGAGGCGATAATGCACACAAAGGCGGCAAGCGCGACGAGCTTGAGATCATGCTCGGTGGCGATACAATTATAAACCTTCAACATGAGGTATTCCGCTCTCGGACTCGTGGCCGTCGGCGGAAGCTACCTGTCACTCTGTGAAAGCCCCGTAAATTCGCTTACGGGGAGTAGCAGCCATGCATTCCGTAAGAATCCGGGAACAAGGCGAAACAAATCATGCGAGACCAAGGTCGGCGGGATGGACGTTGGTAAAGATCCGCTGAATGCTCGCCGGCTGCAAACCATAGAGATGCTGAAACAGACCTGCGAACAGCGCGCGATAATCGGTCAGCACCGGATAGTCGCGGTTCTGAAACAGCGTCGCCTGTTCGACCTTGACCTGTTCGCCGGCGATACGCCCGCCGTTGATGCCGCCGCCCATCACCCAGTACACACTGCCATGACCGTGATCGGTGCCGCGATCGCCATTCTCGCGGAAGGTGCGGCCAAACTCCGAGATCACAACAACGATGGTCTCGCGCCAACCTGAAGGCCCAATCTCTTCGGAGAAGCCAGACAGGCCGCGGCCGAGCTCGCCGAGACGATCGGCGAGATAGCCGGTCGCCGCCCCCTGGTTGACATGGGTGTCCCATATTTTATTGAAGAAATGGCTTTTGAAGTTAAACGTAAATCAGCAGAAAATGCAATGCTTATAGCGAAAGAACAAGTAATAAAAATAATTTAATATTTTTTTATTATTAATATTTAAATTTATTAGATGAATAAAATTTCTAAAATGCAAAGAGGTTTTTTTGGTGCTGTACGTATTGCTCATACAGGTTGTATGGATAATATAAGTGAATTAATCAATGCAGCAAAGTAATATCATTTTATTTTTATATAAAATTTTTATTATTTTTGATTTTTTTTCTAGAGAACGTTTAGCAGATGTTCAAGATGAATATGAAGAACGTGAAAGACGTTGGAATCGTATTGCTATCATTAATTGATCGAGAAGATTTAATTAGTAATTCATCATCAACATCATCAATGATGATAGGAAATCAATATTCACCTGGAACGTACAAATACATCATTAAATAATGGAATTACCAATAATATTTCATCAGGTGATTAATTGTTTTTATTTGTAATATAAAAGATAGTTTTATTATATTATTAATTTTACGGTTAGTTTTTCGTATTCGAGGTGAGTGGCTCATATTTGCCAATTAAGAAAAAATAACCTCTAACATTACACGCATGTATATATATACACTGCTTTTTATTTTTGGGATTTTATTTTGATTTCATTTGAGACTTGTATAAGGATAAAATGAACTTATATCAGATTC